>CAZRCI010000036.1:0-50563 GCA_964598535.1 uncultured Planctomycetaceae bacterium | reverse complement strand
CGGACTGTTCGGATCTTTTTGCCGCCTAGATTATGATTGGATAGGCGACGAAAACCAAGGGCGGTGAAGGTCAGTTGAGGACATCACGGATGAGCGCAGAGAATGGGGCACGCAAACTGACTCGGCGGCAAGTGGAATTACTCGAACGCGCCAATTGTGCAGTGTGCGGCATCGCAGTTACCCGACAATCTTCTGAGCTGATCAACGGTCGGCTATGGTGCCTATCCTGCCACCGAGGGAAGCCACGTCGACGGCACAAAGCTTCGGCATTGACGCCTGAAGAACGACGGATTGTCATGCAGCACCGGCGAGTTCTTTTGAAGCTCGACCCCCGCTGTTCCTATTGCGGCATTCAGCTCACTCGGAAGAGTGCGACGATCGACCACATTGTTCCAAAGTCAAAAGGCGGATCGAGCTCGGAGTTCAATCTCGCCCTCGCATGCAAACCGTGCAACGGGCGGAAGGCGGATGCCGTGTTCGCAGACGCAGAACAAGTCACGAATTGGCTAAACTCGACGACGCTCGATGCGGCAGCCGTCGATCTCAACCCCAGCAGCCAGTCGAAGTAGCTCATCACGGAGGGCGGTAGCAATGCAAATCGACCGGCGACTATTCTTGGGAAGCGTTGCTGCGGCTGCCCTGCAAACGGGAACGCCGGATTGGGAATGCCCGTCTTCCGGGACGGTCATAAACGCTAAGGCAATGATTGCGACTTGCAGTAAGTTTTCCCGAACCGCTTGGTTGCGAGCACCGACTTTTGTCTCGATCGACGGAGAGCACTGGACGGTTTCCAGCGATCAGCGCGTTCTTGTAGCCGTCCGTGGACGCCAAGAGTTCAGCGTCGAATTAGAATGCGAAACCGATCGAGAACAAGCGGTCCGCCACCTCCGTCCATTCCTGCGGCCAGAGTGCCGTGGAACGCAGGTGACCACATTGGACGAGCTTCGGCGGTGGTGCCGAATGGCTCCGTATCTCAGTTCCGAGGATGAGTTCGAGCAATTCGAGAAAAACGTGGGCCCAATCGGTGAGTACTATTTCAATCGCGACCTTCTGCTTCAAATGCTGCTCGCGCTGGATTCGCAATCGCCGGTGCAACTGGCGACAAATGCCGTCTCGACGGCGATGCAGATTGTGGGGCGAGATTTTATGATCTACGTGATGCCGCTAGCCAACTGTCCGGACAATGCTTTTTCATGCCCACCCTTTGAGGTGGTCTGCATATGCTGAAGAGGTTCGCGGGTTCTGCTTGTACGTTTTGGTTCAGAGTGAAGCCGCAGGAGCAACCAGGTCTATCGCAGATCGTCTTTACTTGATTTCAGGCTCGCCTGGCTCACGCGTCGCATTCCAGTCGTATTCCATGCCGCGTGCAGTGCGCTCAGCTGCCTCCCGGCCGATTAATCGTTCGACGACGTGCAGCGAACCGTCAATGCCGGCGGAAACGCCAGCCGTGGTAACGATTCTTCCGGAGTCAACGAACCGAACATTGCTCCGCACTTGAATGTTTGGCACGGTCTTGCCGAGTCGTGTCAGATGAAACCAGTGCGTAGTGGCCTTCTGGCCGTCGAGTAAGCCGGCCTTTGCCAGAATGAATGCGCCGGTGCAGACTGACATGGTAATCTCGGCTTCTTCCGAGACTCGTTTCACCCAAGCAATTACGTCTGGGTTTTTCAGCGTGGCCGCAGTGGCACCCCCTGGGATGACGAGCAAATCCGGCTTAGGGCAGTCGTGGATCGAGTACTGGGGTACGATCTTCACGAATCCCTGACTCACGACTGGCTCGGTCGATTCAGCGACCGTATAAACCTTGAACCTGGGCCCTGCGGCCTGGAACACTTCACCAGGACCGGCGAAATCGAGAAGCTCCATTCCCTGAAACGCGAAGATTGCGACGTTGCGTGGTTGGCGAGCCGAACCACGCTTTGCAGCGTCCGTCGGCTCGGCCGCCGTGGCGATCACTGAGCACAAGCACATCGCGACGCCAAGGCCAATGGATTGGGAGCTAAGTGATCTCATGCGGTGTCTCCTTGTATTGGGTTTCCAGTCTGGTAGCTGCTTCGACACGGCCCTCAGACGCAGTAAAGGCGGGCCAGTTCGACAAGCGCGTCGCGGCACGCGAGAACCTCGTCAACGCGTACGCACTCCTCTAAACCATGCATCCCATCCCCACCGGGTCCGAAAATCACCGTTGGTATCCCGGCATGTCCCAGGATCGCTGCATCACACCAAAACGTCGGACAGGTTCGGCTTGTGGCGTGTCCTGGATTTAAGCGACTTACCGTCGTTTCAAGGAGCCTCGCGAGTTCATGGTCGGCTGCAATCTCGTAGGGGGACCGCCCAAAAATAGGCTTGGCATCACCCTCGAATTGAGGATCGTCTTCCTTCAGCCGCGTCAAAATCGCTTTGACTTCGCTCAAAGCGATGTCTTTCGACTCTCCACAAATCGTGCGCCGTTCCATCTTCAGTGCGCAGTGATCGGGATAAGTGCTCAGTTCGCGTCCGCCATCGATCAAAGAGGCATGCAGCGAAGCGGTTCCCAGCAGTGGATGCGGAGGCCGCGACTGCAGTCGGCGATCCAGCACTTCCAAGCTGGCCAGCACCCGACCCATATGGAAAATGGCGTCCCGCCCCTCGCTCGGCCGACTGCCATGAGCCGCGCGCCCGGTGGTCGTAATCTCAACCCAAGAAAATCCCTTGTGCGCGGCAGCGATTGCCAAGCCGGTTGGCTCCGTGACAACGGCTCCGTCGGCGCGCCAGCGACGGACCAGCGCCTCAGCACCCAAGCTGGCGCATTCCTCGTCGGCGACCGCCGCGACGATCAACCGACCGGACGCTAGGCCGCCATCTTGAGCAAGCACCCGAGCGGCGCTGATCATCGCGGCCACGCCGCCCTTCATATCCAGAGCACCGCGACCGTATAAACAGCCATTTCGTACGACGGGGTCGAAAGGCGACCCCATTCCAGCGACGCCCACCGTGTCCATGTGACCGCACAGCATCAGCGTACGGCCCGCCGATCGCCCCTCCAGCACGCCAACCACATTCGGGCGGCCCAGTGCCACGTCGGTCACCTCCACATCGAGACCACTTAAGCGCATCTCCGTAGCAATCGCACTCGCGATCCTCTGCTCGCCAGCGCCGCCAGGGACGAGCGAAGGATTCACCGAATCAATCGCGACGAGATCGGCCAGGAGCTTGATTGTCGAGTCCATCCATCGATCCTGCGAGCTGCGCTCGTTTCAGCCGGATACGAGCAATCGTTTCAGGCTCTCATCCCAGTTCTGAGCGAGGGCCGATTTCGCCGTGGAGAGGTCTCGTTTTCTCAAGGCGTCGACCAACTGCCCGTGCTCCCCGGCCGAGTCGGCGGCCCGCGATGAGTCTCGAAAGAATGCGTTTTCGATTCGTCGAATCTTCAACTTGAGTGCCGACAGGAGCTTTTTGAGCTCGTGGTTTTCGCATCGATTGACGAACGCATCGTGAAAGCGAAAATCTGCCTCCGACGCCCCGAGAAAATCTGCAACCGACACGGCTTGCCGCAGTTCGTCATTGATCGTCGCCATCCTCTGGATCGTGGAATCATCGATCGTGTCAAAAGCGCATTCCAGAGCCAACTCCTCCAGCGTTTTAATGATCGGATAGAGTTGTCGAGCCTGGTCGGTGTCAATCTGGGCGACCCGTGTCCATGACGCAGCTGATGTCTCAACGAATCCTTGGTCCTCAAGGCGACGAATGGCCTCCCGAACGGGCGTCCGGCTGACCCCCAACTGACCGGCAAGTTCCGCATCACGAAGTTTCGCGCCGGGCTCGAGGCGAAGCTCGACCATCCATTTCAAAAGGAGGTCGTACACCTCGTCGCGCATGAGGGTGCGTTTGATCGGCGTAATTTCAGTCATTTTTCAATCACCACCGGATTGGGATGCCGGACAATATATTAGATATTGGATGCAGGTCAATCCGGTGGGTCGGATTGGCGACCGATCATGCGAAACAGGCCTCAAGACAACGGAGCACACCCGCGTCCACTATGGCGGGGCGTATCGTTGATCGGCGGCGTAGTCCTAGCGGGCGACTGGCATCGACGTGGGCTAAGCTTATCGATTCGCCAAAAAAAATCCGTCTACAGATGTTCCCGCCGCAGCCGCAGCGCATTTGCGATTACCGAGACGGAGCTAAAGCTCATCGCCGCAGCAGCAATCATGGGGTTCAAAAGAAGCCCCGTGAGTGGGTAAAGAACGCCCGCCGCTACGGGAACACCGAGCACGTTGTAGACAAAGGCGAAGAATAGATTCTGGCGGATGTTTCGCATCGTAGCCTCGCTCAATCGGCGGCTGCGCACGATTCCTCGCAAGTCGCCTTTGACGAGCGTTATGCCTGCGCTTTCCATGGCCACATCGGTGCCAGTTCCCATGGCAATCCCGACATGTGCTTCGGCCAGTGCGGGAGCATCATTGATGCCATCTCCAGCCATGGCCACCACTCGGCCCGCGGCCTTCAGCCGTTTGACCACATCGACTTTGTGTTGCGGAAGAACTTCCGCTTCGACCTCCTGGATTCCGAGCTTACTGGCAACGGCTAGGGCTGTGGTGCGGCTATCTCCAGTTAGCATGACGATTTGCAGACCGTCAGCGCGGAGTTCCTCGATTACCTCAAGAGTCGTCTGCTTGATTGGATCAGCAACACCGAGAATGCCCGCTGTTTTGCCATCGATGGCCACGAACATCACCGTCTGTCCTTCGCGCCTAGCGGACTCGGCAACTTCAAGAAGTCCCTCAACCGACGCGCCAGATTCTTCGAGCAGCTTCCGGTTGCCAACGGATACCGTGCGACCATTGACTCGCCCCTGCACTCCTTTGCCCGTGATGGATTGAAAGTCAGTCGCGGCCGTAAGTGCTAGGCCCCGTTCGGCGGCACCCTTCGCAATCGCCGCTGCAAGCGGGTGCTCGCTTCCTTGTTCCAGGCTGCCCGCCAGCAGAAGTAGTTCGTCAGCCGCTGTGCCTCCGACAGGAGTTACGGCGACTAGCTTGGGCTTACCCTCAGTGAGCGTGCCGGTTTTGTCCACGACTAAGGTATTCACTTTTGCCATTAGCTCGAGCACTTCGGCGTTCTTGACTAGCACACCTGCCGTGGCACCTCGCCCTACAGCCACCATGATCGACATCGGCGTGGCCAGGCCCAGGGCGCATGGACAAGCGATGATCAGGACGGCAACGGCGTTGATCAGCGCATAACTCAGCCGCGGCTCGGGACCAATCGCCGCCCAGATCACGAATGTAACAACGGCAGCAATGAGAACAGCGGGCACGAAGTAAGCCGAAACCTGATCAACCAGCCGCTGAATGGGAGCACGACTTCTCTGCGCCTCGGCTACCATTCGCACGATTTGCGAAAGCACGGTGTCGCTACCGACCTTCTCTGCCTGCATCACAAATCCACCCGTGCCATTGACCGTGCCGCCAATGACCCGATCGTCTGCCTTTTTCTCGACAGGAATCGGCTCGCCCGTAATCATCGATTCATCGACGAAGCTCGCGCCTTCGGAGACTCGGCCATCCACGGGGATTTTCTCACCAGGACGGACTCGCAGCCGATCGGCGACTTGCACCGCATCGAGCGGAACATCCGTTTCTCGGCCGTCGGCCTCGATGCGTCTGGCGGTCTTGGGAGCAAGTCCCAGCAGCGCTCGGACGGCTGCACCAGTACGGTGACGGGCGCGAAGTTCAAGCACTTGGCCAAGCAGTACCAGGGTCACGATTACGGCCGCGGCCTCAAAGTACAGATCGACTCCGCCGTGGTGTGAGCGGAAGGACTCCGGAAACAGACTCGGAAAGAATGTCGCAATAGTGCTGTGGACGTACGCTGTCCCCGTGCCAATCCCAATCAGTGTGAACATGTTCGGGGATCTCAGCGACACCGACGACCACATTCGCACGAAGAACGGCCAGCCTCCCCAAAGCACCACGGGTGTTGCGAGCACCAACTCTAGATAGGCCAGCGTTTGGCTTGAGAACAGCTGATAGAACGACCCGGGGACAATCATTCGCGACATCGTGAGCACGACCAGCGGCGTCGTGAAAACGACGCAGATCCAGAATCGGCGAGTCATATCAGCCAGTTCCGCGTTTCCCTCATCGGCTTGGGGAGTACGAGGTTCCAACGCCATCCCGCAGATCGGACAGTCTCCCGGCTGGGATCGCACAATCTGGGGATGCATGGGGCACACGTATTCGACCGTAATGCTTATTGACGGGGCCCCATCCTGGATTGAGGGTCGTTCTGGACTTGGTGTACCAAGATACTTGGCCGGATCCGCGACGAATTTGTCATGGCAGCCAGCACTGCAAAAAACGAACTGCCTACCGTCGTGTTCATGCCGATGCTTCGCCGTGACCGGGTCCACATGCATTCCGCATACTGGGTCAGTTGCACCGGTGGACGGTCTAGGCTCAGCTGCGTGCCCGTGGGGGTGGACATCATTTTCCATCGGTGTGTCGCCTTGCGAAGGTAATCGGCCAGGTTAGATCGCAAACGGGCCTTCAAAAGAGGGATGACAAGCAGCGGCAATTCCTTTGCCGCTGCTTGTCATCCTTGCGGACGAAAACCAGTCAACAGTGCGACTACTTCTTCGCGGCCAAGCGCTTCATGAGCTTGTCGTGATCGCCGATCGCGGCGGCCAGAGCGTCGTCGATTTCCTGGCAGCATTCCATTGAGCCTTTGGCTTCAACAGATTCCTTCTCGCAGTACTCGCACAGGCTACCATGGTGTTTTTCGGCAGCCGCCAGATTCTTATCGATCGAATCCAGCGCCGTCAGCGTCTCCTTGTCGCCCGACGTGTCCGCCTGCTTCCGCATCCATGCCATATGCTTCTTCGCCTTGGCGATGTAATCGCCAATGGCATCAGCCGTTTCCTTCGCAACCTCCTTGTTCACTTCCTGCTTGGGCGCAGTGCGCACATACTCGCGGTAAGACTGGCTGTAGTCCCGGGCACTACGCATTGCACGCCCGGCGGATCCGCCATAGAAGTTGTACTCTCCGCGAATCTTCGAGCCAGCATCGCGTTGGGCGAATGCCGACTGGGCTGCCAACACCATTAGCAGCGACGTCAAAACTAATCGTAACGGTCTCATCACTTCGTCCTCCTGGAAAGCAGTTGGTTCGCAACAGGGAATCTGCTGCGACTTTGCCACTCCTCTCAGCGGGTTTCACACAAAACGCCGCCGTTTGCTACTCCGTCTTTGTTTCCTGCCCGACTTTCTTCAAGCTCGCTTCAAAATTCTTCTGCACCTCGTCTTCACAGCCGGCACAGCAGATAAACAGGGCGCGGCCATTCTGTTCGACCTTGATCGGCTTTCCCATCGAGCCCAGCGGCTCCTCGGAAACGGGGCATATCTTTTGTGCCAGAACGAGTTCACGGTCATCGGGCGAGAGCTTCGCCAATTCCAGCTCGATCTCACTCTGGGCGGTTGGTTCCGCTGCCGGCTGGCGCGTGCTACAGCCGAGAAATGCCGCAACGGTACCTAACACAAAGCTGGCAAGGATAAGTCCACGCGATTTCATTAGTTACTCCTCTCGTTAACTCCCTACGGAAGTACCTGCCAATGCAGGCGTGAACGTTTCTGACCGATCCACAGTGACGGTCGGTGGTGCATGTTTCTTGAGTCGGTGCCAACGCCACTTGCGCACCTGGTAGAACAGGACGGGCAGTAGCAGGTCGACCACTTCGTCCGAGACCAGGATGCCGCCGAGGACCGGAGCTGCCATCGGTTGCATGATTTCGGCTCCGGTGCCGGTGGCCCACAGCATCGGTGCCAGTCCGACCATCGCGGTCACTTCGGTGAGCAGCTTTGGCCGCGTTCGATGCACGGCTCCTTGCATCACTGCCTCGCGCAACTGTGGCAGCGTCAGGTTTTCCAAGCCTCCGCGCTCGTCAATGGCCTCGCGCAGATAGACGAGCATGACGAGACCGTTTTCGGTGGCCAGGCCAAAGCAAGCGATGTAACCCACCCAGACCGCGACGCTGAAGTTGAATCCAAACAGGTACTGGAAAAGTACGCCACCGGCGATTGCTCCCGGCACTGCCAGTCCAAGCACGAGGACGCTGTCCAGAAAGTCGTGATAGGTGAGGTAAAGGATCAGGAAAATCACCAGGATGACGACCGGAAAGATGAGCGACAGCGTTCGCCGCGCACGAACCTGATGTTCGAACTGGCCGCTCCATTCCAGGTACATGCCTTGGGGCAAAGGCACCTGGGCTGCGACCGCCCGTTGCGCTTCCTCCACGAAACCGACGATATCCCGATCCCGTACGTTCAACTGAACGTACGCGCGGAGCAAGCCGTTCTCACTCTTGATCATCGAAGGGCCTTCGACGATTTGGACATCCGCGACCATCGAGAGTGGCACCTGCTGGGTCACGCTGGGTGCCGGCGCCGCGGATTGCTCGCTTGCGGGCATCGTGCCGGAAGCGGCCATGTCGCCGCCTGCTCCCCCGCTGACAAGTAGTTGCTTGATGGATTCCTCATCCAAGCGAAAATCGCGGGCATACCGAATTCGCACCGGGAAGCGCTCACGTCCCTCGACAGTCGTGGTGATAACTTGGCCGCCGAGCGCGGTCTCGACGACGTCTTGGATGTCGCCAACGTTCACGCCGTTACGGGCTGCTTTCTCTCGATCGATGTCGATCTCGACGTAGCCTTCACCCACAATCTGATCGGGAAATACATCCGCTGCCCCGCGAACCTTCTTGAGCACTTGCGCGACACGCTCAGACACCTTCTGAATCGCATCCAGGTCGTCGCCGTAAACTTTGACACCAATCATCGTCCGCACGCCAGTGGCGAGCATATCGACTCGATTGATGATCGGCTGAGTCCAGATGTTCCCCCACCCCGGCATCTGCGCCAGTGTGTCCATCTCCTTAACCAGGTCGAGCCGGGACTTCCGCCACAGGAAGACCGACCCAGTGAAGCCGCTCTCTACCTCAGATCTCAGTTCGAGAATCTTGGCGGGGAGCAACTCGCCGCTGGTCCAGATGCCTTCCGCGTCAGCTCGCTGTTTCAACTGCGTAATTGCTTGCCAGGTGTAAGCTGGGCCGGCCATGTCGGCCAATTCCCAGTTGAGCGCCTTTATTCGCTCGGCCCATGCGGCGTAGTGTGCCTGCTCCAAGTATTCGTGCAGTTGCGTGAAGTAGGTGGCTCGCTCAAAGCCCAATAGGTCCTGCCCGCTGGCCAGTAGTTCTTGGAGTTCCGTCCGCTTTACCTGAAATACGTCCGCGTCAGCGTGTAGGAATTTACCTTCGATCAGCCTGTCAACGATCGCTCGGGCGATCGCGTTCGTTGTGACCAGATCGAGTTCATGCGCCATTCGCTGGGCGAATTGCGGCTCTAGTGATTGCGAAATGCCTTTTGCCTCGGCATCAGACGGGGTGCGGGCCAAGTGCCCCGCGGTGTCCAAGTTGTCGAGAACTCGCTCGACCGACTGCAGGATGAGTTGCTGACCGAGTTGGACTTGAAATTCGGCGAGTAATTTCTCCGATTGAGCCCGCATCTTATGGTCAAAGTGACCTACGGCATGCATCGTTGCGTCGTTGACAATTCCATCGGCCTCTTCGGTGTCAATGTCCTTGACCCATCCTCGCGAGTGCATGGCATCCAGGATTCTTCGAGTCTGCTTTAAGGCGTCCTCATATTTCAGCTCGCGCTTAGGCCAGAACTCTTCAGGCCTCAGATTGATGACAGTTTCAACCATATCTGGCGGCGCTGGATCGGTAGGAGTTTCAGCGCGGCCGGCTTTGCCAACGATCAGCTCCACCTCTGGAATCTGGCGGAGGATAGCGTCACGGGCCTTAAGGTCGTCGGTAACTTGCGTGATGCTGGCGCGTGGAATCGTCACAGGCATGTCGAGAATCGTGCCTTCATTGAGTGGCGGCATGAACTCCCGCCCTAGTCGGGACATGTTGCGGTCCGCGACGAAGGCGATCAGGAATAGGCTCGCAATCATGGTGACCCTGCCCAGTAGGCCACGTCGCGCGAAAAGCCAACTCCCCGCGACCGCCACCACCGGTAACGCGATGACGATAGCGAGCAGGGGAATGGGCAAGTAACGGGCGGTTCCGGGTAACTCGAGCGCCAGACCCTGTCGCGGGAGGGTTAGAGCGCCGGCGACCAACGCGACTGCCCACACGCAAGCGACCACCCACCACAATCGCCTGAATCCATGCTCGTCGCGCCGCACGGCCCACAATGCGGAGAGAATGGATAGCGCCACGACCACGCGGAAGAAAGTCCATATAAAGGTGCCCTCGATGACGGCCGGCGTTAGCCCAACGATCAAAATGATTCCGGTCACCCAGACGATCGGCCACGGATGGTCCATTAGGAAGTTGAGTACCGGCTGATAGATCTCGATAACGCGACGCACAATCCAGTTGTCGCTTTCGGACCGGACGCGCCCCCGGATCAACAATGGGATAACCGCCGGCACGAGAGTAATTGCCAGAATCGAAACGCCAATGAGCGCAAATGACTTGGTGAAGGCGAGCGGATGGAACATCCGGCCTTCCATTCCGCCCAGCGCAAAAACTGGAATGAAGCTGATGATCATGATCAGCATCGAAAAGAAGATCGGGCGACCTACCGTTTGCAGGGCGGGGGTCAGCAACTCCCTGGTGTCGCCGTGAACCTTCCGGTTTCCAAAATGCTTGTGAAGTGTATGCGCTCCCTGATCGACCATCACAATTGCCGCGTCGACCAGCACCCCAATCGAGATCGCAATTCCGGAAAGCGACATGATGTTCGATGGAACATTGAGAAGTCGCATCAGGATGAAGGACACCAGCACGGCCATGGGCAGCGTCAGGCAGATGATCAGTGCACTGCGGATATGCCGCATCACGATGATGATGGCCAAGCTCGCGACCAAGATCTCTTCGATGAGAGTTTCGCTAACCGTGTGGATCGCGCTTTCGATGAGTCGCGTGCGGTCATAGAAGGGAACAATTCGCACTCCGTCGGGAAGTCCCGCCTGCAATTGACCGATCTTCTGTTTGATGGCTTTGGTGACTTCGAGCGGGTTTTCGTCATACCGCATGAGCACGACGCCGCCGACCGTCTCGTTACCGTTCTTTTCCAGGCTGTTGCGGCGAGGGCCTGATCCGAACTGCACCGACGCGACGTTCGAAACGTAGACCGGCGTCCCTCCGTCTCGCTTGATGACGATGTTTTCCACGTCCCGCAACGATTCGATCCACCCAACGCTGCGAATCAGAAACTCACTGCCACCCTTCTGGATTACGCGACCTCCGACCGCAGAATTGGATCGTGCAACCGCCGAGTAGAGTTCGCCGAGCGAGACATCGTATGCACGGAGCTTCGTGGGATCGACGTCGATTTGATATTCAATTGGATAACCGCCGACCGACGCGACCTCCGCGACACCTGGCACACTGTAAAGCTGATAGCGAACAAACCAGTCCTGGATTGCCCGCAACCGGCCGAGGTCATAGCCATCGCCTTCGACGGTGTACCAGAAGATCTGACCAAGGGCAGTCGCATCGGGAGCAAGATACGGTTTGACGTTGGCGGGCAGGAACGTCTCGGCAATGGAGAGTCGCTCGAGAACTCGCTGGCGGGCAAAATAGAAATCGATGTCGTCATCGAAGATGATATTGATCATCGAGAAGCCGAACTCGGACGTCGCGCGGATCGCCTTCACCCCAGCCAGGCCTTGCAGGTTCACCGAGAGCGGATAGGTGACCTGATCTTCGACTTCGCGCGGACTGCGCCCCATCCAGTCGGCAAAGACGATCACCTGGTTCTCCGAAAGGTCGGGAATGGCGTCGATTGGCGTGCGGAACATCGAATAAATGCCCCACCCCGCCACGATCAGCGATAGTGCAATCACGACAAATGGATTGCGAATCGAATACCCAACGATGCGCTCGATCATGGCTGCGTGACTCCTGGCAATAACGGCAGCCGTGGTGCCGACCGGCTCGACCGAGGCCGAGTGCTAACCCGACTTGCAGCCACGGCTGCCTGTTTCGCCTTGTAACCAAACGATCTATTCACTGATTTGTCATCCTGTTTGCGGCGCCACTAGTGCTGGTGCCCAGGTGGCTGTGAAGATCTCATAGCTGCCCGATCTGCTGTCGAATCCGCGGACTTCTTGATCGTTTCGAGTACCTTTGTGACATTTGCTTCTGCCCGCTTCACACAGGCTTTACAGCAGAGGAATACTTTGGTCCCTGCGAGCTCAATTTTGATGGGCATACCCATGGAACCTAATGGCTCATCCGTTACTGGGCAGAGCCGCTGCGCAATGGCAAGCTTTTGATCCTCAGGTGCCAGCTTGGCGATGTTCTTCAACTCCCCTGGAGTCAGCGATTTGAGCTCGCGTCGCGTCGAGTCCACAGCCTGATTGGCTGCAGAGCCGCTTCCGCTTGCTCCGAAATAGGCCGCGGCAGCCGCCGGGTTCAATCGTGTTTCGGCGTCGAGAAGAAATGCTCCGTTTGCGACAACTTTGTCCCCAACCGCGAGGCCATCGAGCACGGGATAATAGCTACCACTTCGTGGTCCGATCTTGACCGCAACTCCTTCAAACAGCCCGGGTTCGCGCTCCACATACACGATCTGCTGGGTGCCGGTGTCAATAATCGCGCGCTCTGGCACTGCCAGGACGCTACCCGTGGGCGGCGGCCCAAGTCGCGCTAAATACTCGCTCTCGTTGTCCGCGAGCGGTTCCTGGCACCCTTCGCAGCAGAGATAAACTGGCGCCCCATCTAACTTGGCCCTGACTGGTTCGCCCATGCTTCCCAGGGGTCTCCCGGTAACAGGGCAGTTCTTTTGAAATGCGATCAGCGCTTTCTCGTCAGCTTCGGCTGGCGGCGTGCGCTGGCTTGCAAGCAGCATGCGAAAGGGCTCGGTCTCACTGACGGGCGTCTTTACCAGGACTGTCGCGAACATTCCGGGGCGCAGTTGAGACTTCGGATTGTCCAGCAGCACGCGGACGCGGTTTGTGCGAGTCGCCGTGTTTAGCTCCGGATAAATCAGTGCGATCTGGCCTTTGAACACCTGACCAGGGAATGCCTCGACGGTCGCTTCCACCACTTGGTCGGTGTGCAAAATTGACAAGTCGCGCTCGTAGACATCCGCCTCGATCCAAACCGTTTTGAGGTCCGCGACTCTGAACAGCACCGTGCCTGCTTCGACGGCCGCACCTTGCACGACGTTCTTCTCGATTACGTGGCCGGCCTGCGGTGAACGCAGCAAGAGAGTAGGCCGGGCTTTAGAATCCGCAACAATCTCGTCGATCTCGCCCTCGTCGATCCCCAGCAGCCGCAATCGCTGCCGGGAATTTGCCACCAGTTCAGCGTTGCCGTTTCTCTGCGCGAGGCGCAATTCCTGAGCAGAGCTGTATAGCTGCGGGCTATAAACTTCGGCCAATTCTTGGCCAGCGGCGACAGACTCAAAGGTCTTGTCCACGAACAACTTTTCGATATAACCGCTCACGCGTGTGACGATTTCCGACAATCGACTATCGTCATACTGGACATAGCCGACCGTCCGCACTTCGCTGGATAGCGGCATGTAGCTGGCCTCGACCGTGCCCACGCCAGCGAGCTGTACCCGTTCTGGGCTCAATTGCAAACGCGCGAGCACCCCTGCAGGTAGCTCAGCCGCTTCGCCCTTCTTTCGCTTCGAAAGCGGCATGCCGCAGATCGGGCAGTCGGGCAGCTCGCCATTCGGCTCCAGGGTGTCGCGAACGACGGACGGATGCATGGGGCAATAGAACTCGCTGTCCGCCGTCATCACGCCTGCGACATCGCTGGGACGAGTCCAACGATCCCAGTAGTTCTCGATGGTCGTCCAGTAGGCCATCAGCAGACCGATCCCGACAAAGATCGCGATGAATCGCAGTCTCACCTCGACGCCGTGAAAAACGAGCTTGGCTTGCTGCCAGCGCGTACGGACTTGGGGCGTGACGTCGACAGAAGAGTCGATTTCGGATTGAGTCGGCGGAATCTGATCAGGCTGGCTCATTGTTGCCTCAATTCCTGGCGCGCACGCGCATGGATCAAAAAGAGCAATACGGTTATCCCAACGGAAAGACAGAAAGGGATGTGCGCGACATCAAAGTCAGCGACTACCCAAGTGGCACAGAACCCTTGCTAGAGATCGCTCACGATCTACGGAGCGCGCGCAAGGATGGCGCTAGATCACACTTGCAGACAAGTGTGCTCGGTGATGAGGGTGCACAGTTGAAACGGTGCGGCCGATTCAAGCGAACTCGGCTTGGGGAACGACCTGGGCGACAACTCGCCGACCAGCGACTCGTGCATCGCCATGACTGCCAAATCGCTGCGCTGCACCTTGGCGGGTGCGCCGGACTGACTATCGGCGGGCTTCCCGCGTTTCGCCACGCAGCAACCTTTGAGGCAGCATTTGCCTTTTCCGCCGCAGACGCACTTTCTTGGAGCCGCTTCATGCTTGGCGGCAGCGGCGGCCAGCGTAGTGGCACAAGAGACGGGTGCCTGGAAACCTGACAACGCGACCGCCACCGCCAAAGCGGCGAATAGCACGTTTCGAGTGGATAGGTTTTGCGGTCGCATGATCTTAAGTATACGGCGGACCGGCCGAATTTGTTTACGGCGGGGCAGAACTTTCGCGAGTTAGGAGTCTAAGGGCACGCCGAGACAGAGTAAACGCCGGATTTCCCCAATCCCCGTCAAAAAGGGGGGGGTGGCTGTAAAGTGTGCTGATTTTAACGGCTGTGTCGCCCGAACAGCGGTTACCGGCGATTTATCCCGGAAACGCCGAACAAACGTTACGGCCGTTGCACTTCGGCACGCTCGGGGTCTCGACCTGCTAACCCGCTGACCCCGGGATCGCACTTCATCAGGAGAGGTCATGCGCTTCGCAGTTCGCGTCGCATGCGCGGGTTTTGCGCTTGCTGTTGGATTCACGTCTTTCGGATGTCGGACCACCGAGACTTCCGTGGCGAAGTCCTCTGCGCCAGCGCCGCCCGTTGCGCGCTTAGTGCCGCTTCCGCCCACTGGGCACACAGGGATCTCCGAAAGCGGCGTAGTTCGAGTTGCGTCCGCAGTCGCCATTACGGCGCCATCGCAGCAGCTTTCCGAATATAGTCGCCCCGCCGCCCAGCTTGCGCGAGCAGAGGAAATTATCGCCAACTCGCCAATACCTGGCAGCGACGTGCCACAGCCGGGAGCGCATCTCGAACTCGAATGGCTCGTGCCGGCCGTGATCGCCCGCAACCCTGACATTCAATCGGCTATTGAGGCTTGGCGGGCGGCCGCCCAGCGATATCCGCAGGAAGTGGCTCTCGACGATCCAATGTTCGGACTGATGCTGGGACCAGGTTCTTGGGGCAATAGCGAGGTTGAGTCAGCTTATGCATTTCAGGCTTCTCAAAAACTCCCTTGGCCGGGTAAGCGACGACTGCGAGGCGATATCGCACGCGCTCAGGCGAATGCAGCTTACTTCGAAACTGGAGAGCAGCAGCTCCAAGTCGCCGAGTTAACGCGCTTGGCCTATTACCAGTACTACTTGGCCTATCGGCAATTGACTGTGCTCGAAGAATCAACCAAGCTGCTCACGGGCTTCCGCGAAATTGCGCAGACACGCTACGAAGCAGCAGCGGTTGAACAACAGGACATTCTGCTGGCCGACGTGGAGTTGGCCGACTTGGAACGGCGTGGTTTGGAGCTTGCACGGATGGAGCAGGTTTCGCGTGCCAGGCTGAACACGCTCCTTTTGGTTACACCGGATTCCCCACTGCCTCCGCCGCCAACTGAACTACGACGCGATGTCCGGTTGCCAGCGGCACACGAGCTCCGCGCTCAGGCTCTCGCTAGTCGACCCGAATTGGCTGCGCAGTCAGCTCGCATTCGTGCAGAGCGGTACTCGATTCAACTGGCACAGAAGGAGTTTCTTCCTGACGCCGAATTCTTCGGTCGTTACGACACGTTCTGGCAGGAGGATCCGCTGAAACCCATGATCGGTATGAACATGAACGTGCCTGTCTACAAGCAGAAGCGTTGGGCAGCGATTCGAGAAGCGAGTGCCCGCCTTTCGCAGCAGCAGGCGACTCTCGATGGTCGGATCAATGAGATCATGTTCGAAGTTGAGCAGGCCTATCGCCGAGTCGAAGAGAGCAGGCAGGCCGTGCTGGTATTTGAGGAGCGAATCTTGCCCGCAGCTGAGCAAAGTGTGGGCTCCGCCAAATTGAGCTACACCGCCGGACGTCTCGATTTCCTGCGATTGATCGAATCGCAACGGCAACTTCTGGCGATTCAGGATCGGTATTTCGAAGCTGTTGCCAACTACCACCAGCGGCTCGCCGAACTCGATCGCGCCATCGGATCCTCCAGCTCAGGTTTCAGTGCGCCTTAGAGCGCAAGCTGGCGCTGTGAATGTCCTGCATCCTCAATGTCATCTGCACCCGCTGCAGCGGACTCTCGACGTACGTTAGAACGAACGGCGAACCTCGAGAGCAGCCGCAGGGTCGTTGAATGGCCCATTCTGTGTCAAGTGTGTGTCAACGGATTGGTGGCACTACTTAATCCTTCCCCACCTGTCTTTGCGCCAACCTTGGATACGCCCTGCAAATCCTTTGCTCGTCGGAGTGAATGTCATCAACGCAATGCCCTATTGGCCCCATCCCCCGGCTGTACGCGAGCAACTTTTCGCTGCCTAGATTATGATTGATAGGCGACGAAAACAAAGGGCGGTGAAGGTCAGCTGAGGAAGTCACGGATGAGCGGAGGGAATGGGCAACGCAATCTGACTCGGCGGCAAGTCGAACTACTCGAACGCCCCAACTGTGCAGTGTGCGGTATCGCAGTCACCCGGCAGTCTTCTGAGCTGATCAACGGTCGGCTATGGTGCCTATCCTGCCACAAAGGGAAGCCACGTCGACGCCACAAAGCTTCGGCATTGACGCCTGAAGAACGACGGATTGTCATGCAGCACCGGCGAGTTCTTTTGAAGCTCGACCCCCGCTGTTCCTATTGCGGCATTCAGCTCACTCGGAAGAGTGCGACGATCGACCACATTGTTCCAAAGTCAAAAGGCGGATCGAGCTCGGAGTTCAATCTCGCCCTCGCATGCAAACCGTGCAACGGGCGGAAGGCGGATGCGGTGTTCGCGGACACAGCGGACATCACAACCTGGCTAAACTCGACGACGATCGAGGGCGCGTCTGTTAGCCTTGATTCCTGCAACCAGTCGAAGTGACGTATCACGGAGGACAGAATCATGCAGATTGACCGGCGGCTATTCCTGGGAAGCGTTGTTGCGGCAGCATCGCATCCGGTGGTGCCAGCGTGGGGAAGTCTGTCCTCCTTCACGGTCATCAACACTGAAGCGATCCGAGCTATCTGCTATGCGTTTTCCCGAATCGCCTGGCTGCGAGCGCCGAGTATTGTCTCGATCGATGGAAAGCACTGGACGGTATGCAGCGATCAGCGAGTCATTATCGCCGTCCGTGGCCGGCAAGAGTTCGGCGTCGAATTGGATTGCGAGACCGATCGCGCACTGGCAGTCCGGCAACTGCGTCCGTTTCTGCGGCCAGAGTGCCGTGGAACGCAGGCGACGACACTGGACGAGCTTCGGCGGTGGTGCCGAATGGCTCCGTATTTCAGCTCCGAGGATGAGTTCGAGCGATTCGAAAAGAACGTGGGCACAATCGGTGAGTGCTATTTCAATCGCGATCTCATGTTGAGAACACTGTTGGTGCTCGATTCGCCATCACCAGTTCAACTGACGCCAAACGCCGTCTCGACAGCGATGCAGATTGTAGGGCGAGATTTTGCGATCTACGTCATGCCGCTAGCCAGTTGCCCCGAGAATGCCTGTCTCTGCCCGCCCTTTGAAGCCAAACGATCATTGGGGTGCTCGGATCTCCGCAGGTTTGCACTCGATTAATTCAGCGTAGCGACGCTTAGAGCGGCATGGATGAACGCGGTACGCGCGCAAACCCGCCGGCGAGGGCATCCCGATCGTCGAATTGTTTAAAAAACCGGGGGAATGGGTTGAATGATAAACGCAGTGAAGGGTTCGGTCGAAGTGACCGACGCACGCTTAGCCCGACGGTAAAAGGCAGCCGCTTGAAACCATGATGCGATGCTTCCTGTCGCATCAGGTTCGGAGCGATGGGCATTTGAATTGTCCCTTTCCGCACTTTAATAGAATGGCAATTAGTGCATATTTGCTTGGGAAGCGTAGCGTTAGAGAGCAACCGTAAAGGGCTTAAATCGGCTGTATGGTGTCAATTCTTTGTCAACGGATTCGTGCGGCTGCATTCTCTTCACGGTTTGCAGGTCAGATACGAAGCCATGGGGACAAAGTTCTTTACCCGGCGTGCGCCCTGCGAGATTGGTGGTCTGCATATGCTGAAGCGGTTCGTGAGTTCTACTTGTGCGTTTTAGTTCAGAGTGAAGTCATAGGAGCAACCAGCGTCTATCGTAGATCGCCGTCACGGAATTTCAGGCTCGTCTGGCTCACGCGTCGCATCCCAGTTGTATTCCATGCCTCGTGCAGTGCGAGTTGCTGCTTCCCGGCCGATTGATCGTTCGACCACGTTGCAGCGAACCGTCAATGCCAGCGGAAACTCCAGCTGTGGTGACGATTTTCCGGTGTCGACGAACCTCACATTGCTCCGCACTTGAACATCAGGTTGTGGGATCATGCCCAGACAGTGGGATGTGATCGTTGCAGTGCTTTGGTTTGCCGGGATGGCGTTACCATACTCGCCCCCCGGTAGTCAGCGAGATTCAGAGTGATCGCACGAGATTTAACCTTCACTGCTTAAATCGCCGTTAAAACCAGAATTTCTGTTCAGGTCGCATTGACCGGCGGCCGATATCCATTGATGATTGCATGAAGTGCTTTGAGTCTAGTTCGCAGCTTTCGCATGAATCGTTCCATCGCCCTACTCCTGACGCTGGTAGTGCTGGCGCACTCGCTTGCCGGGTGCTGCAGCCACCATGCGCATGCTGCTGAGGCAGAGGTAGCGCACAAGTGCTGTGAGGCGCACGGGCACGACCATGAAGAAGATGGCCGCGGCAATCAGGATGGCAACCATGACGCCCCAGCGAAGCAGTGCGACGAAGGCAGTTGTACCTTCCTGCGCGGCAGTTCTTCGGCGGTCGATTTTGGGCTACTGTTCGCCCATAGTTCGGCAATCCTCGTCGAGGAACCGGCCCAACACTCTCTGAACTTCGCGGAGGTCGCCAGGCTCGACAGCGAAACTGTCGAACCGCCGACTCGCCTGCATCTATTGCATCAGATCCTCTTGATCTGATTGCGCGCATCTACTGCTAGCGACGCCTGGACTGCAGTGCTGTAGACAGCACCCATTACCCAGGCAGCCGTCGCCTGCGCGCTTCTTTACCCCTGTCGAACTTCGGCGCACAGTTCCGTGCGCGGATCCTGGACTGCCCGAGAGTGTGAATTATGAGCCCCGGATTTATCCGACGCAACTTGTGGAATCTCGCCTTGCTATTGGCGGGAGCCGCAGCAGCATTGTTGGCGGCATATGCCACCCGAGATCGGCTTGCAAACCTGCTCTCACAGCCGCCGGAGCGCACCGTGAAGACGGCTGAACACGACGAGGAGGCCGGGCACAATCACGACCATGCCGGGCACGAAGAAGGGAATTCGCTTGAACTGAGCAATCAAGCACGGAGCAATATCGGGCTCAAACTGGCCACGATCGAACTCAGGCCGTTTGAGAAAACGATCACCGTACCTGGCATCATCACGGAAAAGCCCGGACGGACAATTGTTGAAATTACGGCACCGATGACGGGAGTCGTCACTCAGATAGCTGCACTGCACGGTGAAGCGGTCGAGCCGGGGCAGCTCCTCGCTGAGATGCGTCTTACGCACGAGGAACTCGTACAAGCGCAGGGAGACTTACTGCGGACCGCGGAGTCCCTCGACGTGACCAATCGCGAGATTACTCGTGTGGAACGCCTGACTCGCGACGGCGCGATCGCCGGGAAAACGCTCATCGACTTGAACTACGAGAAGCAAAAGGCGGAAGCCATTCTGCGTGCCCAAAGCCAGACATTGGTCCTGCATGGACTCTCCGAGAAGCAAGTAGCGGACATTCTTGAAACCAGGAAGCTGCTTCAAAAGTTGTCGATTGCCGTTCCTACGGACGTGGCGTCCAACGTGAGCCAAGGCGTTCAGCAGTCGCTACAAGTGCAAGAACTACGCGTCGAGCGGGGGCAACATGTAACGGCTGGTGACGTCTTATTCGTGCTGGCCGATCACCAAGAACTGTTTATCGAGGGGCGAGCGTTTGAACAGGACGTTCAAGCTGTCAGCAATGCGGTAGCTCAGGACTGGAAAGTGTCGGCCAGTTTGGAAAACAAATCTGGGCAATCCGAAGGCGCGGTCACCGATTTAAGCGTCGCGTTCATGGCCAACAAGGTCGATCCCGAGTCGCGAGCTTTCCGGTTCTATGTGACGTTACCAAACCGCATACTGCGAGAGACGAAAGCGGCGGACGGCCGCAAATACCTCGACTGGGAATTCAAACCCGGCCAGCGTGTTCAGATTCACCTCCCGGTCGAGCAATGGAAAGATCGTATCGTGCTCCCGATTGACGCGGTCGCCCATGAAGGCACCGAAGCATTTGTCTTCCAGGCCAATGGCGATCACTTCGATCGTCGGCCTGTACATGTCGAGTATCGCGACCAGGCATGGGCGGTCATTGCAAACGACGGCTCGATCTTCCCGGGCGACATTGTCGCGGAGTCGGGCGCGTTCCAATTGCAAACCGCATTGAAGTCTAAGACCGGCGGTGGAATCGATCCGCACGCGGGACACAACCACTAATTAAATTCGCGGACCTAGTCCATGCTCAACGGCATCATTCGGCTTTCGCTTCGCTATCGGCTCGTAACGATCGCCCTGGCGCTCGTCATCACGGGCTATGGCGGATACGTGCTCTACCATCTGCCGGTTGATATCTTCCCCGACCTCGATCGGCCCCGCGTCACAATCATGACCGAAGCCCCGGGGCTTGCGCCGGAGGAAGTCGAGACGCTGATCACTTTCCCGCTTGAATCGGTCCTCAACGGTGCCACGGGAGTACAAGCTGTTCGGAGCTCGTCGGGGGTCGGACTATCGGTGATTTACGTTGAATTTGCGTGGGGCACGGACATCTACGTGGATCGGCAGATCGTCGCCGAAAAGCTGGCCGTGGCGGGCGACCGCCTACCCGCCGGAATTAAGCCCCAACTCGGCCCGATCTCGTCGATCATGGGCCAGATCATGCACATTGGCATGTGGAGCGAAGGCGGAAAGACACCGCCGATGGAAGTTCGCACGCTGGCCGACTGGGTCGTGCGACAACGGCTACTCACGATCCCTGGCGTTGCCCAAGTCATCACGATGGGTGGCGGCCGCAAACAGTATCAGGTCCTCGTGAATCCGGACAGCCTGCGGACCTTCGGCGTGACCCTGTCGGAGGTCAAGCAAGCCGTTGCGGAGAGCAATGCCAATGCAACGGGCGGCTATTTGAATCAAGGTGGGAACGAGTTTCTCGTGCGTTCGATCGGCCGTATTCAAACAGTCGGCGAGCTGGAGGACGTGGTTGTACGGCCGAACGCTGACCGTCCAGTGTTGTTGCGCAATGTTGCCCGAGTGGTTGAAGCGCCCCAAGTCAAACGCGGCGACTCGGCCGTGAATGGTGAGCCTG
Organism: uncultured Planctomycetaceae bacterium; assembly: GCA_964598535.1. Lineage (GTDB taxonomy): Bacteria > Planctomycetota > Planctomycetia > Pirellulales > PALSA-1355 > JALHMI01. The sequence continues at coordinate 28,840 of CAZRCI010000036.1, read as the reverse complement.
CCGTGATGCTCACGATTTCGAAGCAGCCGGGGGCAGACACTCGGCGACTTACCAACAACGTTGTCGCAGCTCTTAATGAGCTTCAAGGATCATTGCCGGCAGATATCCGAATCAATTCCAACGTCTATCAGCAAAAAGGGTTCATTGAACTAGGGATCCACAATGTCATCGAGGCGCTTCGCGACGGTGGCATCCTGGTCGTCATTATCTTGTTTCTGTTTCTGCTGAACTTTCGCACCACCTTCATCACTTTGACCGCGATTCCACTTTCAATCCTGGTGACGGGGCTTGTTTTCAAGTGGTTCGGCATGTCGATCAACACGATGACGCTCGGCGGCCTGGCCGTGGCCATTGGCGAGTTGGTAGACGATGCGATCGTCGACGTCGAGAACATCTTCCGTCGCTTGCGCGAAAACAAGCAGCTCGCCAATCCTAAGCCCCCGCTGCGCGTTGTCTACGAGGCGAGTAGTGAGGTGCGCAACTCGATCGTGTTCAGCACGATTCTGGTAGTGCTGGTGTTCATTCCGCTGTTTGCCTTGGGAGGTATCGAAGGCCGGCTCTTTACCCCACTTGGGGTTGCCTACATTGTCTCGATTCTGGCTTCACTGCTCGTCTCACTGACAGTCACTCCGGTTCTGTCGTACTGGCTGTTACCCAACGCCAAGTTCATGGACCACGAAAAGGATGGTCTGCTCTTGCGGGTTCTTAAGGGGATCGCGGGCTATGGGATCAGATTCAGCGTACGGCATCCCTGGCCAATTCTAGGAACGGTGGCGGCGGCCGTACTTCTAAGCTGTTTCATCGTCACGCAGCTCGGACGGGATTTCCTGCCACCATTCAATGAAGGATCGGTGCAGGTAAACGTGCTTTTGCCCCCCGGGACATCGCTCGCCACATCGGACCGTATCGCCGGCATGGTCGATCAGCGGCTTAAGAAGATTCCCGGGGTTGTTGCCTTCGGACGACGTACAGGCCGCGCGGAACTGGATGAGCATGCCGAAGGCGTCAACGTCTCGGAGATCATCGTTAGCTTCGACCCCAATGCGGGTCAGACACGCGAGGAAATTCTTGAAGACATTCGCGAAGAACTAACGCAAGTGCCGGGCGTGGTGATCGCTGCCGAGCAGCCATTGCAGCATCTGATCTCACATATGCTTTCGGGTGTGAAGGCGCAGGTCGGCATCAAGTTGTACGGAGACGACTTGAACATTCTTCGCACAAAAGCGAATGAGATGAAGGCGGCAATGGAGGGTGTGCCCGGCGTTAAAGACTTGATGGTGGAACAGCAAATTGAGATTCCCCAGCTACGCGTGGAGTTGGATCGCCAACGCTTGGCAAGTCGAGGGCTAAATTCCGACGACGTGAATGAAGTCGTTCAAACGGCGATGAATGGAACCATCGTTTCAGAAGTGGTATTGGGGCAACAGAAGTTCGACCTCCTGGTGCGATTGGACGACACGTTCCGCGACGACCCTCAACAACTGCGGCGATTGACTCTCGAAGTCCCGAGCGGCGGGCAGATTCCGCTGAGTGACGTCGCAGACGTCGTCGAGGCCAGCGGTCCGAACACAATCAATCGAGAGAATGTGCGGCGGCGAATTATCGTCCAGTGCAATACGGCCGGCCGCGATCTGGCCAGCATCGTGGGTGACATCCAGCAACGAATTGCTCCAATCCAAGCAACGCTGCCCACCGGTTACTTTGTCGAGTTCAGCGGGCAGTTCGAAAGCCAGCGTAATGCGACGCGGATGATCGGGCTGTTGAGCCTCATCTCACTCGCCTGCATGTTTCTGGCACTTTACACGCTGTTCCGTTCGGTTAACCTCTCGCTGCAAGTGCTGGCCGCGTTGCCGATGGCCGCAATCGGCGCTGTCGCAGCCCTGGTAATCACAGGGCAATCGTTGACGGTGGCCAGTATGGTGGGCTTTATCTCGCTCGCTGGCATCGCTTCCCGCAATGGCATTTTGCTGATTGCCCACTACCTGCACCTGGTTCGCCACGAGGGTGAATCTTTCACGCCCCAGATGATTGAGCGAGCAGGTAAGGAGCGATTGGCTCCGATGCTGATGACCGCGCTGACCGCAGGTATTGCCTTGATTCCTTTGGTGCTGGCGGCGGGAGAGCCGGGCAAAGAGATTCTTTATCCTGTTGCGACGGTCATTTTGGGCGGGCTTATCAGTTCCACGCTTCTCGATTTCCTTGTGCACCCTGCTCTGTTCTGGTGCTTCGGCAAACGCGATGCGGAAGAGCAACTGGCTCAAGGGGATCGCGATGAACTGGATGATGGTTGGTTCGAAGAACCGCCGAACCTACCGGACTCCCGACTGAAACTACCAGTTGGCAATATGGCGGGATCGCACGGTTAGGATCACCAGGGTTCGAGACATTGTTGCACCGCGGAAAAGTTTTGGACGCCGAGACCATGAACAGCCTACTAACAACAGCACTCATCGCCTTCTTCCTGGGGGCGATCTACGGCGAGTCGCGAGAATCACCGGCGACGCTGCTTCAGCATCGCCGGTCCATCACAACGTCGCGGTCGCCCAGTGAACAATTGACGAGTGACCGGCGGTGGATGTGACTTCTTTGATTCAACTCTGATCGGAGACAACTACTCATGAAATGTTTTCAGTTACGGCCAGTTACGTGCCTCGCGATTCTTTCTCTGAGTGTCCTGACGGGATGCGGAACGCAAACAGCCACGAGCGAGAATTCGCCCGAAGTACATCAGGAGAACGACGGGCATGACCATGCCGCCGGTGGCCACTCGCACATTGGCCCCCACAATGGCCACTTGATCGAACTGGGTTCGAATGAGGAATACCACGCCGAGCTTGTGCACGACGAGGCCACTCATCGTGTGACGGTTTACATCCTTGACGGGGAAGCCAAGAAGAACGTGCCGATTTCCCAGCCGGAACTTATCGTCAATATGGTGAGCAGCGGGGCTCCGCAACAGTTCAAACTCGCCGCCGTCACTCAGGGTAATGAATTGCCAAACATGGCTTCGTGCTTTCAGCTCGAAGATCAGGCACTTTGCGACGCACTAGATGCTTCCGGATCTAAAGGCCGTTTGGCCGTCGACATCAATGGCAAGCGGTTTGTCGGCGAAATCGAACAACACGACGATGAAGATCACAAGGGAGGTGCTGAGAACAAAGCACCTTGAACGTGCGTTAAACTCACGGAATTGTTTTCACGGATGACTCTCACTTGAAAGGATCCTCAAATGAGGCGATTTCTTACGGGCTTGGCATTTTCTCTGCTATCGCTGACTAGCGTTCATTCGGCGTCCGCGCAGGACAACGGAGGAGCACAAACAGTGCTCCAGCAATGTGCTGCGCAGCAGAAATATGCATTTCTATTGTTCTATCGCGAGGACAATGCGGCGACCCGCTCCATGGTTCAAAGCGTGCAAGCGAGCCTCGCTAGCCACGCCGATCGCGCGAAGGTCGCGTATGTATCGGTAACCAATCCAGCTGAGCAGGCGATCATTCAACAGTTTGGTGTCTCCAGGGCTCCGCTGCCGTTTGTGCTCGCGGTCGCTCCGAACGGTGCAATCACCGCCTTGGCCTCGCAAAAGATCTCGCCACAGCAAGTCGCGGCGGCCTTTGTCACACCTCGAACGGCTGATTGCCTGAAGGCGATGCAGGAACGCAAGCTCGTCATGGTGTGTGTCAGCAACTCGACACGCAGCACGACTCCCGCTGCCGTTAGCGAGTTTCAGGCCGACCCGGAATTCAAGGATCGCATTCGGGTAATCGCGGTCCAGTCAAACGATCCGTCTGAAGCACAGTTCTTGAAGCAAATGGAGATCGATCCCGTCACCGTCAAAGGCTCCATGATCGTGTTTATGGCCCCGCCTGCCGTTCTGGTCGGAAAGTTTGCGTCGACAGCCACGAAGGCCGAGATGGCATCCGCATTGCACGCCGCCGGCAAGTGCTGTGAAGACCCGAATTGCAAGCACAATCACGGTCCGCAGGCGACCAAGGCCCCAAGCAATAAGAGGAAGTAACCATGACGCTTCGAACAATTGTGTGGAAGGAGATTTGGGAACGGCCTTCGGCGGTCGCCACCTGCGTCATGGCAATTCTGCTCGGTGTGGCTGCGCTAGTTGCGATTAGGCACATCACGGTTTTCTCAGAGCAGGAGGTCGGACGGCAATTGCAGTCATTGGGAGCGAATATCTTGGTGCTGCCGCAGGCTGCCTCATTGCAGGACTACTATTCTGCAGATCAGAACGGCCTGACAATTCCAGAGGAACTGGCTACCCAGATCCTGTTGGCCGGTTTGCCCGGCGTGGAACGACTTTCGCCACGGCTGTCGTTTCCGATCCAGCTTGAGGGCCAGGCGCTGACACTCGTGGGAATCCTGCCACAGTCAGAGTTTCAGGCCAAAGCAGCTTGGGATACAGTTAACTTGTTTCAGAAGAAGGCGCATGTAGGTTGCAAAAAAGCTGCGTGCGAACCGAGTGCAGATAGTTTGGCGCCCGAAGCGCTGGCGAGCCAACGATCAGTCGAACAACTGGGCGAACGCGAAGCGATCATTGGTGCGGACGTAGCTGAAAAGCTATGGCTCAAGTCGGGCTCGACGATTGATCTCTTCGGTGAACGGTTTTCGGTGCTGGCAGTGTTGCCTCCTACCGGGACCGTCGACGATAGTCGTGTATTTGCCCATTTGCATACGGTGCAGCAACTGGCCAAGACTGGCGAGGTCGTCAGTGCCATCGAAGTAATGGGCTGCTGCGAGGACGCGGCGGGACAACTCGTGCCGCAACTCAGCCAGCTCTTGCCGGGTACGCGCGTAGTCACCATTTCGCAAGTGGTGCAAACGCAGGTCGGTGTCAACCGGCTAATGGCACGTTCTTCCCTGTTTGTGCTGGTGGTGCTCGTCTTGGTCGGCGGGATCAGTGTGGCGAGCGCTACGGCCTCGAACGTCAGAGAGCGGCGGCGTGAGATTGGCACGCTGATGGCCTTAGGCGCCACACCGCGTTTCATCGCTTCGCTATTCTTGCTGAAGGCCACCTGGCTGGGCCTGGCAGGCGGCATTGGCGGCTGTCTAGTCGGCCTACTGCTGGCAGTGGTCTTAGGGCCGCTGTGGGCAGGAGCATCGGTGTCTCCGCTGCTGGGCACTGTAACGCTGGCCGTCGTCGCCGCTCTCATTGTGACGCTCGTAGCGGCCTACTGGCCGGCGCGACGTGCGGCTCAACTCGATCCGTGCACCTGCTTTCAGGAGATCTAGCAAGATGTTTCATTTGGACAACGTAACCAAGAAGTATTCCCGACGAGGCGTCGAGCTTACTGCCATCCAGTCGGAATCGCTCGCGATACCGACCGGATCGTACGTCGCCATCGTCGGTCCCAGCGGGAGTGGCAAGACGACATTGCTATCGATGCTTGGCGGCATGCTTTCACCCACGTCTGGCAAGGTCTACTTGCGTGACACTTCCTTGTACGACGTGTCAATTGAACGGCGTGCGCGCGTGCGACGCGAGCTTATTGGTTTCGTATTTCAGACTTTCAATCTCGTGCCCTACTTGTCGGCCCTTGAGAACGTGCAAGTGCCGCTAGCATTGAGCGGTAAACCGGCGGCCGAGCAGGTCGAACGTGCTTCGAGCTTGCTAACGCGCGTGGGACTAGCCGATAGAATGCATCATAAGCCGTGCGAATTGAGCATCGGCCAGCAGCAGCGCGTCGCCCTGGCGAGAACGCTAGCGAACTCGCCCGTGGTGATTCTTGCCGATGAACCGACCGGCAACCTCGACCCGGAAAGCCGAGGCGTGGTGCTGGACTTCTTCGATGAATTGAGGAGCGAGGGATGCACCATTGTCATGGTTACCCACGACTCAGTGGCCGCTGAGCGGGCGGCGACCTGGCTTCGGATCGATGGCGGCACAATTTGCACCGCTTTCAAAAGCAAGGCCGCGTGACACCATGGCAACCGCTGTCTTAAAAGTTCTGGGCATGGACTGCGCGGAAGAGGTAACTCTCTTACGAGACGCCTTGTTGCCTGTACCAGGCGTGCGTGATCTAGCCTTCGATTTGCTCAACGGCAAATTGACGGTGGACTATGATGATGCGCGCGTCGGGCTTGACCGGCTGCTCCAGGCCATCGCCCGTACCGGTCTCAAGGCCCGCCCCTGGCAGGACCAGCAGGCCGAACTCGCCGGGTGGTCGAGGTGGGGGCGTCTGACAATGACAGCGGTGAGTGGATCGCTTTTGATAGTCGGTGCAGCAATCCAGATAGCGGTTGGCGGTTGGGACGCAGTTGTTGGAGCGCAGGATGCACTTGCGGTCCCCTTGCTTGCGCGAGTGTTCTATGCGGGCGCTATCGTCGCCGGGGCATGGTTCGTTGTCCCCAAAGCCTGGCGAGCGCTCACGCAGCTGCGACCCGATATGAACCTGCTGATGACCGTGGCCGTCGCCGGTGCGGTTCTCATCGGCGAATACTTGGAAGCGGGGGCGGTGGCATTCTTGTTTGCGTTCTCGAACGCGCTAGAAGCTTGGACTGTCGGCCGAGCACGACGAGCAATCGCCGCGTTGCTGGCACTTGCACCCGCAAAGGCCGACGTACTTCGGCTCGGCGAGATGATAGATGGTTCCGCGCTTGATTCGCCTCCTGGTGAAATGGATGTCGCCGAGGTTCCGATCGGCTCGCTTGTTCTCGTCAAGCCGGGGAAAAAGTTCCCCCTTGATGGGCGCATTACGAAAGGTGAAACCACGGTAAATCAGGCCCCAATCACCGGCGAGGCAACACCGGTTCCGAAGGCCGTTAAGAGTGAAGTGTTTGCCGGAACGGTCAACGAAGACGGGACGGTTGAATTTCAAACAACGAAATTGGCCAGTGACACGACGGTCGCTCAAATCGTGCGGCTGGTCGGCGAAGCGCAAAGCAAACGTTCGCCCAGCGAGCAGTGGGTCGAAACCTTTTCCCGCTACTATACGCCCGCGGTGATGGCCTTCGCCCTGGCGGTCATCGTTTTGCCGCCGCTCATTTGGGATGGCGCTTGGACGAAATGGTTCTATGAAGGACTCGTATTGCTAGTGATCGCCTGTCCCTGCGCACTGGTCATTTCGACCCCAGTCAGTATCGTCGCCGCGCTCACAAGTGCCGCTCGCCAAGGCGTCTTAATCAAGGGCGGTCTGCATGTCGAAACTCCCGCGAAACTGAGAGCGATCGCCCTCGATAAAACCGGAACGCTCACGGAAGGCAGGCCTGCGGTCAAGGAAGTGATTCCTTTTTCTGGTCACACAAAAATAGAGCTCATTCAAATTGCGGCTGCTATCGAGGCGAGAAGCGAACACCCACTTGCACGTGCGGTAACGAGCTACGCGAAATCCGCAGGAGTGGACTTCCAGCCGGTTGAAGATTTTCAGGTGCTCAAGGGCAAAGGCGCGACGGCGATTTTAGATGGTAAGCCTGTCTGGATCGGTTCGCACCGCTTCCTAGAAGAGCGCGCGCAAGAGACAACCGAGATGCATGATCAGCTCGTGGCTTGGTCACAAACTGGCGCAAGCGCAATCGTGATCGGCAATGATGACCATGTTTGCGGCCTCATCGCCGTCACTGATAGGGTTCGTGCTGACGCGTCGCATTCCGTTGCTCAACTGAAGGCAGTTGGTATCGAGCACGTTATTGTTCTGACTGGTGACAATCGCGGGACGGCCGAAGCTGTGGGGAAAGAGACTGGCGTGGACGAAGTGCGGTCAGAGCTATTGCCGGAGGACAAAGTCTCGGCCATGGAGGATCTGGTCGCCCGTTATCAGTACGTCGCCATGGTAGGCGACGGTGTGAACGATGCTCCGGCCATGGCACGGGCAACGCTAGGCATCGCCATGGGCATTGCGGGCACTGACGTCGCGATCGAGACGGCGGACGTCGCTTTGATGAGCGACGACCTGTCTCGAATTGCTTGGTTGATTGGCCATTCACGACGCACGCTGGCGATCATTCGACAGAATATCTTTGCATCGCTCAGCGTGAAACTCATATTTGTCGTTCTAACGTTACTGGGGCATGGCTCGCTGTGGGCCGCAATCGCGGCTGACACTGGCATGTCCATCGCAGTCGTATTTAACGCGTTGCGACTACTGCGACCCGGTAGTTGACATCGGACAACTCGTGAACAAGGAAGTTCACTATGTGTTTCTTGGAACTCACTCGCCGCGCGGCGATCTCACGCTCGCCAGCGCTTGCTTTAGTGTGGTCCGTCGCCTATCTGATGGCCGGTCCTGCGTCCTGTGCGCTGTCACAGGAATCGGAAGTCCGAAGAAGTCCCTGGCCTCGGCCTGCTAGCGCAGCGGAGAGGCTGCCCCCAACGGCAGTGCGGTCCGTCATTTCTGCTGCGGACAACGTAGTGAATCGAGCCTCGGTTCCATCGAAAGTCGTGCGGGCTTCAAATGAACAAGTCGAGAATGGCTTGTCGCGGGTGCAACCATCTCTTTCCGGGGCCACGGGGCAGGACTTGCCAAGGGCGCCGGAGCTCATCGAGCCAGGATTGCCAGTGGCGGGGTCAGATGATGTATTGAGTTTGGAAGACCTAGAAAGCATCGCCCTTCAAAACAATCCCACGCTCGCGCAGGCAACTGCGAGAGTTCAGGCGGCGCAAGGCCGCTGGCTGCAAGGTGGGCTGGGTCCCAATCCGATTGTGGGCTATCAAGGTAGCGAAATCGGAAATGACGCAAGATCTGGCCAGCAAGGAGCGTTCGTCAGCCAGGAATTCGTACGCGGTGGAAAACTTGCGCTCAATCAGGCGATTGGGAGCCAGGAAATCGCCCAATTCCGTCAGGACTTGGAAGCCCAACGTCTTCGAATCCTCAACGACGTGCGCATTGAATACTTCGACGTGTTGATCGCACAGCGTGCGCTGGCACTCAATCGAGAGCTTACCGGAATTGCCCAGCGTGGACTCACCGTCACGGAGCAACAGTTCAAGGGTGAGCAGGTCAGCAATGCCGAGGTGCTCCAGGCGCGCATCGAGCTCACTTCGGCCACCGTCGCGTTGCAAAATGCCGAGAATCGATATGCCGCGGCCTGGCGCCGACTATCGTCGGTAATTGGTGCACCAGGTATAGCTCCACGGAATCTAGCCGGCGACTTGACCGCACAAATGCCAAATCTGCAGTGGGACGAAGTATTCACTCGCTTGATGTCGCAGAGTCCGGAGCTGGCAAGTGCACGGGCTAGCGTTGGCCGCGCGCGGGCGGTACTTGAACGCTCTCAGGCAGAACCCATACCCAATGTCGATGTGCAACTTGGATTGCAGTACGATAACGCCTCGCAATACACGATCGGCAACGCTCAGATTGGCGTTCCGATCCCCTTTGCCAATAGAAACCAGGGAAACATTCAGACTGCTTACGCCGATTTGCGCCATGCACAGGCGGATGTTGGTCGCATCGAACTCAACTTGCGTAATCGACTGGCATCGGCATTCGAGTCCTACTCAAATGCTCGCAACCATGTCGAGGCATTTACGAAGAAGATTTTACCCGATTCGCGGTCGTCACTCGACCTGGTCAATCTGCAGTTCCAGCAAGGGCAAGTCAACTTCCTGGCAGTGCTTACTGCCCAGCGCACATTCTTTCAGGCCAACGCGACCTACTTGCAGGCGCTGCAGGAACTCAACGCCAACCGCATTGCAATTGAAGGCTTGATGCTGACCGGCAGCTTGGGGGCTGATTCAATCGACCGCCCGATCGGGACTGAAACCATGGTTCCCGTGTTCGGTCCGGGCCGGCCACCGGTGGAAAGGAATTGAACGAGGTATCACCAATGATCGAATGGGGAAGGGATTTGTTAGAAAACGTACTCGCGCAATTCCTGCCGCGACCTAGGCGCGCGATGCCTTCAAGGGACGCTTGGGATCGCGAGTACAGTACCCAGGCTTGGCAACATCTTCATTCGGAAGAAGAATTGCCCCGGTATGCATTGCTCTCGGCTCTAATGCGGAAGCACCAGCATCCGGGATCTGTACTCGATATCGGATGCGGCGAAGGAATATTATTTGAGCATCTATGGCCGGGTAGCTTTACTCAGTACTGCGGAATTGACCTTTCCCTCGAAGCTATTTCCCAGGCCAAGAGCCAGAACCACGCGGAAGCGACATTTCAATGCGCCGATGCCGAGAAGTTCATTCCTAACGCCAACCAATCCTTCAACGCCATCATTTTTAACGAGGTCCTGTACTACTTCGTCGACCCCGCTGGCACCGTGGCTCGCTACCAGGAGTACCTGCGACCGGATGGAATTATGCTTGCGTCAAACTTCGCACCTTCGCTGAAATCCATCCGACGAGAGATGCAAGCCATCATGGGCCGCGCAAAGTGGTTCGAGGAATTTATAGTAACTCATCCTCGGTCCGAGAAGAGTTGGTGCGTCTTTGCGTGCAAGTTCGGATAGCCATTACTTAAACGGCGGTGTGGCTTGAATTTGAATACTCGCCCCGCGTGGACGCTGGCAAATATCTGGTCAGCCGGCCTTCCGCCTCAGTACTTAACTACGCGCCCCAAATCTCATCACCGGTTGTCGAACCTATCTTCGCTGTGGCCTGATTGGCTTGTGCCTTAGTGCTGGCGAGGGGGAGGTGAGCGTGGCGAGCTGGGCGACGAGATCGGCAGACTCGGCCGCGGTTCGTGCGGCGGTCCAGCTCACACAAGATCAACCGATTTCACTCGCGAAAGCGGCAGTCGCCAATCCTGACAAACTGCCTGGGATTGGCGGTATTCTACAGTGTGCGATTCTGGTCGACCCGCGACTGCTTCATTTTCAAGATTCCACACCAAATGAGAGAAGGCACCAGCCCGTTTTTTTGACGGGGCTGGTGCCTTGCTCTTGTATTCAACTGTTACTGCGCGACGGATGCAGTTGGTGCCGGAGGTGCTGGTGCTTCCAGTTGAGGTGCGGCCATAGCCGTTTGCTTCTGCAACTCCCAGCCCTGATCGGTCACTTTGAAAGCATATGTGCCGGGTGTCAGGGAGTATTTCGCCGTCCCGAAGTTGCCGCCACGCCCGAATGAAATTGTCCACGCCCGATCCGCCCCAATCGTATGTGTTTGACCCGCACTCATTTTGAACTGGTAAGTGTTGAGCGCGTAATTGACTGTTCCCCCAATGCCTGCCGGGCAGATGATCTTGATGGGCTCACCTGAGTGCGCGGGGTCGGCAGGTCTTGGTAGGACGTTGCTGGGAGCGTAGGTCTGTGGATAGTTCGTCTGGTATCGATATGTCGGCTGCTGGTAGTGATAGTCGCCATCATTATCATAGATGCCACGATTCGTGTGGTGCCCATGATTGTCGATGTGATGCCCTTGATCGTCGATACGGTGTCCTTGCTGGTCGTGGTGATGGTGGTCATTGTCGAACCATCCCCACTGGGCCGCAGCAGGACGCGCAAGGTATGGTGCGAAAATCACGGCAAGCAGCAGAATCGCGGAAACTTTGAAGGAGCGCATAACCAGTTCCTGATATTAAGGGTGACTCTGGGACTTGGCGTATCGCGCGCCCGATTGCCAACAAAAACAACGTTGATGATATGCGACGATTACGCGATTGCAAGCCCCGACGCCTACCTCCAGATTGGGGTTGTTTGTCGCGGCTAAAGTAAAGAACGTCCGGACGAGTCACAGTTGCCGCGGTTTCTACGTTTGCCCGTTAAGCCCGGTTAAGCTTTCATCTCACCAAGTCGCGATGACCGTCAATGAGGGCACTTTCGAGAAATCTCCTCGGTCAAAAGCCCGCGGGTGGCGATAAGCTTTTTGCTGCCATTCGAGCAAGGGCAGGCGCAGATTGCGGACGGAGAAGTCGATCGACGATTGTCAAAGTTCGAATTCGCAGACCTGCTGATCCTGAATGCCTTCACACGCTGCGCGCCCGGGGGAGGATACCGGCAGATTCGGCCACGATTCGCGCCGCATCCTAGTGCTTCTACGCGCCCTTAGTGTTGGCGAACCGCAGCCGGTTGTCGTCCGGGTCGACGACGAGCATCGCGCGGGTGCCGCACGGCGCGTCTTCCGGCGCCTCGGCCGGCTTGATCCCTCGTTCGGTGATCTCTCGATAAAACGCGGCCGCGTCATCCAGGATGATATAGCATGCACATCCCGGCTTGCAGTCCCTGGTGCGCTCCGTGAGCAACGGAGCTACGCCGCCGCGACTCACTTCCGCGAACACAGGGAAGCTCAATTGAAAACTGACGGGTCCACTGGATCGCGAACCTTAGTCCTTCAATGTAAGAGGCCTGGGTCCGGTCACAGTTTGCCATGCGGAGCTGTGGCGTAACTCGTTGTTCGCTTGTGCGGCAATCGTTACAGCGCCGCCGAAACTCCGCATTCTGAACGTTAAAGAATAATTGCCTAGAATCGAATTACGGATCCTGAGCCGGCGAAGAAATCATCGGCCGCGTCATTGAGCCCAACGCCGGCTCGGATGTAGTGCTGAGGAAGATCCGTGGCCGAGCCCGCTGGAAAGAAAGCAAACCACTCGGTATAGCCGCCGAGTTTGTCCCCCAGTGCATAGTTGATCGTCATCGACGTCCGCCTCGTCTTGAGCACGGTTTACCTGGGTACTACCGCCGATGGCGACGACCTCGGTGACGTCCCAGCCGTAAAGCCAGTTCATGCCGGGTTCAACTTCCCCGGACGTCAAATCCGTGTGCCCCGTCGGCAAGTTGGTCTGCAAGATGACTGCCATCTCCGGGCGCCATCCATCCTGCTCGGTGAGGGCTAGCTTCGCGCCAACGTATAAATCCTCTCCGCCATCGAACACGCTTGAAACGATATTCTCGCGAGTGAGATTCGTGCCGTAGTTCCATCCGATGCGGGCCTCAAACCACTCGGCGAACAACCCGATGCGGTAGAGCGTCTCGGGAAATGAATGAGCACTTGTTTCTGCTGCTGCGCTGTTGTCTCGAATGTACGTGTAGCCCATTTCGATCTGCAGTCGCCGAAGTCCGACTGTGGTGCTAGCTTCCGTGAAGTCCGGACGGTCGGACTGGAGCGGCTCGTCTTCCGTGCCATTGACATATGTCCGCTCCATGGTGCTCCAAGCGAGCAATGTCTTGGGACGACACTGACCGTCATGTGGCAGTAGACGCCATTCGTTTGCTGCCCAGTTAGCAAGGCACGAGCGACTTTCGACGTCCTCGAATTTAGAATCATCCAACTTAACAGCGGTGTCGGCACGAACTTCCGCTCCAAAGGCGAAAACGCAGAGCAGGGCGACCGAGCACGCTCTCGAACGGAAATGCTGCCGGAGCTTCGGACTTATCCTGCGTGACCGCGCCAATGCGTGAGGGAGAGTCATAACCACCTAGGCTTCCCCCATATCCGTGCTGAATTGGTTTGATGAAACACTAGGTAATTCATCGAACCGCGGTGTTTGATTACTCAAACTTATCGATACGATAGCCGGAAAACACCTATCGCTAACCCTCAAATAAGTTGAGGTATATCCAACGCAATTGACTGCGAGGCAAGCTGGCAATATGGGTTATTGCGAGGAACGAATCAGAACGGGCGATTCACGCGACCAACGAGCCGTCGCAGTCGACACAATCGATTTTGTGGCCTGCGTGACGATTGCTAGGCTACAGAAAAGCGGCATCACGATCGTTCCAGTCTACGGAATGTCTTCGGCCGGATGAAGGCGTGAGAAAGGCTTCTTCGGGACAACGAGCCTCCGCACAATGGATCACTTCCAGTTTCATAACATGGATGAGGAACTTGTCCGAAAGGGCAAATGGCTCCACATCTTTGAGGACATTCAGCAGTTTTCGGCAGGCGGCGTACTCGATAGTTTTGTTGCCGAGTTCGTCATGGAATGGGAACGCGAGAGGATGGAAGGTACAAGTCGCGGATGTTGGGTAGACGCTAGCGGCCTTCGCGCAGTGGCGGATTTGTGGCGGCCCAGCGAAGACATACAGGATGCGTGGATCGCAGTGGAGCAAATGGCGAAAAGGTGGCGTTGTGATCTTCGGCTGAGTTGCGAGCTGCTCGCTCCGCACAAGAACGGGACAGAGAAGCAATGGACTGCCGAGTTTTATTGCTTCGGCGAAGTGACTGGTGACACTGCTCCAGTCGCGATTTGCCGCGCAGCGGTAAAAGCGATTGGTGTGATGCGAAAGAGTTCAAACGATGCGACCACGGACGTTTCCAATCCTCCGCCTTGGATTCGCTAGTCCAGGAACCCGTGACGGGATAGCCATTCGCCGATCGCGACTTGCGCAATCTCTTGCTGGGTATCTGGCTTGGAGTGCGCGAGACGTTGTTCCAAGTAAGCCCTCCTTAGTGCCTGCGCGGTGCGATGCGGGAGGCGGATTGTGAGGGAAACCAGAACCCGGTCCAGAATTTCATTAGCATCAGGCTGATGAAGCACCGTGCGAAGCCGCTCTTGCCGCCGGACAATTCTGCCTTTCCTCTCTTCCCGTACCTCCTTGGCGGGCGCTGGCTCTGGCACCTCGATGGTTTCTTCACGGGGTTTCGTTGATTCTGGCGCAACTTCCCGCGAAGTTACCTTTGCGGCGGTATCACCTTTTATAAAAGCCACTTTCTCCGGACTCATTGTCATTGCTTCTGCGAGCGATCTTCGATTAACCATTATTTGCTATCTTCCTCCGTTCATTGATGAGCCGCGTGACGTAGTCGCCGAACAGCTCGGTAAAAAGTGCGTTAATTTCGGCAGCAGCGCCGCGTCCCTTGCTGCGCATGCGAGTGACAACGGTGCCCTGCTGAATGGCATCGCAGTACACCTGTAGATCACGAATGGTCTTAGTGGCGACGGGGATTCCAAGCCGCGGCGCCTCCTGCCGAAGCTCTTGGCTAAGAAGAGTTCGGGACTTCATCTTGTTGAGAACCAGCCGTCCTTCAGGCCGCCCTCCATTGATTCCTTGGGCGAAACGCAGAACCTCGGTGGCGTCGACAACGGACCGAATGTCAAGTAGCGACGGCGAAATCGGGAATATGGCGATTTCGGCAAGGATGAGCAAGGTTCGGCTTAAATCTTCCAGCCCTCCCGGAGCGTCCCCTATCACAAAATCATGGCTCTGGGCTAATTCTTGGACTGCTGAGAGGCATTCCTCGGGAGTACTCGCTACTCGGACTGTAATTTTTGGCTCGGCTTCAGCGACCCACTGCGAACTCGAACGCTGTTTATCAGCGTCCAACAACGCCGTTTTGAAACCGAAGTCATGGAGCCACACGGCGAGGTGTGTCGCAATCGTCGACTTCCCCACTCCGCCTTTGGAATTTGCGCAAACAATCATCATTTGCCGACGGTAGCGCGAAAGCAGACTGGTTGACAAGTAGGTTTATTTTCATGCTGCGCGGCAATATGGCAGGCAAGCGAGAATGTTGGCTGAGAAGCTTTCTGACCAACTGGCATTCTGCGTGCGATTCTTACGTGCTTGTTGGCATGTCGGCTGACTTTGCCGTACGTTTGCAAGCATGCTTGCAAACGTACGTGCATTCTTCATCCATTCACGGAAACAGCGCCGGGGCGTCGCGTACGAAAAGCCCTTAGAGGGAACCCGTGCAGGAAACTCATCGAAACTACCGTGAATCGAAGCGGCCTTTTTCATTGGGGCTTCCTTCAAAGTGATAAAACAGGCTAGATCTGAAATCGCCAACGTCACCTTCGCGTCAGATTCGACGCAGATCGTCGTCAGTGCAGCTACAGTAACCGAGTCAGGGTCGTACGGTGAACTGAGGCAGGAAGGTGGCCACCCGTTACCGTGAAACGAGACAGGGAACTACGGGGAAATGAAGCAGGGAGCCCGGTGAAACGAGACAGGGTTCAGGCAGCCGATACGGTGAAACGAGACAGAAAAACCCGATCTAAGTGCGCAGAAAAAAAGAGCTTTTCAGCGCGTAACTCTTGTGTTAATAACTTTAAGTAACTTGCAACAACAGAGCAGCGTGTTGTTGTTTTTTCGTTTGAGGAAGAGTGGCAGAGGGAACTCAGGAAAATCAAAGCACGGACGTACGGTCGCCAATTCCCGGCTTTGATCTCGAAGATGGCCGTGACGAGCTGAATCTCGCTGAGTTTCCACTAGCCGCAATTGCAGATCGCGTCCCCGACAACCAGAAGACTCTGGTGTTCGAAGACAGCATCTACGATTCCGGCAAGGCAGAAACGATCACTCGCAGACTCACGATCTCCGCGTCCGACAAGTACGGACTTCCGACTTCGCTAGATGACGAAGTCATTCTGGGACTCATTCAGCTCACCAAGCAAACACGATTCAACGATCGCAAGGTCAACTTCAGTCGCTATCAGCTAATCCAAATTCTCGGTTGGCGGCATGAAGGGCGCAGCTACGAACGTCTTGAAAAATCCCTGAAGCGATGGCTGGGCGTAACGCTCTACTACGACAGAGCGTGGTGGGATAAAGACACGCTAAGCTGGGTCGACGAGAACTTTCATATTCTCGATCACGTCACGCTCTACAATCAGGAGCGTCGACTGAAGAAAATGAAGCTGCGGCAGAGCGAACTGCCGCTCTCGTCATTTACTTGGAACGACGTCGTGTTTCGCAGTTTCAAGGCTGGCTATCTAAAATCAATCGACCTTCGCCTCTATCGCCAGTTAGAATTCGCAGCCGCGAAACGCATGTACCGTTTTCTCGACAAACGCTTTTACCACAAGCCTCGCTGGGAATTCGATCTCGTGGAGTTCGCCTGCGAACACATTGGTCTCTCAAGAAATTACGACACTGCCCAACTGAAGCGCCGGCTGCAACCATCAATCGAGGAGCTGGAAAAGGTCGGATTTCTTGAGCCACTTCCTGTCGCCAATCGGTACGTGAAGATCTCGCGTGGCCAGTGGCGAGTCGTGTTTGTGCAGAAGTCGAAACCAGTTCCCGATGCACTCCCGGATGGAAAAGCCAAAGAGCTTCAGCAGAAGATGGTTGAGAGCGGCGTCACTCCGTCAGTCGTTGTCGAGATCCTTCGGGACTACCCGCTTGAACTTGTGGAAACTCAGTTGGAGGTTCTCGTGCGTCTCCTTCGGACCAAGGAACGCGAGGCAATCCGGAACCCGGCTGGGTACCTTGTGAAATCAATTCGCGAGGGCTACGTGTCAGCAAAGCCTCCTTCCGCAAAACCAGCCACAACAAAGGCTGTCGCTACACCGACACTTCAATCCGAGCCTGCGATTGATCCTCTTCAGAAATCAATCGATGACTACCTTGACGAGCGATCGCCTGATGAACTCTTGGCGCTGGAAGCCGTTGCTCTTCAGGCCGCGGACTCGGTTCTAGTGGATGGCTATTATCGGTCAAAAAAAGCTGGTGGAGCGCTTCACGGTGTTTACCGACGCATGCTGCTGGAACGGGAGACGCGTCGTCTGCTCACCCAAGCAGAGGAACTTCGAAAGTCCGCTTAGAACCTCCATTCACGTCCCTCCAAGAAAATCTTGATTAGCGTTTCAACTGTAAGGTATTCTCGCAAGCGCAGGGTTTCGGATAGCCTTGTGGTCGTCAATGATCGTAAACGCTTTGACGTGCCTTCTGATTCGGGAATACGCCCGGTAAATCGGCCTTACCAGCCGACTAAGGGGACGGGTTTAACCATCCGTCATGTGTTCTTGCTGTAGAGCTGGGTTGCATCGAGAGGTGCTCGCCCAGTTCGACGGAGGCTTATCAGAGTAATCCTGCTGGCTTTGTTTCCCAGCAGACTAATCCTGATATTCTATCCGATGGATGCGATTTCTATTCATCGCCCGAGCGTGGGCGATGCGGACAATCTTTGGCAGGTGTTCTTGCCAAAGCCGTCACTTCTCAAAGTTTTGGTGCGCTGGCTCGTGCGTGATTGCACGCGTCAGCTAATCCACCCACGGGGTTCGGGCCTACCAGGTTCGCTCAACGTTGGCCGGCGTAGGGAGTCAGCTCGCTGGTGACAGCGGCTGCCGGTCTTTGACCAGACCGGGGATCGCCAGTAAGCCTGGCGACCATGAATAGCTCAACTACGAAAGGCGGGTAACCGCTTGCCGGTGAGTGCTCTGAGAGTCGATGCCAAGAATGTTGCGGCGCTGTCGATAGGCAGGCTGCGACGGTGAACAGCCCTGGCTGATGGGTAACCGGGAGTTTCTACGTTTTGCCCGGAGAAATGCGCGCCCCGATTGGGCGCTCGAAACTATGCCGGCCTGGCGGCCGGACATACAGCCAGCGGCCCGCGGGATAACACCCGCTAGCCACGAGACTCAGAGTGCAAAGAGAGTGACTAACGCAGGAACCACTGCGGCCTCCGGGTTGGTCCCCGGTGCCTGACGAGTCAGTCAGGTGATTCAAAAGCCGTAGTGGGGGAGTGTGTCCCAAGTAGATAGCTGGTTGAGCTGAGCGCGGGAGCGCTGAGTGAGGCTGGGCGGTGTCATGGGCAAGGCAGTCCATGTCCGCTGGTGTGCTTAACGGGTGGTGCCGGTGCACGAATGCCACGACGAAAGGGATGACAGCAGTTGTTGAGTCAGAATGGCATGGCCTCATGAGGCGGGGGCTCCACCTGGAGTCCCCGCCCGCAGGCCACATCCTTGGTTGGAAGCATAGCGGTCAAACGAGACTGGTTCGGGAGAACTGGTGTCCTTTGACAGTGAATTGACGGTGGACAGTGGTCGTGTGCCTTGCACACGGCAGCATTCACCGTAGCGGTTTTTTTGCGGTACGCCTATGGAATTAGCGGCGTGCAACTTGAAATGTAGAGTTGCGCGCCGCTACGTGGCGATTCATTCGCAACTGGAGGTGCTTTGCGAAGGTGTGATTGGTTTCACTTGGGGAGGTTCGATCGAACGTTCGCGTGGCGATGACGCACGATGCGGCAATCGCCCGGGAAGATCGATCAAAGGGAAATTCACCGGGGCTTGGAACATCCAAGCCCCTTCTTTTCGAGTTGCCAATTTGGCGAAAGCTTCACGGCATCTGGAGAAGGAGGGGACTTACGATGGAGTATCGCTATGAGGCATCAAGTGCAACTGGCTTTGTGCAGCAACTTGCCTGTAACTACCTGCCGCACGGGTACTGGTTCTACGTGACCGGCGTCGTTCCGGAAGGGAAGGAGATTTCCGCAGTCGATCGGAAGCTTATGGAGAAATATGGCGTTGGTTTATCGCGCCAGCAGCGTGCCCGCCGAAAGCTCGCTGGGCTTGCCAACGTTCACTACCTGCGATTCGACCGGCACTGGATCCTGGCCGCGACGCACGGTCACCACCTCTTTTTTGAGGAAGAGGCCACTGCGATCCGGGATGCGCGCAAGGTGCCGATTCAGTTTTCCGGTTACTCGATCAGCGTGAAGCGGGGGGACTATCTTCGCAAAGAGTCACCCGATGAGCCGGCCGCGCCCGACGGTCGATACCGGGTGCGGGTCCAAATTGCTCGCGGAGCTTATCGGGATCTCAAGGCTAGTTTTATAGACATCGCCTGCCGGCGAACGAGCGAGCAGCTGGGCTGGGAGTTTTGGAATCTCCCTTGGGAGCCATACGCCCCGATCCGTCGTCAGTGCCTAAACCTCCTCCGACTAGTCAACGAACGGAGGAAAGAGGCGGGAACGGATCTACTGTCGGTGCACGCAATTCGATATCGCCGTCAGATTGTGAAGCCTTTTGACGCGAAAATGCCTGAGCTGGCAGCGTAAGTATTCACCCGCGGCACAGCTCGAACCCCCCGCTACCTTGACAATCAGCTCCAGCTTGCTCGTGCCCGAGGTGACGACCGGTATCGGTCTGCTGCCCGAGGCCGTGCTCCTGCGCCTGAACTTGCACGGTGGTGGCGTCCTGACGAAGAGCACCATCGTCCCGCGGTGGAAGAGCCGCCTCAGATGACCAAGGAGACTGTATTCGAGCGGTTCATGAGGACGGGCCAGGTTGATTGAACTGCCCGATGAGGCGTAGACTCGGGGCATGCCAGATCAGGAAGGACCAGGCCGGCCAAGCAAACTCCCGACGCATTTCTCGCTGCGGCCAGCGACGTGGCGACAAAGGCGACGATGTCATCATCTGCACCGATGAGGAGCTCGTAATTCTGATCAATGAGAAGCTGCCGGAGGCCGAATACCTAGCGAGCTTGCATTACCCGGACAAATCTGGTGCCCGAGACGACACTCCGAACGGAGCCGCTTTGGCGCTTGTGGCTACGAGCAACGCCGAGGTCGGGCAGATCATCATCTTGTAGCGGCGTGCGTCTCCAAATTTATCGCAAGCCAATCCTGCCGGTAGCGACCGCCCTCGCCCTGGCTGCGGGACGTGAGCGCGCTTGACGGGACGTTGGGGAAGCCGAAAATGAACAGTTTGGCTCGCCGATCGAGCCGACAACCGTAACGCGGAGCGATATCACATAGGGCGTATGAAATGGAACCGATGGATAACGCCAAAGAAAAGTTCCAGGTCTTCATCGACAAGGTGAAGGAACCGAAATATTGGAACTCTATTAAGACCGAAGCCGACGTCCGGATGAAGATCATCGACCCCATGTTCGTGGAGATTTTGGGATGGCCGATCGAAGACGTTCATTTGGAGAGTTCTGCGGGCAAAAAATTCATCGACTACTCGCTCACCATTAAGACGTTCAATCGGCTTATCGTTGAGGCAAAAAAGGAAGCACGTGATCTCGGAATTAACCAGGATCACTCAAACCGGTACTTCAAGGTGAATGGTGCTGCCTTGGATACCGAAGCGGCCAAAGAAGGAATTAGCCAGGCAATTTACTATTGCGGTCACAAGAGTGCCGAGCTGGCGTGTGTGACAAATGGCCGACAATGGGCGATTTTTCGTGGCGCTCGCGGGGACATGACAAATACCTTGGACGGGCAAGCATGCGTGTTCGGAAGTCTCGATGGAGTTTACAAGGATTTCAGAGCGTTCTACGAACTTCTCGCATATGAAAACGTCGAGCACTTTAGTTACCGGGCAATCTTCCGACAGGCAGAAGGTCAGCCGATTCGCCAGAAATCGACGAAGTCGATTGCGCGCAGTCCGGACTCGAGGCTGCTGATGCCGGCCGATAAATTGGTCACTGATCTTGATCGCGTAATGCAATCATTCTTCCGAGACCTGAGCGGCGAGGATGATGTCGAGGCACGGCGGGCTTGCTTCGTGACAACGAGTGAGAGCACTGCCGCTGAGAAGGGGCTGGAACGGATATCTGAGGAACTGCGGGATAAGGTTCAGTCAATCAGCACTGCGGAGACGGGCGAACTTACTGAGCTGATCAAGCGTGTCAAGGAAATGCAGAAGCACGAACTCGTGCTGCTGGTTGGCACGAAGGGCGCGGGCAAAACAACATTCATCGATCGATTCTTCGCGGACATTCTTCCCGAGGCCATCCGGAAGGAGTGCGTGATTGTCCGAATCGACATGTCGAAATCCGGCCGTAGTGCGGCAGATATTACGAAGTGGCTCGATGAACACTTTCTCGAAGCGGCGGAGAAGGCCGCCTTCCCGAACGGCCCGCCAAGCTATGACGAGATTCAGGGAATGTTTTTTACTGAGTACAAGCGATGGAGCGAAGGCAACCGGAAGCATCTTTACGAGAACGACAAGATTCAGTTCAAGATCGAATTCGGAAAGCACATTGAAGATCTACGTCGTGATCGACCTCATCAATACATTACCCACATGCTCTTTCGGATAGTCCAGGCACACGGAAAAATCCCATGCCTGGTCTTCGACAATGCAGATCACTTCGATGTGCCCTTTCAAGAGGCTGTGTTCAACTACGCGCACTCGCTGTGCACCGAAGCACTTTGCCTTGTAATCCTGCCTATTACCGACACGACTAGCTGGCAACTTGCAAAACAAGGTCCAATGCAGTCGTTCTTTACGGATTCATTTTTTCTGCCGACGCCGCCCACCGATCTCGTTCTGCGAAAGCGGATCGAGTACATCGAGAAACGTTTGGCTGAGGAACAGGCGGAATCCGGAAAGAAGCCTGAAGGCGGAAAGGGGTATTTCTTCTCGCGCGGGATGCGAATGGACATCGAGGACATCAAGCATTTTGCCGCGTGTCTTCAGACGGTGTTCGTAAACACTGGCCAGGTCGCCGATTGGATCGGACGGCTTGCAAACCATGATATACGTCGCTGCCTGCAATTTACCCGCGAGATCATAGCCTCGCCACACGTGAAGGCTCATGAGCTGTTGGCGGCATATACCGTGAAGACGAGCATGACGGTAAATCCTGATGACGTGAAGATGGCGATGATTCGCGGCAAATACGACATTTACAATCACACGGTCCATTCATTCGTTCAGAACCTGTACACCTTCGTGCCAGAGTTTGAGACGACTCCCTTGCTGCCGGTCCGGATTCTTCAATTCCTGGAAGCAGCTTGGTACAGCAATCGGGACAACGATGGACGTTATGTTCTCGTCACGGAGATAGTCGCGTACTTCCAAGAGATGAATATTGATTCGAGAGCAACGTTGACCTGCCTAGACGCGATGCTGAAGCGAGGGTTGTGCTTGAGCTATGATCCGACGGCTGACGGCATTCACGGAACGGTGAAGGTTGAGATTGCCCCGTCAGGCCAGCAGCACCTCGCGTGGGCTCTTCGGGATTGGGTGTACATCGAATCAATGGCCGAGGTGACACCCATGTACGATTCCGAGTCGTGCGAAAGGATTCGTGCATTCTTGAAGGACGGTGCCGCCCACCTACGCCGATCAGCGATCGCCACGTTCGTGGACTACCTACTCCAAGAGGATAAGCATTTTTGCATGATTCCAAAGCACGAGATTTACAAGCCGCAGGAAACGATCCGTACGGTCCTGGGTCAGCAAAGTGGTCAGATCTCGTCACAGTCGCGAATTACCCTATCTGGGCGATACCACCGTTTATTTGGACGCGTGACTGGTTGGAGGCGCGACAAGGCGTTTGGTTTCATTAAGCAGAATAGCGGGGGCGACGACGCCTTTTTGAATATTGCCGAGATATTGAATAAGGATGGCGATGTCGTTGCCGATGGAGCCAATGTCGAATACGAGACGGTGAAGAACGAAAAGGGGCTCAGAGCTGTGAATGTGGTTTTACTCGACTAGTATGCTGGAAGTGCAGCATGTGCGGCCGTTTTCACTCCGAAACAATCGGCTTGAACGACGTCTTGCGGGCGGCCGCTTTGTTTGACAGTTCTTCGAGGTGTCGACCGCATGGACGAGCAGATTCAACGGGGACTCGGCTGGAAAATCGCGTTCAAGCGTTCGCACGCTGACGAAATCGATCTCTTTAGAGAGTACATCGAAATCGTCCACGAGGCCTTGGAGCGGGTTCACGCGTCGCACCTTGATCGCGTGGCACGGCACTGTCAGATGAGCCCGACGAGCAACGGAGGCAATACATTGAGATGTATTACGCCGGCGAAGGCTCGAAACTAGGAAGCACGTTTCCGGCAATGTCTAACGCGGCAACATTCGTTTCGATCTTGTCGTATCTGGAACACGAAATGTTCTCGTTGTGTGCTCGGCTCCAGAAGAACAAGAAATATGCTCTTGGCGTAAAGGATCTGTCGGGTAGTGGCATTGAACAAGCGGCCAACTACTTAGAGAAGGTTTGTGAGGTCCGTGAGTTTCGGAAGGATCAGGTATGGGGAGACGTCAGCAAGCTGCAGAAACTGCGCAACATTGTGGTCCATAGAAGCGGTATTCTAAGAGAACTTCAGGGAACAAATGATCCCGACAAGGAAATCCGCACGTATGCCCTAGAGAAAGGCTTTCTGGCAGGTTCAACCGCAGTAGAACTGGTGCTCACCAAAACGTTTTGTTTCAAGGCGATCGAGACTGTTCAGGAGATGCTTTGGATCTTGATTGACCGAGTACCGACGGCCGATTTAGCTGGCGAAAAGGTGTGACAATCAAGTCGTGCTGCATTGCATTGAAAGTGGGGGTGTCGACCGTCATTGCAAGGCGGCAGTTGCGTTTGTGCATTGCCAAGTTCAGAAGGGCGGGGCGATTTTGCGGCTCAGCTCACAGTGTGGTCAGTGCCAGGTGTAATATCGTTTAGCGCCCATGCTGCACTCGCCTGCACCATCCAGCTGGAATCCGTGAGTGCTTCTGTCAACGCCGGAACAGCGGCCTTTGCCGCTGGGCCAATTTCGCCAAGCGCTTCCGCGGCGGCCATACGCACCATTGGAACGCTATCATTAAGTGTTTCGATCAGGGCGGGGATGGCCACTACCGCACTTGCTCCACATTTTCCAAGCGCGCTTGCTCCTAATTGTCGAACTTCGATTACTCGGTCGTGCAGCGATCCAACAAGGGCCAGCATGGCATCCTCTGTCGAAGCGATCTCCCCCAATGCCCAGGCTGCGTATTCGCGGACGGAATCAGGGCCCCGTTTCAGGGCATCAATCAGTACCGGGACGGCCGGTTCAGCCTCCGGCCCGCGAATGCCAAGATCCCATGCGGCAGCCGTTCGGGCTTCGATCGAATTGGATTTAGATCCGAGTGTTCGAATCAGGTCGCTGACTTTATCTCCTTGAATATCCATAGTGAGGTTTAACGAGAATCGGTGTTGCAGCTATCCCGGAATTGATCCGTCGTCGCCACAGCCTGGGCAAGCACGGCGACGAAGTTGTTCGAGATATGCCCTTCGGTACTCTTCCTGAGTTTGGGGATCAGCCAGGTGGGCCAAGTCTTTCGAGTCGAGTGGCGCGTCGGCATCAGTAGGGGGCGGCTTGGGTTGTGGCTCACGTGAATCAAAACTCTGCGTCATGTTCTCCTGAGTAATGAAGGGCCAGCCGATATCGGCTGGCTCGTGTGGTGGATCTCGGCCGACTATGCAGCCGTTGCCGAGATGTCGCTTTCATGGGCGACTAGCTGGTCTTGTTGCTCAGCAATCCAAGTACATGCTCCCTCGATTACTTGCAGCAGCTCAGCTTTGTTGCGGTCAAAGAAGTTCTGGGAATACCCAGTCTTCCCGCCGGCAACGCTCTTCCACGACCGCGAGATCGTGAAGTCGTAGTAAGGAAATCCGGTCGGTGCCTGGCGTAGCCAGATGGACGCGGCAATTGCTCCTTGTCGCACGACTTTCACTGGATTGTTCTTGTCGCTGACTAGGTCCGTTTTCTGCTTTGGTGTCTTCGTTTGTTTATTGTCTTCCATAAGTACCTCCATGGTTGAGTTTGTACGGGAATCATGTCACGGCCCTGATCCTTACTCAAATTTTTCTGCGGTGTGAACTGACCGAAGTTCGAGGTTTCTGAAATTCCAATTCAGGAGTCGAATCGGGTCTAGTGTGAGAAGCCATGATTGGCTGGTAAAACCAATCGGGCAGCTCAAGGGGAATTTTCGGGCTACCCTGGCGGACTTGGCCTAAGTTGGCGTGGCTGCATGTTTTGCGAATTGCCAAACGCCCTCGCCTTTGGTAGGGCGATGCACCTGGCTAAGGGGCTAGAATTCCGCGCGGTAGCAGTCATGGCTTGCGACGATGAGAGCTTGCCACTTCAAGAGCGTATCTCCAGTGTGGCCGACGATTCGGACCTGGAGGAGGTCTACAACACGGAACGACATCTGTTGTTCGTGGCTTGTACGCGGGCCCGGGATCACCTGCTTGTCAGCGGCGTCGAGCCAGCGTCCGAATTCTTGGATGACTTTTCTGCGGCCGACTGAGGCTTGTCGAAGCCCTGAGATTAGATCACGATCCGCTCAATTTCGTCGAGCGTGATTTCGTCGCTTGTTCGGTCGTAGAGCTTGGTCGTCCTGGGTGACTCGTGCGCGGCGATTGCTTGGGCGTTCTCGATTGTTCCGCCATTCTCCAGATAGGCGGTAATCCCAGTTGCCCGAAACGAATGGCAGCAGACGGTGTCTGGTAGTCCTGCCAGTTTGACTCTGCGTTTAACCATCCGCAGCGCGTCATTGCGTGTGAGGCAATTGTCGGTAATTCGCCCGGAGCGATCGATGGTGCGGAAGAGGGGAGTTCTCTTCTCGTCTTCCAGCCCAGTCGCTTTGAGGTAGGCGTCGAGGTATTCCTCGGCGCTGTGGTGTGCTGGCACTTCGTGCCGCTTGCCGCCTTTCTCGTGGAGCCGCAGCCACCAGCGTTTTCCTTCGGGATAGTAGTCTTCGACTTTCATGGCAACGGCGGCGCTGACGCGAGCAAACGAATAGACCATGACGCCAATGAGAGCCCGATCGCGCAAGCCGATGATGGTCGAGGTGTCGATCGAGTCCAAGAGCATCCGAGCCTGGTCAGCCGTCAGGACGGGGGTCTTGCCACGTTTAACGACATGCTTGGGGCCGCGGACAGACGTAGCTGGGTTGTGCGGAAGGATCTGTCCTGTGACGAGCCAATCGAAAAGCATACGAATGGCGGCGAGGTGCTGCTTAACAGTGGGTTTCGAACTGGGGTGCTGCTCGATGTAGGCTGCGACCACCATGGGCTCAATCTGATCGAGCGAAGTGAAGCCGCGTTCCTCAGTCCAATCGAAAAACTGCCTTATGGCCTGAGCGTATGCTAGCCGCGTATTCTTATTGCGAATCGTGGCGGTAAAGAATTCCAGGAAGCGGCGAACGCCCTGCGGACCGGCCGACTGCACAGCCGTCGGCAAACTCGACAGCCCAACTCGCGCCAGATCCTTATTTGATGGTGTGATTATTTCCTTGGTCATCTGCTCCGTGCGGATTGCATAGCTCAAGAAAACGACGTTCCAGCGACAACCCCTCCCGGATTCGCTGGTGACGCATAACGTCCTTTATGATGCACCAATTCCAGAGTAGGGCGCAAGTCTTTTCAGCGAGCTAGATCACGATTTGTCGCGTAGTCACTCGGTCTCTCGACCGCCAGTCAGCACCGGTGGGACTGGCTACGCGCAAAGCATCGGGCACTCGTATAGTCGCCACAATCGCGTGGTAATGCGGCTCAAGACCGGGGGATTCTATTCTTCGAAAAAATCAAATATGTCGTCTGATAAATCGTATCCCTGATCCTCGTCAAGTTCCTCGGCAAACTCCTCGTAAGTTGGAAGGTGCGGATTGTCAGCGGTTATTTCGAGGAGCTCCTGGGCGCGGTAGTATTCGGCGATCGTGGCGCGGTGAATTACGAGTTCTTCCGCAATCCTCAGACTTTCTTTATGACTTTCGTGGCGATGCAGACTGACGATTTCAAATGAGCTCCACCACAAACGTACCTGGTCCGTCGCATGTTCCCAATCCAGATACTGCATTTTGACGAAGTTGAGTCTCGAAACCGTTTCTTCTTCCGACCAATCCTCCGTGTCTGAGATCGTGACGGGCCACTCATCAGGGACCGCATCCGACCGAATGTCATCGGTAGAAAGTGCTGACTGTCTCAGGCGTTCTGCCACGCATGGAGAAGATTGATCGTCATCGAGTGAGGGCATGCGGTTCGTTTCCAATCGCGGAGACTCGCCACTGCGGACCGTATTCCGAGTAATCACTACGCGAGTAACTCCCTCGGACGCGAACTTGGCGATCCGGTGGTCGACACCGTCCAACGCTCGATCAACGATGCGTTTTAGTCCGCGAGCACCGGTCGCGAGCCGTTCGGCCGCTATGGCAACCTCGTCGATCGCTTCCTCTTCAAACACTAAGTCGATGCCGTGCAGGCTCCAGAACAGGCGTCGCTTTGTCAAGGACGAGCCTTCAACTTCGGTCAAGATCGCAATCAGGTCACGCTTCTTGAGGGACTGAATTGCGGTAATCGTGTTGAAACGTCCAATCAGCTCGGGAATCATGCCGAACTTTTCCAGATCGCAAGTCTCACAGCACGTTATCAACTTATCTTCAGACAGTTCCTCAGGCAGATCCTCAATTGGTCCTGGTGAGAAGCCAAAACTTGAGGGACCATCGGCCGAGAGTCGGTTGCGGATAACGTCTGCCAGGCCGACGAACGCACCGGAACAGATAAAGAGAATCTTGGAGACATCAATCGTCGCTGTGGAGCCACCGTACCGGATGGTCGTCTCTTCTCCGTCCAGCAGTGTCAGCAGTCCTGCCTGTACACCTTCGCCCGAGACGTCCCGACCGCCCCCGTCTCCTCGCTTGATCTTGTCAAATTCGTCAATAAAGACGAGGCCTCGTTGAGCACGAGCCACATTGCTATTGGTCAGGCTGAGAAGTTGCTGAAGCAGGCTAGTGACATGATCGCCCACGTAGCCCGTTTCCGCAAAAGACGTTGCACTGGCCGTAGCAACAGGCACACCCAGATATCGAGCCATGGTTCGAATCAAATAGGTCTTGCCGGCTCCGGTGGGACCCATCAGCAAAATGTGTTGACGGTCGAGATCGCGAAACTGTGCATCGGGTGTTTCGGCATATCTCGCCCCGAGGTAGTGATTGTAAACGGCAACGGCTAAATCACGTTTTGCGCGTTCCTGACCAAAGACAAAGCGATCGAGATGCGCAATCATTTCGTCGGGGGTTGGCAGCATGGCATTCATAGGCGACTTTCGATGTACCTCGAAGGCTGCGGTACCAAAGCGATCAGATGCCTTCCGTGCGCGAGGTCTGGCGTTCGAGAATATCGGGCAAAGCTCGGGGCCTGCATCTATTTCGAGTTTACTCACGCTGATAGCGTTCGCAAAGCTGATCATCGATCTACTTGCAAGGCGCGCACCTGTTTAAATTTCGCCGTCGAAAGTTGATTGGAATTGCAGCGGCGTATGACTGACTCATATCGTCACGGCAGCCGGCTCTTGCAGAGTGCAGTAGCGTGGCATTTGCGCAATCTTCGCTGTCGGGTCCAACGAGTTTGCGAGTGCAGGAGTCTGTAGAGATGGGATGTCGTGTGAAAGCTGTGAATTCTCAGTGGCACCTGAGATTTTCCAGCTTGGCTGGCTGCCCAGCCACCTTGTAAAGAGAGTTTGCTTGCCTTCGTCGGCCTGTCATCGTCGGGGCTCGCCCCGTGAGGCCGTCAG
>CAZRCI010000035.1:0-51188 GCA_964598535.1 uncultured Planctomycetaceae bacterium | reverse complement strand
ATCAACCGCTTCCCACTCGGATTCAACCCAGGAACAGGCTTCTAGCTAACCACGGACTCGGCAACCGTTACAGGTTTAATTACGCGGACAAGGATGTTCGATGGCTCTGAAAACTAAGCTATTTGCGTTGGCCACGGTGACAACGATCTCGTTGTGCGGCGCACTGTCCCAGGTGAGTGCCCAGGT
Organism: uncultured Planctomycetaceae bacterium; assembly: GCA_964598535.1. GTDB lineage: Bacteria > Planctomycetota > Planctomycetia > Pirellulales > PALSA-1355 > JALHMI01. Next base: position 51,002 of record CAZRCI010000035.1, on the reverse strand, counting down.
GAAGCCTTATCGGGCAACTCCCTTGAGCAAGGGCCAGTGCGGAACTCCGCTAACGGGGCCGTGCGTTGCGGCGACTCCGTACGGCTATGTACCGACGACATGGCGTCGCTGGCCCGTGACGCAAGCCTCGGCGACGGTCGTAACCGAGGAGCTACCGGTTCCGACTCCGGCGGCAGTGCCATCCGCGGGAGCAGACGCGGAGCCCTCGTCAGAGGACGCTTCGCCTCGGTTACCGATGACACCGGACCTACCTGGCGAGCGCATGTCAGCGCCTGGGAATCAGCGATCGAATTCGCCGCTGCCAACGCCGTTTGGTGACGCTCCATCGCGGCCGGGTGAAGGTCAGCCGCAGGTGCCCCTTTTTGGCGACGAGCCGATTGCGCCGCCGTCGGCCGCCGACCCGTCGGCCGTGCCCTTCAGCGACGAACCTCCGCAACCGCCGATCGAAGGAGCTCTTTCGCCGGACGCGTTGCCAACCGCGCCGGAGACTCCCGCGGCCCTGCCGGCAGACGTCCCCGCTGCAACGCCCCCGGAATCGGGGATGCCGTTTGACGTCGGTCCCGAGCCGACGATGCCGAGCGACGATCCGTTCAAAGATGATCCTGACCAGGACCAACTGTTTGAGCCCAAGGCAGGCGCCCGGCTAGAACGTGCCTATCGCGAGATGCATGGGCTGGTCCGCCACTCGGAATCGAACGCCTTGCCGTTTGAATCGCCGGGGCCGGAATCGACGAGCGAGCCTCGGCTGCTCCGTGCGGATGGGGGCAACCTGGACGCGGCGCGACTGCCAGAAGTTCATCTCGAAGCCAATCCGTTGCGGCAAGCGAGCCATCCGACTCGCCGTACAAACATGACGCAAGAGGCGGCTCGGCCCGTCAAGCCGGCAGGAGCTTGGCGGCGCAACCCGCTACGAGACTAAAGACTCAAATTGTCGGAAAGGGTGCCAGCATCGAGAAGCGTTTGTTTCTTGTAATTCGTGCCGGTGTTGACGGTCGATAGGAGTCGATGGCGAGCGTGATCCAAAGCCTACCGGTGACGGGCTCGCCTTGGCGCAAATCGTGAATTCCGGTAGGGTACGCGCGTCACATCGAAAAGGTGCTTGCGGTGCGAGCACTGGCTCATGTGCGCAAGGGAATGTGCGACGATGTGATTAATAGTTTTGCCCCTCGCGACGCATTTAGCGTCTATCGTGAGGGCTCAGGCAGGAGGCCGACATGAATCCTCAGCAGCGCGAGCAATTGCGGGTTCACATTCGCTGGATGATTCGCCGCGATATGGCGGAAGTGCTCGACATCGAGCGAGATGGCTTCGAGTTTTCATGGAGCGAAGATGACTTCATTCGCTGCCTTCGCCAGCGTAATTGTATCGGCATGGTCGCCGAACACGACGACCAAGTCGTCGGGTTCATGATTTACGAGCTGCACCGCACGCGCTTGCACCTGTTGAATTTCGCGGTGGCCGAAGAATTTCGGCGCCAGCGCGTGGGCACCCAAATGCTCAGCAAGCTACTTGCCAAGCTGTCCGCCCAACGCCGCACGCGCATCATGTTGGAAGTTCGCGAGACGAACCTTTCCGCGCAGCTTTTCTTCCGCAGCCTGGGATTTCGGGCAGTTTCAGTACTGCGCGATTTCTACGAAGACACCACCGAAGACGCTTATCTGATGCAGTATCGGTATCGCGCGACCGAAACGGCCGACGTGATTCCGATCAACCGTATCACGAAGCTGGCAGGCTAGCAGGTTGCTGACTTTTTCAGCTTCAGCAGTCTGAGCGCCGGTAGGAAGTCATTCGTCGGCCAGAGCGACCGCACGGCCGCGATTGTCAGAGCGGCACATGCGTGACTTCTAGCTCGGGCAATTGCACGACGGCCAACGTATGCGGTTGCGCGCGATACAACGCTCCGGGATTCAGGACCAGTGTCCGGCCTTCATGGTGCTGTTCGGGGTGGTGCGTGTGTCCGTAGCAAACCAGGTCGAATTGGCCCGATGTCGTTGTCTCGCGTAGACGTGGCACATCATCGCCATGCAGCCAGGCAATCCGACGCCCGGCCAATTCCAAGCTGCCGAACCGGTCGTAGCCGTGTTGGCCGCAGGCTCGGAGAGCCTGGTTCAGGGCCCTGCGATCGTCATCGACATTGCCAAACACAAAGTGGGTCGGCCAGGCGGAGAATAGCTCGACGATCGTAACGGAGCCGATGTCGCCGCAATGCAGGACCTGATCGACCTCCAGGCTGGCAAGCATGCGAATGGCACGCTGCGTGTTGGCAACGTGTCCGTGCGTGTCACTGACGACGCCCAAGAGCATGGTGAGAAGACTCCAGAATTGCGTTTGCGGCGCGGACTCGATCGCTCGCCCACGGAGCAATCCCAAGATATAGTTTTGGGCACGACAATTTCCAAGCCCGAGCCCCCCCTTTCGACAGGCCCTTCATGGATCGCGCAACAATCGTAGCTGTGGCGATAACCGCAGGCCTGGGGCTGGCGCTGCTCGTTTGGACCGTGATCGCGTGGCGGCGCACCCGATTTACTCTGTTTCAGGCGTTTCTATGTCTGAGCAACCTGTTCTTCGCCCGGGTGCTTTGGCGCACCGAAGTTAGCGGATCGCTGCCCGTCTCCCCGGACGAGGGAGCTCTGATTGTCTGCAATCATTCCAGCGGCGTGGATCCGAACGTGATCCAGGTTTGCACGGATCGCGTCGTGCACTGGATGGTTGCTCGCGAATATTATCAAATGCCCGTTCTTAACTGGGCTTTTAAGGCGACGGATACGATTCCCGTGAATCGGGCCGGAGTCGATACCGCCTCGACAAAAATGGCGATCCGGCTAGCCCAACAAGGAGGGCTGGTTGGACTGTTCCCGGAAGGCCGGATCAATACGACGGACGAGTTGCTGCTGCCGGGACGCCCCGGCGCGGCGCTCATTGCCCTGCGGGCCCGAGTAAAGGTGATTCCATGTTACGTCAGTGGCGTGCCGTATGACGGAACGGCGTTAGGAAGTTTGTACATGCCTGGTCGAGCGCGGGTCACGGTGGGAAATCCGATTGATTTGACTCCTTACTTTGGACACGAAGGAGATAAACAAGTTCTCGAAGCGTTGACGAAGCGGTTTCTGGTCGAAATTGCCAAGTTGGCGGGGGTCGAGGACTATCAGCCCCGATTGGCAGGGCGTCACTGGAAAGAAGACGTGCCGGCATCCGTGGGCAGCGCCGAAGCCGGCGATAGCGTCGTGCAGGCGGGCTGACGGTAACCCGTCATTTAGCCCGGGATATGTCACGGTGAACGGACGTCCGCAGCGTCCGCCTGGCCCGCGTGGCGCTGAGTTAGGGAGCATCGATTTCTCCGACGATGCGCAGGGGGAGCGACGGGGGGCCGAATCGAGCGTCTCTTGTCGTTTTGACTTCTTTCGCTTCGTGCCCCCCATTTCTTCTCTACTTTCTCCCCTCATTTCGCTTCATGAAAGGCTCCCGTGGAGCGCGCCTGGTGAATGCCGGCGTGGCCCTCTTAGGGGTTGCGTGTTGCGGCATTTTTTTGAAAATATGAGAAAGAGAATTGACATCTTAAATTCGGCAGCGTTTATAATGCTTAAATCGATCGTAGGGTCACTCCTCTGCCGATTCTTGGTGGAATCCACCTTTTTCCTGGTGGAATCCGCCTCGCCAACAAAACCATTACCGGTCAACTAAATACTCAGCTCGCACGACTTGCCGCCAACCGCATCCAGGTACAGGGAACCATTTCGATGAATCGTAACGCCCTTCTTTCACGGTGTGTAACCAGCTTCCGTAACCCGAACAACGCAGTTCGGGAAACCAAGCTTGTTGGTCTCGAACCGCTCGAAGATCGCAAGATGCTCGCCGTCGACATCTCGTACGTTAATGACAACTGGGTGAACCTGGATGGCCCGACGCTCGAAAAAGGCGACTTTGTGCGTAGCACGAACGACGCGGGCACGGCGATCGTCGCCGAATACGGTGAGGATGCTTTCGGCATCGTCGATGGGCAAAGCATTGCTCAATACGCCACGATTTACTCAGCGGTTCAAAACACGAATCCGAATGGCACCGTGAACTTGCTACCGGGTACGTTCAAAGAGTCGGATATCGTGATCAGCAAGTCGCTCACGATCAAGGGAACCATTGTAAGCGGGAATCGCACCTCGGTGATCGTGCCGGAAACGGCCTCGAACAAGGTCGATGGGAACTTCCCCGTAGGAACGCACTCCGCCGTTATCATCAACGCGCCAAAGGTGACGATCGACAGCCTCCAGATTGACGGCAACGGTAACAACACCGCGCTTGGCGGATCGTTGCACTATCACCACGGTATCACAAACATCTATGACACCCAGAATGGCGGCGACTATGCGACCGTGCGTGCCGGTAATGTGGCCCCCAACAATTTGGTGGAACACAACGAAAGCGCGAACGTCACGATCCGCAACCTCGACGTCAAGAATACCTATTGGCACGGCATCACGCTCTCCGGTTTGAGCGCGACGAACATGCGGCATAACCGCATTCAAAACGTCAACGTTGAGAATGTCGGCGTGTCCGAGTCGCGAGATCTGAATCGCGTTGGCATCCTGCTGATGAATCAGCGGGATAGCGACGTGCTCAGCAGCACGGTTTCGAACACGGGCGTCGGTATCGAGTTGAGCACGTTCGGACCCGCGTCCTTCGATAGCAACGAGTTGGCTCGGAATCACGCGGGGATGCGTTTGAATACGGTCACCAACGCCGAGCGACGAGCCTACGCGATGATCAATGCCGACGGGGCGATCGATCTGAGCTACATCCTCGCGGCCGGCGAGCCCTTTGTCGGCTTCAATGCGAACAAGGCGATCTATACGAGCACGACGAACAACGGTGTCGGCCTGTATCTCAACCAGAGCCAGACCGTGGTGGCTGGTCTGGAGACCATCAACGCCAAGATCGGCATGCAAGTCGAAAATACATACGTCGAGGATCTTCGGCTGCCGGTTGTCCTCGGTAGCACGTTCCAGGGTCCTGGTACTGGCATAGCTGGTTCGGTGGGCATTTTGGCCGACAATGTCGGCGACCCGACGAACCCGGCCAGCTTCGGAATCGCCGGTGCAACCAAGATCAGTGGCTTCCAGACCGGGCTGCGAATGAACCAGGTGACGACGGATCCGCCGTTGAGCGAGCGCAACCGGGCTCAGATCGATCGCGCGAATCTGGCGGGCAACCAGGTGGCCATTTCGGTCGGTTCGAATTCGCTGCTCCAAGGCAATACGAATATGACCGACTCGGTTCAATTGACCGGGAACGGCACGATCGAGCCGGGCTTCCCGGACAGCTTCGTGTTGCATGAAGGTCCGGACGATTGGGCCGGTCCGTATGCGGATGTTTTCAAAACTGGCAGCGTGACGTTGAATGGCACGTCCACGCTCGACATCCAGCTTGCTGGCCAAACTGGCAACCGCATGATGTTCGACATGAACGACAACATCGGGCAGTTGCCGTTTGGTACGATTCCGCCGCCGCCCGAAGGAGGCCGCACCACCGATCCGTACGGTAGCAGCTTCGGCAACAATACGCTTGCAAACGGCGTGCTGACGATCCGGGGTGACAACGGGCCGATTTCGGTCAGTTACGGCACGCTGAACCACCAGGATCCGACCGACCCAGAATGGTATATCCTCGATCCGGTCGATGTCAGCAAGAACTACTCGACGCTCGACGTCGTCCTTAAGCTGGGCAACACCAACCAGGCCAAGGCGTTCATTTTCGGCTTGACGGACACCGAAGGTCAGGTCGCGTTGTTTGCGATGGGCACCGAGGGCTTGAGCTCGACCACCTATTCGACGGTCTCCATCAATTTGGCCGCCCCGGGCATTCCGTTCTCGCTGGGCGAGGATGGCGATTTCGATCTCAATGGGGTCACCGGATGGGCCCTCTTGGGAGACGTTGGCTTGATCAATGGGGCCACGAATGTGCCGCTCCACGTGATTATCGAGGAGGTCCGAGCCGGTTCGATCTTGAATAGCCAGCTCGATGTGACCGGCACTGTCAGTCTGGCCAATGCGAAGCTCAATCTGCAGCTCCGCGAGGACTTCAGCCCCACGATCGGCCAGCAGTTTATCATCGTCAACAACGATAGCACCGACCCGGTGGATGGCACCTTCGCCGGAATCGCCAACGGAGGCACCACGGTCATTGGCGGCCATCGCTACATCGTCCATTACAATGGTGGCGACGGCAACGATGTCGTGGTGACCTATGATGGCGAAGACAACAGCGGACCGGCGGCTGAGATTGTCGGCCGATACCTCTTCTACAATCAGTCGAAGTTCGACGGCAATACGACCGGTGGCGGCGTCCAGGACGACAACGCTATCGCCTCGGACAAGACAGCCTTGCAGTTCTCCGGCAGCACGAACGCCCCGGTTTCGGCCTTCAGCAGCTATAGCCTCGGCATCAATGGCATCATGGTTGATATCAAGAACGCCGCCGGAACGCTCACGGCTAACGACTTCACGTTTAAGATGGGAACCTCTGGCACGGTCAATAACTGGACCACGGCTCCCACGCCGACCGTTACATCCCGCCAGTCCCCGGTTGATCCTAACGCTACGCGTTACGAGCTCATCTGGGCCAACAACGCGATCAAGAACACTTGGCTACAGGTTATCGTCGAGGGCAACGATTCGCTAGGTGGCAACAACACCAGCACGGGCCTTGCCCAGAGCGACGTGTTCTTCTTCGGTAGCCGGCTAGGTGCTGCGTTCGTGGACGCGCAGCCTGCGGTGGTATCCACGGGTTTGGCCGATACGTTGGGCGCTCGTAACAACCGGGCCTTCTTGCAGCCGATCACCAATGTCTATGATTATGACAGGGATCAGACGGTCGGCTTAAGCGATGAGCTCGTGGCCCGCAACAACACGGGTATTCTGACTCGCAACCTGACCTGGAATCCGCCGGCGGCGCCGTTGGCCGCGGTTGCCGACAACGATTCAGGGAACGATTCGGGGAACGCCGTGGCGTCGGCCTTGGCGGCCAAGAGCACGTCGAGCACGCTGCAAGTGCCGGGGTGGATCAGCCAGCGGTTGGCGTCGGTTAATTTGAATAGCGGGCCAGTGGCCAAGCTGTTCACGACTCTTGCCGAGGCGAATACGCCGACCACGCGCTCGCTGTTGTTGGCAGCCAATGAAGTGACCAATGCCCTCGACCTCGATGATTCGCTGCTCGAATCGCTGATCGAAGGTTTGGGTTAATCGCAAGCTGAGTATGACGTGCAAGTCGACGACCGGCGGAGAGTCATTTTCTCCGCCGGTCGTTTTTTGTGACGTTATGCAGGTTGGCAGCAGGCTCTCAACGCCTCGGAGCGTCTCCGAAGAAGCTCGGCGACGGCCAGGGCGTTATCCGCCTCGGCCAGTACCGTGGCGATTGGCCAGCCCGCGGCGATCACCTCACGCGAGCTAGGAATATCCGCCAACGCCGGCATCGCCTCCATCGTGGCCAGGAGGACGTCCTGAGACGCGGCCAGCGTCAGTCGACAGGCCCCCTCCGCAAACGTAAGCAGCTTGCCACACATCCGCACCGGCCCTGGCAAGTCTCTGATGGTGTTGCGCTCGCAGGCGAGCGCATGGCTGGCGATCGCGTTGAAACCGCACGCTCGCTCAAGGGTTTCGACCGAGGCCGTGTAACGTGGATTCACTTCCACTGGCCACGCGCCGGCATCGTTCAAGATCGCATCGACGCCGAATAAGCCGACAAGGCTGAATGCCTGATGAAGCGTGCGGCCGATGCGTTGGAATTCGTCCGTGAGCGAATCCGGCAGCGAGAGCGGTCCCAGGGAGCCGCAGTAGCGAAACTCGGTGCCCCCCCACTCCGGTCCACATAACTGTTCGGTAACGCCAATCAGGCGGACGTCCCGCGCCGTGGCCAGAAAGATCGCAGCCACCGGTCGCCCTTCAAGACGCTGCTGAAAGTAGTAGCCGCTAAGGTCGGGCGAGTGTGAATCCCATTGCTCGGTGACCGGTCGGATTTTTACTCCCCCGGCAGAATGCAGCGGCTTGGCCAGCCAACTGCCGTCGCGCGGTAAGCCGGCGGCTCCCAACGTGGCGGCCGGCGTTCGCAGGCCGGCATCCTGCAATGCCCGCTGAAGCAGTAGCGGATCGCGAACGCGGCGTAGCACCGTCGCTGGGTTGCCAAGCAGAGGTCGTTGGCATTCCCATCGTTGAATCAGATCAGGATGGTTTTCGAGGGCCCCCGTGTACATCCAGGCGCCGGGTTGTGGGCCGTACAGCAGGCGTTCCAGGCCCTGTGGATAATCACCGATTCGGTGGACGCTGGCGATCGCCCGAAGGTCTGCGTCGGCAAACAGATCGGCCGCATGAACGACAAAGCCCGAGCGCGCGGCCGATTGGGCCGCGGCTCGGGCACTACTGCCGACAATGGTGAGTGCCGCAGGCACGGTTCACCTTTGCAATTTAGTCGCGGGAGACGATGGTCACATCGCCTCCCTGGGGGTGAAATTCGTCCCTAAGACGGACGCTCCCCCCTGTTTAGCCGGCGCGTGCGCTTACCGCAAGAACTGCTGGCACCAGTAGATCGTACCTTCCGGCGTTGTATAGGCGGCGACACCGATTTTCGTGTGGCCCGGGTTGAGGATATTGGCACGGTGCCCCGACGAGTTCATCCACGCGTTCACAACCTCGCCGCTATTGCGCTGTCCCATGGCGATGTTCTCAGCCACGGCGGCCGAGGTGTGGACCATCGAGCGGTTGTTGGTCATCCAAGCCGCATGGCGGCGGGCCGAATGGACCAGCCGGCCGTCAACCTGAAGCGGGCGAAGGCCGTGCCGGACGCGCTGGGCGTTGGTTCTCTCGACGATCCGGGCTTCGATAGCGTGCAGATCGGGAGGCTGCGGCGCGGGTTTGTCCGCCGACGGCGGGTTCATGACCGCCGTCGTCGCGGCGCAGAGTACGATCAAGCTTCCGAGCATGGTAGTGCGATCTCCTTGTGCAAAACCAAGTAATGTAGGAGCCGGCTGGCCTGTCGCGTTCCGTAGCAACGGCGAGCCTGGCGGCTACGCTCTCGTGAGGGGATCCGAGGGTGGGCTTGGCAAACGGGCCGTAGCGTCAACCTTGGCAAGAGCGAGCACTTTGCAGTGTGGCTTGTCAGGATAAGGGGCGGATTTCAGTGCCCGCAACCCTCCGGACCGGTAAAAAACGCGCAAAACACCCATCCAAACAGGGGGTTCTTGCAAAGCGTATCGTGTTTGCTATCGTTGGCTGTTTCGGCCGATGCCGAGTGCCCGCGCCGAGGGCCGTCTCATGCGACGAGACGGCGGCCGGCATCCCCATGCAAGTCCATGCGGCAAGCGACAGCGAAGTCGTTGCTTGCCGCCGGCAATCCAATTTCGTAAGCGAGGGAGAAAACACGATGTCCATGTTCATTGGCGAGGCCCTGGTCGGGGATGGCAACGAGATCGCCCATATCGACTTGTTGATCGGCAGCAAGGACGGCCCGGTGGGCGCCGCATTCGCCAATGCCCTGGCTCGGCAGAGCGAAGGCCACTCGAACCTGCTGGCCGTGCTCACGCCGAACCTGGCCGTGAAGCCCTCGACGGTGATGATCACCAAGGTCACGATCAAGGGCATGCGTCAAGCGGTGCAAATGTTTGGTCCCGCGCAGGCGGCGGTTGCCAAGGCCGTGGCCGATTCGGTTGGCGACGGGGTCATTCCGCAAAAGGATGCCGAAGATCTCGTCATCGTGTGCGGCGTCTTTATCCATCCGGCCGCGGCCGACGACAAGAAGATTTACGAGTACAACTATCAGGCCACCAAGGACGCCATCGCGAACGCGATGCAAGGCAAGCCGAGCGTCAAGGAAATGCTCGAAGGCAAAGACAAGGCCGCGCATCCGTTCCGTGGCTTCTAAATTCGCCCGCTTGTGAATTTCACGGGCTCACGGATCGAACCCGGGTTCGATCCGTGAGCTTTTTTTACGCCGCCAGCGTTCACGTCAGTATGAGGGCACGCGCGCCGCTATGAGTAAACCGCGAATTCTTGTCCAGCTCGATTGCGATTCGCAGCCCAGCGTTTTCGACGGCGTCGTGGCGGTCGATGCCGGCGTCGACCACCTGTTTCGCCACGGAGGCGTCACATCCGAGCAGGTGCGAGACCTGGTTTACGGAGCCATCTTTACGCGTGGCGGCGAGGATCTGAAGTCGACGGCGCTCTTCGTTGGCGGTGCGGACGTCGCCGCCGGCGAAAGGATCCTGGAGGCGATCACGGCGACGTTTTTCGGTCCAATGCGCGTTTCGGTGATGCTCGATTCCAACGGAGCGAATACCACGGCCGCGGCCGCGGTCTTATCCGCGGCAAAGCATTGCAATCTAGCGAATGTCACAGCCGTCGTGCTCGGCGGCACGGGGCCCGTTGGTTCACGAGTAGCAAGGCTCTTGGCCCTGGAGGGAGCACGCGTGCAGGTCGCCTCGCGGCGCCGGGACCGAGCCGAGACCGTTTGCCAAGCGATCCGGCAACGCGTTTCCGGAGCCCACCTGGAAGCCGTGGAAGTTAGCTCGGCCGACGGGGCCGTGGCCACGCTTGCGAACGCTCAGGTCGTCATCGCGGCCGGCGCGCCAGGCGTCGAACTGGCGACGTCCGAAGCGCGCACGGCCAGCCGATCGCTCGAAGTGGCGATCGATTTGAGCGCGGTACCGCCGCTGGGACTCACCGGCATCGACGTCACTGACAAAGCCCAGGAACGAGACGGCACGGTCTGCTATGGCGCGATCGGCGTGGGCGGAACCAAGATGAAGATCCATAAGGAATGCATTCGACGCCTGTTTACGACGAACGACCTGGTGCTGGATGCGGAGGATGTCTACCGCATCGGCCAACAACTTGGCCCGTAATGCTCGCGCAAAACAACTCGTAAGCCGCGGGGGCGGGTGGCAAGTTACGATATAATTTATCGACCCCATCGAGCGGCCTTGCGGGTCGAACGTCGCATTCGCCGCCGACAGCATGACGGATTCCTGAAATAGTCGTTCACGTCTATGCCAACACCAACGCGCCCGGCGATTCCGCCTGGGCAGCAATTTGTTGCGACGGGTAACTCTGGCTGCTCGTGGGCGCGCGCGTCCGCGGTGTCCCACGAACCAGGGCCGCGTTGTGTTCCCGTCGTTACCTCGACCGCGTGCTAGCAAGCCGGCCGACGAGCCCTGGAAAGATAAACCGATGACCGCAAAGTTGACTTTTCCCGCCGAACCGCTGGACGTGCTCGTGGTGGCGCCGCATCCGGACGACGCCGAGCTTGGCATGGCGGGCGCGATCTTGCGTTACAAGGCCGATGGCTGTCGCGTGGGCGTTCTGGATCTTACGAGTGGCGAGCCGACGCCCTTCGGAAACCTGGAACTGCGGGCCCAAGAGACGGCCGAGGCGACCAAGATCCTGCAACTCGACTGGCGAGGAAACCTGGGGCTGCCCAATCGCAGCCTGCAAGCCACGCTCGAGGCGCGGGCGCAATTGGCCGGCGTGTTCCGCCAGTTGCGCCCCAGGTTGTTGTTTTCGCCCTACTGGGTGGACGCGCATCCCGACCACGTAGCCGCCGTCGAGTTGATCGAGGCGGCCCGGTTTTGGGCCAAGCTGACCAAGACGGACATGCCCGGCGCCCCGCACCATCCATCGCGGGTACTGTATTACAATTGCGTGCATTTGCGATTGGTGGAAAAGCCAGCGTTCGTGCTGGACATCAGCCCTTTTTGGGAGCAAAAGCTGGCGAGCATTCAGTGCTATCGCAGCCAGTTCATTACCGGTCGGCCGCAGGTTCCACCGACAATGATCGATCGCTTGCGCGATCAGGCCGCCTATTGGGGCTGGTCGATTGGCGTCTCATACGCCGAGGCGTTCCACAGCCGCGAGCCGGTAGGACTCGGCAGCCTGCGCGATCTCGTCTAAACGCCCTGTTGAATAAGCCATCGTGGCCGATTTCAACCAGCGCGGAGCCTGGTTCCGCGCGGCTCGCAAAATAACGATTTACGCAGCTATTTCAGGATCGCGAGCATGCGGGCCGGCCAGTATTTTAACGGGCTAACGTCACCACGAACGGCATTCGAGGTGTCACGGGCATGATCGGCAGAAGCGGCAGACCACATGCGGCGCCCGCGGCGCTGGATGCCGTGCTGACTGCGCCGCGCGCGCTAGCGCCGCTATCTGAAAAATCGCCGTTTCCGAGCCGCAATTCTCAGAAATCGACGCCAAACGCGCGAGCGGGTGGACTTCTGCGCCGCGCCACGCCGACATAGTTCAAGCGGCCCTCCGAGGCCGACTTCTCGCCAAGCATTCTTGCCAGGCCCTGCGCCTCGGCACGGTCGTCTTTTGCGGGTTGAAAAACACGATTCGCGAAACGACCTCGGACCTGCCGATAAGTAAGGTTGGATTGACTGGGCGAAAATGGCAGACCGACCCGAGAAGCCCGCCGAACCTGGAGCTCAAGGAGCATTACGGTGAATCAAGACATCAATGTCCTGGCCCTGGTTAAAGGCGCTGAGCGATACGTCTTTTTGTACGACGATTCGAGTCGGGCCGAGACGTTGCGGGTGCTGGGGCGTTATGCCTCGAATCCTGACCTGAGCTTCACCTGGTACGACGCCGCCGTGCTCAGCCAGAAAATCCGCCAGGAATCGGCCAAGCCGTCGGCCCCGTCGCGGAGGTTCGACCTGCCGCTGCCCAGCGATGCCGACGCGGATGAATGGATGTAGGCGCTCGTGGAGCGCCCCTCCGGTTTCATCCAAGATCACGGGCAACGCCGCCAAACGCACAAGCGGCTTGGCGCAAACCAGCAAGCCAGCGTTCTCATAAAGCCTGCCCCTGAAAATGAAATGTTGACGGAGCGCTGGCGCACGGCCCCCCTGGCATGAAGGCTTATGCAAGCTGCCGTTGATCGCTTTCTGAAGTATCTGCATGTGGAGCGGAATGCCTCGGATCTGACGATCAAGAGCTACCGGGAAGACCTGGCCGCCCTGGTCGAATATCTGCAACAGCTAGAGGGCCGAGTCCCGCCCCCCGCCGACGTCAGCACCTTGGTCCTGCGCGGATATGTCGCCGCGATGCATGAGGCCGGGTACGCCAAGACGACGATCTCCCGGCGGCTGGCTTCGATGCGAAGCTTCTTCCGGTTTGGCCAGCGCGAAGGCTGGACCAAGAGCAACCCGGCCAAGCCGCTGCGCAATCCGCGCAAGTCGCGTTCGTTGCCACACTTTTTGACATCGGACGAGATTCTGCGTTTGCTCTCCGCTCCACCTGCCGGCGAAATCATGGGCTTGCGCGACCGGGCAATCCTGGAAACGCTATACTCGGCGGGCTTGCGCGTGAGCGAGCTCGCCGGCCTCAACGACGGAGATCTGGACCTGGCGAGCGAAACCTTGCGCGTGCGCGGAAAAGGCCGCCGGGAACGAATTGCGCCGATCGGTTCGTACGCAATCGGCGCCTTGAACCAATGGCTGGCGGTAAGAACGCTTTCGTCTCGCGAAAAGCAGGGCCCGCTCGCGCCGGTATTCGTCAACAAATTCGGTCGCCGACTAACGACCCGTAGCGTCGGCCGCTTGCTGGAAAAACACCTGCGCATCGCAGGCCTCGACAACCGCACGACACCTCACACCCTGCGACATAGCTTTGCCACGCATTTGCTCGACGCGGGCGCGGACATTCGTAGCGTCCAGGAGTTGCTCGGCCATAAGAGTCTGGTCACAACCCAGATCTATACGCACGTCAGCACCGCCGGCCTGCGAGCTACCTACGAGCGCGCGCACCCGCGGGCGAACTAGCAGGCTGCCGCCAAGGGCCGTCAGCGGTTGATTTTCGGTTTCCCGTCCTGGCGGGGCGCACTAGCTTGCTTGGCTGCGCCAACCGCTTGCGCGTTTGACGGTGGTGTGCGTCAGCCGTATGAATCGGGATTGATGCGCCGCGAACGGCCGGGTGCGCCGCGAACGCGAAAACTCCGATAAGCGGCCAACCGCGCTATACGAGGCCTTTGCGTACGGCCCAGACCGCGGCCTGCGTTCGATCCGTGACGGCGATCTTTCGCAGGATGTTTTGGACGTGTTCTTTTACCGTCTCGATGCTGATTGATAGCGAGCGGCCGATTTCCTTGTTGCTCAGGCCCAATGCCACGTGGCGAAGCACCTGTGTTTCGCGATTGGTAAGCGGAATGTCTTCCTTACTGCCGTTGGCGATCGGGTTTTTGCTCATGGCGCCGGCCACGCGATGAAGCTCGCCTTTGCTCGATGGCGATTTGCCTTGAGCGGCCGCCGTGATCGTGGAAATCAGCTCTTGGCGGCTAGCGCCTTTGAGCACGTAGTCGCTGGCCCCTAAAGCCACGGCACGAGCGACGTAGGTCGGATTGTCGTAGGTCGACAACATGACGACGCGCGTGTTTGGAAGTTGGCGATGGATCTTATCCAGCGCTTCGAGCCCGTCTGTGCCGGGCATGCGAATATCCAGCAACGCCACGTCAGGCTTATGCTTGATCGCAAGTTTCACGGCATCCGCGCCATTAGCCGCTTCGGCGACGATTTTCACATCGGATCCGGCCAGAAGACTCGCCAGACCGGTGCGAACGACTTCGTGGTCGTCCGCTACGAGAACTTTGACACTCATGCTTTTCTCCCAGGAACATGCGGTCATGGAGGCGGCGTCGCTCGGCCGCAAAATCGCGCCAACGACCGAACGAATCGCTTTCTTGCCCCTAAAAAAGGAACAACCGAACCAGGGGGGATCGGCCGGCCCATATAGCTTAATCTTAACCGTCCCCCGGAGATGGAGAAGGCCTCGGAGCCGATTGGAGGGCGATAGAATCGCCAGAATGCGCGAGGGCGCACGCTCCTGGCTATTTGGCCCAACCAGCATCGCAACGGACGCATGGAGTTTGCGTTCCGAGGAGGCCCTGTTTTCTGCCGGTTTTAAGCTTGAAGTTGCTTGCCGCGGCAAGCAACTCGCACGTCAAACGCATCGCGTTGACCAACCGCCACTTGTGACGTAGATATTTCACGACACCCCGCTCCCTATTCCCAAAAAAGTACCGCGAATTGGGCGCCCGGATGCGCTTCCAATTGCGCCGGCGGTTTGGCCGGCAAAGGCGATACGACGATTCAAGGTTCAAGCATGACCAAGGGCTCGATACTCCTGGTGGACGATGATCGGCTGGTCCTCGAGTCGATGGCCGACTGGTTGCGCGAAAAGGGATATGCGCTGGACACGGCAAACGGCTTCGCCGCTGCCCGCGCGACGCTCGCCAAAAAACGTTACGACCTCGCTCTGATCGACATCCGGCTGGGCGATGGCGATGGTTACGACCTGCTGGCGGAGATCCGCAGCCGAAACCTGGGAACCACGGTGCTCTTCATCACCGGGTATGCCGCGATCGACACGGCGATGGAAGCAATCCGCGCCGGAGCGTTCGACGTGCTGACCAAGCCGTTGATCGACGAAGAACTCGAAATGGCGATCGAGCGCGCGCTGGCGCAACGCGGAATCGCCGAAGAGAACAAAAGCCTCAAAGCACAGCTCGATTTGCGGTTCGGACTCGAGAACGTCATTGGTCACGACCACCGGATGCTCAAGACCTATGACATGATCGACGCCGTCGCCGACACCAAAGCCACGGTGCTGGTCACCGGCGAAAGCGGCACCGGCAAGTCGATGATCGCGCGTGCCATCCATCGCCGCAGTAGCCGTCGAGACAAGCCCTTCGTCGAAGTAGCCTGCGGCGCGCTGCCTGAAAACTTGCTCGAAAGCGAGCTTTTCGGTCACGTGGCAGGAGCATTCACCGGTTCCACGGGCGACAAGCAGGGCAAGTTTCTACTGGCCGACAGCGGCACGATCTTCCTGGACGAGATCGGCACCGCCAGTCCCGCCTTGCAGGTCAAGCTGCTGCGCGTGCTGCAGGAGTTCGAGTTCGAAGCCGTGGGCGGTAACAAAACCCACCGCGTCGACGCGCGAGTGATCCTGGCCACGAACGAAGATCTTGCGAAGCTGGTGCGCGAGGGCCGCTTCCGCCAGGACCTGTACTACCGGGTGAATGTGATCAATGTCGAGCTGCCTCCGCTGCGCGAACGAATCGCGGACATTCCCCTGCTGGCTAAACATTTCCTTGAAGAGGTTTGTCGCGAGAGTGGAAAATCCTCGCGAGGCTTCTCCGAAACGGCACTGCTGGCCCTCCAGCGATACGATTGGCCCGGCAACGTGCGCGAGCTGGAAAATGTCGTCGAGCGGGCCGTCTTGTTGGGCAAATCGGATACGGTTGAATTGGAAGACTTGCCGCGCGCCGTTGTCGCGGCCAGCCCCGTAAGCCTTGAACCGATCGCCGGCCGCACCCTGAAAGAAGCTCTGGCCGGTCCCGAGCGGCGGATCATTCTCGAAGTGCTGGAGAGTAACGGCTGGAACCGTTTTGCCACCGCCGAGACGCTGGGAATCAACCGGACAACGCTCTATAAGAAGATGAAACGCCTGGGCCTCGACGAGAGCCATCGCCCGCTAAAGGCGGAATAAATCGTGCTAGCGGGTCCGCGCCAGCGGCGGACTCGCCAAAAAACCGCTTCGAGATCTTTGCCGGACTCTTGACCGGCCGAAGATACTTCTATCGAGCGGCGCCCCGTATTGCGCCAGCCGTCAATCATTTCATCGCGATTGGGCCGATCGACGCTCAACGCCGGGAGAAACTCAATGAAGCGCCTGTGCGTGCGATGGCTGCTCGTGGGCTGTGCGATCATCCTCTGCGGCGATAGCGTCCAGGCGGGGCCAAAAATCTTTGCGCGAAAATCTCGCGAGCAACGCCAAGCGGAAAAGGAACAGTATCCGCCCAAGTTTGTCCGTGTTCCCAACGCACAAAACTACGTGTTCCGCGGAAAAGACGGACGCGTGCAGGTACGCAAAGTGCCGTCAGGCTATGCCGAGGGCTTTCCCACACCCGCGCTGTTCTACTATGGCTATCCGCATAGCGGTGACGACACCGGGTTGGGTTTCTAGCAGCAGGCTGGTGACTTTTTCAGTAACCTGCACCTGTTAGACGCCGCCACTGGCGACTGCGCTGAATGCCTCTCGCATCTCGTCCACGTACCGGCGGCAAGCTTCACGAGGCGGGTCTCGCTCTTCGTATTCGAGCACGACATATCCTCGATAACCAACGTCGGCCATCATGTGCGCAAGCCGGCGCATGTCGGCCGGTATCCTGGCGCCGCCGGCAGGGTGCAACGACACTTTAACCTGCACGTTCACGGCATAAGGCGCCAATTGGGCAAGGTCCGCGTACGGATCCGAACCGTGAAAGTTGCCCGTATCCAGATTCACGCCAAACCACGGGCTTTGCACGTCCTTTACCAGTGCCAGCAGCCCGGCCGGCGTCTCTGTGAGCCCGCCATGATTTTCGAGCGCGAGCAGCACGCCGTGTTGGCCCGCATACTCGCAGCACTCTTCGATGGCGCTGACGGCGAGCTTGTGCGCTTCCTCAACACTCGTGCCATGCGGATGGCCGGAGAAAATGCGAATCACCGGCGCACCGAGAATGGCGGCATACTCGACCCACTGCTTCACGTGCGCGATTTCGGCGTCTCGCTTCTCACCCGCGGGATGACAAAAATCATTTCCCACGGCCGTTCCCGAAACATCGAGCCCGAGCAGGAAGCAATGCCGGCGAAGCGAGCGAAGGTACTCGGCCGTCAGATCCTTAGGAAAGTAGTAGGATGTCAGCTCGGCGCCTTGCAAGCCCAGAGCCGCGCAGTCATTCACAAAGTCTTCGAGCGAGAGCCGCTGATGGGGCTGCTTCGCTTGAAGCAAGTCGCGATAACTATAAGCCGCGAGGCTGAATTTGAAAGCCGCCTTGCCGTCGCGGCGAATCGGTTCAATCGCGTGCAATGAAGCACAGGATCCTAGGAAGCCGCTTGTCGAGACGGCGGCCGCCGTGGCCATGCCGTGATGCAAGAACTGGCGGCGCGTGTGACGAGTCATCATGGGCAAGGGCCCTTTCCATTCCGATGGGACGAGCATACCGACGGCGAAAATATGCCGGTATTGTGAACTCACCCAGCGCGATACGCAACCGGTTGCCCCCCGGCCTCTCGAGCCACGCCGCCGATCGATCAAGCCGTAGCCACGCGAGCCGTTCGCGAGCGGACGAACTCCACGATTCGCTCCGGACGCACAAAGGCCAGGCTGGCGGCCAGCAGCGCGAGCGTAAAGGTCAGGTCGCCCGTGATCAGGGCCAGCAGCGTCCAGATGAAGACCCCGGCGCCCAGCATCAGCGGCCGAAACATTCGTATCCAGACCAGCACGGGAAACAACAGCTCGAAGCCCACCAACAGATGGCTGAGCGCGTCGACCACGAGCGGCGATGATTCGAGCCCCGACAGGTCGACCAGCCGCGATTGCGGCCTCGTGATTAAGAACCAGATGCCGGCTCCGCTCCACCAGATTTCCCCGCTGAGTTGCGAGAACGCCATCATCGCGACGAGCAGGCAAAGATGTACCTGAATCAAACGCGTGGCGATCGTCGCCGCCGTGGAGAGCTCGGGCTCCGCGGCACGGCGAGTCTTTCGCGCCGCCAGCCGGGCATCCAACGAAAACCGGCGTCCGCACGGCGCGATGCACAGATAGAGCAGCAGCATCGCCAGAACGGCTTCGGTACGGCCCGTGATGATCGGGGCCCGATGCACGGTCGACAGAAAGACAACGAGCGAGGCAATGCTCGTGACGCGGGTCCAATAGCCTGCCGCAAAGGCCACGAGAACCGCTAGTCCGAGTAAATGGACGGCCCACAACTCGGTCGGACTCGTAAGGTAGTTCAGGTACGAAAACGTATTGGCTTCGAGCATCGCAATCTCGCCCGGCGGCAGCAGGCCGTCGGGGCCAAAGAAGGCGTCGAGATCGAACAATAACGTGGCGTGAAGATAGACGAGCAACCCTCCGGCCAGCACGCGAATGGCAGCGACCGTTGCCGGATCGCCGGGTGTGAACCAAAAGCGCGTCCAACTATCACCGAAGTCGCGCGACAATCGCGAGAGGTACCCTGTCACCTGGCGCATCATGGGCGTCCGGCTCCTTCAGCACTGGGAACCGCGTTCTGACGGACGCCCTCCACCGGGGCGATTTCGAGGGTCGTAGCCTTGCGCAGCAACTCGACACCCGATGGACCGACGATGGCCTGGGCCTCGTAAACGGTGTTCGTTTTCTCGTGCGACGCCCTGGCGATGGTTATCAGGTTGGCGGCTTCGTCGAACTCCGGCAGCCCCAACGCGCGAACGACAATGGTCCCGCCGGTGACGCCTTGGTGTTTGAGCGCATAGGCGGAGATCGTTTTGGGCAGCACGGCCGCCGCGGCATCGCCAAACTCTCCGGAGGCGAGCGTGCCGGTCGCGTTGGCGAGCGCCTGATAACGGCGCAGACGAATAAGCGGCTGCAGCGGCGCCTCGGGCATCAGAAAGGCTGCCGCGGGCTCGGTCGAACCGCGCGGCGTGACCTCGACTTGAAAATCCACGTCCGTCGCGCCGCCATGCCCCAGGTGGAAGCGCGCAAACGGATAGCTATTGGGTAATGCCGTGAGGTGCAAGTTGCGCAAGTAGGGTTCGAACACCGCATGTAGCCGCCGCTGGAGGTCGCTGGGCCGGGTGTAGGAAGTTACGGCCACCAACAGCGCAAACAGGTGCGCAAACAGCACCAGGCTGATCCAGGTACGGGTTTCAGGACTCCAGGCGACCGGCGGCGGCGAATCAGGATCGGACATCAGTTCCCAGCTTGGGCTCGTGAATCGCGGAAGGCGGTTAAGTTTCAAGTTACGCGCAGAGGTCGCCGTCCGAGACGATTGGCTCATCGACCTGATCGCGTGCAAGGCTTCAGCCGGTTGGCGAACGCCTGCGTGTTAGTCAAGTTCGTACTAGGACCTAGAACCGAGCGGTCGTGAGCGACCGTCACGATCTGTCCTGGCAGGGGCTATTCAGGCTGGCTGGAAAAAGGGGGCGTCATGACCTTTTTCAGCCTCGCGAAGTGCGGAGCTGACTTTGTGCTAACATCGCTTGCGCATTTGGCGATGTTGCGCGTCATCCGGATGAATCCGATGGACGCTCCACGAGGAAATAAAAAAGCCGGACCCCAATCGATATTGAGGTCCGGCTTTGGCAGCCAGTGGACTCTTCAGAGCTGAATCGCCTCTCTGACGATGGCGGCTCTCAACTCGTCCGAGCTTGAGATGTTCGACTCAATGCCTGAATTGGCGAATGGCGAACGGTCTCAGGCTTTCTTTACACTCGCGGTCGACCGCATTAGGCACTGGGGGCCGGGGCTTCCGGAGCCTTCGGGGCTTCAGGAGCTTCCGGAGCGTCCGAGGTGGTCGGAGCTTCAGGAGCTTCTGAGGTTTCCGGAGCATCGGGAGCGTCCGAAGCAGCCGGCGCGGCGCTGCCGCTGCACGACGGCTCTACAACTTCACCACAGCAAGCGGGAGCGGCGCCCGAGCAACCGTAGCAACGGTGCTTGCGGAACAGGCCGTGGCAATGCTTGCGGCCGTGGCAGCGATGCCCGCCGAACAGGCCATGGCAACGATGCTTGCGACCATGATAGCCACCGCAGTCGTAGTCGCCGTCACAGGACGGGGCACCACCGCAATCGCTTCCGCCACAATCACTACCGCCACAACCACGGTGACGGAACAAACCGGCCGAAGCCGAGTTCTCGCTGCCGATCAGCGACAAGCCAACGATCGCAAAAAACAACGCGATCCCAAAAACCAACGTGCGATTCATCTGAATCCTCCTACAGGTATACCGGAACGTACTAAGGTCCGTAATAACGACAACGGTTGCCGTCGCTCGTTCTGCTCCCAACCGTGACGGCAAATCGGCTGGGCGGCACCTTCGAGACTTCCCCACGACAGCCGCTTCAGCCAGCACGTGGCAAGTCGCGGCGAATCGACGTTTTCCCTTGTCGCGTAAGCTTTACTGGTTAGAAAAAGTCTTCTGGATGCACAGTCTAGGCTGCCTAAGGTATCACGGTGGGACCTGTTGTCAAGCGGCAACAGGATAATGTGCGAGCCTTACGACAAGTCGGGATTTTAGGCAGTAATTGCTGTTTTGGACTGCTCACAACCATAGGACAGCATTCCTGCCTGTCCACCCGGACGGCGCGCAAAAAAACAGGGGATTTTGAGCTTGAAGCCCAAAATCCCCTGTGAATAGTTAGCTAACTTGTGCTTGTCAAAAGGCTTATGGAAATCTCGGCATGACTGTCACAAATCATACCATCTGAAATTCTGCTGGCCATCGCCGCCAATGCTAGCGAATCGTGGCGGGCGAGCCGACGGTGGAACCGGGATTCTCGGCCGTCATTTCCGCGTCTTGGCCTGCGGCACTACGCCGTGCGATCTCGGCTTCGGCCTCTTGTTGCTTCCGCATCATGTCCTCGGGATCTTCGAAATTGAGGATCACAGGCGGTATGTCCGGAAACACGCGCGTCGCCATGCCAGAAATGCGCCAGCCGGCCGGTTGCTTCTTGAGCATCCACACGACGCGATCGGTTCGGGGCCGCCCGTCACCATCCAGGTCGGTCCAATCCGTGCCAACCTGGGCCTCGGCGCCTTGAACTTCGGACTCGAGCACCTTGTAGGTGGCCGTCTCACTCCCAGGAGGAGCGACCACGATTTCCATTTCCGTTGTTTTTTGCCGCGCCAAATCCGTCAGCAGCGACGAAGCTCGTTGATCGTCTCCCAACTTTACGGCCGCCAGGAACTGGCTGATCACAGCCTCGGGGCCGCCATCGGCGGTGGCTCCGCCGCTGTCGGGCGACGATCCGCAACCCACGAGCATCAGGCCCGTTATAACGAACGCGGCCCATTCGAACTTACCTGCCAACATTTCCTAAGCCTCCATGCACGGATCGCGAGGACATCTGCCAAAAGAACCGGAGCATCACCTCCATGAGTGCGCGAAACTTCGCCGCGCGGCGGGGAGTCTCCCAGGATCTCCAGACGCCGTCAAGATGAACTCCACATCCGTTAGCCCGCTAGCCCGGTCGCCCCGTTGAGATACTGGCCGAGCCGTCTGCGCACATGGATGCGATCCCGAAAGTAACGACAGGAGTCGTTGTTTCGCGAGCTGCTAGCACGCGCCGGGATCGCTACGGCAAGCTATCCTGCGCGTAGCCCGCGATCGAACGCGTCCTGATCGCGGCTATAAAGCGCCAGCACCGATTCGAACCGGTCGCTGGAGATGGTCCAACTTGGTTCCTCATCGGTGAAGGCGTTGCAGTGTGCCACCATCAGCCGGTACATGAACTTGAACAGATGCCGCGGCACGCGCAGCCCGCGAAAGGCTTCGACCAGCCGCCGGTCGCTGATGGCCGGATCGAACAGGTCTCGCAACGATGGCGAATTGCCGGGCATAGCGCACGCTTTTAGCCGGGCCGAGGCAACGTCATACAACGCTTCTCCAGTCCACTCCAGCGAGGGCACCAGGTTCTGCTTATCGAGCCGCGCGCGCTGGTAGAAGTCGCGGTCCTCGCGATCGATGTACTGCGACAACTCGATCGGCAACAGCAGCTTGAAACCGATCCCAGGGTGTTTCAGAAACTTGTTGTCGAGCATCGGCCAGAGCAGCGCCCGCATTTGGTCGACCGAACCATTGATCAGGTGCGGCTCGTCCACGCGATCGACTAGCACGATGATGCCTTGAAAGCCCAGCGATTTGAGAATGCCCTGAAATTTGGCGAGCAGCTCGTAGCGATCGTCGGTGCGTTGCTTGCGGGGCAGCGGTTGTCCGGCCAGATCGGACGATCGCATCCGCCCCAGGATCCGGCGCAACTGATTGGCGGCGTGCTTGCCGACGCGCACATGCCGCGAGACGCCCGCCGCTTGCCAGAAACGGTGGGCGAATCGACACAGCCAGGGGAACCAAGTCGCCGCGACCGCGAGATAAATCCAGGGAGCTTCGAGCCAGGTCCAACGGCCCAGCGACGCCATCAGCCCGACGGCCACCAAGGTGCCGACGATGCCCAGCGCCAGATCCCACTGCGACAGCCAGGCGTGATAACGTAATTTGCGTCGCAGCCGGTGCCACCGGCCGCGGCGGGTCTCCGACGTCGACTGATCGTAGCAAGCCGCCAGTAGCAACAAGTCGCGCGCTTGATGCCGGTCCAGCGCCTTGAGCTCGGCAAGATCGAATTCATTCGTCGGCGGATCCGACGATTGGCGCGACTCGAGAATGCGATCCGCCAGTCCCGTTACGCCGAGTGAGAGAATCGCATCCATGTGGTCCCAGAGCTTCCAATCGGCGAGCACCTTGTCGGCGCGGCGATGGCGCGCGCCGAAGCGGTCGCGAAACCGATCGAGAAACGGATTGAAGTCGTCATACTCGATGACAAAGACCCTGGCGTGGGGATGCGCCCGATTGTGTTCGCCCAGGTGCCGCACAATTTGCAGGCGCATCGCGGTCTTGCCCGCTCCTTTTTCGCCGAACACGATCGACGTGGCCGGCTCGTGCGGGTCGCCATAGATCTTGTCCCAGGTCGGATGATGATTGCTGGCGATGCAGTGGTCTTTGAAGACCGGATCGGTTTGCGCATCCTCCTCGGCGAAGGGGTTGGTTCGGATGCCGTGATGTTCGAGAAACTGCTGAGTCTTCATAGTGGGCGATTACTTCTTTTGAAGCCCCTCGACCATCTTGACGAACGCCTGCTCGTTCGCGGCCACGGTCTTTTCAGGGCCATAGAATTTCAAGAAATAGTTGCCCGCGCCACCGGTTTCGATGATCGCCGCGAGCATCCGGTAGTTCGGCCGCTCGATGGCCGGCGCCACCGGACCACGCTGGTCTTTGTAGGTGCCGCTCAGATCGACCAGGTGCACCGGCAGGCCGCTAGCGGTCAGTTTTTTGACTTTGGCTTTGTCGCGCGAGCTGCCGCCGTCGGGCTGCGAAAACTGGGCGTACCACCGGTCGATGTTCGCGTCGACGCTGCCGCCGGCGGCCATGATGGTGAAGCGTCCATCGGCCGGATCGTCATCGATGGCGGGAATGGCAAACTCGTGCTCGACGATTCGCGTTTGCGGCGTCTTGCGGCTCCACGAGTCGGGAGCCGTGAGCGTCAGCTTTCCGCCGGCTAGCTCGATGTTGGCGGGACTATCTTGAGCGAAGGCTGCGCCGGCAACGAGGCTCGCGGCAAGCAGCGCCAGAGAAAATCGGGATCGCAATCGGAATCGTTGCATCGCAAGTGGCCTTCTATCGGGTGGCGGGGGCCGTCAGCTTCATGTGCCCAAGGCGGGGCGTAAGTTTCCCCAACTTATCCGCCCTGAAATCTGCGTCAATTCGCGAACTCACTGCTCGGTGGCGGCCGGGCCGGCCGGATCGGGCTCCGACGGCGTCCATTGCGCCCGGAAAACCACGATGAGCACAATGATCAAGATCAACGAGATCGCGAGCAGAACGCCGCTGGTCATCAAACTTACTTCATTTCGCCGCCGGCGTTTGCGAATTGGCACTGCCAGGACCGAGGCCTCGCCATCGGGCGTTACCGGCAGTGGTATCGAGGCGGATGGTTGGAGCGTGATGCCGTCGGAGAGATCGGACATCGCCCCCGAGCCGGTTGGCACCGCGGCTGGCGCCGTCAGCTTTTCTCGAAGTTGTGGAAACACGTCCGCGGCGCCGCGCCATTGTTCCCAGCCGGCGCGCCAAACCAGCGAACTGGCGCCCACGCGACCGTCGCTGAGCCAACCGCGCATGATTTCCGCCGAGGCGGGGCCAAACTGACCGCCAGTGGCCGGCCGAACGTACCAGATCGCGCTAGGAGATTCGAGCAGCGGATCGGCCACGGTGGTCGCTGTTTGTGGATCGCCGCCGCTCCGCTCACCCTCGAGCGTCATCGCCAACTCGTCGCTAAAACTCCCGGCGTCACTCGCGTCCGAGGGATCTTCCAGCGGTACGGTAACCTTTTCTCCGCATTTCGGGCAGATAGCACGCTTGCCTGCCAGAAAGCTTTTGACGTGCAATTTGTGTCCCTGGGGACACAAGAACTTGATGCCCATCGTCCGTCCGGAGTGAGTGGTGTTTTGTGCGGGCCCCGGCACTGCGGGGTCCAGCCCGCATCACCCAAGATGGCTGCCAAAAATGCCATTATATACCGATCGAAGGTCTTCCGAGAGCCGGTCGGAAGCCGCGTCTATCGCCATAGTCCGATCAAGAGGCCGAAAGAATCGTCAAAAAAAGAGAAAAAAGCAGTATTTTTAAAGGAGAACTTGATTGTTTTCGCCCGCCAGTCAAACTACATGGTGGGGAATCGAGCGCCCGAATGAACCCGGTCGCTCCGACGTGCAACGCCAAAATTGGGGACACCAGGTGATGCAGCATCACGACGAAGAAGGGCCACTGGAAATTGCGTTGGTCGGCGACCTGACCGACAACGAGGTCGAACTTACGGACAAGCTGTTGTCTGTCGAGCCGGGTGGAAAGTGCACCTTGTTCATCGATTCGCCTGGCGGCAGTCCTTACTGCGCGATGTCGTTGATGACCCTGATGCTGGTGCGTGGCGTGCGTGCCACGGGCATCGTTACCGGCGAATGCTCGTCGGCCGCGCTGTGGCCGTTTGCCGCTTGCGTCCGCCGGCTGGTAACGCCCTATAGCGTGCTCCTTTTCCATCCCATGAAGTGGCAAAGCGAGGAGCACGTGGGCTTGGCCGAGGCCGCCGAATGGGCACGCCATTTCGGCAACCTGGAAACCGACATGGACTCCCTGCTGGCCGAGATGTTTGGCCTGCCCCAGGCCGAAATGGAAAAGTGGATTAAGCCGGGCCGTTATGTCTCGGGCCGCGAACTGGCGGATGCCGGTTTGGCCGAACTGATCGATCTGCGCAGGTTTCGTGTGAAGCCGGCGAATGCCCCCACGTCCGCGCGGCCTAAGCGCAAACGGGTGCCCGCGAATACCTCGGAGCTGATCCGTCCCGCGGCACAGCGACGCGAACGCAGCTAACGGGACGCGAACGCAGCTAACGGCTTTTATTGAGGGGGGGCTTTTTAGCCGCGATACCCTTCATGGCAGTTTGCGCAAGATTGTCCCAGCGCGCTGGCGGCCTTGCGCGATCGCCCGTAGTCCGCGTCGAGTGCGGCGTTTCGCAGCGAGAGAGCGTGCTGCTGCATCGCTTTGGCATATTCCAGATACGTCTCGTCATCGGCGAACTCATAGCCGTCTTGCGTGATGATTTCGCCGATCGCGGCGACGATTTCGGCCTCGTGGTGCAATGTAGTCGGATCAGCGGCAAACGTTTTTTCGTTTGCCACACCGGGCATAATAGCCTGTTGCTGCGCCGCTTCGAGCCGTTGCATGAGCAGAGTACGGTCGGCAATTTGCGGCCAGTTTCGCTTTCCTGCCACGGCTTCAAGCCGTGGAGAGCCGCCGCGAATCACCAGTTGCAAGTCTTCCGCGCGAGCCCGGGCATCGGCAAGGGCCGTATCCGAGGCCACTTTGCAATGATGGCTCGCACGGCCGAGCAAGTCGCGCAGCGCTGCGGCCTCGGATTTCCAGCGAATGCTTCCGTCGTATTCCGCGACAATGCCCATCAGGGCGGCGAGCAAACCCAACTCGCGGCGGGCTGTCTGATAATCGCCGCTCTTGAAGCGGGTGGCATTTTCCACGGCGACTACGAGCTTCGGCACTCGGGCTTTGATCTCATCTTCCAGCACCGCGGCCGAAATCGCATGCGACCACGTGCCGTTCGCTGGACCAGGGACAGCGGCCGCGACCGTGGGGTCCGCACCGCCGGCCTCGGCATCGCGTGGCCCTGGCCGTTCGCCCTTCAGCCTTTCGCGAGCGTCGGGAAAGAAGGCTTCCGACACGCTGGGCGGAAACTCGGGACGCCGGGCACGCTTTCCAGTCGGCGGCGCAGCACCGAGTTCTCCGAGCAGCAAAACGCTTAGCAGCCCGGCGATTGCCATCGACGTCCCGCCGAGCACCTGTCGAATACGAACGAATAAGGATCGCATGGGGCGTTATTATGATTCGCTCCCCGGTTCGTGACAAATGCTGACAAATCAGGCGGCCAACAATAGCGTCCTTTCCCCCGTCATCGACGTAATATAATGGCAGAGATGCACGCCGCACCGCGTTCCAACCGCCGCGAATTTCTCACCGGGCAAGCCGCCCTCGACGCGCTGACGCAGGTCGACGTCGGCGGCGGTCAGCAGCTTCCCGCGCCCGCTGCCGATCGATACCTGGTATGTCTCGCTCGGCAGGCCATGGCCTGTACGTTTGAAGTGTATCTCAACGCGGGGCAATACCCGGCCGGCAACGCCACCGCGTTGGCGGCGCTCGATCTGGTGGATCGGCTGGAAGATCAGCTCAGCATCTTTCGAGAGACCAGCGAAGTGAGCGAGCTCAATCGCACTGCCTGCTTCATGCCCGTCGAGGTCGAGCCGCGGCTTTTCGATCTGCTGTTGTTGGCAAAACAGCTATTTGAAGACACGCGAGGCGCGTTCGACGTGACGTCGGGGCGTTTGTCGCAGGTGTGGGGATTTACGCGCCGCCGCGGAGAGGTTCCGTCATCCGACAAGCTGATCGAAGCACTTGCCTGCGTGGGGAGCCAGCACATGCGTCTCGATCGCGACGGCCGCATGCTGAATTTTTTGCGGCCTGCCGTGGAGATCAACTTGGGCAGCATCGGCAAGGGCTACGCCCTCGACCGGTGCGCGGAATTGCTGGACCATGCGAAGATCGGCGACTACCTGTTGCATGGCGGAAACAGTAGCGTTCTGGCCCGAGGGGCGCATGGCGGTCGCGACGATTCGGCATGGTGCGTCGGGGTTCGCAACCCGCTGCGCCCCGAACGCCGGTTGGGCTTTCTGTTGCTGCGAGACCAGGCCCTGGGAACATCGGGGTCCGGCACGCAATTTTTCATGCACGAGGGACGGCGGCTCGGGCACATCCTCGATCCTCGCTCGGGCTGGCCGGCCGAGGGCGTGCTATCGGTGAGCGTTGTGGCCCCCACCGCGACCCAGGCCGACGCGCTGGCGACCGCGTTTTATGTAATGGGGCCTGACGAAGCGCGGTCCTATTGCCAGGAGCATCCTGGGATCGGATTCGTGATGACCTGCCCTGGAGATCGAAGCGGTGCGATGAAAATTCACACCGCGGGCCTGGAGGACGACACCTGGCATCCCCAGGAGCCGGCCCCCTCGATCGGTGATTCGATTTGCACGGATCGCCCAGTTTGACGTATTCCAAGCCCGGGCCGCGCCGCTAAAATGCCAGCGTCAACGGGCGGGCCGCATACTAACGTGCTGACCAGGCAAGATCTTGTTTGCTTTTTTGTTCGATCACCTGTCGTATTTCGGGATCATCGCCTTCCTGGTCCTGACGGGCTTCGGCTTGCCCGTTCCGGAAGAGGTGCCGATTGTCACCGCGGGCATCGCCAGTTCGGTCGGTACGCTCAACCCCTGGTTGGCGTTCGTGTCCTGTGTGATCGGCGCCGTTTTGGGCGACCATGTCCTGTATGCCGTGGGCTACCATTTCGGACATTCGCTTGTCTACCGCCATCCGCGGGTGGCCGCCCTGCTGCATGCCGATCGAGAGGCCAAGATCGAGCAGATGGTCCGCAAGCACGAGGTGAAGGTGCTTGTGCTCGCCCGGTTCATGGTCGGCGTGCGGGCGCCCGTTTATCTGGCGGCGGGGGTGCTACGCGTCCCCTTTGCACGATTCTTCGTCATCGACATCATTAGCGCAACGGTCGTCGTCGGGCTGTTCTTTGGATTGAGTTATGCCTATGGCGAACGGCTGACCCGTTACGTTCGCCAGTCGGAAATCGGCCTCACGGTGATCATCATCGTTGCGATCGTGGGGGGCATCGGCTATCTGCTCTGGCGCCGCTGGAAGCGCAGCAAGCTTGAAGAGATCGTGCTCTCCGAGGTCTCCGCTGATGACGAGGTTTGCGCCGTTGGAGCTCGCGATCCCAAAGATCTCTAGGGACGTCGTGACTGGGACTTTCTTAACGCCTCAACGAATCGCTTGGGCATCAAAAGCACAACGGCCCGCCGGAACTTCTGCCCCGGCGGGCCGTCGTAATCTGCACTGTCAAGGAGACCGCTCGTTACTTCGAGGATGCTCCGCTGTGGGCATTAGCCACCGCAGCCGCAGCTCGGTTCGATCGGAGCACCGCAGCTCGGCTCACAGGCCGGGGCGCAGCAGCTCTTCTTGTGACAGTGACGGTGGAACAGCCGAACGCGGTGACGGCAGCACTTGGGAGCGCACACGGGCTCAGCGCAGCACGAGGGTTCCGGCGCACAGCAGGTCGGTTCCGCGGGAGCACAGCAGCTCGGCTCGCAAGCCGGGGCACAGCAGCTCCGCTTGAAGCAGTGGCGGTGGAACAGCCGGCAGCGGTGACGGTGGCACTTCGGGGCACAGCACGACGGTTCGGGCGCACAGCAGCTCGGCTCGACCGGGGCACAGCACGACGGCTCGGGCGCACAACACGAAGGCTCACTACAGCCGCCGAACAGGCGGGCTTCCGCCTGCGAGGCGGAAAGCACAAACAGACCGGCAAGCAGAACAGCCGGCAACACGATCCGGGATTTCATCGACGGAACTCCTAAACAGATACTTGCGGGGATTTCACATCTTCCATGGGCCGCACGGCAAACTAAGGCCTCTGGCGCATTTGAGTCGCGTATCAATCAGGCCAGGCCGATGCAGCATGTCGAGGTTCCCTTGCGGGAAAGCCTCGCTGATGGTTATCGTCGACCCAGGTGATAGCACTTAGTTCGTCTTTGCATTTCCCCTAAACTTCCGAGTCCTCGGCGCGCGAGCGAATGGGATCTAGCGGATATGCGGCAACCGCGGGCAGCGCCGGCCTCAATAATCACAACCTGTTGCCAATTTATGACTTGTGCAATTATCGCGGCCCCTAAATTCGCCACCTGTGGCACAACCCCATCGCGACCGAGCAGCCCAGGGCAGGCTTATCCGCAAGAACCTGGATCACCAAATTCAAGTCGGAACCTAGACTTTCAGGACGTGACAGGGGCTATGCGTGCGTCATTGCTCGTGAGCGACAATGCGCGCTTCCCCCGCGACTTTTCTGCTTTTTGCAGGCGGACACATCGACGCGGAGCAAGGGGGCAATGGGTCGAAATCAGCTTGAGCAGCCGGCGATCTATTCGACGTTGGCGAACGACTCGGTTTTAGGCGATTTGATTGTCGAGTTCGTCGCCGATCTGCCTGCCAGGGTCGCGCGCATCCGCCGCCATTTGGCCGACCAGGACTGGCCGGCCCTGGTGCGCACCGCCCACCAGCTCAGAGGGGCCGCGGGAAGCTACGGCTTTCACGAGCTCACGCCGATCGCTTCAAAGCTCGAACAGCAGATCCATTGTGGCGTCGATGCCAAGTCGGCAGCCGAAACCGTGCAGGAATTGGTCGCGCTCTGCCAACGAGTATCGGCAGGCACGCCAGCCGATGGCTAAGAGGCGCGGCCTCGAACCTGTCGGGGGAGCTCATTGCTTGCGTTCTTGTTCGGCGGCCATCGAGAGCGCGACCAGATAGGGTACCGGTTCGCTGCCAAGCGCATTGAGCACGGTGCCACCCGCCGTAAAGACATGCGTCACGTCCGACGGCTTGCCGTACTGTTCGAGGGCCGCTCCGCCTTCGCCGCCGCCGACGTAGACTTCGACGCCAGCTTGCTTAAGTCGCTTGAGCTCGCCGATGAACTTGCGTGTGCCCTCGGCGAATTGCGGTTCTTCGAACTTACCAAACACGCCGTTATAGAACGCGGCCGTTGGCTTTCCTTGGCGGCTGGCAATGAACTCGCCAACCTTGACGGCGAACAACTCGCTCGTTTTGGGGCCAATGTCGAGCTGTGCCTCGCCCGGGCCGATCGTTTCGCTGGCCCGCCCGTCCTGCAGAATGAAATCTACCGGCAGCACGAATTCGATGCCCTTGGCACGGCCGTCGCGGATCATACGCCGGGCCTGTTCGATACGTTCTGGAGCGATATAGAACGGCTTATCAGCGCTAGCGGAATCTTCGGCCATTCCGAGCGAGAACGCCTGGCCATCGAGCTCCGCGGCCGCCTTCTTGAGCGCCATCGCCAGCGAACCCGCGGTAAACACGAGCCGCACTTTGCCACGGCCGATCATCGCTTCCAGATCGTCGAGCTTGTCGGTCTTCAGTCCGCTGAACACGACCAACTCGCTCTCCAGGCACTTGAGCATCGGGCCGTCAAACTCGCTGGCCACGTACTTGCCCAGGGCAACTCGATTCATCGCCGCCGGCACGACGGTCGTCGACGTGTCGAGACTGCCCGCTGAGAGCGCCTCGTTCACGTAGACGCTGGCGACCTTGGCCGCCAACTCGCCGGCAAACTTCGCCAGCGGCTCGGCGAGCTTGGCCAGATCTTCCGGCTTGGCTTTCCACAACACGCGTTCGATGTCGTAACGGCGTGTGTTTTCGAGCACCAGGATACTGCCCGGCGGGCTGGACTGGATCCGCTGCGTAACGGCGGCAGGAATCGTCAACGATTCGGCATCGAGCCAATCCTCAACGAGCGGCGCCTCGCAATTCAACAATTCTCCGAGACGCGCGGCAACCTTGGCCAACGACTCCTCGGGCTTGCGACCGCGATGGCCGAAGATGATCTGCTTCCACCCCTGTCGACGACCGTATTCGAGCGATTCGACCATCGAACGCAAACGGATGTCGCCTTCGCCAATCTGGGCGCCAGGTTTAGCGTCGACGTCGCCGCGCACCAGCACCGGCGTGCCGCTAGGGATGTCCGCCAGCGAATCGAGCCGCGGAATGGCGGCCAGATACTCGCGCAAGGTTCGCTCCGGCCGTTTGCCGTTCACATTCAACAGAATATCGAGCCAACCGAGCATCGATTTGGCGGTTACTTGCATCGCAGCATCCTCAAACACGTAAATGGGGAGTTCGCGCGGCCGCGTCTGTGGCGGGCACGCTCGGAGCAATTTACAGGCGCAGGGGGCGGGCACGCTGCCCAACTCGTCGGCCCACCAATGTACCGACCAGCTTGTCGGTTGACTATTGCCGCCCCAGGGGCGTGTGCGCCGCTGCGCGGCGGCTGCGGCTCAACAGGAAACCCGGGGCGTACGCTCCCCAGGCCAGGAGAAGCTTCGAGGCGCCTATTCGAAACTAGGACCGCTCTGGCTGGCCACGTCGGTCTGCTCACCAGGCTGGACCGCATCCACGGCGGCCGACTCGTGCTCCGACGTACTCGGCTCGACGAGCACTTCAGCCAGCCGAGCTTCGAATTCCTGCTTGCGCTGTTCGTAGGCGTCGAGCTCGGCCTGGGCAAGATTCTCGCCCGCCAGCAGTTTTTCGAGCTTTGCCGGCATCGTCTCGGCCAGGTTCGGATCGTAGCCGATGTGATAGTCCTGAATCGTGCCGTCGCGACCGATCACGATCGTCGTCGGCAGTCCCTCGACCTGGAACACGCGGTCGGTCACTTGCTCGTGGTCGCGCGCGATCGGAAGTTTCAGGTCGTGTTTCTCGAAGGCTTCGCCAACCGCGGCGTTGGTGACCGTCGAGTCGTCTTTGCTCACCGCCAGGAAAGCGATGTCGTTGTTTCCCTGGTACTTGGAATATACCCGATCCAACAGCGGAAGGCCCTCGAAGCACCATCCACACCAGGTGGCCCACATGTCGAGCACGACCACCTTGCCGGCCAGGGACTGATTGCCGAGCGCGGTGCCGTCCAGCGAGACGAACGTATAATTATCCACCGGTTTGCCGAGCATGGGGTGCGGCGCGTTCGGCGGCGGCATGATCAGCTTGCGCACCAGCTTCACGTCGCCGGGCAACTCGGTTTGAAACGCCACCGGATCGATCGTGTCGCCAATGGTCGCGCCGCGAAACTCGGCCCATAGCTTGGCCAGAGGAAAACGCTTTCGTACCTCCTCCAGCGGAAAGTCGTATTTCACCAGTAAACCGCTCTGCTGATCGATCCACATCACGGCCCTGCCCGTGGGCCCCTCGAGCGCGATGCGCCAGCACTTGCGGCCCATGAATTCCGAGTCGGCGAGTTGCGTCGGCGTCGCGTCGCGCGTCAGCGTGGCGATGCCGTCGGCGGCGGCCAGTAGTTGCAACTGCGGCATATCGACCTGCAGTTGGCCGCGCATGGCGTCTCGTAGCATCTCATCAGCCGCGATGGATTCCAGCGTGATCTGCTCGGGGCAATCGCGCACCAAGACCTGCCCCGGAAGCGACTGCACCATACTCGTCAGCCGCTTGCCGTCCGACACGCTGGTCGTGTCGAGAGCGTGAATCCGTACCCGGTCGGGCCGCTCCAGCGCGACCGAAAAGGGTAACGAGCGGAACTCATCCTCCGGAGCACCGTCGACCAAAAAGCGCAGCTCCCCGGCGTCCTGATAGGTCGCGGCGTTTCGATAGCGCGCGGCCAGTTCGTCCAGCCGCTCGCGAGGGGATTTGCTGCCCGCGGAAATCGAGAGCTTCGGAGCGGTGTCAGAATTGCCGCAACCGGTCGTAACCGTGAGGGCGATTCCCAGGACGAGAACAAGCAAAGCCAAGCGGCTGGCGGCGGGACGATTCATCGCGTGTATCCTTACAGTGATTCGACGGGCAATCATTGACCGTGCGGCGTGCTACCCGCTCACGGCGGCAAGCAAGCCACGATTATTCGCTTTCGAGCCCAGCGCGTAAAGCTCGCTTCTTGACCATTTTGAATGGCCGCCCCTATGATGCGCTAGCAC
The DNA here is from genome assembly GCA_964598535.1 of uncultured Planctomycetaceae bacterium. Classification (GTDB taxonomy): domain Bacteria; phylum Planctomycetota; class Planctomycetia; order Pirellulales; family PALSA-1355; genus JALHMI01. Next base: position 17,303 of record CAZRCI010000035.1, on the reverse strand, counting down.
GCGCGGCATAAGCCGCGGGCAGCCTCCCCCTGAATTGCGTGTTTCACCCAGATGGCCAGCCATGCCAGCGCTTCGTTATGGAACCGATCAAAGTTTGGAGCTCGAGTTCGATAGCGATGCGCGCGTCACGGTCTGTGATGCTCCGCGGGGCCAGCCGCTCGCGGATCTAGCCGCCGAAGTGCGGCGCGCCCTTGGCGAACCCTTGGCGTTTCCGCCGCTCGAGCAAGCGGTTACGCCCGATGATCGGGTCGCCGTGGCGCTGGCTGGCGATGTGCCGCAAGCAAGTATTCTGGTGGCCGAGGTGATTGCTCAACTCGTGGCCGGCGGGGTTCAACCGGCGAATATCACGGTGCTTACCGACGGCGTGGCGGGCGACAATCTGTTGGCCGATGCCGCCGAGCCCCTGCGCGGCCAGGTTTCTCTTAAACGGCACGATCCTCGCGATCGCGAGGCGATGTCCTACCTCGCCGCGACCGAGGACGCAACCGCGATCTATGTGAACCGAGCATTGCAGGAAGCGGATCTGGTGGTGGTGATTGGCACGCTGCGCGCGGCGGGCGCCAGCGGCTATTTTGGCATCTATTCGAACGTGTATCCCACGTTTTCCGATGCGGCGACCCAAGCTCGATTCCGCGCGACCAGCGCGGCATTGCCCGCGGAACAGCGCCGGCTCCACAAACAAGCGAACGAAGTCGGCTGGCTTCTTGGCACACGATTCACGCTGCAAGTAGTACCGGGCGGCGATGGTGATGTGCTAGCGGTCCTGGCGGGCGACGCGGACGCCGTGCTCGAGGCCGGCACGCATGCGTTTCAGACGGCCTGGCACTGCGAGGTTCCAGCACGCGCCGGACTGATCGTGCTTGGAATCGGGGGAGGCCCGGGGCAGCAGACTTGGGAAAACGTCGGCCGAGCCTTGCAGGTGGCCGGCCGCATCGCCAACGGAAACGGCGACGTAATCATCTGTAGCGAATTGGCAGAACCGCTGGGCGTCGGCCTGGACATTCTCACCGGCGCAGAAAGCATCGCGGTCGCCTTGCGCGAGATCGATCGAGCGAAGCCCACCGATAGCCTGGCCGCTACGCAGGTGGGCGCCGCATTGGAGCGCGGTCGCGTCTATCTCGTCAGCCATCTGGCCGCGGGGCCCATCGAGGATCTGGGCATTCATCCCCTGCAGGCCGACGACGTCGCGCGCGTAACCAGCCGCTACGATTCGTGCATCGTCGTGCCTCATGCACAGTATGTCGAAGCCCGCTATGCGGCGGACAGTTCGGACAACCCGAAGACGCGCAGGTCGCGATCATGAACGACGCTCCGGATCGGACCGTTGCCTGGCTGGACGATTATGCGGCGCTGACAAATTCGGCCGGCTACGTGCCGCTGTCCCGGACGCGAATCGAAATTGACGGCGCGGATCGCGCCGCCTGGTTGCACAACTTGTGTACGAACGAAATCAAAAAGCTCGCTGCTGGCCAAGGCTGCGAGGCATTTATCACCACGGTGCAAGGCAAGACGCTGGGGCATGCGTTTATCTTTGTCGAGCCCGAGACACTAATACTTGACACCGTGGCCGGCCAGAGCGAAATCCTGCTCAAGCATCTGGACCGCTACCTGGTATGCGAGCAGGTGACGCTCACCGACGTCAGCGAGCGTGGGTTTGAAACGTTACTCGCTGGTCCCCGCGCTGCGGCAGTCATTGCCGAGACCTTCGGCGGCGAAGCGCCCGTCGAACGTTTCCATCACAAAGAGTTCGTCGTCGACGGCAAGAAAGTCCGCGTGCGCCGCGTCGAAATCGTGCCAGAAAGCTTCTTGGTCGAGACGGCGCGGGCAGACGGGCCGGGGCTTGCCGCCCTGCTACGCAAGGCCGGAGTTCGAGAGTGCCTGCCCGAGGCACTCGATGCACGACGCATCGAGCAAGGTTTTCCTCTCTTTGGTCGCGATCTTACCGATAAAAACTTGCCCCAAGAACTGGCCCGCGACGCGCAGGCGATCAGTTTTGTCAAAGGTTGCTACTTGGGGCAGGAAACAGTTGCCCGAATCGACGCCTTGGGACACGTCAACAAGCTACTCGTTGGAATCGCATTTGAAACCGACGCCACGCCCATGCCGGGTACGGAGCTGATCGCAGACGGTACAGCGGTGGGCACGATCACTTCGGCATCATTCAGCCCCCGACTGGGGCGCCCGTTGGCGCTGGGGTATGTACGTCAAGCGCTCGCCACGCCGGGTGCGAAGCTGAATTCGGCGCTCGGGACGGTGGAAGTCGTTCGCCTGCCGTTGAGCTGATCTAGGCACTGCGCGGCGAGGCCGCGATCGAAATCTGCTCGCCGTGCAACCCTAGCCATGCCAGCACGCGGCCGGCGATATCCGCCTCGGCGGGCACTTGGCCCAACGGCGTGTAGGCCCCCTCGCGCAGCGCCTTCTCAAATTCGCGCAGACATTCGTGCGCGGTGCGCAAGAAACTGGCCGTGGCGTCTGGATCTAGTTGACGGCTGACGAGATGAACGACGTGCTCCGTCCGCTCGCGGCGCATGGCAACCAGCGCACCGGCTTGCGCCTTGTAAAGCACGTCCGCGACAAAGGCCCGGCGCAGCGCTCCCGCGGACGTGAATTGATACACCCGTTGCTGGCCGAAGAAGATCGCCAGGCTGTCATCGCGTCGAAAGCCAGCCACGGTCTCCTCGCCGGCCAACCTGGGCGTGCGGAGCCGTAAACGGATCCGCTCGACCAGGCCCGTGGCTTCGGCGAGCAGGTCCTCGCGAGGTTGCTCGTCGCGGGCCATGGCAGTCGACTCGCACGGGGTTAGAACGGGCCAAAAACGTCATCGACGTTGCCGCGTAACACTTGCCGTCCCAGGTCGATCGCCCGTTCTTCGGACCACCGGCGGTCGATGACGAACCGCTCGGCAAGGACTTTGGCCAAAATGCGTTTGTACATTGCGAACTTCGGCAGCGCGAATTCGAGCTTGTACATATCGCTATAGTAGCCAATCTGCTTGGTGCGGGGCACTGCTTCGAGCCGCGCCGCGGCGTCGTGCTCGATGTATGCCGGCGTATTGGAATACCACCAGTGCCCGTTGCAGAGCACGTTCGGGAAGATCCAGCTATAGCTCACTAGTTCCTGGTTCGTGACGCTGGCCAACACCGAAATCGGAAACTTTACCTGGGGAAACGCATTGAACAACTCGCGGTACTGAATGAGCGACACGCGACTATCGTACAAATCGCGTCCCTGGTAGACGCCTTCCGCATAGACCCCGCGATTCACGCCGATCATCAGGTCGAACGGCAGCCTGTGCTCGGCGCAGAATTCGGCGAGCGTCCAGAACACATAATGGCTCAAGTCGCGTTGGCGTTCGACGCCAGCTTTCGCGCCCTGTCGAAACACGTCGTCGAGGGCCGCGCTGGCCACGGCCGCGGATACCTTGGTCGGAGAGAAATCAGGCGGCAACGAAATGGCGCACGCGCGGGCGTCGCGGTCGATGAAACGGTCGAACAACCGACCGATCGCGGCGCGCAAGGTACTGGCGTCGCGCACGGCCACGCCCGAGGCCTTTTCCAGCCGCTCGCGAACGCTCGCTTGTGGCAGGTGAAACACCAGATCATCGGTTCGCAGACACGGAATGTAACGGCGCGTGTCAAACCCTTCGAGCGGGTCGTCGAAATCGTTGGTCAAAAATACCGCCGAGAGTTTGCTTTCCTGGAGCACCTGATTGGCCCAGTCAGGCTGGCTCATTTTGGCCAACGAACGGTCGTAGAGCGATTCCCAATTGGAAGCGTTCACCGTCTCGGCTTCGAAGCCGAAAAACGCCTGGACCATCTCCAGCAGCCAGCTCGACTGGATCGTATTCTCGAGCGGCGGCAAATACTCGACCAACCGCCCGACCTTCTCGCGGGGCGTGATTCCGGGCTCTTCGATTCGCGTTTTGGGCATGCCGGCCGAATGCGCGAGTTCGGTGTAGTAGTGATACCCCAGGATATCCGCCAGCGTCTCGGATGCCGGGTTCAGGGCATTGATATGCGTGTGCGGGTCGACAAGGACCAAGGCGTCGAGTGCCGCGAAAATACGGGCGCGTAGTGATTCGGACATGAGCTGCGGGCCGTGAACGGAGTGGATTCGGTCAGGAGCGAGTAACCATGTAATTGCGTTTCCAATCTGGCAACTCGAACGCGAAGATGCAAGCGGGCGCGGGCGGTCTCAGGTTGTGAGCGGCAACTGCTCGGTGCGAAAACGCAGCCAGTGGCGCAGGGCCGCGGCCTTGTCGTCGCGGCGGTCAACGATCACGCCCAGGATTCTCGCACGCAGGATAACGCCTTTTTCCAAGCGATCGGCAAACAGCTCGTGCCGCAACTGGAACCGATAGTGAGCATCGTGCAACCAGCCGTCCCAATTCGAGCTTTGCACATCGTCCGGATGGATCATCTCGAGATAGCTGTGTTGCCGGCCTGGCAGGCGGAACAAATAGCAATGAGGCGCGCCCGGTATGCCATCCGGATCCGCTTCGGCCGATGGCGGCACGACGCTTGTAAACACCCCGCTCTCGGCGTCGATCATCCGCAGCGCTTCGCTTGCGTGCAGGTGAGTGACCGTCGAAATTCTCGGACAACTGTCCAACAACGAGGTCTGCACCGAAACCACGAGTTGGATCGCGGCCAGGGCATCCTCGCGCGGATGCGCAGTGGCACGCCAGTAGACCTCGGTACGCATCTGCTCGGCAGGACGATTAGGATAAGCGACGACCAGATCGCCCCCGCGCACGTAGTGGTCCGCTGCCGTCGTGTCGGACGAGGCGACCTCGTCTGGCGAGAGCGTCGCGAGCTCTGGCCCCAAGGGATGAAAGTCGGGCAGTGTTTGCCCGTCGAGTTGCACGTCGTACAGTCCACGGCTGGGGGCGTGCCAATCGATCGTCGCCGCACAACGCTCGAGCTGGAGGCGTGCACAGTGCCCTGCGGATTCCTGCTGCCAGGCGGCTTGCATTGCTGAAATTGCTGTTCCTGAAGGACGTGCGTGTGGCGAGGAAAATAAAAAACCCCGCCGCTCGCGCGAGGCGAAACGGCGGGGCCGGAACAGAGAAGAGGCCGGTAAGCTCGAAGCCTATGGATAAACTTTGGATAAGGCCTGCCGCGTGTGAAACGGCAATTCGACTTCGAGCGGTGAGTTATTGGACAACTCCTCTGGCTCGTCGTTGATCTTACCATACCGAAACGCGCAAGCAATAGTTTGCTCAAAAATTTTTTGCCCCGGCACCACGCCGACGGGCCACGGTACGAGACAGGCGCTATACGCCCTTGAGAGAGACTTTTATAATCCGGCAGGGGTGGCGATTTGGCAGAACCCCGCCGTCGATACTAGCTACCTAAAAGCGCAGGATGCCATCCATTGCCTGACTACCTCGAGGTTTGCGAGCAAGCTGCGCGCGAGGGCGGCGCAGTCCTACAGAGCTGGGTCGGCCGGTTTCGTGCCCGAGAAAAAGGGCCTCGCGACCTGGTGACCGAGGCTGATCTCGCATCGCAAGAAGCAATCCGCAAAACGCTGCTGGGAGCATTTCCCAACCACGACTTCATCAGCGAAGAAGCCGACCGCCAGGGACCGTTGAATGGGCCCTTGTGCTGGGTTGTCGACCCCTTGGACGGAACCCTGAACTATGTCCACCAGATTCCGCACTATGCCGTTTCAATCGCCCTGTTGGAAAACGGAAAGCCAATCGTCGGAGTGATTTACGATCCCGGCGGCGACGAATGCTTTCAGGCCCGTAAAGGCGCCGGAGCGAGCCTCAACGGAACGCCAATCCGCACCAGCGGGGTGACCGAGCTTTCGCAGGCCGTGATCGCGGCGAGCTTTGCCGCGCGCGTGCAGTTTCCGGCTCGTGAGATCGATCAGTTTGTGGCCGCCGTGCAGAACAGCCAGGGAGTTCGGCGAACGGGGTCCGCGGCGTTAAACCTGTGTTATGTCGCGGCCGGACGATTTGACGCGTTTTGGGCCCTGAGTACCCAGGTCTGGGACGTGGCCGCTGGCGTACTGCTGGTTGAAGAAGCTGGTGGAGCGGTTGCGGGACCGGTCGGTGAGCCGTTTTCGCTCACCGAACCCCATCCCACGGCTTGTGCCAGCCGGCCATTGCTCGATGCCTTTTGCGCCCTGTTAAAGTCCGCCCGCGAGCTGTCCTACGGTAACCCGTAAGTGCAATTTCTGAAACAACTTGTCGGCTCCCTAGGCAGTGACTTCGGGGGCTCTTGCTGGATGCTGAAATTCGCCCGATCCAGGGAGCAATAGTTTTGGTCCCTCGGGCGAATCCAATTAGACTGAAGGGTGCATCCTCGCAACTCCCTTCTTGCGTAACCGGCAACGGCGCATTCCGCGCGCGCCCGGTGTTTCAGAGACCTTTCGCCATGCGACACTCCGACCGCCGACCACCGGGTCTTTTACTGGCGGTCTGGCTATTGGTCGGTTTGCTGGTTGGAAGCGTGGCGCATGCCCAGCAGACGGACGAGACTCCCGCGGCCCTGGAAACGGCGGCGCCAACCAACAACAAGGAGACGCCGCCCCCGGCGACGTCTCCCGAGTTCAAGCCGCTGCCGTTTGAAATCTTGCCGCAAATTTTTCATGTGCGTGACAAGAACGGACAGCTCCAAGCCGTGCCGGGCATGAGCTACGAAGAACTGATGCGGCTTTGGAAGCAGCAGCATCAAGTCGCGGTCGAGGAAGTAAAGCCGGCTTACTCGATCGAGAGCTTCGATCTTAGCGGCGTCGTGACCGGAACCAGCGCGGAACTGGTTGCCCGTTTCAAAATCGTCGTCCATGGCGAACAGTGGGTTCGGGTTCCGCTCAAGCTCACCGAGGCGGTGCCGCGCGAGGAGGGTGTCTACGAAGGGCCCGGCGAACACGTGCTGGAACGTGTCCTGGGAGGCGAAGGCCTGGTGGTCTGGATTCGCGGCAAAAGCGACGAGCACCACGTGTTGACGCTGAAGCTCGTCGCGAACGTCGAGCAAGCGGGGCCGCAGTCGCGCATGAAATTGATGATGCCTGCCGCGGCGGTCTCGCAATTGCAATTGCAGGTACCGCTGGCGCGCGCGGTGGCCCGCGTCAGCGAAGGAAGCACGCTCGACGCGGTGCGCCCTCTGGCCGGTGGCAAGACCGAAATCAAAGTGCTGGGATTGGCCGGAGAATTCGAGCTCACCTGGAATCCCGCCGAGACGCAAGTCGCCGGACTTCCGGCGATCCTCGAGGCCAGCAGCGAACAACGCATTCGCATCAACGGCCGCAGCGCCAACACATATGCCAAGCTGGTCGTCCGCAGCCTCGGAAGCGCGTTCGACCACTTCCAAGTGCGATTGCCTCCCGGCGCCGACTACATCGGCACGCCCGAGAATGGCGTGAGCCTGGTGGCGATCGACGCGTCCTCGCCGTCCGGCAAGCTCTACGACGTGCGCCTGGCCGAGAAGACCGTCGGGCCGGTCGACGTACAGCTTGTCACGGAGCGCGTCCATGACGCTTCGCAAGAGGCCGGCGCCTTGGAGTTGGCGGGATTCGAGGTCCTCGGCGCGGTCCGGCAATGGGGTACCATTTCCGTTCAGGTCGAAGGTAACTGGCAGGTCGCGTGGGGCGAATCGAGCCACGTGCGGAGCGTCGACGACGTGATGGCCGACCGCAGCGACGAGTTCGCCGCGGGATTCGAGTATTTCGTCCAACCCTACTCGCTCACCGCCCGGGTGATTCCCCAACGCACGAGAATCCGCGTCGAGCCGCAATACACGCTGCTGGTTGGCAGCGATGACGTGCGGCTCGAAGCTCGCCTGAAGTACACCATTCGCGGCGCCAAAGTGCGAACGTTGGCACTCGACACGGCCGACTGGGAGTTCGACACGATCGAGCCGGCCAGTCTCGTGAATGTCGACGCGGCTTTGGCCACCGCCGATCGGCATTTGACGATTCCGCTACTGACCGCCACCAGCGGCGAGCTCGAGCTCAAGCTCACCGCGCGGCGGCGGCTCGAGACCGACGCCGAGGAGTTGCGCATCGAGCTGCCGCGGCCGCAAGGCGACGCGCTGCCGGCGGATGTCGCGATCGTCAGCGACGATCCGATCGAGCTGCTGCCCCGGCTTGACGAGTGCCAAGGGCTGACGCCCCTGGTGGCGCGTCCCGAGATGGTCCTGCCGGCCCGTCAGCAGGAGCCGCTATTCTATCGCACCAGTGGCGAAGCGGCGTCCTTTGTCGCCGAACGACGAATTCACGCCCAGGCGATTTCGTCGGCCCTCAGTTCGCGTGTCGAGGTTCGCGAGGATGAAACACGCGTCGAGCAGCTTCTGAGCTTTCAGGTTGCGTACCAGCCTGCCGAGCACTTCACGCTGATCGTTCCCGCCGGGATCTCTCCCCAGCGGTTGTCCGTGCTGTACGAGGGAGTGCGGATGTCTCCCGTCGCGCTGCGCGACGGTGCGCAAAGTGGCAGTGCGGCGACGCCCGTTCGCGTAAAACTGCCGGCGCCGGTGATCGGCCGCTGCGAACTTCGCGTGAACTATGCGCGCTCACACGCCAAGCCGCCAACGCAGGCCAGCGCGCTGGTGACTGTGCCGCTGGTCGTGCCCGGCGAAGGACAATTGACCGACAATCAGCTCCAGGTTATGGCCGCCGAAGGGCTCACGGCAAGCTATCCCCAGGGCCCTTGGAGTCGCGAGGGCCGGTCGAGCGAACCCGGAGACCCGGCGGAATTGCATCTTGTCGCGCCGCGCGCGATTGGCGAGGTCACCCTTGCGATCAGTTCCAAGCAGGACCAGACCGAGGCCGCCACGACCATCGAACGCGCGCTGATCGAAACCGACCTCACCTCGAACGTGCGGCTGGATCGAGCGATCTTTCGCGTAGCGACATCGCGGCGCCGGCTCGACGTCGTGTTGCCCGAGCAAGCCGACCCGCGGTCCGTGACGCTGCTGGTCAACGGCGCGTTCGTCGCTCCCGAGGCCCAGCGGCAGCGTACGGTTTCGGTTCCTTTGAATTCGGCTGGCAGCGACCACTTGCTCGAAATTCGTTATCGTTTTTCGGGGCGCGAGCCGCAGGGTTCGCAACGGTTCGCGAGCCCCGAAATACCCGTTGCGCGATGGGTCCAGCAGGCGTATTGGCAGGTCGTGCTTCCGCCGAGCGAACATCTGTTGTTCGCGCCGCGCGGCTACACCGGCGAGCAGCAATGGGCCTGGTCGAATGGCGCCTATGTGCGTCGCCCCACGCGCTCCCAAGCCGATCTCGAACGGTGGATCGTCGAGCATGGCCCCGCGACGATTCAGATCTCGGGCGATTCGCGTGCCGGCGAGGCCGGCAATCGCTACGTGTTCAGCGCCGTGGGACGAATCCCGACGCTGGAACTATATACGATCAGCCGTTCGCGGCTGGTGCTTTGGACATCGTTGCCATTGCTGGCCGGAGGTCTGGCGTTGATCTACCTGCCTCGCGTGAGGCATCCCGCCATGCTGTTGACAATGGGGCTCACCGTGGCCGGCATCGCGATTGTCGAACCGCATCTCGCGATCCTGCTGGCGCAAGCCGCGACGGTCGGACTGGTGCTGGTCGGCGTGGCGTGGTCGTTGGCCCGCCTTTCGCCGCGGATGGAAAGTCCGCCGTTGCCTCCCGCGCGCGGCAGCTCCTACGCCATGCTCGAGCGAAGCGTGACCGAGTTGTATCATCGTTCGCCGTCGAAGAGTCATCCGCCGTCGACCGCCACGAACCCGTTGATTCCGGCCGGGCCCGATGTGAACTCATGAACCGGCCGAGTATCTATCTACTGCTGCTGGGCGTGCTGGGAGCGGCGGCGGCATTTGGCGCGCCGCCGCGATCGGGCGACGTGGCGCCGTTGCCGCCCTTTCATCGGCAGTTCATCCCCGAGGGCGACATCCAGAAGCGCGATTGGAAATCTCGCTACTTGCCCGTGGATGCTAGCGAATTTGAACGCGATCTGAAGCTTGTGGCGGACCATCAACGGGGGGCGCCGAGCGAGCGCTTGCCGCGCTTGCAGGCGGCCGAATACAACGCCCAGCTCATCGGAGAGGATCTGCTGGTCGGCACGGCCCGATTCGAGATCTCGGGCAGCGTTCAACCGCCAACGCTGCTGACGTTTGGTCCGTGCAGCGTGGCCATCGAGTCGGCCCGGTGGCCGGAACCCGACAAGCCGGCGACGGTCGCATTCAATGCGGCGGGAGACCTGCAACTGCTTGTGGAAGCCGCGCAACTGGAGCTGCGCTGGTCGCAGCGCGGGCAACGCACCGCGTCGGGCGCAGTCCAGTTCGAACTGAACCTTCCGGCGTGTATCGTGGGGCGCTTCGAGTTGTCGATTGCCGAAGGCGCAGAGCTGGTCGTCGACGGAGGAATTGCCACGCGCATGCTTTCCGCCGCCGGCGAGGAAGCCAACTCGCAGCGTGGCAATCGCTGGATGATCGAACTCTCGGGAGCCGCTCCGCTGCGCGTGCGCGTGGTCCCGCGCGAGTCGGCCGGCCAACGGCGGCCGTTGACGCTGCTCAGGCAGGCTGCGACCTATGAAGTCTCGACGCGCGGCATTAACGTCGCCACGCAGTTGCGGCTCGACATCCACGGCGAGCCCCTCGCGCGATTGGAGGTCGATCTCGATCCGACGTTACATTTGATCACGGCGAAGTCCGGCGAAACGGCCATTCCCTGGTCCAGCGCCACCGACGTCGACACCGGCTCGACGCATGTGATTCTCGAGTTCCCCGAACCGATCTCCGGCACGGGCCGCGTCATCCAGCTCGCGAGCGTCATGCCGCTGACCTTCGGAACGTCGTTTCTCCTACCGCGAGTCCGTCCGCGGCAAGTAGCCTGGCAAGAGGGAACGGCCACGCTGCTGATACCAGGCGGCCTGGTGCTGGAACAGTTGCAGACGACGGGCTGCCGCCAGTCGCGGGTCACGGCATTGCCGTCGCCGCTCACCGGCGAATCCATCGAGGTTCAGTTCTATCAATCGAACGGCACGATCGAAACGCGCATCGCCGAGCTGCGGCAGCAATTCGGCCTTCACTGCGCGCACCAGATCGAAGTGACGTCCGATGCGATAAAGGCGACCTCGATCTTTGAATTGGCCGGTGGGACGGGCGCCTCGCAGGTTTTCGAATTGCCGCTCCGCGCCGGCTGGATCGTCGATTCCGTGCAAGGCGTCGACAGCGGTGAGCTGCTTCCCTGGGACGCCGAGTCAACCGAACCGGGGGGCGCGATCCGCATCCACCCGGGAATGACTCAGCGAATTCTGATTCGCGCACACGCGCCCGTGGCCTCCGAACAGATCTTGCTTGCCGCGAGACTTCGTCCGTTTGAGCTCTCCACGTTCGATGTGCGGATCGAACTGCTTAGCGTTCAAGGGGCCGAGGGGCTCGACGTGCGCTGGCAGGGCGAATCGCCAGAGCCTCGCGATCTCGCGTCGCTTACGCCCGAGCAATTGAAGCTGTTTACGCGGCCTCCGCAGGCGGCCGTGTTCGTGGCCGAGGAGCTTGCCGATGACGCGGTACTCTCGGTCGAACCCGAACGGCCAGAGTATTCGGCGAACGTGCACGTGGACGTTGTCGTGCAAAATCGTTCGCTCACGGAAACCGTGACCATTCTCTGCACCCCCGCCACGTCGCGTGTCGACCGCCTGCTCGTGCAACTCTCTGGACGCAGAAGTGAAGCCCTCAAGTGGAGCCTCGCCGGCGGTAACAATTCCGGAGATTTTTCCGCCCGACGCCTCTCGGCGGGCGAGCAGTCCAAGCTCGGCTTGCCCGAGGGCGAGGTGTGGGAACTGGTGCTGAAGTTGACGCGGCCAGGAACCTTCGAAGTCCGGGGCCAACGCACGCTGCCGTTTACGCAAGAGGTTTCCGTCGTCCTGGCCCGCGTTCATGGCGCGGTCGATCAACGCGGTTCGCTGGCGATTCGCGCCCTGGGAGAAACGGGCCTGACGATCCACAACCAGGGGTTGGTCTCGGCGCCCACGGAAGTGCTGGACGACTCCCGCTATCAAACCGCCCGCGCTGCGTTTCACTATCAGCCCGAGCCCGAGGAGTTTGCCGTTGAAAATGTCGTAACCCTGGTCCCCACAGCGCCGGGGCAGGCCTCGACCGGAGCCTGGGCCTGGTCGCTCCAGGTCATGTCGCGTCTGACCGCCGAGGGCATCATGATCCACGAAGCGACGGCCGATCTCCAAACCGCCGGTCGCCGGCAAATCTCCTTCGCGCTGCCCGAGGCCGCGGAACTTCATGGCGTCTGGATCGACTCGAACGCCGTGCCGGTCGCGGACGCCAGTCGTGGCAAGGCTATCCAGGTAGAACTTCCGCCAGGCAAAAGTCGCTCGCAACTGGTGATCCGGTACACGACCCCCGCCAACCTGCCAGCGGTGGCGGGCAATTTTGCGCCTTTGGCGCCGACGCTCGACGTGCCCCTGATCCATCGCCAGTGGCAACTTTGGCTGCCTCCGGGCTTCGAGGCCGGCGATCCCGTTAGTTGGGTACCGCCGTTGCAGTTGGCGCCGCTCACCTGGTCGCAGCGGCTGTTCGGAAACCTCGGCAGAAACGCCGATCAGAATCTCTTCAATCCGCTGGTGGCCGATGACTGGCGCGATCATCTGGCGGATCCTGCGAAACGCGCCCGGGGCGACGGTGTCCAACGACTGATCAACCAGATGGCGGGCTTTCTGGCCGAGTACAAAGACGCCGAGGAGTTGACCTGGGGGCAACTTCTCGCATCCATCGCCGAGGCGAGCGAACAGGCCGGAGGGCTCTTGCTCGTTGATTCCGCGGCGTTCGACGAACTTGGCATGACCCCGCTGACACGCCTGCACCTGGCCGATGACGCCGCTTCGGCGAACTCTCTGTTGCGCCTGCTGCAAGACGCTCAACTGGTGTTGATTTCCGCTCCCGGACGATTGCTGATCACCAATGCCGCGAGAGCCGCCGGTATCGATTCGAGGCTGCTGGCGCGACACGACGAGATCGTGTTGGACGCTCGCGGCGCCCTCAGAGACGAGTTGCTTCTGCCCTCCGAATCGGGCGGAACTTTCGTCTCGGCCATGTCGTGGCTTTCCGGCGCCGAGCCAACGCCCGCCGCCACGGCCGTCCGGCCCGACAACTGGGCTCCCAGCGGTTGGCGGCGTTACGACATCCCCTACCCCCAAGGCACAACCGGGGAAGTTCGCGTCGTTCATGTCTCGCGCATGCGGTCGCTCGCCTGGGCCATGCTCTTGGGCATGGCCGGACTATGCCTCTGGCGACGATTCGTGCCAGGACATTTGTTGTTCGGTTTGCTCGGGGGGGTGGCTGCCGTCGCGCTGCTGGTTCCCACGACCATCGCGCCGCTGGCGACGGCCGCATTCTTGGGCGTGCTGTTCGGACTGCTCGGGCGATTGGCCGCGTTCGACCGGCCGGTTGCCGGGCCGCAGGATCCCCTGGCCGCGCGAGGTTCAGCGAGCAAGATTGTCCGAGGCGTGACAACGTTGCTCCTCAGCGGCGCGATCTTGAACTTCGCTCTGACTAGCGGCATTGCCCAGCCGCCGCCGTCGGAAGCGGCCGGACCTCCTCTTTATTCGGTGCTTGTTCCGGTCGATGACGAACACCACCCTTCGAGCGAAAAGATTTACGTACCCGAGCCGCTGTACGCGAGCCTGCTTCGCGCATCGGCCATAGCGAGCGGTCGCCCGGAAGGATGGATGATCGCCAGGGCCACGTACGATGGCACGCTGTCTCGCGATGCAACGACCATGGGGCTCACGCTGAGCGGGCTGCGGGCGCGCTATGAATTGTCCGTGTATCAATCCAACGTGCCGATCTATTTTCCCATTGCCCGAGAGCCGTGGGCACGTGCGGTGTTTGGGGCCCGGCTCGATGGCAAGACGCTGCGCTTGGACTGGCAGGATGACCAAGGCGTGCTGATCGGCACGCTTCCGACGGGGACGCACGTGCTGGACTTCGACCTGCGTCCCAACTCCTTGAACGATGCGCGGGCAGCGGGCGTCGATCTGCCAATTCCGCGGGTTGCACAAGCGATTGTCAATCTCTCGGCGCCGCAGGATTTGGAAACCATCAAGGTATTGTCGGCCAAAGGCCGGGTGACACTCGACGCCCAGCGCGATTCACTCGTGGCGCAGCTCGGCGCGGCCGACCGCCTGGCCATCCGCTGGCCGTCAACGCAAGTCGACGATGGCTCCGCGGCTGTGCCCAATCTTCTCGTCGACGAACTCGTTTGGGTGCGTGTCCGTCCGGGAACCACGGTTCTGGATGCACGCTTCAAGTTTCAGGTTGGCTCGGGCGAGTTGCGATCCGTGCGGCTCACGACCGATCCGCGGTTGCGCTTGCTGAATGCTCCCGACAGCGGGTCGCCGATCGGTGCCGTCCACACCTTTCCGGGAAGTCCCCAGATCGTGGAATTTGAACTCGCCCGGCCCACGCGAGACAACGTCACGCTTGATCTCTCGTTTCTGGTGACGGACGCTTCAGGGGTTGGCAACCTGCGGCTGCCGCGGTTGGAGTCGAGCGACGTCCGGGCGGCCAAGCGCTGGCTGGGCGTCTCCGTCGATCCCGCGTTGCAGTTTCGCATCCAGGCCGGTGAAGACTCGCCGGCGGTCGATATTTCCAAGTTTCTCGAAGCCTGGGGCATTGGCGAAGCCAAACCGCTGGCCGCGTTTTCGATTCCCCGTGGCGAGCCCATTTGGTTTCTTGCCACCCAGCCGGCGGAACCCAAGACGGCCGTTCAACAAAAAACAATTCTAGGGATTGGCCGCCACACGGCGCAAGTGCGCTACGAAGCGTCGCTCGACGTTTCCTCGGGCACGCTGATCCAGTTGGCTGTCGACGCGCCGCCGCATTTCAAGGTCGAAACCGTCTCCGTGCGCGACCAGGACGTAGAACGCGTAACGCGCTGGTCGACCAACGAAAATGGCCCGATCAGCATCTTTCTCTCGGCGCCAATCGCAGGGCGGCAGCAACTCGTTCTTACCGGACGCTGGACATTGCCCGAGACCCGCGCGTTCGACGTTCCTCGCTGGAGCTTACGGGCAGCAACGGTCACTCGCAGTGAGTGGGTATTTTGCCGTCAGAACGACGTGCTGCTGACCGTGACTTCTCCCCCGGACGCCCGGCCGATAGAACCAATCAACGAGCCGCCCGGATCGGAGTTTGGCGCCCTCGCGCAGGCATTCGGCGCCGAGAATGCCGACTCCCTGTTTCAACTACAGGTCGCCGACAACAAGCCACACGTGCGTGGCGTGGCGGTTTCGAGCATCCGGCGCGACGAAGATCAGTGGCTGTCCACAATCGACTATCACTTGGAGATTTCCGAGGGCGTTCTAGACGTGCTGCAATTCGAAGTTCCTGCGCAGTTCGTCGAGCCCTACCGCGTCGAAGCCGCGTCGATCGCCTTGCGGCCCAGCGCTTCCACCCCGCAGCGCCGCGTGCTTTCCGTGACGCCCACCAAACCTCTCTCGGGCAAACAGCACCTGCGCATCCAAGGACGCATCGCTCCATTGCCCGGCGATCGTGTGAGAATTCCTGCCGTGAAGCTTTTGGGAGCCGATCAGCTAGATTGGTTCGTACTGCTTCCGAAACGATTGGATTCGCAGCCGGTTGCCTGGGAAACGTCTCGCCTCGTGAGCGAGCGGCTTCCGGCCGAGCTTCTGCCGCGCGGCTGGAACCCGGATTCGATCTCGTCCTTCAAGGTTCAGGACGAAAACTTCCAGGCCTCGTTGAAGACGGTCGAGCGGATGGATGCCACCCCCGTGATCCAACTCGCGGACGTCCACCTGGCGCTTATGCCGGGCGGCGATTGGCGCGCAGTGGCCCTGTTCGACATCCTGCCGGGTGGGGCCACCGAATGCGAACTGCAACTGCCCGACCAATGCGAGCTCGTCAATGCCACCGTCGAACGTTTGCCGGCCTCGCTGGTGCCCGTGGGCGAAGGAAAACACCGCATCGCGCTCGGGCCACAACGGTTACCGCAACGTGTCACCCTGCTGTACCAATCGCTCGTAGGGGCCCCACGGTATGCACAGGCATTCGAGCCGCCACGGCTCGCTGGCACGACGCCCATCCAAACGCTCTGGACGATTTACCATCCGGCAGAGTTGCGGGTGACACCGTTCGAATTGCGCTGGAGCTTGCCCAGGTCCGATCAAGAACTGGTGCGTTTGACGAACATCGCCCGACTTTCCGACTTGCCGGCGGATGTTACCGGAGATCATCTTCCCGACGAAATTGCCCGCTGGTACGCCAATTGGCGGCATCGCTATGCGGCCGATCGCGGCCGACTACAGGATGCGCTTTTGGCCGCCGGACGAGATCCTCAGAGTTCTGAGGAAGCCGGTGAAGCACGCGGACTGGACCAAAAAATGCTGGCCCTCGACGATCGCTTCGGTCGAGGCGTTTCGCCCGTGCGACCTACCGTGATGAATGGCGATTTGCGTTCGAGCTTTGCACGCACGGCCGGCGCCGGCATGGTGTGTGAGCATTATTCTTTGAAGGCGGCCGATGGTCTGCTGAAGATCCGCAGCGCCCGCGACACGCGGGGCACGCAATGGCACTGGCTCGGCGCAGCGGGAGCGATTGCCATCGGTGGAATTTGCGGTTGGCACATGCGCGGCCGAGAGCTGCCTCGGATTTCGCCGCTCGTCCTGGCGGCGGGCGTCGCGGCCGGTTGGTGGCTGGTGCTGGGGCCCAGTGTTTGGGGACTACTGGTGCTGACTCTGATGCTGCTCGCGCTGCTTTGGAACCAAGGCCGCCAGCGGCCGCCGGCGCACTCTTGATCGAACCACATTTTGCACGCTGTGCGGAACTTGACTTCGCGCTTCGCGAGGCTGCAAAAGGTCACGACGAACCTTTTTCAACCTGCTAGCGCCCCCCGTAAAAGTGCGAGTAGTGCATGAAACGCACGGCCGATGTTCCCCGGCCGCGCGTCGGCGTGCGATTCGCATCGGGTGGCGTCACTTCTCCCGGCATTCCACCTAGTTGCTGATTGATTTGGTCGATCCGGGCCCACTGCCGGTTGATCTCCTCGCGCTCATCGATCAACGGGCGGACGAGCGTTTGGTAACTTGCCAGGTTCGTGTTGCCCACCATGTTGAGATAAGGGCTTACCGTCGACCGGCCATCCAGGCCGGCGTACGTTCGCGCAGGCATGCCACGACCGTTCATTCCCGGCGCTTGGGCCGAGGCGGCCAGCGGCCAGGCCGCCGTGATCGAAAACAGTAGCAACGCGATGTTAACTGATTTTCGCATGGTCAATGGTCGCTCCGTGTGAGGGGCCGTGGTTAGCTAGAAGCCTGTTCCTGGGTTGAATCCGAGTGGGAAGCGGTTGAT
>CAZRCI010000034.1:0-51512 GCA_964598535.1 uncultured Planctomycetaceae bacterium | reverse complement strand
AGGCCGTGCAGAGCGGCCTGGCCTTCAAGCTCAACCCGCTCGATCCGTTTCCGTCCTTGATCGACGAAGCGATTCGGCGCGGGGAAGAGAAGGAGAAGGGGTTAGGGGTTGGGGATTAGGGGTTAGAACCTCGATCTCGTTTTCCTCCGTTCCTTCTAACCCCCATACCCTAACCCCTAACCCCTAACCCCTTTTTTCCCCGATGCTCATTTCCTGCCTCTGTCCGACGTACAACCGCTATCCCCAGCTCGGCTTCCTGCTCGAAGAGGCCGTCGAGTGTTTCTTGCGCCAGGAGCATCCGGACAAGGAACTGCTGATTCTCAACGACACGCCGGGGCAGAAGCTTAAGTTCGAGCATCCGCAGGTGCGCGTCTTCAATCGCGAGCGGCGGCTGCCGGACCTGTCGGCCAAGATCCAGTACCTGATCGACCGGGCCGATGGCGACTTGCTGTGCCGCTGGGACGACGACGACCTGTCGTTGCCCTGGCGCTTGAGCTATTCGCTCGCGCGGCTGGGGGATGCCGTCGAGTGGCGGCCGGAGAACTTTTGGTTCGCCAGCGGCGATCAGCCGTGGAAAGAGGATCATCATCCGGGCAACACGCACGTGATGGCGCTCTGGCGGCGCGCGGCGCTCGATCTGATGGGCGGCCGCTATCCGGCCGGCTTCTCGGGCGGCGAGGATCTCTCATTCAATCGTTTGCTGGCCGAGGCCGGCCGGCCGCCGCGGGGCGAGCTGTTGCCCACCGACGAGATGTTCTACGTCTATCGCTGGGGCACCGGCAGCCGGCACCTCTCGGGCATCAGCGACGGCAGCGCCCGCCCGCACCAGGCCCACTGGGACGCGCTGGGCCGGCTACCGATCGCGCGCGGCACGTTTGAGGTTCGCCCGCACTGGCGAGCGGGAGTACGAAGAATTTCGGCCGAAATGAGCGCGTTCAAGACGCCTCGGAGTCGCTGACGGAGGGATCGATCTTCGCCACGGGCTACCTGCGCGACACCGGGCACCCGGACGCGGGCCCTTGATCAAGATCTCTCCGTGCGATGAACGACATCAATGGCTGCGCTTATCGCAAAGCTGAGGATCGCCGCAAAGAACGAGCTCGCGCCGACCGGAACTGCCGCCGCCAGGAACGTAGCGAGTTCCTTGGGCTCCGAGATCGCCGGCGGTGGAAATTCGCTCGCCACAATTTAGGCACCTGAAATTCATGGCATCCAGATCCTCGCCGGCATGATGACGCGATTATCACCGCCGCTCGCTTACTGATCCTCGACTTCGCGGGCGGCTTCCTCCGCCTTCCGGCGCTTGGTCTCCCAGGCTTTCAGCGCCCGCGCGCGGGCGGCCTCGGGCGTGATGGACCGCGCGGCCCGGCTTGCTTGGCCCGGCTTGCGCGCGGCGGCTACTCGCTTGCCGATGTCGCTGCGTTTTTTCGCGCTCACCTTCGCCCAGCGTTTGCGCGCGAGTGCGGCGGCGTTTTCGTCTTTTTCGGGCTCGTCTTTTTTTTTCATGGGCGATGCCCCCGCAGCTTGACACCGACCAATTGCGGGGCATCGCCCTCGGGCCGCTTTTCGCGGCTGACGTTCAGCTCTAGCCGCTGGGTTTTGCCGCGTATCACGCACTTCGCGGCCCATTTTTCGTAGCGGCCTATCGGCTTCCAGAATCTCGCGCCCTGGCAGATGCGGTCGAGCTGTGCGGCCACGCCGTCAAAAAAATGGCCGTCCGAATCCTGCGGCACGCCAAGGATTTGCTGAAATTGTCGCACAGCCGCCGCTGAAATGTACCAGTGCTCGATACTCCGCCGCGGCGGAGTATCTTCGTCCGCACCGGCACCGCGCGGCCAGCTGAGCTCGTAGTCGCCGCCGTCCAGGTCGATCTCCAGCTCGACGCCGTGGTATCGCACCAGCGCCATGAGCGACCGGCCATCGTCAGCGATCTCGATCGGTACGATCTCGTCACTGCCGTCCGGCCAGCGGACGCGCAGACGTGTCCCGTCGGCGATGGGACGATCGTCGAGACGCCAAGTACCGTTGATGCGCGCTAATTCCATGGCCTCAATGCGGCCGCGGCTGATTGCCGCGGTAAGGGATTTGTAGGGAGTGCAGTGCAGCTTGCTTGCTTCAATGGAGCCGCGGTATGCACCACGGAAGCCGCCTGCCGGCGGCTCATCAGCGGAAGCCGCCTGCCGGCGGCTCATCAGCGGGAGTCACACGCCGACGACCTGGAGGCCGTCGGCAAAAGGGTCAGTCGTGTCGTATACTCGCACTCCGGTACTCTCGCCACCGACTACCTCGCGGGCCTTCTCGATGGCCTCGTCCAGCGTGGCCGCGTGGCCAATCGTGCCGTAGTGGTCCGTGTTGGCCACTCGCTTGGCGATCCGGTATCGATCGTTCATCGTTCTCCCGGCTGTCGCCGGCCCCCAGCCGATTGGGCGGCTGATCCCCGAGGGACTCGTCTGTTCGTCCCTCGCACCCCTGTATTGTACTCCATCGTCCGCACGACGCAATAGGGGCGGAGGAAAAATCCGGGAATTATTTTTTGGGGGGGGCGATCAATCACGGCGAGGAGAATGCCCGCGACGGCATTGCCAGCATGGGAATAGGGCCAGCACGGGAATAGGGCCAGCACGGCGGCCCTCGCTTCAATCCCGTCTCAATTCGAGCTTTTGGATTCTCCCGGCGGCTTGCAGTTCGGCGACGGCATCGACGGCCTTTTGAACCAGGTTCTGGAGCTCGGCGAGTCCGTCGAGGTCGAGGTTGTAGAGGTGCGATTTCTGGCGGTAGTCGCTGCTCATGGCGATCAGCCACAGGTAGGCCCGGCCGCCCGCCTTTACGTCGATGCGCGCGCCGAGCCGACCGCCGTTGAACGTGCAGGTCGCGAGCGGGATTTGCATCGTGGCGCTGTGAAGGTCCATTACTTCGCCCCGCGCGGCGGAGTGTCACCAGGAGAACCCAATTCCCTTGTACATGCTTGGCAGACGGTCGCGCCTTCTTCGGCGAGAACTCGGCAGTGCGGACATCGGCGCCGATGGTCACTAAGGAAAAGCATGACGATCGCCCCCAGTCCTGGTCCGATGAGCCCGAGCACGCCCCCCAGGATAAACCCCAGCTCTCCGCGCCCTCGGAAGCGATGCCCCACCCAGGCGCCGAGCCCTGCGCCCAGGACCGAGCAGCCCACCAGGAGCGTCACCAGGAACTCAATGTCACTCTTACTCATGGCTCCCCACCTTCAAGGGTTATCGACACGCCCACCGGACCATTGGAGTCGCTGGGAGACCGTCCGTCAAGAAACTTGACGGGGGTACCGATGGATCGTAGTATTAACTCGATGAACAGCCCCAGGGATCGCATCCCTGGACAGACGCCCCCGCCAGGGGGCGTTTTTCATGCGCCCACGGCAATGAGGTCTCTGAATCGCCGGCATCGCGG
The DNA here is from genome assembly GCA_964598535.1 of uncultured Planctomycetaceae bacterium. Lineage (GTDB taxonomy): Bacteria > Planctomycetota > Planctomycetia > Pirellulales > PALSA-1355 > JALHMI01. The sequence goes on along the minus strand of CAZRCI010000034.1, from coordinate 48,089 downwards.
GGTCACCATCGCGGGGTCACCAGCGCGGGGTCACCAGCGCGGGGGCTGCACTACGGGCCGTCGTGCCAGGGACCAGTCAATGTAATGCCGTGCAGTCGTGGCGAAAGAGGCATGACCCGCCAAGATCCTGGCGGCTTCTTCGCCTTGCTCGATGTACGTATACGTGATGGCAGATCGCCGCAGCGCCTTTGGCTCAAGCTTCCGGACTCCAGCAAACGCGCAGAATTTCTTCCATTCACGGGGGAAATAGGCCCCCAAATCAAATCCCCACGGCAGCAGCCACTCCGAATTTCCAATCGCCCTGGCGGCCCGGATTGATTCCGGGCTTAACCTGAATGCCATCGCTTTGCCCGTCTTTTTTCTCACAAAGCTCACTGCCCCATCCCGTCCTACATGGTCCCATGGGATGGCACGCAGATCCGCCAGGTACTGACCGGATTCGTAACCGACGCGAATGAATGCCTCCCACCAAATCGACCACCGTACGCCGTCTGGACGATGCCTTGGCCGTGTGTCCGTTTTTAGCCCACGGCCGAACACTCGCACCGTCATCGGCTGATAGACCCCGGACGCAACAAGGAGGGCTCGTAGCTCGTCATGGGTATACGCATAGCGAATTAGCTCTGGCTCTCTCTGCCGACGAATCCGATCGGAGCGCGGAACGGGATCGCCGTCTGGCGTACCAAACCGTACCAGCCCCATGATCGATTGCCGATGCCCGTTGACCGTCGCGGGAGCATAGGCTGTCGCCAGATGTGCGAGCCACGCGTTGATTCGCTCGGAATCACTCTTAGGCGGCATCGACCGAGAAAGTCTCCATTCATCGAATCGACGCACATGCAGACGGAGTCTCTCTTGCTGCTTTGCGCATAGCTGCCGAGCGTCGATGTAGGAATTTAAAATCGACGGAAAATGGTCGGACAATAAATCTCCGAAGGCGATCACAGGCTATACCCCCGTTTCGCCCTCCATGCAGAATCCATGCGCGGTCACCGCGCTTTCGCGAACCGATTGCAAACTGGTATGGCCCCGTGCCATTTGATTCCCAGCCTGTGGAGTATCCAAGTACCCCACGGAAACAGGGCATTTTAACTTCCGGGAAAGCCCTGGGTTTTTCGGGAAAAATCGGCATTAGGCTGTTTGCCAGAGCGTCTGGCTGGCAGCCAGAAGGTCAGGGGTTCAAGTCCCCTATCCTCCACTTAACCCTAAAGCCTGGCTCTGCCAGGCTTTTTTTGTTTTTGTGGCGACTCGTAGTCGATCCTTTCTGGGTGCCATTAGCGCTTATTTTAGCGCTTATTTTTGGCAAACCTTGTGGGAGATGACTTATGGGACGCTCTGCAAAGCTGGTGAAAGTCAAAGTCGGACGGCAAACCTACTGGTCTTCATCGACCGGCGGGAAGCGAGTCTATTTCGGCAACTGCAAAGACGTGAGCCGCAAGGATGCTGAGCAAGCATTTATGGCGCGCAGGCAAGATTTGCTGGCTGGCGCGACAGTCACGTTTGAGGAAATCACGGTTGGCGAGCTATGCGAATCGTACTTGGCTTGGTCGCTCGAAAATGTGTCTGAGCAAAACTGTGCGATGAAGAAAAGTTGCCTGTCGCAATGGTGCGACCACAAGGCAGGCAGCGGAGCGCCCCGCTACTCGAAAATCTTTGGAGCGGGAAAGTTCATCGGCGAATTGCCCGCCACGAAAATCACAAGCGAGCACATGGACGACTTCATCAATGCTCGCCGCCACGCCGTCAGGCTGGTTGGAATCTCGGCCGGCGCTCTCAACGAAGTCAAGAAACGAGTATCCGTTGGGCCGGTCGAAGGCAAGGTTGACTTGAACACTGCCATCAAAGCCCGGCTGCTGGAAGTACCGGGTATTGGGGACCGATCGGCCAATCGCATTCTTGCCATGCGGCCCTTCAAGTCGGTTGATGACTTGGACAGGGTATTCAGGGATGAAGCCCAGCCGGTGGGGCCAACGATGCTTGCCGCGCTGCAAACTCAAATCAAAGCGACGTGGCGATGGGGCATCGACGTTGGCAATAGGCTTCCCCCAAGTTGCGAACCGTTTCGTGGCGTGCGAAAAGTCAAAGTCCCCCCGCCGCTCAAGCTGGAGTCCGATTTGCCCACTCCGGCGGAAGTGACTGCACTTTTCAATGTCGCCGATTCCAAGCTCATTCCGGGGTTTGGCGACTTGTTGCGCTGTTACTACGCCATCGGTCCGCGAACGGGCGAACTTGGAAATATCAAAGTTGGTGACGTTGAGTTCGCGAAACAGCAAATCACGTTGCGAAAACACAAGCGTTCGCGAACGATGACGAATCCCAAAGTCCGCACGCTCACACTGAACGCCGAGACGATGGCAGTTCTTCAACGGCACTGTATGGGGAAACAGTCCGGCGATTTCATCTTCACCCGCCGTAATGGCAAGAAATGGACAACCGATAGTCTGGATAAGGAGTTCGCAAAAGTCCGCAAAGCGGCGGGGGTGCGGGAATCGCTCACGATCTACAGTTTCCGCCATCTTTGGATTAGCGACCAATTGCAAGCCGACTGCGAAACGGTCCTAATCGCGGACATGGCCGGAACCAGCATCCGACAAATTGAGCGCACGTATGGCCACATCCGCAGTGAGCATAAGGCCGAAGCACAGCGGAAGCTTGACAAACTGCGGGCAAACAGACAGGCAGGCTAGGCCGAACGATTGCCCCACGTCAGGAGCTTCGGCGTGAAGCTCTTGGCGTGGGGAATATTCGGCTTTGTAGGCTTGGCGATGCCATGAAGCTGATACTTCGCTCGAAATTCCAAGACAGCCGAAACAGGGATTCGCCAGTCGCGATGCTTGCTCGACGGTGGCGCGGCATCGCGGGCTGCCAACACGCCTTGCACAATGTAGCGCCCGACAGTTTTCGGATGCGCCTTGAGCGCGTCGGCGGCTTCATTGAGAGTCATTTCGCCACTTTCGTTGGATAAGCTGATTTCGGTTGCAACAGCTACTTGACCGTCGCACCAAGCCAGCAACCGCCCCAATAGCTCCAGCGTCTCGCCATGCGAGCGCCGATCGCTCAACGGCAATGCTAGGTCACCAGCCCCTAGCCGCCGGGCTGTTTGGGACGCACGATTCGCGACGGCAGCCGAAAAGGCAAAGTCGGATTCGTCGATGCCGGCGGGATGCTCAAGCCAGGCTTGGATTTCGTCGAACGCCTGTGACAGCCAGCGATCGAACGCCCGAACGTCTTTCGGGTGGCGGTTGAGCTTCGCAAGGTCTAGTTGATGATATCGGTGCATCTGCAATAGGTCGGGGCATCTGCGCGTTTGCATCCTTGCAGCGGCGCGGCCTTGGACTTTACGGTCCATCCTTGGACCGTGGCTTTGTTGACGGTTAGCACTATCGGGCATCCAGGTTCGTCGGGATCATTACGTCACCTTCGTCGGGTGGCGGACTTTCCGAATTTTCCACAAACCCCCGGTTGGATTCTTCCGGTCAGGCAAGAATCAACGCGGACGCGGTGCGCGGTTCTCAAACTTGCGCCACCGCAAAGTAAAGGGCCGGACGATAGGCCCCCTCCCGCATCGTGGGTCCGGCTATTGATTAGACCCTGCCCCCGGTCCCGAAACTTGTTGGCTCGTTTGCTCGCGGCTGCTTGGCCGCTTTGGTGCTGTGCTGCGATGCCAGGCTTGCCAACGAATATCGCGAGCGAGCATCCGCGAGTGTGTCGAGCTTGAGCTTCTAGCCAGCGAGCAAGTCGCGTGCTGCAACGTCCGCAATTAGGTGAGCGTAGATCGACGTTGTGTGTAGGCTCGAATGCCCAGCCGCACTGCGGACGCTCTGAGCATTGATTCCGGCCGCGAGCGACAGGCTAACGAACGTATGCCGGCCGTGGTGGATCGTTACGTGTCGCTCGGCACCCAAGCACTTGCACGCCGTCCGGAAGCGATTGCGAGCGCCCTGGCGCGTGAGGGGCTTGCCCTTGCCTGTCGCAATGAATGCGGCCGAATCGTCGGCCCCCGCCGCGATGCGGTCTTGCTTCCACGTCCGGAGCAAGTCGATAGCCGGCTGGTGCCACAACGGCACCATGCGAGCTTTCTTGCCTTTGGCAATCGCCTTGCGGACGCGAATCGTCGGCTTGTCGCTCGCAAGGCGAACATCGCCCAGCGTCAGCCCGCAAAGCTCCGACGCACGCAAGCCGGCGAACGTGGCCAGCGTGAATAGGACTAGGTTTTGTCGCGACGTGGGGAAACGACGGGCCTTACGCTCTAGGTCCGCCCATACCTTGGCCACTTCGTCTTTCGTCAGAATCTTCGTCGAATCAAGTTCCCAGTTGCTGGTCATCGTTGTTACCCCGAGCTACGGATTCGTTTCCACTACTCAAGACTGGCTCGGAAACGGGGTCCAGACAAGACGGAATCGTATCCATTCCTAGTGAAATGGATACGATTGGGTCGGATTCGCGCGTTTGGCGCGATTGTTGTCGGCTTCATGCGTTCGGGGTTCCGAATCGCAAAGGCGATAGGCGATCGCGACCGACTGGCTAACGGTTGATCTGCTGATGCGGATGGTTCGGGTTGCAGCGGACGTGCGGGTTATGCCGGTTGTAGCGGTTTTGCCGGGCTGCCAGCCGGTCCGACGCGGGACGCTCCCTCTAAGCCGCGACTTTCTCGGAGTGTAACCGTAACAGCGAACCACCGTACCCCAATTGTGGCGCGGTAAGTAACCGCGCATCGTTCACTCGTTACCTTTCGCGGGCACGATCTTGCGTTTTCTGGCCGCTCTCGGCGCTTTCAGTGCGAAAAAAACGCCGTCCCGTCTACTAGTAGTGTAGGGCCATGAAGCAATTCATTGATTGATTACGGGATTGGTGAGAAAAAACGGCGAATCTGCCTATTGGTAGTATGGGCACATATTCAAGCACACCCGGCAAGGACAGCCAATGACACTCAAACAACACTTGCAGCGGTTCGTTTCGGCCCGCTGCTACCGCGTGCCTGGCGCGCGTACGCCTCTATCCAGATTTCTGGACGAATTCATTCTTCACTTTCTGCCGGCCAGCGAGCGCGAGCACACAAGTCGCCGCGACGTAATAGAGGCGCTAGACACGCTCGATATCCAGCGCGGGAACGCGACGGGCAATCAGGTGGCGCTAATCAACGTCGCAATGCCATTCTTTCGGGACGCGATTCGCCCCGATGGCCGGGTCTACCGCGTGCCGCTGGGCAAGGTGTCGCAATGAACATCGAACGGATTCGATGGCTGGTGGGCGAGCTACAGCGCGAGCTAGACAGCGTGACAGAGGGCGATGGCGACAGACTGGACCAGTTCATTGCCACCTGCCACAAGGTTGCTGACCGCGAAATCCCTTTCAGCGAATTCTATTCGGCGTTCAAGAAATGGCTTCCACGCCATGAGCATGGCGACTGGCCGAAGTTGGCAGTCGCTCAGCGTCTCAAGATCGTCAACCGGGGCCGGCGTGACCAGCCTAAAAAGATGGTTGTCGGGCTTTCCTGGACGCCCGTAGTTGAGTGGACGCCCGAGCCGGCGAACCCGGCCTACGATGCAAAAGCTGTCTTTTGGACGATTCACCGCCTTGCTGACGAAAAGCTGAGCTTCCACGAGATTGCCATGCGCCTCAACGCCGAGGGCTCGCTAGACCAGCGGGGCGAACTTTGGTCGGAAGGCGAAGTCAAGCAGGTTTGGTCCGACTGAGAGTTAATCTCTTAGACTTCTATTATATTTAATTCTTATGTCAAAATGTGTGTGTAAAAATAAATAACACACACATAATACAAACATAAAGAGAATAGGGTTGGGGCGAAATAACTCCAACTGATTAACGGCCGGGCTGCCCGATCCGGTGCAACGGATCAGCAGCCAGACCATCTTTGAGCCGCTAGGCTGCCCTGCTGGGTTAACAGGGCAGCTTGGCGGCTTTCATTTATGGAGGATGGCAATGGATTGCCTAGACCTAAAACTACTCTATGGCGAGCGATACAAGATCGCTCGCGACCCCGCAGCCGGACCGCGAAGCCAAGACCCGTGGCTTTGGCAAATCCCTTGCCTGTTTGCCCATGTCTATCCGTATGGCCCCGGCACGCTTGGCGTCTCGACGCACAGACGCGGGGCAATTGCCAATCGCCTCATGGCTTTGCCATTCGTGACCGTGACCCAAGATGCGTCAGATGGCATCAACGCATCCTTCCCGCTGGCTGACGCTGACGCGGTATTTGCCATTGTGAAGCCCCGAAAGCGCCGGCGGCTTTCGGAAACAGTCAAGGCGGCTGCCATAGCCCGGTTTTCCTCATGTAAAGCCCAGCCCAGCGCGATTTTAGCCGCCTAGAACGTCACGGACCGAAAGGTACGTCGATTCATACCAACGGCTGCGCGCGAGCGTCCTAGACGCTCCTGAAAGCATCTACTTGGGCCGCGTGGCGAGGCTCCCTGCTTCTCACTTCCGCAGGTCGAGCACCTACGCGGCCCCGAAAAAACCTCCGTGGCCGCGCGGCGGCGCTCCGGTTTCACGTTCCCCTAGCCCGCCGCGCGGCTCTTATCCAAGCTCCAAACCCGGCGCGATGTCGCTCCCCGCCAATCACAAGCCCGGCGGGTTGAGCGGCGTCGGCCGGCTGAAATCCCAAGGCATCCTCCATGCTCTGCCCCAAGTGCAATCGACGCAAGACTCACCCTCTGTTCGATGGGACGTGCGAAGACTGCTGGGCAGATGCCCAACCGAAAAAGCATGGATCGTCGCGCTATATCGCGTGGCGAAGTGAATACGACGAAGAACCAGAGCCGCGCACGTCGCGCGGCACAAACTCCAAAAGGAAAACAAGATGAACAACTGCTTTTATCAGGTTCTGACGGGCCTGTCTCTTTCACCAACCAGCCAGGGAACCGGAAACGAATATTCGTGGCTCTATCTGCTCTTGAGCTATGCGGCAGCAATCGAGCAAGCCGACCCCCAAGAATCCACCTACGCGAATCCCTATCGCGAAGTGCTCCATCGCTTTTCGGCGATTGACGGATTCGCGGCGCAACGGCTCGCCCAAATCCTGAATGAAGGGGCGATGCGTTGAACTACAACTACAGCCATGCGGAACTGACGCGCGCCTGCCGGCAAGCAGGCTGCAAGGATATCGCTAGATGCGTTGCGTCGATTGAAAAAGCCGTTGCTGGCGGCATGAGCACCGATGCGGCGTTGCAATCACTGCGCAAGTGGCAACCGCAGCTATTCGCAAAGGGCCGCAAATGAACATGACCGACAGAGCCCTACTGCAATACTGCCGAAGCCAGCCAATCAGGCCAAAGAGCCCCGAACGGCTCGCGGCTGCTATCAAAAACGCTGTCGCCAGCGGCGAGCCGATCGACCGGGCGATTGAGACGCTGCGAAAGTTTCGACCCGAACTATTTCTGGGGAGAAACAGCCCATGACGACGATCAACATCGCGAAAGAATCTGTGCCGCAATCGTATGCGGGGCAAGGTACGGTCGGCTTAACAGAAGTTGCATTGTCTCCGGTCAACCTGCCCTTGCTGAAGCATGTCGTCATTCGAGCCAACAGTGCCAATGGAAATTGGATCAAGGTCGGCCCGCGCGGACAAGCAAACAATGGCTTCCCGCTACTTGCGGGCGAGCGAACACCGCCTATCTACGTGGATGAAACCAACAAGGTGGGCGTCATCGCAGGTGGAAGCAATCAAAACTATTCTTGGGTGGCAACATGAAAAACAATTACGATGCGAAGGCGTATGACTACGCCGACGAACGCGAAGTTTATTGGCTCTATCCGGGCTGTCGCCCCGCATACTTGCGCGAGTACGTCGCGACACTGCCCGCGAGCGAGAATGAGTATATCCGCCCAGCCACTATGCCGGGCGCTCAGTTGTTCGCGTACACGATTCCAAAGAGCGCGCACAACATGCCGGGGCGCAAATCCCGCTACTGGTTTCTTTTGACTGACGTTGCCGATGGCATCGACATTCGCAAGGCACCGCAGAATTCATATCTAAGCGACAGGCTTGTTGATCCTTCTAGCATCAAAGCCGGCGAGCCAAGTCGTCCGGCAGTGGTAGCGCGCCCATGTCGCCATGCTCGCCGCATCATCAATGACCGGCGAAAGTTTCACGGTCGCAAGCCGACTCGCTGGCAGCGAATCAAAGCCTTCGTGGGGATTTATTGATGGCAAACGCACGAAGTATCCATCGGCGCGCAGTGTCGCGGCGGAAACGCGATGATCGAAAATGGATCGAGATACTACAGAAAGAGAACGGAGCAAATGACATATACGCCAATGGTCCGGCCGGACGGAAGCCGGATGACATTCAAGGAACGGCAGGCGATTCGCCGCGAAACGGAGTCTCAGAAATTCCAGCCCCGTGAAGTGCCCGCGCCAATCGCAGTGACACTTGGCGAGCGGCAATCCATTCGCCTAGCGGAACGTGAGGGCCAGAGAATGGCTGTTGAGCGAGCGAAAGCGCGCGAGCGAGCCAGGCTAGAAGCTCTAGGGGACGGACCAACCAACGTCTATCGCGATTTGCTGAGCCGCAACATGCGCCGCTACAACCCGGCAACGGCCGATGGACGCAAGCGGCGGGCGGAGCTTGAAGCGAAAGCGATTGAGAGGGATGCCGAGATTGAGCGCGAGCTTGCCGAGCAAGCGAAAGCGGAAACGCTGGCGAACGATCCGACAATCAAGAATGCCATTGAATCGGCAGAGCTTGAATTGAAAGCAGCCCAGCCCGAAGACCGGGAAGCCCGCGCAGAATTGCTCGCAATTGCGAAAGAGGGCGAAACCCAACTTTATTGGGAGCGCTGCCGCGAGCTAGATCGGCAAATCTGGTCCCGTGAAGACGCCAAGCTCAACGAGCACAACGTCAAGACTGCTGCCGAGCTAGAACTACGCGAACAGCAAGCGGCAATCGTTCAGGCTGCAAAAGAACGGCTTGAGAACTCAGAGACACAACAGCCCGCCGAATAGCGGGCTAGGGCGTGCGACCCCGAATCGCACGCCCTTGATATTTCCTTTAGGGCGACCCCGCTTTGCAGCAATGCAAGGCGGGGTTTTTTCATGCGCCTATCGGCCGGCGATGATTCGGAGCGCTAAAACGACAACGAAGATTGCCGCCAGCATGTACCAGCCAAGCGCGAAGACGCTTCGCTTGGGCGGCTCGCTGGGCGGCGGCTTCGGGTTGTCGCGGATCGAAGCGGCTAATGCCGTGGGCAGGTCCAACCCCTGCAAGAGAAATAGATTAAGCGCGTCCTCATCAATGTGGTCATCGTGTTCGCTCATGCTCCAAGTATATCACAGGCTTACAACAGGGTAGTTTTCGTTGCTATACTGGGCAGTTTCAACCCCTGGAGCAAGCAACTATGGCAAAACGAAACAAGAGCGCAGCTATTCGCGCTATCGTACAAGCGAACCCAACCGCCAGCGTCAAAGAGATTCAAGCCGAGCTACTGGCCAAGCGGCTCAAGGTATCGCCCGCATTGATTCATCAGGTGAAGGGACGGAAGCCATCGACCAATGGCCACGTTTCAATGGAAGGGCTTTTAGCCGCTAAGGCAATGGTTGCCAAGCTGGGCAGCGTGCAAGCTGCTAAGGCTGCTTTGGATTCGTTCGCGAAGCTGACGGGGTAGGCCAATGAGCGTCAGCGATTTCTTTGAGAATACGCTTGGAGCGAAGCTCGCAAACCGAATGTGGTCGTGGGGCGCAATCGACACCGCCAACAGTCGCATCTTTCTTCGCGTATGGTCGGACGAGATTGAGCCGCACAATGGGGCCGAGCATGTCGTCATCCTGAGGGAACCCCGCCAATCATCGCCCGGCTACCGCGAGCGTGAAAGCCAGATTGCAGCGATGAACGGGGCGAACAGCTTCGGCGTTATTCTGAACCCGAAGTTTAAGGATGGCTCACGATCAATTAAAGACTTCGACCAGACGACGCTACTACGTCTTGGACCGCTGTTGAAGTTGCCGGACCGCCTACTTGCACGAATCGACGGTCGCATACCTGTCGAGGAACTGAACAGCGAGCCCGATGGAAGCACGCTGGCAGACGATCTTGGCGAAATCCTACTGACCCCAAGCCCTGACAGGACGACGATCAAAGCTCTTGTTGATGCGAGAATAGGACAAGGGCAATTCCGGCAATCTGTCTTGAAGCTTTGGAATGGGCGCTGCGCCGTGACCGGCGCGACAACGCTTGTCGCGATTCGTGCATCGCATATAAAACCTTGGCGAAGCTCGACAAACGCTGAGCGACTTGACCCACACAATGGGTTGCCGCTGGTCGCAAGCCTGGACTCGCTATTCGATGCCGGGCTGATATCGTTCGATACGGACGGGCAAATGCGAGTCTCGCCATCGCTCAGCCGCGCCGAGCAAAGCATCTTTGGTCTAGGCAAGTCGCTTCTCAGAAAACCATCGGGCGCGACCGCAGAATACCTTGAGCATCATTGGGCCGAGATATTCAAGGGGTAGCGCCATGGGATTGCTCAGTTGGCTTTTCGGATCAAAGAAACCTGAACCACCACCAAAGCCGAAGCCAAAGCGTTATCCGACCAAACGCAAACCGACTGAGCGACAGTTGCGATACGCCAAGCGACTGGGCATTGACGTTCCCAAGAATGCCACGCTTTGGCAAGTCTCCAAGATGATCGACGCTGCCGAGAGCGCGAATCCGCAAATGCGGGCCGAGCGGCTGGCGGCAATCGACCGAAAGCGAGTTGAGCAATTCGGAGCGGATTTAATCTCGCAAGAAAAGCAGTGGCAACAACTGGCGGACCAGCGGAAATGGATTGCAGCAGTCTACCGTAGCGGCAAGTCGATCAAGGTTGACTTGCTGCAAATTGAAGCGGCCGAAATCAACGAACGGGGAAAGCTTCGCGTGGATGTTGCCGTTGGCAAGATCGTGACCGACAAGGATGCTGGGCCGATGGTCGATACAGGGCGATATTTCGAGCTAGACCCGACCAAGCTGCTTTGGTCCCAAGTCGTGGATGATTTCGACGTTGACGAATTCGAGCGGTTTGACCGCACGTTTACTCAAGCTGAGAAAATGGCGCGGAAGTTCTCTTGATGAACGTCCTGTGGGCGGCCGAAGCAACTAGCGTCGGCCCTCATGCCTCCATTCGCCCGTCTTGTAGTAGTTCAAGCTACCCTCAAATCCGAATGCCTGCCAAACAAGGTCAAGCAACGGTTTGGCAACGCGCGAAACTGTCACGTCTGTATTGGGAATGACTAGCTCGGGGAAAAGCAAGTTGTCCCGCTCTGGCGTCTCGAATACCCGTTGTCCCGATCCAGTGTTCAGAAAGGCATTTCGCACACCGAGCAACGTGAGGAAAACCACAAACTCCCCTTCGGTCTTCATTTGGAAGAACAAGCGGACAAAACCTTGAATGCCCTGAATCACCTGCTTTTCAAACCACTCCGAAGCGATTGAAGATATGCCGTCTTCGTGACGGTTCAATCCGAGTCCGGTCAGTGTTTCAATCGCTCCATTGCGGAATAGCTGAGCGTAGCCGCTGGCCTTGCGTTCATCGCGCCCTTGACAGATTGTAAGAAAACCGTCGAGATTCGGTCGCGGGCTTCCACCATTGGCAACTGTCGGCAAGTAGTACGTCTGATTGAAAAAAGCAGAAATGTCGATTTGTTCACCCGCCGCCCACAGGCTCATGGGGATAACATGAAGCACAAGCAGTTCCGCTGAATAGAGCGGAACTGGCGTTTCTCCAGCCAGGATGCGACCGATTCGGTCGTCTCGGAATTCGCGCACGCGGTCGGTGAGGCCCTGCGAGTGTAGAAACGCCGCGCGAATCTCTGTCACATCCAGTGGCGCTTTGCCATTACTGTTGCGGCTGTAGAATCGCGGGCTGCCCTTAATCATGTGCGGACCGGCCCAGCTTCTCGGAATGCGGACGACGATTGCTGGTCCCGCGTCGAATCCCTCAATCGCCTTGACTTGCAAGCCGCGAATTCTTGGTGCGATGCCGTCGCGCAGCAAGTTTTCTAGCCGCTGAATCTCTTGATCGGCGTTGATGCCGGCAAGTCCAGGAATGGACTCGGGTTTGCTCTCGGCTTCCACCACACCGAAAACCAAGTCCCCACCGGCAGCATTGGCGAAGGATGACACGTCCGCGAGAAACTCGCGCTTGCCGTCTTCGCCCTTCGCGGGGAGTTCGCGCTTATATTCGATGCTGCGGCTTTCGGGGATGCCGATCGTCAGCAGTCGTTCAAGATCATCCTTGGTCACATCAGAGAGGGGCTTGTCAATCACTCGAAGACTCCGTCCTAGTGGCTCGATCAGTGCCGAGTTCGTACCAAAGCTCCCACATGTCGTCGATGGCTTCTTTGACGTTATCGAGCGTAGGCATTAGGTGTGCTTTAGATATCCGTTCAGCCCAGAGTAAACGAAGCAGCTTCGGACATTCAGTCTTGGGCAGCGTCAATCGTCGAAATGCCGAGCGTGGCACTACATCCTCAAGCGTCGGCCAACGGCCTTTCATCGTGAAATAAAGATTCGCGGAGGGAATGTAGGTGAATAGCCCTTGCTGGGCATGAAGAAAGCCAATCTGACTTCGGGGCACCGTGAATGCCGCGCAGTCCATTGGGTTCTTGAATGCCTCATGTTGGTTCAAGGCCCAGACGACTAGGTTTCCGGTCGTGTCAGCACGCGTTGCGGAAGCGGCGAAGTATGCGGCAATAAGGGGGTTGTGCGTCCAATCGAGCAACCGGACTGGAACTTTGTGATGCCGCGCCAACCCAAACACGGGATGGGGCACTGAGTAGGATGGTGACTCAAGTGGGTCATGGCTAGGGGTATCTCGCATTGGACCGCCCGGCAACGAAAGCCCCAACTCATCGACCAGATCGTAAAATGCCCGTACCGCATGGAATTCAAACGCATTCTGTACAATCAACTCCCGCCCAACTTCGTAGCTCAAGGAAAAGCCAGCATACTGCGGGTTGGAAATCAAATCCTGCACGCGGCTATCCCAATCCACTTGGTTCGTAGCCCAGTAGATTCGGTGCTCTTTGGCAGAGGGACGCCAAGCAGTGGGCATCAATTTCCATTCGTCCGAACTTTCACCGCGAAAAATCCAAGGAACATCCCACAACTCGTCTCGCAGCCAATAAGGATCGGAGCGACGTAGGGCAGCGATAAAGCTGGCTGCGGTGGCGAAGTGTAACGTTTCGATTTCCATGAAAGTCTTACTGATTTGCTATGGGTTGACAATCTCAATGCGGGTGAAGTGTTCGTCCGAAAGCAATGCCAGATTCACATCGACCACAGAGAGCTTAATTTCCCGGCCGGGCAACGCTACGGCTTGATCCGTGGCAATCGCCGCCCGATTGCCTAGCCGGGAGATTGCCATATCGCCAAGAAATACATGGCAGTTCTTACCGCTAAGCTTGTCGGTGCTCAGCCCATTTGTTCGGGCCTTGATATCAAACACTCTGCGCATTTCGCGCTCTGCTTTGAATACCATCTCAGTCTCAAATCCGTTTTGCAGCAGCACGCATCGCACCAGTACGGGGGAATGCTCAACGGGAAGTAGCTCCGAAAGACCGTCTGACGGTTTCGTCAAGAGCAAGACGGACTCGTCGGAAAATGCCTCCTTATGTGGATTGTCTACCTCACAACTAGGAAACGCTGACGGGTTGTCGACGTAGCGATCGGCCAACAGCATTGACCTATAGTGAGTGTCCATCAGCCAGATGGCTTTGTAGAACTGGTCAAAGACCGCCTCATCGCTCGAAACAATGACAACCTCCCTGCCTTTCACAATTGCGAACATGATTGCCAACACAACAAGGCATTCATCGTTGTACTTATGGGCAGGAACTTTGATGTTCTCGCCCTGTCTGCCGAGCAGTTGAGCACGCGATGTTCCAAGCTGTTGGCAGTAGTTGCTGACCTCCTGCTTATTGGCTGGCCTGCCAAGCTGTTTCTCCAGGTTCACTCGTGCCGCAACAAACATTCGCTTCCGCATCCCCAATAGGTTCACATAGTGGTCGCACACACTTTCTAAGGCCGGGTTTTCGATGCCGACCCACGCAATCGGGCTTCGATCATCGCCGCTGGCACTGTTCTTGATTGCGTGATGAACTTCTAGGTTGGTCTCTTTGGGATCGTTGAGCCACCACTCAAGCTCTTGATACACCGGCGGCGTCATTGCGATTCGCTTATCCGCCAACAGCGCTTGCCAAATACGCTGGGCCATAGGGCCGATGAATTGAGTGCTGTCAAGAAAGTACAGGGCCCCAGGATGGCTTTCGATACGGTGCGCAAATCTCTCAGCATCTAATAGGCTTGGGCCATTCCAGACAATCCCGAGCCGGGGTATCTCACCGCCGGTGTCTTGAATTTGTTTGATAGAGTCCGGTGTGCGATCTTGTAGTTGGCGAATTGCTCGCGGTGCTTGCTGCCCCGTCTTTCGCTTTGCGCTCATCGTTGAACCCAGACTCGATAGGGTTTACGTTTCGGAACTTTCGAGCGTCATTCTAACCGGCAATTCGACGAAATCGCTGCGGCGAAATTAGCGCCGGAACATGATGACGGCCATGCCAGCCAAACACAAAGCCGCGCCGAGATAATCCCAGCGGCTAGGCGGGATACCTTCAACGGCCCAGAGCCAAGCGAGCGCCACGGTAATGTAGACGCCTCCATAGGCCGCATACGTTCGGCCGGCTGCGGTCGGGTGCATCGTCAGCAGCCAGGCGAAGACAGCCAAGCTCACTGTGGCCGGCATCAGCAGCCAGGGCGACCGGCCTTGGCGAAGCCAGAGCCCCGCTACTGGCTGCCAACCAGCGCCAGGATTGCCCGCCGGATCGGCTCGGCGAGCGTCGGGGGTGCGGCGGCGATTTGGGCCATTTCTACCCCCGAAAAATTAGCGCTTATTTAGCGCTTATTCAGTCCGCAGGGGCATTTTCAGGCAATTTAGCCCTCTAGGATCAATTGCCATAAACCCTTGCTGTCGATGGAAATACGGTGAAAACAGGCAGATTGAAAAAAGTGCTGTTTTATGCTGTACTATAGCTGGCAGCCAGAAGGTCAGGGGTTCAAGTCCCCTATCCTCCACTTTGACGAAATCGGCCCTGGGATGCTTTGGCGTTCCAGGGCCGATTTCTTTTGCAGGGAACGATTTGCAAGCTGCGGGCCAAAACACAAGATGGGTTCAATCAAGAATTAAGAACTAGGTGCCGAACTACGAAACTTCCAAAGGTCGTTTCAAAGGTGATAATTACGGGTTTCAACTTGTCTCGCTTCCAGTCCGACAAGTCAGTCTCTCGAGGCAATGCCTTTTCATCACCCGCGATGAAATCGCCCGAGCTGCGAACTCTCAATCGCACTTTCTCTGATGCAGAGGCTTCCTCATAGATGTCGGACCGGAGCGAGTGGGGGCGTTCGGTCGCTCAAGACACGCCCTGGTGAGGTAGTTTGTTCCATCACGACACCGATAATGCATCCTGATTTGAAGAGGGTCAGCGATTGAGAGAATTGAGGAATTTGACTGCCTTTGCCTTGCCGTTTAACTCGGCCTGAGCGAGAGCCGTTTGGCCGTTATGATTCTCCTTGGCCAACGAGGCGCCTGCATCTACGAGGAGACGTAATACCTTGGACCCGGTATTCCGTCGGGCGGCCAGCATCAGTGGGGTATTCAACGTCTTGAGCATCAACGTCGGCGCCATGCTTCAAGAGCCAGGATGCGCCGCGTAAGTCTTCGTGACTCGTTAGGGCGTGCAATGCCGTTCGTTCATTACAGTGATTTATGTCGAAACCGTGCTCAACGAGAATCTTGGCAACCTCGTAGTTGCCATCGCCATGTCGCTGAAAGTGGCCCACTGAGGCCAGAAAGATTGCTGGCGTGATCGCGGCTCCACGCTCAATCAAGCTTTTGGCGATGCCGGCATGGCCACCGTCAAGAACGCCCGCAACCGCGCCACGGCCTGCCGGCAGGAGTGATCTGGGCAGAGCGTTTGGGAGAGAAAGGTCCACAGGGTTACCAGCGGCGAATACACGCAGTCACGCCACTGAACATCCTCGTCATCCAGCACACGCTCCACATACGATGCGGGCAACAACTCGCAAAACGGCAACTCGCCGGCTGCCAGCAATTTGTCCCGCTCACTTCGCACTTGGTGCGACACCCAACCCGCGATAGACTTCCACATCGCAAAGGCCTCTGTGCCTGATGAAGAGCTTGATAACCCTCATCTACGCACGGATGGCCTTTGCGCCTATCTCAATATCCCGCACCAACTTGCCAATTCAGGAAGTGCCATTCGTTCCTAACACCTTTGTCTTTGCTCGTCAGTGGCAGTTCGAGCCCCGACGAATTGCGTTCGCTGTTCGGCTTCACGGGCCATGTGCACGACGCGGCGGCGGGTCATTGATCTCGAAGCGGGCCATCAGCTTTTGCCCTTCCTCGCCGAATCGATAGACGCGCACGGCGTGCTGCTCGCCGCGTTTCAGACCGAGCACGAGCAACTGGTCCTGCGGATGGAGCGCCATGCACAGTAGTTGCTCGACGGGCGAATCGAGCGAAAGTAGTTCGGTCTTCGTCGGAACATGCCAAAAGATCAGCCGCTTGCCAGTCAGGCAGATTAGCGTTCGACCATCCGCGGTGAATACATGTTTCTCGATAATTTCCGGCGCAATCAGCCGCTCGGGCGGGTGGTCGCTGGTCAGATCCCAAAGATAAGTCCGCGTGCCGACCGCGGATGCCGCCAGCAGCTTGCCGTCCGCGGTGACTGCAGCCCGCACAAGTTGGTCGGGCGTCGGGCCTAATTCTCGGAATGGCTTGGCATCCGGGCTGCGCCGTAGTCGTAGGATGCGGTCCGCCGAATCGATCCAGAGCGGTCCTTGTGGAGTTGAAAGGTAGTTCAGGACTCTAAACTTGCTTCCCATGTCGCGTAGCGCTTCGGACTCCAACTCGAGCACACGCGTTGCTACGCTGCCTCGAATCACAAGCGTACTTGTATCGGGCGACAGCAACACCGAACGAGCTTCCTCCGGCACCGCAATGTGTCTCAGCAGACGCCCGGTGGAACTATCTCGCAGGCTCGCCTCGCCGGAAGCCTCGCGGATCAAGGCAATGTCACCAGTCGAATCGAACGACACGATGCGGGTAGTCTGCTGTGAAGTGATCGCGAACACCGAGAGACCAGGCTCTACTTCGGCGGTGGACCACCGCTGCCGCCCAGTCGCGACTTCTAAAAATCGGACGAGACCGGTTCCATCGGCCATCCGCTCGGCAAGCGCCAGCCATCGGCCGCATGGCGAAAATTTCATCGACACCGGCACTGACGCCAGGGGAAGATCGATGGATCGTCCTTTACTTGGATTTCTGTGGAGGCGGATGGACTGATCTTGTCCGCCGGAGACAAGCAACTCTCCATCAGACGATACGTCGCAGCTCAGTGCTTTGCCGTGATGCGCGGTGAGCGAATAGTGCTGAGGGGTCTCGTGGCCAGCGAGCAAGTCTTCCACATTCCATGTCTGCACCGCCCCATCGCGAAATGCTCCAACCAACTCCTGTGTCGCTTTCGAATAACGAATCATCGTAAAATACTGACGTGTGGGCATTGATGCGACCACGTTCCCATCAGTTGCCGAAATCAGGTAGAGCCTGCTACGTCCGGCCAGCGCCAGGTAATGCGGCCCCAAGGGAACATGGCAAATCGAGTCCGCACTGTGAAACATAATCCCATCGCCCCACACATCAACGGTTTCGAGCGTGTGAGGATCGATCAAGAGGATCTCGGGGGGTGATTTCAAGACCGCGATCCGTTTCTGGTTCGGAAGGTAGGCGATGCTCGAGATTTCATCGGGATAATCGGGGGCGGCCGCCTTGGCGCGTTCGGTCGGCGCAAGTTGACCGGTGCGGCGAATCGTCCGTTGTTCGACGTCGAGGATCGCCAACTCGGTGTCCTTGCCGCCAAACGCCAGATGCGTACCCCCATCCAGCCAGGCCAGGCTGAAGATGGGCCCCTTGGATACTTTCTGATGGAATTGCGACGAAAAGTCCGCCATCCGAATGACCTGCAACCATCCCATTTCACCGCCGACAGCCAGGTACGCGCCATCCGGCGAGAACTCGGCTGCTTTGATGCCCAGTCCTCTGTGGGGGACGGTGCGCATTGGCTTCCACGACTTCGCATCCCAAAACGTCAGTTGCGAGGTCGAACCACCAGAGACAAGCAGTTTTCCGTCTGGTGAAAACCGCAGCGCCCGGACGCTGCCGGAATTGGCCGGCAGGACACGGTGTTCGTTCTCCACCAGGTTCGAAAGCAACTCCCACTCCAGGCCGCGGCGGACTTCGCCCTGGGCGACGGATCGCGCCTCGTCGAGATGGTGCCGCAACTCCTGGTTGTTGCCCAGTTGATAGGACCGCGCCGCGTAGCGGATTTCGATCGCATACTCGTGCTGTCGGCGTGCGACTTCGGCTTCCGCGGCTGCGGCTTGGGCCACGTCGGTCGCCCGCTGTGACAGCTCAACGCGTTCGGTAGCCATTTGACGCTGCACGACAAGCGCGCCCGCCAGGCCGGCGATGGCCATGCAGGACAACAGTGCGGCGCTGACCGCCGCCACCGTGCCCGGCCGGCGCCGCGCAAATTTCCAGGCTCGGCGCCAGGCGGGAGTGCGCTTCGCGAGAATCGGCTCGTGATTTAAAAAACGCCGCAAGTCGTCGGCCAGCGCTCCGGCCGAGGCGTAGCGCGCCGCCGGTGCCTTTTCCAGGCACTTGAGCGCGATGGTTTCCAAATCGCGCGGAACGCCGGCACGCGACAACCGTATCGACGGCGGATCGGCCTGCTGGATCCTTTCGCGAATCTGGGGGCTGGTCTCGGCGTCGAACGGCCGTACTCCGGCGACCAGCTCATACAAAATCACGCCCAGCGAGAACACGTCCGACTCGGGACCGACGTCCTTGGCCTGTCCGGCGGCTTGCTCGGGCGACATGTACCGGTCGGTGCCGATCATCGCGCCCGTGGCGGTCGCGTCGGAATGGGCCGGCAAACCTGCCCGGCGGGCCAGGCCAAAGTCGGTCACGACCGGTTGCGGAACCGCTTCTCCGGCGTCGGCCGCCGGCCGCAGCAAGATATTGCTCGGCTTCAGGTCGCGATGCACGATTCCTTGCTGGTGCGCGAAGTCGACCGCTTCGGCCACCGCGCGAATCAACGCGGCCGCCACGCGCGCCGGCGGTTGCTGGTGCCGCGCGATCCATTCGGCCAGCGTCGGTCCTTCGATCAACTCGAACGAGATGTACCGTGCCATCTCGACCTGCCCCGAGTCGTACACGCGCACGACGCCCGGATGCGTCAAACCGGCGATCGCCTTGGGCTCCTCGATGAACCGCCGGCTGGTCTCCGGATCGAGCAGGATCGCCGGCCAGGCGATCTTCAACGCCACCCGGCAGCCTAGCTCCGGATCGAACGCGCAAAACACCGCGCCGTAGGCGCCGGTTCCCAGCAATCCCTCCAACCGAAAGCGGCCGAACGAACGGACCGCCAGCTCCGCGTCCCAAACGCCGGCCAGCGAGGACGCGGCCTGCGTCCCCTGGCGGCGCAGCTCCAGGAGCCAGGCAAACAGGCCGAGCACTTCCGACGGCCGGCCTTCTCCGTGTGAACCGAACTCGTCTCCGTGGGAAGCGTCACTCTCCATTGTCCAGCTTCTTTCGTAATCGTGCGATTGCCCGGTGATAGGCCTTGGTCACGGCGTCGACCGTCGATTCGGTCATATCGGCAATTTCACGGAACCCCAATCCCTCGAGCCGCAGACGAATGACGAACTGGTCCGACTCCTTGAGCGAGTCAAAGGCCGAAACGATGCGCTGCAAGGTATCTCGCCGCTCGACGGCATGTTCGTGAGCCGCCGTGGCGCCGTTCTCGACGCGGGCGGACATCAGACCCCAGAGCCGGCGCATGTGCCGCTCAGAATTTCGGGACTGATGGTTGCGCGTCCACTCCAGATGCCGGCGATAGAGGATCGCCCGGGCCCATTGCTTGAAGTCGGCGAAGGTATCGCGTTCGAACCTGGCGAACTGCTCGCGCACGCGGACGAGCGTATCCTGAACCAGGTCGGACGAGCCGTGCGACGGCCCCGCCTGCCGCCGCGGCCGAGCGTTCAAGTCGCGCCACAGGTGCGTCGCCAGGATCTCCAGCAATTTTTCGAGGGCCTCGCGCGAGCCGTTTCGCGCCTCGGCGATCAAGGCGTCCAGGTCGGACTGCGGCTTACGGAGGCGGGCGCTTGACGACGTTGACGAAGAACCTTCCTCACTGGCGACGGACATGGGCTGCCTCACTTACAAGCCGCTACGAACCGGGTAAACCAAAACGCGCCCGGCCATTTTCACCTCGCCGGGAGGCAAGTTCAATGCGCCCCGCGGTGGGCGAACGAGCGGCCGCGCCGAGAGCCCTTATGTCCGAATCGAACAAGTTGCGAATACCAAATCCCTGCGCGGACCGGCGAGGCAATAAAACGTGGAATTTCTCGATGCTCGAAAAAAAGCTCCGCAATTCTTGAGAAAATCTGTCAGGTTTTGCGATCACAGCGCATGTAATGAGTATGACAAGCTATCTTCCGGCTCCCGAATCGCAACTTGACACCTTGAGGATGCCGCTCATGCCACGATGGTCTGCCTGCCGGCCCGCCACCGTACCCGATCTCATTGCCCCCGCCAGCCGCGGCCGCTTTTGCGGTTGGTTCGGATGCTTCGCGGCGTTTTTTGCGCTCGCCGCCGTTCCGGCAACCGCTCTTGGCGACGCGGTCTTTGTGGGTTTGCATGACCGCACGATCGCCCAATACACGACAGAGGGAGCCGTGGTCAATCCAGCACTGATCACCGAGTTGCCATCGTTCCCAAGTGCCATCGCAGTCCACGGTGAGCGGCTGTTTGTCGGCCTTGCCGCAACGCACACGATCGCCGAGTACACGATTACGGGAGAGCTCGTTAACCCTGCCTTTATTACAGGCTTGCCAAATCAAGGGCCAAGTGGAACTTTACAAATCCACATTTCTGGCGACGATCTGTATGTTGCCAACTGGGGAGTAGGATCGATCGGCAAGTATTCGCTCCTCGGAGAAACGATCAACGCTTCGCTGATAACCGGACTCGACAAGCCTTATGGCATGGCCACTTCTGGTGAGCAGCTTTTTGTCAGCAACTATGGTGCTGGCACCATTGGCCAATACACGACCTCGGGAGAGACGGTCAATCTCAATTTGATTACCGGTCTATCTAATCCAACAGGCATCGATGTGTCCGGAGAGAAACTGTACGTTGCCAATCCGGGGCACGAATCGATCGGCGAATATACCACGTCCGGAGAGACGATTAATGCGTCGCTCATTACCGGACTCGGGCAATCTCATCAGCCGCTGGGCGCGACGCTGGTGGGAGATTCCCTCGTCGTCGTGAACTACGGAGCGTATCCCTATGGCGGTATTAACACCGGGTCGATCGGACTCTACACGGCGGCCGGAGATGCGATCAATCCGGCCCTTTTCGTCAATTTGCCTCTACCACAATCCTTCACGGTTGCTCCGCATGTAGAGATTCCCGCGCACCTCGCCGCCGCCAGTGAAAAAGCCTTTTTCGAGGGAACACGCACGGATCCGGGAGGAACGGGCTCTTCGGAAACCATCGAGTTCAAAAGCCTGACCATTCGCGACGGAAGTTCCTACACCATTGGCGTCAATGAGACACTCGTCCTGGATGACGGCGCCGGAGTGCTCCAGGTTCAGCAAGGCGCCGTTTTGACAGGCAATGGAGTCATCGTCGGGAGCGTCCTCAACGCGGGACTGGTCCGAATTCCTATTACCGCGGTCGGAGGAATCTCCAGCATATCGGGTGGCACCGTGCAAATCGCCTTGCCAGATCCCCCGTCACCCACGTTGCCGATCGAGATTATCTCGCCTCCAGACGAGCCGATTGTCGTCAACGGAGACACGCTGCTCGGCTTCGGTCCTGCCGAGTACGGCGGAGGTGGTAGCGGCGGCGGAGGCGGTGGCGGCGGTGGGCTCAATGGCCAAAGCGTGACTTGGAATGCGACAACGATCGAGGTTGCGGGAACGCTCGCCCTCGATGCCAGCCTCGATATCACCGGCAGCTACACGCAAACGGAGACCGGCGCGCTGCGACTGTTTGTTGCCGGCGACATTCATGAACCAGGCAATGAACGCTACAGCGTTCTGTCAGTGGGCGAAGAGGTATCGCTGGCCGGCTCGCTTCAGATCGTCCTCCAACCGGAACTACTCGACTACCTGCCGTCATTCGGCGACACGTTCGACGTCATCCGTTCCGCCGCGGGGATCACCCTGGACCCCGAGCTGTCGCTTATTAGTCTGGTCACAACCGCCGGGGCCGGCTATCTGGATGGCTTGGGGGTTGCTCAAAGTCCATTCATCAGCGGTTTTGCCAATGACCCGGACACACTCAACGTACTCGATCCCGGCCTTTGGCAGATAATCCTCGCTGAAAACAACACGGTCCTCCGCTTGCGGTTTGTTAGCGTTCCCGAGCCAAGCTCGCTGCTGCTGGCCGCCATGGGGGCCGTGGCAATGGTCGTACATACCCTGCGCCGGCGGAAATAGCTGGCGCCCTACGTGCAACAACCCCTTACCGGATGCTAACGCCTCGCGCGAGCCATCCTGCGCCGCGCCAATCAATGCGCCCCGCGGTGGGCGAACGAGCGGCCGCGCCGAGAGCCCTTATGTCCGAATCGAACAAGTCGCGTATACCAAATCCCTGCACAAGCCGGCGAGGCAATAAAACGCGGAATTTCTCGATGCTCGAAAAAAAGCTCCGCAATTCTTGAAAAAATCTGTCAGGTTTGTCCCCGGCCGCGCATGTATTGGGTGTAAGGGAGTCGCATGGCTTCCGGTAATCGCACGTGTCTCTCCTCGAACGCCATGACTTCACGGCGCGATGGAAAGTAGCTTTCTTTTTGAAGTGCTAATGAAGTAGTAGACGACTCCGCCGCACTTGCCACGATCATCACTCTGCTTGTCGTGCTTGTCCTTTCTGCGGCCATCTGGTTGCGAGCCTCGCAGCCACTTCCGAATTGATCGTCTATCCATTTTATCGCCTTAGCCCCGTCTCAACGTGGCCGCTAGTTCCGCACCTTCCACAAGAGAATCACCATGCGCAGTATTGTTTCGCGAGTTGTTCTACGTTTTGCTTCTTGCTTCGTTTTCGGCGTCGTTGCCCTGGCTTTTGGTAGCCCAGCCCAGGCGGCGCTTTGGCTTGAAAAAGGTCAGCTATTTGAGCAAACGAGCCACGGTCAGCCTCTAGTTCCCACCGGGTACGTTGGCATTCTGATGGAGACGAACGCTCCATCCAACTTGGTCAGCATTACCATCAACACGTCCAGCCCCGCTTCGCCCTATACGCTTAACGCGTCTACATCCTGGACTCATCGACAGGTTGTATCGACTGTAGAAGAACTAGAGACGCTGTTTCCGAATGCGCCGGCCGAGTATCTAGCAACGTTTCTTCATGAAACCTCTCCCGGTTCCTATACCTATTCCTTCGGATCCTATTTTCCTACTCATGGCCGAAGTTACTTCGGGACCGCTCCTTATTTGACCGGCGACTCTTATGATCATCTCCAAGGCGTTGACCCATCGGAAACCTTCCTGCTGCAATGGGTATATGGTGAATCAGGCAATCTTAGTGACATTTATCCAGATGGAGGCGGGGTCTGGGGAGTCTCGGAGGTAGAAGTACGCAGAGCAGTCGATGGCACGCTTGTCGAAGGGGCTACGATCGGCAGTTGGATTCTTGGTGGTTTTCTGGACCCAGGAACGGACTACATTCTCACGATTCTAAGTGGGGAATCTGCTGGCAACTTCGATTACTTTTTCAGTCAGACGTCCATCCCCTTCACCACGGCCGCAGTCCCCGAGCCTTCTTCGCTTCTGCTGCTTGGGCTGGGTGGCGTGGCGGTGATCGCCGCTGCCCGACGGAAGCTGAAACATTAATTTGAAGCTGCCCGCCTTTGAAATAGAAAAACCTGCCGGTGAAGTCGCGCCATGCCCCTGGGGACAGTGGGGCATGGCGTTTTTCGTTGTATTTGGCTGGCTTAGGAGTGTCCTCCCGCCTCCACTTAAACGTAAAGCCTGGCAGTGCCAGGCTTTTTTTGTGGCGGCTCTAGGTGGCGACCTCTGACGTTCAGCAAACCGGTCTTCCGAAGAACTGGATGGGCTATTGGCGGGCGGTGGGCATGCGGCGTTACGCGGTCAAGGAGCTGCCGACAACGCACCGCTCGACAACCAGTATAGGATCAGCGTGCCTAGCGCGATGCGATACACGACGAAGACGTACGTCGTGCGCGTCTTCAGGTAGTACAGCAGAAATGCGATCGAGGCGTAGCCTGAAATCAAGGCCACGCATGTGGCGATTCCCAGTGCGATGACGTCATCCTGGCTGCCAAGTAGTGCTTCGCGCTCAGAATAAAGCTGATAAACGCCCGCGGCCAATACGCTTGGTAGCGATAGAAGAAACGAAAATCGCGCGGCTGTTTCGCGAGACAAGCCGCTGAACAAGCCCGCCGTAATCGTCACCCCTGAGCGTGACGAGCCAGGAATGAGGGCCAGGGCTTGAGCCAAGCCCATGACGATTGCATCGCGCCATGTGATTTCATCGAGGTACCGCGGCGTTCGATGGGCACGCCGTTCCCGCTGCATGAATCGCTCTGCCGCGGCGAGTACGAGGGCCAGCCCAATCAACGCGGCGGAAATCACGTACAGTGAACGCAAGGTTGTTTCGATTGCGTTCTTGAAGGCAAGGCCGCACACCACGATGGGCAGTGTGGCCAGGATCATCATCCAGCCCAAGCGGCCATCGAGCGATTCCAGGGGCCGCCGTGTCGTGATCCCGCGTGCCCAGGCTAGACCAATCCGCGAGAGATCGTGCCGGAAGTATGCCAGTACGGCCACCAGGGTGCCGATTTGAATCACGGCCGTAAACGCCGCGCCAGGATCCTGCCACCCCAGCAAGGCGGGAACGATGCGCAGATGCGCAGAACTGCTGATCGGCAGGAACTCAGTCAGGCCTTGTATGAGGCCGAATACGATCGCTTCAAGCAAACTCAACGGCAGGCGACTCCCGAGCAGCGATGACATCGAACCTTCTTGCCGCGGTTCACGCCCGGCGGCTGCGGTAATATAGCTTTCCTCGCCGATGTACGGGATGGGGGCAAAAGGCCTCTTTTCTGTGCCGCGTGGCCGCGATTCGCGTCCTATTTTAAGAGCCCTTCATGGCTCGCGATGAATGTGGCATAATCGGTGAATTACCAAGCATTTAACTGGGGCAGCGCGAGGGGGTTCGCACGCTCCCCCAGAACGTATTTTTCAGTGACGATAAGCATTCAAAGGACTTCGATGTTTAGGAATCTGTGTCCGGAAGAGTTGGGCATTTCGGGGTGGGATAGCGAGATTATCGAGCTGGTGCTCTCCAACGGCTTCAAGGGGCTGGATATCGACTTGCCAGCCTTTGCCGAGCAGGTCAAGACACAGGGGTTCGCCAAGGCATCGCGGCTGATCGTTAGCGCGCGGCTGAAGTTCGGTAGCTTTCAACTCCCGCTACGCTGGCAGGGAAGCGACACGGAATACAAGGTCGACATGGCCTTGCTGGGTGAGAAGCTCGACGTCGCTGCCCAACTTGGCTGTACCCGAGCAGTGACCATCATCGAGCCCGGTAGCGAAACGCGTCCGTTTCATGAGAACTTTGAATTCTATCGACAGAAGCTCCATGAGTTGGGCGATTTGTTGGCGGCCAGGCAGATGCGGCTGGGCGTAGGCTTCTTGGCCCCTGCTGCTTGCCGGGCGGAGCATACGTTGCAGTTTGTCCAGCGCATCGATCAATTACTGCTGCTGTTGAGCTCGGTCACCTCGCCGAATGTGGGCATTGCGCTCGATACCTGGCATTGGCATCTGGGCGGCGGAACCGTCGAACAGGTGCAATCGCTTGGCGCTGCCAAGATCGTTACCGTTACGTTGGCTGACGCCGCCGCCGAGCTCACTGCCGAGCGAGCCACTCTGGCCGACCGTAAACTTCCTAGTGAAAGCGGCGCTGTCGATAATGTTGGCTACATGCGGGCCTTGGCCGAGATGCGCTACGATGGGCCCGTCACTCCGGCAGCCGACACGACTCAGCTTGCCGGGCTAAGCAGGCAGCAGATCGTTCGCAATGCCGCTGCCGCGTGCGAAGCCGTCTGGAAAGCCGCCGGCATCGGCCCGGCCGGAAAACGCGTGCCGGTCGGCGGCCGTTAATCACGCGCTGGCAAGGTGCTCACGAGGGCTGCTAGCGGTCTGGCGTGTAACGGCGTGCGCCCGTTAAGATGACGTGATGTTTCATTTTGATCGCGGACTCAAACTGACGAAGGCCGATTTGGCCGTCGACTTTCGTCGCCGTCAGCCGCGGGCTTTCGTATCGCATGCCCACGTTGATCACATGGCCCGGCATGAGTTCGCGCTTTGTACGCCGGCCACCGGAGCGCTTTACCAACTACGTTTTGGGCCGCGTCCGACGCGCGACATGTCGTATCGCGAGCCGCTTGAGTGGGGCGGCTTGCGGCTGACGACCTATCCGGCCGGGCATTGTCTTGGTTCGGCCATGCTGCTCGCCGAAGATGGTGAGCAGTCGCTGCTCTATACCGGTGATTTTAAGCTCGGGGAGTCCGCGACCGCGGAACGAGCCGAACTCCCCCAGGCGGACATATTGGTCATCGAAAGTACCTACGGAAATCCGTTCTATCGGCATCCGCCGCGCGCGCAGGTGCTGGAAGAGCTATATCGCCTGGTTCGAGAGGCAATCGACCGCGGCGCCACACCGGTCGTCGAAGCGTATATCCTCGGCAAGAGCCAGGAGGTCACCCGACTACTTACCCTGGCGGGCTTTTCCGTACTACAGCATCCAAAGATTTACGAGGTGAGCCAAGTCTATCGGGCATGTGGCGTGGACTTGGGAGATTGCCATCTTTATCCAGGTAGGCCGTTGCCCGGGCACGTCGTGGTCGTACCGCCCCGGTTCCATCGCCACAGTCGCTTGTCGGGGCTGAAGAAAACCGTCACGTTTGCCGTCACGGGCTGGGCCATGCACGAGAGGACTCGCTTTCGATTGGGCGTGGATCATGCGGTGCCGCTATCGGATCACGCCGATTACGATGAACTGTTCGAGGCTGTCGAACGTGTAAATCCGCGCGTCATCTATTGCACGCATGGGCCGGTGAGTTTCGTCGACTGCCTCTGCAAAGCGGGCTTCAATGCTCGGCCGCTCGAACGTTCGCCGGACGAGCAGATGGCTCCTGTGCAGGGACGTCTATTTTGAGGGCGGCATGCCTCGCGATGGGAGCGTCGTCGGCAAACCGGACGTTCTTCGTGGCGTCTGGAGAGAGCAGGGCGTTCGTGCCGTTTTACGAGATGTCTCCGATTGCGTTGCAATAGCTGGAGGACGTGTCCCGTAACGCTTTGCGGTGGCGGCGTTCGATATTTTTGCCGCCGCGAGGAACTTATTTCTGGCGGGGGACGTCAAAGAGCTAGAATTGTTTGCCGGTGACCGAGCAGCTTGCTTCCCGATTGGGAAAAGCTGAGGCTGCCGGTGCGTGCTATGGAACCCATCGTTGGAGTCACCTCATGTTCGAATCAACTCGGTTATCCACCGTGCGACGCATGTTTGCTGCCGGGCTGCTTGCCACGTCGCTCGTGGGCGCGGCCTCGCCAGCTGCCTGGGCACAGGAGAAGGAAAAGATGGAACGCGTGCCGCTCAAGACGGTGGTGATGTTCAACTCGGGCGTCGGCTACTTCGAGCATCAAGGAGACGTCGACGGTAACGCCAAGCTCGAACTGAAGTTCAATGCCGACGACATCAACGATCTGCTCAAGAGCATGGTCCTGCAGGATCTGGGAGGCGGGAAAATCTCGACCGTCACTTACGGCTCGCGCGATCCGATCACCAAGACGCTCGCCACCTTTCCGATCAACCTTACGGACAATCCGACGCTCGGCGACATCCTGAATCAGGCTCGTGGACAACGGGTCGAGGTCGTCTCGCCCGACACGATCATCGGCACGCTACTTGGCGTGGAGAAGCGGCGCAAGCAGATCGACCAGCAAACCGTCGACGTGGAGTACGTCAACCTGTTGACGGACGCCGGATTACAGAGCTTGGCGCTCGAGTCCGTTGGGCGCATCAAGCTACTCGACGAGAAGCTCAACGCCGAGTTTCAGCAAGCGCTCGCCGTGCTCGCCGGCGCGCACAACAACGACAAGAAGACCGTGACGCTCGATTTTACCGGCTCGGGAATCCGTCCGGTCCGCGTGGGCTACATTCAGGAGACACCGGTCTGGAAGACGAGCTATCGGCTTGTGCTCGATGAGAAAGGCAAGCTGTTCTTGCAGGGCTGGGCGATCGTCGAGAACACGAGCGAAGAGGATTGGAAGGATGTCAAGCTGACGCTGGTCAGCGGTCGGCCAATTTCGTATCGAATGGATCTCTACGAGCCGTTATACGTCAAACGCCCGCTGGAACAGTTGGAACTATATGCCTCGCTACGGCCGCAGGTCTACGGCCAGGATATGGCGTTGAAGGAAGAGGGGCCCGTGCCGGCGATGAAAAGCGTCGGCGGCCTGGCGGGTCGCCAGCGTTCCGCGTCCTCGGGCTTTGCGTTTAACGCTCCGGCCGCGCCTGCGGCTGCGCCCGCCCCCGAGGCCGAGGCTATGGGTGGCGGCATGAGCGGAGAAGCCTTTGCCGACTCCGTATCCGCTGCCCAGGCAGGAGGCGTCGGCGAGCTTTTTCAGTATTCGATCGACACTCCGGTAACTCTAGCTCGACAGTCATCGGCCATGCTGCCGATTTTGAACGGCAACGTCGAGGGAGAGAAAGTCTCGATTTACAATCCCAGCGTGCAGCCGAAACATCCGCTCAACGGCTTGCGATTGGTGAATTCGACATCGCTGCACTTGATGCAAGGGCCGATCACCGTGTTCGATGGCGGAGTGTATGCTGGCGACGCCAAGATTGAAGACCTGGCTCCCGGCGCCGAGCGTCTGGTGAGCTACGCCTTGGATTTGGCGACCGAGGTGGCGGTGGCGCCGAAGTCGCATCCTGAGCAGATCGTGAGCATGAAGATCGATCGCGGTACGCTGCACATTCAGCGGAAGCATGTTCGCGAGAACGTGTACACCGTGAAGAACTCGGGCGATAAGTCCAAGAAGGTGCTCATCGAACAACCGGTCGACGATTGGAAGCTCGTGACTCCTCAGGAGCCCGCCGAGAAAACTCGTGATCGCTATCGTTTCGCCGTCGATGTCGAAGCCGGCAAGACCTCCACGCTGAATGTCGTCGAAGAACTCGTCGCTCAAGAAACGCTTGCCCTGGCGAGTGTTAATGACACCTTGATCGCTCACTATCTTAGTCAAAAGACGGTCAGCGAAGAGGCGAAGAAAGCGCTTCAGGAAGTCGCCAAGCGGAAGCAGGCCTTGGCGCAAGTGGTCCGCGATCGCGAACAGCTTCAATTGAAGATCACCACGATCGCTCAAGAGCAGGAGCGAATTCGCCAGAACATGGGGCAGCTTGAACGCAATTCCGATCTTTATCGCCGCTATGTGCAAAAGTTCGGTGAGCAAGAGTCGGAAATTGATGCCATGCGAACCAAGATCGAAAAACTTACGGCCGAAGAACAATCGCTTCGCGATGAACTGGGGCAGTATCTTTCGAATTTAACGCTGTAGCCTCTAGGGCCGTTTCACCGGTCAAGAGTTGGAATACTCACGAGCAGGGGTTACGATGGTGCCAAGCATCGTACCCCCTGGCTTTCTTTGGTGAGACTATGAACGACGAGCAACAAATCTCGCGTCGAACAGCGATCGAAGCGGGGGCATTCGGTATGGCGGCCTTGGCCACGGGACGCCTATGCGGCGCCGAAACCAAAGAAGCCGAGTCGGCCATTGACGCTCATGTGCATGTGTGGACGCCCGATGTGGAACGCTATCCGCTCGCCGAAGGCTTTACGGTAGCGGACATGCAGCCGCCAAGTTTCACGCCCGACGAATTGTTGACTGTCGCCCGACCGGCTGGCGTAGGTCGCGTGGTATTGATCCAGATGAGCTTCTATGGTTTCGATAATCGCTACATGCTCACCGCGATTCGCGATTATCCGGGCGTTTTTCGTGGCGTCGCCGTGATCGACGAGCGCGATCCGGAGGTTGTCGATACGATGCGCAAGCTCAAGCAGCAGGGCGTTCGCGGCTTTCGGATTTATGGTTGGAAACCGCCGTACGAAACATGGCTGGCCAGCGAGGGCATGGCTCGGATGTGGAAGGCCGGCGCGGAGCTTGGCCTGGCGATGTGCGGGCTGGTGAATCCCGAGGCGCTCGCCCCGATCGATGCGATGTGCGAGCGATATCCGGACACGCCCGTGGTAATCGATCACTTTGGTCGGATTGGCGTCGACGGGCAGATTCGCAATTCCGATCTGGATCTCCTGTGCCGGATCGCGCGGCATAAGAATACCCACGTCAAGATCTCGGCCTACTATGCGCTTGGGAAGAAGGCGGCCCCTTACACCGATTTGGGGCCAATGATCAAGCGGCTGGTCGATGCTTATTCGCCGCAACGGCTGATGTGGGCTAGCGACTGTCCCTACCAGGTTCAGAATGGGCATACTTATGCCGACTCGATCGAGTTAGTACGCAGCAAGCTGGACTTCCTGACCGACTCGGAGCGTGCGTGGCTGCTCGGCAAGACCGCCGAGAAAGTCTATTTCAGTTAAGAACGTGCCTTCAAATTACAAATTCGACCGTGGCTTTAGCGGTCACTTCTTGTCGAGTTCCAGCGACGAATCTGCGGGAGGTCGCCCGCTCCGCACCTTCTCGATTGGTCGCTGAAGTCACGGTCTCGGGCCATGAAAACTAAGTTGAGGCCGCGTTCCAAGATTTCCTCACGCGGCTATTGGTATTGCCATTTGTGGAGCCAGGGGTCATCAGTGCGGCGTTGAAACTCCTTGAGCTTGGCTTTCAATTCGACCAGGGTTGCTTCGTGGGCGCTCTCGCCCGCCAGGTTGGTTGTTTCGTTCGGATCCTTTTCCAAGTCGTATAACTCAAATTCCGGACGATGCAGGTACGCATCGAGCGTGCGCTGGCCGTATATGGAGCCTGCCCCCTTGGCAATCGCTTCTTGCCAGGTGGCGCCGTTGTACAGATCGCTGGCCGATGCGTACGTCAGCTCGTGAGCAAGATTCCAGATCAGCTTGTAGCGTCGTCCGCGTACAACGCGCATCGGATAGTACATCGTCACTTCGTGAAAAGTGTGCGAGGCATAGACTTCATCCCAGCCTTGCGGATTCCTTTCGGTGAGCGCGGCCAGGAACGAGCGGCCTTGCATTTTGGGCCGGCCCTCGGTGGCGCTTGCAAATTCGAGAATCGTGGGCGCGATGTCGACCCAGGAGATCATTGCTGAACATTCCGGCGGCCGCTGTTTGATATAGGGATTGCGTACGATGCAGGGAAGGTGCATTCCAGGCTCGTAGAGCGTGGTTTTTGCGCCGTGGAACGCCGGGCCGTTGTCACTGAGCACGATCACCAGTGTATTGTCCCAGTTGCCGGTTGCTTTGAGAACTTCGATCAGCCGGCCGACGCCCTGATCGAAACGTGAAGCTGCCTGGCCGTATTCGGCCAGCTCCGCGCGAACTGTCGGGGTATCTGGAAGGTATGGAGGTACGATTGCCTCTTCGGACCGATAGGTTCGCTCCTTGATCCCAGGGTATGTCCCTTCGTTGCCGAAGCGATTAGGCTTCCACGGCTCGGCCCCAATGCCGCGACTACGATGTGGATCGGTAGCGCCAAACCACAGGAAGAATGGCTTGTCGAGGTCGGCCTCGATGAATTTCCGGCAG
Source organism: uncultured Planctomycetaceae bacterium (assembly GCA_964598535.1). Lineage (GTDB taxonomy): Bacteria > Planctomycetota > Planctomycetia > Pirellulales > PALSA-1355 > JALHMI01. Next base: position 16,208 of record CAZRCI010000034.1, on the reverse strand, counting down.
TTGTCGGCCATCTGTACGCCGTTGCGCGGGTTGCCCGGTAGGCTTTCATCGAACGGATAGACGCTCTCGGGCGTCACATGCAGCTTACCGATGTTGGCCGTACGATAGCCCGCCGCCTTCAGACGCTGAGGCAGTGTTTGCAACCGATCGAAGGAGCTGAAATGATGCTCGCCATGCGCTAGTCCATACGTGCCGTTGGCGTGATTGTACATGCCACTCAGCAATACCGAGCGGCTTGGACTGCAACTGGCCGTTGTGCAGAACGCATGTGTTAATGCCGTGGCACCTTGCGCTAGGGTGTCGAGATTCGGCATTTCGATCCACGTGTTGCCATATACGGCCAGCTCGCGACCAAGGTCGTCGGCCACCATGACTACGATATTCTTTTCGGCCGCCGCGGCGATCGTGACTCTCGCGAGCAAGCAGGCCAACAACACGGTTCTCAGGAATCGCATCAACATCACCTCGATGAAAATATGCCCGGAATGAGGCCCGGAATGAGGATCGTCTGTTCATGGAGCTCGGCCAACCGTCCCGCTTCATCGCGAACCGCGACCAAGTAGAGCGAGGTGGGCATCTCCACGCCAGCCAGCTCGTGATAGGCGGCCATTGTACTCGAGGAGAGGCGTGCGCTCAGCACAAATCGCGGTTCGCGTCCACGAAGGAACTCTAGCTGGGGAGCCGATTTCAGGCTGGACTCTTGCCGCGCGACGAGGAGCACGTCGGCGTCTTCCTGAAGCCAGCGATGCATGGCCGGAAAGCGGTCTGCAAGCGATTGCCAGTCGTACCAACGCAGCAACGTATCGAGTGAGCTGCGCGTGCTGCGGAGGATGATGAAATCGGCGGCTGCCTTATTAGCATCGGCCAGGGATACGACGCCCGGCCGCTCGCAGCACTGGAGCTCTGCCGCGGCGAGGCCAGCCGGAGCGAGTTTGCCGAGTCGAGACCGCAGGGCCTCGTGGCGAGGGCCGGTAAGCCAGCCTGCTGATTTGGCTGTCGCCAGGCGGCGTTGGGCAACGAACCGGCTGAACGCCACATAGGAAACCAGCGGCGTGCGATCAACCTCGCCCGGTTGCTTGAACGCCCCCAGCGGACGATCCAAGAAGATCGCGGCGCCAAGTTCTTGTAGTTCGCGCGGCTCGTCCAGATCGGCGAACGCCCGTTCGAGAATCGGAGCGGTTCGTCCGCTGAACAACGCGGAGGTCGGATCGTCCGAAAAGAGCGTTCGCCGCCGTTTGCCGTGATCGATGATTTGGTCTTCCGGGACACGCACGAATGGTTCGGGCAAAACACGCGCATTTTCCCCCATCGAGGTAGGGGCATCGGGCACGCGAAGCCCTTCATAGTGCTTTCGTAGCAGCATCCCGGCGCGAATTGCCCGGCGCAAGAGCCGTGCCTCGTCGGCCATCACGAGTTGCGCCTGTTCATCGGCAAGATGCAAGATCGCCTTCAGCAGGGCGTCTAGCAAGAGGGCGTCCGGATAGTTCGCGCCAAAGCTATGGAACAACGTCAAGTCAAACGCCGTCAGGTGCCGGCAAAGCTGGCGGAGCATGAAGGACAATGTCTCGAGCGCGGCGCGTGGACCAAACCAGTCTTCCGACGCCAGCCGGGCAAGCAGGTGGACAAGCCTGTCGGCGAAGCTCGTGTGCGGGGCAAGCGCCGCCTGGTTGAAGATCTCGCGGAGCAGTTGGGAGGTGCGTTGGACGCCAAGTTTTCTCAAGTCTGCGAGCAGCGTTATATCCGTGTCCGGGGGTAGGCCGCGGAGTGCGAATTCGAGCGCTCGGCCACCGAGCTCCGGGTCCTTACCCTGTAGAAAGAATTGAAGCCGCGCGTATGGCGAATTGCTTGCGCTCGTTCCGGTAACTTCCCGCGGCCAGTAGCTGAATTGTCCCAGCGAAAAACAGGGGAGGGGAGATTCGAGCGAGGTGATTGGCAGGCGGCTGACTCCGACCGTGGCAAGATAGATCAGTCGCGCGAGCTGGCGTTCGGCTTCATCACGGTCGTTCCCAGCCACGCTCACCGCGCCAATCAACTCGGAGACCCATTTCTGGGTTGGTCGGGTGCCGATCACGCCGGGAGATTCCTCAAACGCTTCGTGCGCGTGTGTAAGAATCTGCCGTGTGACATGGACGCTCGCGGTTGGCCGATGCCAGCGGACGGAAATCAGCGGGGTCGTGGCCCGCGCCGCGTCTCGATCGAGAAATACATGCCACGACGCGAACGTTTCCTCGCGGCGCGTTGCTCCCGCATCGAGCAAATGCCCGAGAAACACCTCCCAGCGGAGCGTCTCGTCTGTGGCCTGGGTGATGCGCGCGCGATACGGCGGCAAGGCGAGAAACCGTTCGGGAGAAAGGACGACGGAAACAAGCGATTCGACGGCGATGGACACTGCGGTGGGATGGCCTTCACAACCTGAGAGGATGGAGAAAAAAACTGGCTGGAGCGCCGTATTGTACTGGCGTCGCGCCGACAACGCGATTGACGGGACGGGGACTTCGCCAAGATAATCAGCGGTTTTGATGAACCTACTCCCCAGCTTCAAGGCGTGTCATGAGAATTATTCGTTACGAGGACAGCGCGGGAAATATCGGGCTCGCGGTCGAAGGTCCAGACGGTGTTGCGCGGGCAGCCGATGGTGATTTGTTCGGCCCCCTAACGCTCACCGACCGAAAAGCCGACATTCACAAGCAGCTTGCGCCGCTCGTGCCGACGGCCATCCTGTGCATCGGGCTGAACTATCGCCGGCACGCCGCCGAAGGGAACGCCCCGATTCCGCAATGGCCCGTGTTGTTTATGAAATCTCCTGGCGCGATCCAGAATCCCGGTGATCCGATCTATCTCCCGCGGCATCTGAAAAGCGACGAGGTCGACTACGAGTGTGAGCTTGCTGTGGTGATCGGCAAACGGTGCAAGAACGTGCGGCGCGGAGAGGCGCTCGATTATGTATTCGGCTATACCGGCGCCAACGACGTCAGCGCGCGCGATTGGCAAAAGCAATATGGTGGTAGTCAATGGTGTCGCGGAAAAACGTTCGACACGTTTTGTCCGCTCGGGCCGGTGCTCGTGACCAAGGATGAGATTCCGAATCCGAATTCGCTGCAGATCAAGACGGTGCTCAACGGCGCGGTGATGCAAGATTGGAATACAGACGACATGATCTTCGACGTGCCAACATTGATCGAATTCCTCAGCGGAAGCACGACGTTGCTGCCCGGCACCGTTATCCTGACGGGGACGCCACACGGAGTCGGGATGGCGCGCAAGCCGCCGGTGCTGCTCAAGGACGGAGACGAGATTACCATCGAAATCGACCGCATTGGCGCTCTAACGAACCCTGTGCGAGATGAACCTCTGTAGAGTTCGAGCGTGCCTCGTCCGGCTGGCTTGCAAACGCCGATTTTGGCGCCTCGAAAAGACGGCCTATACCGCTGCCGGTGGAGGCAGTATGTTTAAAGTAGGTAACTGTCGCCGGACGTGATCCTTAATGGGCAAGTGCTGATTGCAGCCTCCTGCCCGGATGCTTATTCGTCGGAGCACGAACTTATACGGCACGCTGCCCACATCATCCCCAGCGAACCAAGTTATGAAAAATCTCCAATCGCGCACGATCATTATTCCCCGGGCGTTTGTCCGCCGCTGTCGGAAGGCGATGTTTCAGAAGAAGGTCGTCGACTCGACCGGCGTGGAAATGACTGGCGCCAGTCTGTTGATGCGGACGCTCATTTTTCGGCGGTTGCTTCTGCGTACGCTGGGGCAGGATGAAAAGTTCGTGGGCCTGCTTGTGCCGCCATCCGCCGGTGGCGTGCTTGCGAATGCGGCCGTGACGCTTTGCCGTCGTGTGGCCGTGAATTTGAACTATACGGTTTCGTCCGAGACGCTTAACTACTGTATCCAGCAGTGCGGCATCAAGCACGTGCTGACCAGCCGGAAGTTCATGGAGCGTTTCGATTTCAAGCTCGATGCCGAGTTGGTCTATCTCGAGGATCTGCGCGAGCAGGTCACGACGGCCGACAAGCTGGCCGGCGCATTTGGCGCGTATGTGCTACCGCCTGGAGTGCTCGAGCGGCAGCTTGGGCTGGATACGATTCAAGAGGACGAACTGTTTACGATCATTTACACCTCGGGATCGACCGGCAAGCCCAAGGGAGTCATGCTCTCGTACAAAAACATTGGTACGAACAGTACTGCGATCGACGACATTCTTCAACTCGATGACCACGACATGGTGCTCGGCATTCTGCCGTTCTTTCACTCGTTCGGTTTCACGGTGGGACTGTGGTCGGTGCTGGCTCTCGGGCCGCGAGGTTGCTACCACTTCAGCCCGCTCGATGCCAAGGTCATCGGCAAGATGTGCAAAGACCAGAAGGTGACGATCATGGTCACCACGCCGACTTTTCTGCGGTCGTATATGCGCCGTTGCACCCCTGAAGATTTTGCGCATATGGAACTGGTCGTCACCGGCGCGGAGAAGCTGCCCGGGGATTTGACCGCGGCTTTTGAGGAGCGTTTCGGAATTCGCCCGATGGAGGGCTATGGGACGACGGAGCTCTCGCCGATCGTATCGGTCAACGTTCCTCCGAACCGTGCCCTCGGCGGAGACCCGACGTTCAACAAGCTGGGAACGGTTGGCATGCCCATCCCTGGTGTAGCGGTTAAAACCATTGACCACGAAACTGGTGAAGACTTACCTCGGGGCGAGACGGGGATTCTTTGTTTCAAAGGTCCCAACGTCATGCAGGGCTACTTCAAGATGCCGGAACAAACGGCCGAAGTCATACGGGACGGTTGGTATGTGACCGGCGACATGGGCTGTGTCGACGCGGACGGGTTTATCGTCATCACGGGGCGATTGAGTCGCTTCTCGAAAATCGGCGGTGAGATGGTACCGCACCTGCGCGTCGAGGAGCTGTTGCAGAAGATCATCAGCGATGACGAGGAAAAACTAGCCGTCGCGGTCACGGCAACGCCCGATCCCAAGAAGGGCGAGCGGCTGATCGTGTTCCATCTCCCGTGTGAAAAATCGGTGGATCAGATCCTCGAAGAGTTGGGCCAGGCGAAGCTTCCCAACTTGTGGATGCCCGACAAGGAGTCGTTCTACCAGGTCGATGAAATTCCTCTCCTGGGCACCGGTAAGCTCGACTTGCAGGGGCTGCGCAATCTCGTCGAGGAACGCGTCCTTGGCGGCACCGCCGCGCGCGGTTGACGTAAGCAGCCGACTCGGCGGCAAGACATCAGTGCGTCGCGGCGGCTGTCTGCGGTCGCGTGGTACTGGCGGGCACGACGCGAGCCTGGGTCGACTCGCGCCGGTGCGCCTTTTCGCCAACCTCTAGCGAGATCTCGGCAAAGCGACTGCGAACCTCGGGCTGTACGTTTTCTAGCTTAGCCGCGAGCCGTTGCATGCCCGACGGGTTGGCTTCCGCGGTTTGCGAAACGTTGCCCAGAAAGGCCGCGGTCTCGATGAAGTTGTAGTCGGCCGAGCGGTGAATCAGGATTTGCAAAGTCTTGGCGAGCACTTCCAGCCCGGCATGGTCGATCTGGATGAACGTATCCATGCGGCTTGTGATATGGTAGCGGCCGTCGGTTTCTTGAAGGTATCCGCTCTTGAGCAACAACACGCAACGTGCGCGGATTGGTTGATTGAACATCGGACCGCTATACGTGCCTTCGGCGTAGATCACTTGGGTCTCGTGATCGCTGTAGCACATCCGGATATCGCAGGCGGTGCCCATGTTGTCTGTTGCTCGAAAGGTCTCTGGGCCCGTGCGCCGAATTGCGACATTGCTAACCTGCATGACTTCCCAGATGTTAACGACCACCTCGGGGTGGCGCACCAGAAATAGGTACATCTCCGGATCGCAGGGCGTTACCTGGATCGGCAGGCGGCGATAGAGGGTCGTTCCGGCAACGGTCGTCTGGACTTTGCCGCGTACATCGTCCGGCAATTTGTCGAACGGAAGCGTGCGGATCGCATCTTCTCGCGCGGCCCGACTGCTGGTGGCTTGGTTTGGACTGGCGGCTTGTGCCGCGGCGCTAACCAACGCCAGGGCAACGGATGCCGCGACGATCAATCCACGGATACGAAGCTGCATTCGTGGCGCGCAGCAGCGCCCATAAAATTCAACTGGCATGGCTCCCCCCAATCCCAGATGATCCCCCGGTACGTCTGCCGGCAGTTTGCTAGCGTGCGGGTTGCACGGCAGACGTCATCGGCTGTGCCGACGTTAGAAGGTTTTCGGCTCAGGGAAGGAGCCAAGGCGAGGGAAATTTTTCGCCATGCGATTGCTGGCTGATCGCTGCCAGCAGACGGCGTCGTCTGGACAGGCCTGGGTGGCCGTCAAATTCCCAAGGTGGGGTGGCGGCAGATTGGGCCGCAATGCCGACGGTGGATCCTATAACCGGACGCCACCGCAAGGGCGCTCATCGCCGAACCGAATCGAGCAACGTTACTCGCTGTGCGCTCACGTGCTGTTTTTGTAGATCGGGAATATAGCCCCGCTGGCCGCTGACGCCTACCTGCTTGTCCACATAGGGACGCAAGTTCACGCCGGGCGCAGGAGTGACAAATGACAGCACGCCGCCACGTTCATCGAGCAGGGCATACTGCGGGCCGCCAGGCTTGGTTGCCAACACCGGAGCCAGGCGGCCGACACCGTCGAATCGCGAGTCCCGCCCCGAGGGTAAGGCCGTCGGGTTGGGGCTTGCCGCCCCGGCCGCCGCGGCGGTACTTGCCTTCAGCGCGTCGTGGCGTTGTTTGATCTCGTCGAAGCGGGCAAGCTTATCAATGAGCACGCGCGCTCGGCCTCGTTCAAGCGCGCTTTCCGCAGTTTGCAGAGCCTGATGCGCACGCTGCGACAGGTGACTGAACGACCATTGTGAAATGTCTTCGGCCACGACTTGCGAGAGTGCGAAGTCGATTTGCTCCAGTTCGGTCAGCCGATCCAGTTCGCTTTGGAGCAGGGCGTGCGAGCGCGGATCGGGACCGGATCGCACGGTGTCGCTCGTGCCGGCTAAACGTATCCCGCGAGAGGTGGGGAGATCCTCCGTAGGGACGAATGTCGCGGAGGCGTTGTCGCTGGATTCGCTGGAGATCTGCTGAATGCCGCGATCGGCAGGAGGGGGGGCGCGATCGATGTACTGTGCAAAAATCCAGCGGAACTCGCCGGCCGGAGGCTCGATCTTGCACCAGGGCGAATCATGGACCGGCGGTTCAAGTAGCAGAACCTGTTCGCCCCGTTCCAGCCGCACCTGAATCACATCGCGAACATCGCTGAATTCGCTACCGACTCGGGCGACGACACGATCTGAATTCACCGTTGCCAGATCGCCTTCGAGCGGGTCGAGATGCCGGGCCGAGACCCAGGCATAACTGCCCGCTGGAGGCCGAATGGCCAACCATCCGCCAGGATCGTGACGATAGACTTCAACCGGTTTGCCTTTGGCGAGCTTGGTGGTCGGATAGTAGTCGCGTCCAGGGCCACTCCGAACGTAAACGTCATCGGCGGTGACGTAAGCAATGTATGGGAAATCGTCGGCGCGCGCGGTCGTTACCGCGAATAGAAGCCCCAACAGCATTATGACGCTTTGCCACGACATGCGTGCCTGCTTCTTTGGAACGGTACGTTATGCCGCCCAAAGTCCTGCAAGGAGAGATTTTGAGAGTCAAGCCGCGTGGCTTGTAGCGAAATGACGCTGGCCGTACAAGAGCAATCGTGTCCTGTGCGATACGCGGATACTGCGATGTCAGCAATGTGCTGGCACTGGTGAGTTCAGGCAGTATGCGAGGTTCGAACTTGAGCTAGCGTTGAGATAGCCGCTTTAGAGCTCTACGAGTTTAGGCGATGCGCAAACGAAAAAAGCCGCACGCGGTTTCCCGCGTGCGGCTTGAATTACTTTGCAGCCGCCGTTCGTATTTTGAACTAGGCGTTGCGAGCACGACGGCGACGGATCGCAATCGCACCAAGGCTGGCGGCGCCAAACAGGCCGAGCACGATGCTGGCCGGTTCGGGTACGTCGACGACCCGGATAACACCATCGGTCCAGGTGCCGCGGAGACCTTGCTGGTTGAAAGCCGTCGCGGGGCCCAGAATCGGATGGTCCAACGACAGGGAGTAATCGCCCGGAAGGATGCCGGTGGCGTCAACCGTGATCCAGGCAACCCGACCGACGGGAACCGTACCGGGAGGATTCGTGCCGGTATAGTAGGCGGGCATGCGGCCTGGGGTCAGCATCTCTTCGGCACCGTAGTCAATTTGACCAAAATTGTTCGCCGAGAACACGGTGTCCGTGAGCAGATCAACCTTGGTGATGATCGGACCGTTCGGATCCATCGAAAGAAAGATATTGACGCCCTGCAGCGTATCTCCCGTATCGGAGGTGACGAACATCGGGAACGTAAACGTAGTCCCGGTCACGACCTCGTGAGTGCCAACGGAAAGGTTGGTGTCGGCGAAGGCCACGGTCGAGAGCGAAGCGATCAAAGCAATTGCAAGAAAAGCCTTACGAAGCATGAAGAAGTCTCCTTGATTCACTCAGTAGTTGTTGGATTTCGTTGTTGGTTTTGATTGGGCCAAGTCTGGAAGCTCGTAGCTTCGGGACTCGACCAGACACACTTTTGGACATCCTTGTCGTTCTGCCACCCAAAACTCTTTGATACCCATCAGGGAAAAGGCCCCCTGTTTGGATTTACGCGCATGATTTCGCCAACCCGAGGGTTGTGCAGGGGCGTGCCGAGAAACCGGCGGCCTGTGAATCGCGCAAACAAGAACGCCAAATTGAGGCGTGATTGCTTGCGAGATTTCCGTGACGCGAGTTATGGAAAACTCGCGCGAAACAAAAGCCATCGCCTTTGCTTCACATTACGGAAGACCACCCGGACAGAACGCCCTGGGCGTCGCATGCTTTAGAATGTCGTGAGAAAATCGCTGTAGGCGATTCAGTTTCTCACGTCAGCACACATTAGCAACCTTTGCGTAGGTATAGGAGCCGAAAGGCGGCTCGCATGGACCTGATTGTAGCTAAAGGCCTGGAGATTGCAATCCAATTTCGAAAAAAATCTGACTAATTTTTGGCTGCCTCCGTTTAAGGCAGAAAAACACGGGCATTTCAGCGCCAATGCCGCATTTATGGGTGGTCTAGCAGATCGCTGAAAAAGGCCCGTCGTGACCTTTTTCAGCCTCGCGAAGTGCGGAGCTGAACCTCGCACCGCTCGTAAAATAACGACTTGCATCGCTATTTGGGAGTCCGTACCCCTGCGATCCAATCAGCGAGGGGGACTTTTTCAGCTTGATAACGCTCCTACCAAGGGGCGGATCGGGTCTGAGGGGGTTCCCCAGGGGAGTCCGCCGTTTATATGCAAAGATATCAATAAGAAGATATCGACGGATGGAGCCAAGTGATCTGACTGTAGGGGGGTTCTCGAGCACAGCGGACATTATTGATTGAAATGTGATCAGCCAGCCCCTTTTATACCCGCCATGCGGTAAGAAAAATGTCCGTTTCACGAGAGAAGCCGGAGAGCCGGAGAAGAAACCGGAGAAATTGACAGGTGGCTTGCGAGTGGTGCACACTTGGAGCAGCCCGGCATTGTATTCTGGCAGGAGCAGACGCATGAGAATGGCTTTAAGTTATGTTGACATAGTGCCTTGTGGTATATGTGCCGTCGCCGTGTTCTTAGGGGGCTCTGCGATCTGCGTAAATGCCGCGGCGCCCGAGACGCCACGGCCCTCGTCCTATGCTCCATACGAGGATCTGCTCCGGCAGGCTGATTTCTATCTGAGCCGCGTGGAAGAGACGCTCGCCGGGGAGAAACTCGATATGGCGGGCCAATCGCGACTACTGAAAGACGCCCATACGCTGGCCATGCTGGGGTTGGTGCTCTCGCAGCACGATACGGACTTTCCAGAGAGGGCCGCGATGTCGGCATTCGTGAAGGGCGCGCAGGATCTGGCCGCCGCGGATGGTGAGCGGGAGAAGTCGCAAACGGCCCTCGCGGATCTTAAAGCCGCCCGCGCGGGAAATCCGGTTACCGAAGTACTGCCGCTGAAATGGCAGCACGTGGCGTCCTTGCCCCTGGTCATGAAGCAGGTGCCGCTGATCCATGCCAGTCTGAAACGCGGAGCGACCGCACGTCGGCTAGAGCGCAGCCGAGAAGAGGCCGCAGGACAGGCGGCGGCGCTGGCCGCGATTGCGCAAGCTTCGATCTTTGATGATGAATATGCGTCCTCGCCGGAGGATATTGCCGCCTGGCAGGAAATCTGTGCCAGCATGCGCGATGCCGCGGGTGAGGTGAACGTCGCGGTGCGGGCGGGAGATGCCGATCGCGTGGAGGCGGCGATGAGTAAAATGCTGCAAAGCTGCGAAGCTTGCCACGAAAAGTTTCGCTAACCCGAATCAAACGCAGAGGCGGTTGCGAGGCATTGCAAGCGGTCGCCCCGCGGGGGGCATGCGGTAAGCGTGCGCACCAGCAGGGCCGGTAGGCTTTCGCGCATTGAACCAGCAGGTTCAAGCGCTACGGCGGGCTTAAGGCGGACGGAATTTTGTCCTTCGTCACAACCCCGGAGGGTCTCGGCACTCGGCTGAGTGGTATGTTTGCTTCCGGAGCAAATCCATTCCCACGGTTCGATTAGTCTGAGTGTTCTGACATGCTCATGTTGCATCGGCATCCGGCCCTGCAGTTCAGTCATCCGCTGCCCTATGGGGCGATCCTGCACGACAGCGGCGTACAATTCGTCACTTTCAGCCGTTCGGCAACCGCGATGCGCGTGTTGCTCTACGATCATGTTGACGATCGCGAACCTTCGGAGATTCTCGCCTTCGATCGCAATACCGATCGCTGGGGAGATATCTGGAGCATTTTTGTGCCCGGGCTTAGTGCCGGACAGCTCTATCACTTTCAGGCCGACGGGCCCTACGATCCCGAGCGTGGCCACCGATTTGACCGCATGGCGCGGTTGATCGATCCTTATGCCCGCGCACTGGCTGGAGAATTTCAGCCGTCGGACGACGGAATCATCCGCCCGCCGAAGTGCGTAGTAATCGACGACCATTTCGATTGGCAGGGCGATCGGCACCTGCGCCGCGAGTTGTCGGAAACGATCATCTATGAGATGCACGTGCGCGGGTTCACTCGCGGCAGCTCCAGCGGCGTGGAGCATCCGGGGACCTACCTGGGCATCATCGAGAAGATTCCGTACTTGAAGTCGCTCGGCGTCACGGCAGTGGAGCTGATGCCGGTGCATGAGTTTCCGACGAATGGCTTTTGGGGGGAGAAACTCCAGCGGCCCAACTACTGGGGTTACGATCCGCTGGCGTTCTTTTCTCCACATCGTGGCTACGCGGCGAGCGGCGAGCCCGGCGCCCAGGTGAACGAATTCAAACAGATGGTGCGGGCGCTTCATCAGGCAGGCATCGAGGTCATCCTGGATGTGGTGTTCAACCACACCTGCGAGGGCAACGAGCTTGGGCCGACGCTCAGCTTCAAGGGCCTGGAGAATCAGGTCTATTACATGCTGGAGGGCGGCGGCCACTACTACAAGAATTACTCCGGTTGCGGAAACACGATCAACGGCAACCATCCGATCGTGCGCGAGATGATCTTCTTGTGTTTGCGCCACTGGGTGCACAACTATCACGTCGACGGTTTCCGGTTTGACCTGGCTTCGATCCTGAGTCGAGGTCGCGATGGCGAACTAGTACCCAACCCGCCGGTCGTCGAGACGATTGCCGAAGACCCGTTGCTGGCGGACAGCAAGATCATTGCCGAAGCGTGGGACGCGTCCGGCGCGTATCAGGTCGGCTCTTTTGCTCAGCTTCGTTGGGCAGAGTGGAACGGCCGCTACCGCGACGATGTGCGACGGTTCTGGCGTGGCGACAACGGGATGACGCCCGCCTTGGCGACTCGTTTGGCGGGCTCGAGCGATTTGTATCAGGCCGGCGGCCGGCAGCCGTACCACAGCATCAATTTCATTACGTCGCACGACGGCTTCACGATGAACGATCTGGTGTCGTTCAAAGACAAGCACAACGAAGCCAATCAGGAAGGGAATCGTGACGGCGACAACAACAATTACAGCGACAACTACGGGGTCGAAGGACCGACACGCCGGCCCGAGGTCGAGGCCCTGCGGCTTCGGCAGCTCAAGAACATGCTGGCCACGCTGTTCTTGAGCCAGGGGGTGCCCATGTTGCTTTCGGGCGACGAGTGTCGCCGGACGCAACGGGGGAACAATAATGCCTACTGCCAGGACAACGCGTTGTCCTGGTTTGATTGGAAGCTGGTGGAGAAGAACGAGGGGTTGGTGCGGTTCACCAAGGCCCTGATCGATTTTCGCCGTCAGCAGCCGGCCATTCGCCGCGTGGATTTTCCCAGCGGCGATGCCCCGCGGCCCGGCGAATTGCCGGATGTGCTGTGGTTTGGGCCGGATGGCCGTCGCAAAGACTGGCGAGCGGGATGCCCCAGTCTGACGTGTTTGTTTTCGGCGCCGCCGGTCTCCGACGAGGCGAAGAACAAGCCACGCCACGTGCTGATGATGATCCACGCCGGACGGCAGCCACGCGAGTTCACGATTCCGCTGTTGCCCAAGCCCGTGAATTGGCGGGTCTTTCTCGACACGCGGCAACATAGTCCGAACGATATTTTTCCGGCGCTCGACGGACCGTTTCCGCCGCCGCTCGGCAGGGTATGTCTCGAGCATCATTCCATGATGCTGTTTATCTCCACCGAATGAAATTGCGTTGTGGGTGAACGCTCGTGCGCGGGGAACGCACGGGCGAAGCTGAGGGTGCGAGGCTCTTACGTTCGTCTCCTCGTAAGGGTCCGAGTGCGGCGAGCTTGCCAAAGGATGGCAAGCTCGCCGCATTTTTTTGCGCCGGACAAAAGAAGCATGGAACGCGACACCAGCGTTTCGTCTCGCCTTCTCCACAGGGCTTTCGCACTTCGCACAATCGCGTCTTCGAGCGCGCGCCTAACAAGCGTTGTGCGAAGCGCGCGGCCGTGATTTCTTCATTCAGATTTCTGGTTCTTGTTGCGTGTTGACACGCGCGGCGCTCGATACTCAGTCTTGCAGGCGCGAAACAACATTCTGCGAGGTGTTGCGGATGACTATCCGATGGCTCTTGAGTGTGACCGCGGGACTGTGCTTGTGGGGACAGGTTGTCGCGGCAAATGACACGATCTTGGTATCGACGGATCCAGGCGCCCGGGAGGTCGCCTGGCACAAGGACATTGAAGCGGCTTGGCAATCGACGCAGCAGAACGGTCGCCCGCTGCTCGTGTTCGTCACTCGCGACCAATGCTATTACTGCGACAAAATGAAGGAGGGCACCTACGCGAATCCGCTCGTCGTGGCCAGTCTTCGTGCGTCGTTCGTTTCCTTGATCCTGGACGGCCGCGGTCAATCGCCGCTGCTGCGAGAACTGAACGTGAAGGGGTATCCCAGCACGTTCGTCATCTCGCCGGACGCCGTCGTCCTCGATCGGATCGATGGCTACGTGACGCCCGAGGCGCTCGCCACGCGGCTGAAAGCAATCCGGCCTCGGCCGCCATCGAGCAAGCTTGCCAGCGATCCCTGACACGGACGCTGGGAAACGGAACAATTCGGAATCACATCTGAGCGCGAACGCGGCCGGACCCCCTTCGGCCGCGTTCGCATTTTTGTTTCGACCATTCGCTGAGCCCGCCGTTCGGGCCTGTTCCTGGACGCCTGGGACGTGCATAATTGCCTGCAAGTCAGATGTTGGTTTAAGGGATTGCCTTCCGGAGGATTTGATGCTTCCTGCCGCTGCCGGCCTGCGCGCCGCCGAAGTCATGAGTCGGGCTCTGATCGTGGCCCGTCCCGAACAGGAATTGCTCGAGGTTGAGCAGACGCTCTTCGAACGCCAGGTGAGCGGATTGCCGGTGGTCGAAGGAGATCGTCTCGTCGGTGTGATTAGCGCGGGCGACGTGGCACGCGTGCAGGTTTTCATGAACTCTCTCGACGGTCAGGTCAACGATCGTCAAGAGTGGTCCGTGCAAGCCGACGGCTTCCAGCACAGCGAGCCGCCCGCGTTTCATGGTTTTCGTGAAATGATCTCTCGCTTGAAGGTCAAAGACGCAATGAGCGATCAAGTGGTTACGTGCGCTCCAGAGGCTCCGCTCGCCGAGGTGGCCGCCAGCATGCTGGCCGAGCACGTGCATCGAGTCATTGTCATCGACGGTCAGAAGCCGGTCGGCATTATCAGCAGCCTCGACCTGGTCAAGGTGTTGGCGGATAGCTTGGCCGCGATCCACAAGGAATAGCACGCATGGCGATCGATTGGGCAACACGGCATGCGCCCGTGGGCGACTTGCTGGGAGACGCTTTAACCCGCGATACGCGAGAGTTCGAGCTTTCGACCGAGCAAGTCGAGCAGTTTCATGAACTGGGATATGTTTCGGGCATTCGCGTCCTGAGTGACGAGCAAGTCGAGACCTTGCGCGGCGAGTTGGCACAACTCGTCGATCCAGGGCATCCTGGCAACGAGTTGTTCTACGAATACAATTCGAACGAGTCGGTTGACCCTTCGCGGGTGCTGTTTCATGCGCTCGGGGCCTGGCGGATTACGCCGGGCTTTCACGACTTATTGTGGAACCCGGCGTTCACGGTGCCCGCCAGCCAATTGCTCGGCGGCGCGGTAAGGTTCTGGCACGATCAGTTGTTCTGTAAGCCCGCCAAACATGGCGGCGTGGTCGCTTGGCATCAGGACTATTCCTATTGGACACGCACCCAGCCGATGGCCCACCTGACATGCTGGATCGGCTTGGACGATGCCACGCGCGACAACGGCTGCATGCAGTACATCCCGGGTAGCCATCGCTGGGAACTGCTGCCAATCACGGGTCTGGCCGGCGATATGAATGCCATCCAAACGGTGCTAAGCGAGGAGCAAAGACGCGCGTTCAAGCCCGTGGCGATCGAACTCAAAAAAGGGGAATGCACGTTTCATCATCCTCTGATGGTACATGGCTCTTACGAGAACACGACCGATGGGCCGCGCCGCGCGGCGGTGATTAACGTGTTCCGCGATGGCGTGTGTTCCGATTCGGACGCGGAGCTATTGGCCGGTGTCCCGCCGGTTCCTCGCGGCCAGAAGATGGAGGGGCCCTTCTTTCCGCTCTTGTACCAACCGCGGTAGTTATCACTTTCGGAGGCATAGCGTGACACGGCAATTTTTCCGTTGGG
Source organism: uncultured Planctomycetaceae bacterium (assembly GCA_964598535.1). Classification (GTDB taxonomy): domain Bacteria; phylum Planctomycetota; class Planctomycetia; order Pirellulales; family PALSA-1355; genus JALHMI01. Next base: position 1,011 of record CAZRCI010000034.1, on the reverse strand, counting down.
CGTGTGGACTGTTGGTTGTCTTGACGCTTTCAGCGCGAATGCGAGCGGCGGAGTACGAGACGATTTCGCTTTGGCCGAACGGTGCGCCGGACGCGGTGGGCATGGCCGAGAAGGATGTGCCGACGCTCACGATCAGCCTGCCCCCGAAAGATAAGGCCAATGGCGCCGCGGTCATTGTGTGTCCCGGGGGAGGATACGGCGGGCTGGCCTTCGACTACGAAGGAATCGACGTCGGCAAATGGCTGAACGAGCACGGCATTGCCGGATTCGTGCTGAAGTATCGCCATCGCGGCACCGGCTACGGCCATCCGACTCCGCTGGGCGATGCCCAACGGGCAATTCGGCGGGTGCGTGCCTCGGCGGAGAAGTATCGCGTCGATCCCAAGCGTATCGGAATCCTGGGCTTTTCGGCGGGCGGCCACCTGGCGTCGACCGCGGCCACGCATTTCGATGCCGGTGACTCGCAGGCCAAGGACCCGATCGATCGGGTCAGCAGCCGGCCCGATTTTGCGATCCTGTGCTACCCCGTCATTACGTTCACCGACGAGCATACGCATCGAGGCTCGCGGCGCAACCTGCTGGGCGAAAATGCCGATCCCAAGCTGGTTGAGCACTATTCGAACGAACGGCAAGTGACCGCCGAAACGCCGCCCACGTTTCTCTGGCATACGGACGGCGACGCCGGCGTCGTGCCGGAGAATAGCGTCTTGTTCTATCTCGCGCTGCGAAAGGCGAAGGTCCCCGCCGAATTGCATATCTACGAGCAAGGGCGCCACGGGCTTGGGCTGGCGGCCGGCTCGCCCGGAGCGGAAAGTTGGCCCGACCAATGCGTCGTCTGGATGCGGGGCCGCGGCTTGCTGGAAAAGTCGGCGAACAGCGGGAAGTAAACGTACGCCGTTGTTTTCCGAGGAGGCGGTATTGGCCATCATGGGATTAAGAAGGTCCGGTCTGCGAATGCGCGCAGCGGCGCGCGTGAGCACGCAAAGGGTTTTGGCGCCGCAGCCTCCGACA
>CAZRCI010000033.1:0-51769 GCA_964598535.1 uncultured Planctomycetaceae bacterium | reverse complement strand
CATCGCTCTCTAGGTTCCAGCACGCCCACGCTGCGCTCTGGGCGTGCCACCCTCCGCCGGGAATCGCATTCGCGGCCGTGCTCGTTCGCATGTTGCTCGTCGAGCATGGGCCTGCGAATGAAAAAGGTGTCAGGAACCTTTTTGGTTCTCTCGAGGCCGGTTACATAAAAAGGTTCCTGACACCTTTTTTGGGAGCTTTTTTGGGAGGAAATCAAAAAAGAAAGGCCGCCTCGAAGGGCGGCCTTTCGTGTGCATCCGTGATTTCGTTGAGAGAACCGACGAGACGCGCGGTTGTTTTCAGGGAAGGAAAATTTTCCATCCACTTGTCAGGGGTGATCGGTTATCCGAAGCACGCCGGACGCGATTAATAACGGCTGCGACCGCCGCCGCCACCGTATCCACCACGACCGCCGCCGCCCGAGCGACCACCGCCACCACCGCCGCCAGGACCACGATCCTCGCGCGGACGAGCTTCATTCACAGCCAAGGGACGTCCGTTGTGTTGCTGTTCGTTGAGACCGTTGATGGCAGCCTGAGCTTCCGCATCACTTCCCATCTCAACAAAACCGAACCCCTTGCTGCGACCTGTCTCGCGATCTTGGATCACCTGAGCGCTGGTGACCGTCCCGTACTGCGAAAACAATTGCTCGAGTTCCGAGCTGCTAACGCCGTAGGCGAGATTTCCTACATACAACTTCTTACCCACTCCAAGACTCCTGTACGAAGCGCACAATACGACCCTGCAGAACTTTCCGGGTCGCAGACGAAAGGGGCCAAACAGGGGTGGCCCAACCCGGTGGCAGGCGATAGAGGCTACTGGAGTGCACAGCACGGGTCTCGCTCGACGAACCAACCGCGCAAAGTATATCATGTTTCGCAAATCCAGATAAGAGAGGCGAGATTCTCGCATGGGGATGGCTGGCGGGGATTGTGAAATAAATCACAAGCCCCTCCCCATATTTCCCAAGCCCTTACACCGTTCGAGGTTCCAATGCCAACCCACCCCTCGCCACTCGTCGGCATCATCATGGGAAGCAAGTCCGACTGGGACACCATGCGCCATGCTTCCGAGACGCTGGCCCGGTTTTCCGTCGAACATGAGTCCCGCGTGGTCTCGGCGCACCGCACTCCAGATTGGATGCGAGACTATGCCACCGCGGCCGCCAATCGCGGCCTGAAGGTCATCATCGCAGGCGCCGGCGGCGCGGCACATCTGCCCGGCATGGTCGCCGCGCACACCACGTTGCCCGTGCTCGGCGTGCCGGTCGAAAGCCAGATGCTTCGTGGGCTCGACTCGCTGCTGTCGATCGTGCAGATGCCTGGCGGCGTTCCGGTCGCCACGTTGGCGATCGGCAAGGCCGGCGCGACCAACGCCGCGCTGCTGGCCGTGAGCATTCTTGCGCTGGGCTCGCCCGCGCTCGCGCAAAAGCTCGCCGACTTTCGCCAACAACAAACCGAAAGCGTCCTGGGAGCTGAACTACCGTGACGCAACAGGTTCTTCCCGGCGCGACGATCGGAGTTCTCGGCAGCGGACAGCTCGGCCGGATGTTCGCCATTGCCGCGCGGCGCATGGGTTACCGCGTTCACACGTTCTCGCCCGACGACGACACGCCCACGGGCCAGGTTGCCGATTGGGAGACGACCGCACCGTACGACGACCTGGACGCGATTCGCGCATTCGCTCAAAGCGTGAGCGTGGTCACGTTCGAGTTCGAGAACATTCCGACGGCCGCCGTCGAGCGCGCTGCCGAATACGTGCCGGTGCGGCCCGCGGGGGCGGTGCTCTATCACACGCAGCATCGGCTCCGAGAGAAGACGTTTCTCTCCGCGGCGGGGTTTCCCGTCGTGCCGTTTCGCGCGGTCAAGTCGCTCGCCGAACTGACCGCGGCGCTCACCGAGTTGGGATCGCCCGCCGTGCTCAAAACGGCCGGCTTTGGTTACGACGGCAAGGGGCAAGCCAAAATCGCTTCGCCCGCGGACGCGGCGGCCGCCTGGACCGCGCTGGATACCGACGAGGCCGTGCTCGAGGCGTTCATCGATTTTCAATGCGAAGCCTCGGTGGTCGCCGCGCGTTCGCTGGACGGACAGCTTGCCGACTACGGCGTCATTGGCAACGCGCACCGCAACCATATTCTCGATGTTTCCGTCGCGCCGGCCGACCTGCCGGTCGAAGTCGGCCGCGAAGCGGTGCGCATCGCCCGGGCTGTGCTCGAAGCATTGGACGTGGTGGGCGTGCTGTGCGTCGAGTTCTTCGTCTCGCGCGGCGGCGAACTGCTGATCAACGAGCTCGCGCCGCGGCCGCACAACTCGGGCCATCTCACGTTCGACGCGTCGGTAACCAGCCAGTTCGAGCAGCAATTGCGAGCGATCTGCGGTTTGCCGCTCGGTTCGACCGAGCTGTTGCGCCCGGCCGCGATGGCCAACCTGCTGGGCGACTTGTGGACAGGCGGCGAACCCGACTGGCAGGCGGCCTGCCGGTTTCCGGACGTGAAGCTGCACCTCTATGGCAAAGAACGGGCTCGACCCGGCCGCAAGATGGGACATCTGACGGCACTGGCCGCCGATCCGCACTTGGCCGTCGAAGCGGTGCTCGCCGCGCGGCGCGCGCTCGCGCCGAGTCAAGTTCACACGGTAAGAAATTCGTAATTCCAGCACGCTACCGCTTCCCTCTCGCGCCCCACAAGGAGCCACTCCTCATGATCCTGGACGATCTCAAGCGAGCCCAACGTTACGCCGCACTGCACGCCGGCTTTCAAGCGGGCTTCGAGTTTCTGCGCCGCGAAGATCTCCTGGGGCTCGATTGCGGCCGGCACGAGATCGACGGCGATCGGGTGTTCGCGCTGATCAATCGCGACGCGGGCCGCGGCCGCGGCGGCGCCCGGCTCGAAGCCCATCGCAAGTACATCGACATCCAGTACCTGGTCGACGGGGCCGAAACGATCGGCTGGCGTCCGACCGCCGAATGCGAGACGCTCACCGACGAATACGTGACCGAGCGCGATATCATGTTCTTCGGCGACGCGCCCTACACCTGGGTCGAGCTGCCGGTCGGCAAATTCATGATCTTCTTTCCCGACGATGCGCATGCTCCGCTGGCGGCCAGCGGCGACAACGTCAAGGCGGTAATCAAGGTCGCCGTGTAGGCCGAGTGAGGAACCCGAAGGCAACGCGGAACCGAGGGGGCTTACCGGGGGACTATAATAAATATCGCCCGAATAAATATCGCCCGACCCCTGCGGTCCGTGAGCAGTTTCTCCAGCCGAGTTAGCTTGTGGCCGACGACGTTCGCCCTTCCGAACCCGACGCGACGCTGAAGCCGCCCCAGTTTACGCTGCGCGCGCTCCTGTTCGCCACGCTCGTCGTGGGGCTGGTGACCAGCGTCATGACGGCGATCGGCACGTTCTGGGCCGTGGCGCTGTTGTTCCTGCTGCTGCTCGTTTCGGGGCACGTTATCGGCAACGCGTTGGGCACCAGGCTTCGCGACCGTGCCGCGACGCGTCCCGTCGCCGTGCCGCGTTCCATGGGAACGCATCCGGCGCGGCGCGTCCATGTGCCGCAGGTCGAGCCCCGACTCAGCCAGCATCGCCGGCTGCATTGGTTCGCCCTGGTGCTCACCGGGGCCGGTGCGCTCTTCGGCGGATACTTCGGCGGCGCAGCGCTCGCACGGAGCTATCCGGACGCAACCGCCGCCGCGGTCTGGCTGGGGCACGTTTCGGCGGGGGTGTTGAGCGGGCTGGTGGTGTTCGCCCTCGCGGCCTTCAGCACCGTGTTGCGGCAAGCGATTCGCGAAGCTCACGCCGCCAGCGATCGCGACGCGCCGGCCCCCGACTCTACGCCAGCGGTAGCGAAAAAAGAATAGCACGAGTTGCCCACGGTCGCGAAGCGCGGATGCGCTCATATTGCCTGCGCGGTTATTCTTTTCGCGGGGCGAGCTCGATGTATTTGGAGCCGACCGAGACATCGTAGTCGGATCGAAAGGCCCTAAGAAAAACGAAGCCTTTCGCCGGCTCTTTGGCCTCCTTAAGCATGGCTTTGAGTTGCTTGACCGCGACGTCCGAGAAGTACGTTTCGATATCGATACTCTTGGTCCAGAGACCTCGACGGCAGCATAGCTGTAAGGTTGTTCGCGCTGCATAGGCATCTGGGTCTTTGATTTGCAACCCATAAACCTTGCGTTCGAAGTCAATTTTGTTAACGGCGTTCCCCTGGTCAATCAATTGTCGCGCGAGATAACTAGCGAACACGGTAAATTCAACATTAGGAAGAAGAATGGCATACGGCGTGATCATGCCGTTCGCGTTCGTGCCGCCGTTGTTGATTGCCGGGAAGCGAAACACCGCTTGGGAGTATTTCGACTCAACTTGTTTCTGCGGCGAACCCGGAAATCGGAACGTGGCCTTGTGGACGGAAAACTGATGCATGCTGGAGCGGCGCCGCGTAGACGTGGATGGTGCGAACGGGTATAGCCTACCCCTTCTAGCGGTGTTCGGCTACTACTCGCGATGCACATGCCGCCGCAAGCACCATGCGGCCCAGACATCACTCATCGAAGTAGTCCGATAGCGTCTCTTGAAATGCAAGCGGCGGGGTTTTGAAATTCGAGGATGGCGGGCGCCAAATCAAGGCGCCCCACATCCAGAGATTCTCCGCGCCGCCGCCGTCGGAACGGATCTCTCAATTCGCTTTCAAAACCCGAGGCCGCCACACCAGCGGCCCAGCGAGAGAGAAGATGGGAGAAGCAACCGAATTCCGGAAGATTCGCTGCTGGAACTCGACGAAACGTGGCCGCTGAAGCCCCGGAAGCGTGGCCGCTGAAGCCCCGGAAGCGTGGCCGTTGAAGCCACGGAAGCGTGGCCATTGAAGCCACAGGCGAAGTTGCATTCGAAGACGCGATCTAAGCGCGCTTACGATATGAAGAACGGACAGACTGCGGGAGTTGAGGACAATACCGGGGGTTGTCGGCCGTAAAGTAGCGACCTTTCGGCAATTCGGCCACGCGCTGGAAAGCCTCTTCTTCGACCTCCACACCGCCTACGACACGGCGTGTGTCGAAATTGACCATTACCAGAGGAAACATCTGGTATTGCACAAGATCCGCCGACGGAACCGCCTTCCAAGCGGTGTCGATGTTTTCCGGCGTGACGTTTTCCGGCGTGACGTCCTCGGGCGTTGTTGGCGTGTTATTCACCACCTTCTCCTTGCGGGTTGGCGGTAATAATCTCACGGGCATTACGAACCTCCGACCGTGTGACAAATCGAGTCCCTCTCGAGTGCCACTCTCTTACAAGGCAACGGTCGTCCGTGACAGCGCCGCGAAGGAAAATTATAACCGTAATAGGCATCGTAACTCGGCGACGATAGCAATGGCCGCCTCAACTGTCAATGTAGACCTGACCGACTCATGCGGCAATGGGCCAGCGATCAAACGCCGGCCCGACGCTCATGCCAAGCCGCTTGGCAACCTGTTCCAATCGAGAAATGCCCTCGAAATAGCTGGAAATCCCGTAAATTCTCAACATACATCAATTTCTGGTGATGCATGGCGTGGGACGTCCTCTAGCAGAGTCTTCGCCCCCAGAAGCGCAGACTATTGCCTCGACACCGGCTGCCGAACAAACGAGATTCAGATCCATGGTGGATTCCTCCGGGAGGAAAGCCGGGAGAGGTCTCCGTCACCTCACCACGAAAACTGCACGCTCACCAGCGCTCCGTGCAGAAACAGGTTGCCGTCGGCCACGCTGGCGTCGGCGGCATACATGAAACCGTTGGTCGCGTACTGATCGCTCCCCAGCGCCACGTTCGAGAGCCACAGCAACTGGTAGCCGCCGCGAAGCGCCCAGTGCTCGTTGATGGCGAACACACCGGTAAAGTTCATGTCGCCCACGAACGACGTCATTCCCCGGCTCACGCTATGGGTGACGTTCGACGTTTGCGGCGTGACGAGCATCCCCAGGCTTTCGGCGCCATTGCCGTAGACGCCGGCCTTCGAGGCGCACTGGATCTGCCAACGGCCGCGGTGAAGCAGGATCACGTCCGCGCCGACCTGGGCGCCGTACATCCGGTTGATCCCGATCATATGCACGTTGCTCCACGGTGCGCCGCCCGGCGGAAAGAATCCAGCCCCCAGGTCGTCGCGCAACGAAAGGTAGCGAAATCCGGCGAGAAGCGTGAATCGCTCGGTAAAGTTCTTTCGTAGGTTCAGCTCCACGCTCTGCAGGCTGGTGATGTCGTTGAAGTCGACCGGCGAATCGTCCAGGAACAGCGGCGTGCGCAAGTTCAGAAATTCATCGGTTCCGGCCGACGCCATCGAATCGATCGCATTGGCCTGGTTCACATGAAAGTAGCGAAAGTCGAAATCGAACACGTCGCCATGATACATGGCGTTCAAGTCCGGCCCGGCCTGAATGTAGAACCCAAGCTGGTCCGCGTTGAACAGCGTGTTCTGGGTGTCGTCGACCACCAAGGGCTGGCTGCGGGGCTGCCCGCGATGCAGGATGATCGCCCCGGCCCACGCCGTCCAACGTTGTTGCGGCGCCTCCTCGCGAAGCCACGCCTGGCTCGGCAGTTCGCTCGCGGTCTGCTGGCTATCGGGAAGCTCTTGCAGCCAGGAGAATTCGGCCTGGGCCGTCGCGGCGCACAGCAGCACCGCGACGAGTAAAGTCCATGTTCCAGCGCACTGGCGCGACATGCGGGAGATCCTTTCCCATTTCGAGGAGCCGTCCGTGGCACAGCGGGGCGCAGCGTTTACCCACCGCCTGTGCTACGGCATCGGCGTAAGGCCTCCCGCAGTGAGAGCCTGTCGTGCGGGGCCGAATCATTCGCGCCTCGCGGAAAAGTCTCCGCGATCGAATCTTTCGGAACGCGCGTTAAATTCGCGCGCTCCGGGCCGCCGCGAGAGCTCGCGGCCTGGGCAAAGTTCCCGCCACCCGTGCCTTCCGTCCCGAGCCCGCCGGCGACCTGGCCCGGCGGCCGGCAAAATCGCGAAGGTGTGGCACGTCCCGAACCCCGGCGAAGGGCGTGGCCGGGCGTGAGCGAACCTTTGAATACACGCCCTTGAATACACGCCCATCGCTGCGCTCTGAGCGTGCCACCCAAGATCCCAAACCAAGATCCCAAAATAGAGCGATGACAAAACGCTAGGCCGGCAGGTCCACGTTGTGATAAACCTCCTGTACGTCATCGCAATCGTTCAGCATGTTCAGAAACTTCTCGAACATTGGCAGGTCGTCCGTTCCCAGCGTGATGCTGGTATGAGGCAGAAATGTGATTTCCTGAACTTCCAGTTCGACCTCGGAAAACGCTTTCAGCAGCGCCGTCTTGGCTTTGAAGAACTCGTCGGGCGGCGCGAAGATCGTCATCCGGCCGTCTTTACATTCGACCTCGGTGACGTTGACGTCCGCGTCCAGCATCGCTTCCAGAACCTGTTCTTCGTCGTCTCCTTTGAACGCCAGGACCGCCAGGCGGTCGAACGATAGGGCCACCGAGCCCGTCGCCGCCAGCTTCGATCCGGTCTTGGTGAAGCAACTGCGGACCTCGGAGATCGTGCGCTGGTTGTTGTCGGTCAAACAATCGACGATCACCAGCGAGCCGCCCGGACCAAAACCCTCGTATCGGGCGGTTGAGAAGTCTTCGCCGCCCACGCCCTTTGCCTTTTGAATCGCCTTGTCGATCACGTGGGCCGGAACCTGGTCCTTCTTGGCTTTCTCGATCAGGTTGCGCAGCGCCGGATTGGCGTCCGGGTCGGCCACGCCGCTTTTGGCCGTCACATACAGAAGCGTGCCGTACTTCGAATACAACTTCGATTTCTGAGCCGCCGTCTTGAAGATCGCGTGCTTGCGGTTCTCGAAACTTCTTCCCATAAACGATTCCTGTCTTTAGTTCTCTTGGCAAAATGCCTTTAGCCTTCAGGACGCCAGAACGTCGCTGGTCTCGCAGGCGATTATTTATTTTCTATGGTTGCGGCAATCGGGACGCGGCCAAGACTGCCACGTTCCGCGTGCGGGCCACTCCTCCTCATTCTCGAAACCCAATTTTAGCGATCGGTCGCTAATTTTTCCCGGGGGGGCTGATGGGGCTTTCATCCGGAGAAAAATGGCCCAGCGGGCATTGGGGCCGCCAAGTTTCCCCCCCGGAAACGTCCCCGAGAAAAAAACTCTGGGAAATTCCCGTGCCCTTCAGGGTGCCAGGGGACCTGGAGAAAGTAGAGGGCCCGTTTGTGCACGGGCAGTCGATTTTTCCTCCGAACAGTCCTGGAGTTCGCCAATGACTTGCAACTTCCTGACACCTTTTGGCTGCGGCGAGTGTGCTGTAAACCGCTCGTGCAACAGTCGCTTCCGGCGGCAAAGGCACGCAACCTCAACAGCGTCTCGAAGAGAGAATCACTCCGCGGACGCCTCTCGCGAAGCGTCCGGCGCGGACGCACGCACATTACCCATAATTCGGAGGCGGCGCGTCGTCTTCAACCGGGCGCGGGCTGACGGCCAGCAACACGGCCAGGATGCCGGTGAGGAATACGCCGTCGAACGTGCCCGCGCCGCCGATGGCGATCATCGGGGGCCCTGTCTCGACGAAGGCCACGACGTTCAACAAGTCCGCGCCGATCAGGGTTCCCAGGCTGCCGGAGATGTACGCCAGGGGCGCGGCCTGGTAGCGAGCCAGAATCATCGAGACGCCGGCCGAGACAATGGGCGGCGCAAAGATCGGCACGCTGATGCCCTGGCCGGGCTCGATCACCGCCAGCCAATGGACCACGGCCGAGACGAACGCGACGCCGGCGATCGCCTGGATATAAAGGGCGTTCTTTATCAGCAAATAGATCGAGATCAACGTCGGAACGATCGCACCGCCAAAGTTCAGAGCGATCTCCGTGCCCAGCGGCTTGAGCCGCGAGAAGCCCGAGGGATCCATCGAAATGTGAAATCGCATCGGTTGTTCGGGCATCATCTCGCCGACCGGCAGATTCAGATACGAACCGACGAGCGAGAGCACCAGGATGAAGAACGCGGTGTGCCGCTGGATGCCGATTTTTTCATAGGCATAGCCGAGGATGCCCATCTTGAGCACGAAGATCACGACCACCAGCAAGGCAGCCAGCAGCAGAACGAATGGCGGCCAGTTGTGAAAATCAGAAGAGTGCATCGCGCGATCTCAGGGGGGAGAGTGTGATAATTGCTCGTGGCGCGTCCAGCGCGAGACGCCGGTTACCCAATCGACGACGCGCCAATCCATCCACCGGCGATCGGCATCGCCGCCGCGCCGCCCGACAAACCCCAAGTGTCCGCCCGCGTGGGTCATGCACAACCGCACAGCGGCCGGCAACCGAGCGTTCAAGAGCGACGCGGGCGGGATCATCGGATCGTCCGCGGCCGAGAGAATGAGCGTGGGCCGGCGAATCCGAGCGAGCAGCGGCAACGAACTGGCCCGGGCGTAGTAATCGTCGGCGGTGCCGAACTGGCATACCACGGCGGTGAACTGGTTGTCGAAATCCCATAGCGTGCGTGGCGGCCGAGCAAACGGTTGGGCAAACTCGGGAGGAAGATGATCGCGCCGCGTATCGAGCTGCGCGATCAGCCGCGATACGAAGTAACGATCGTAGAGCGTGTTTGGCCGCTTTTGGATTTGTCGAGAACAAGCCGCCAGGTCCACCGGGGGGCAAACCGCCATCACGCTGTCCCAATGCGCGCAAGGCCGATCTTCGACCTCGCCGGCGAGCTTGAGCGCGATGTTGCCGCCCAACGAGAAACCAACCAGCGTGACGGGCGATTCCGGAGCCAGCCGGGCAATGGCTTCGAGCGCGGCCCGCGCGTCCTCGGAACGGCCGCTGTGATAGGGAAGCCGGGCGAGCCCCTCTCCGGCGCCGCAGCCGCGCAAGTCCATGCGAAACGCGCGCACGCCGCGGGCTCCCAACTTGTGCGCGATGCGCTGCATGTAGCCGCTCTCGTGACAGCCGGCGAGACCGTGGATCAAGAGGCACGCTCGATCGCCGCGTTGCCAACCCTCGGGCCGATCGTCGTGCAAGACAATGCGGTCGCCATCGTCCAGCTCGACGATGTGACGCACGGCGCGATACGGCAGCCGGGGCATTGGCAGGTACACGCCGGCGAGCGTCTGCGCGTGGCCACTGCGCAAAAGCGGGTAGGGCCGAAACGGTGGAAAGGATTGGTTCACGTGCCGCGCACCCCGAGAACATTCGCCGCGGGCATTCTATACTGTCCGCTGTTAGCATACTTCGTTTTGTAAGCCACGCTCTTGGAACGGTCAACAGAATCGAGCGCGGAACGAGATTCCCCGCGACGGCGAGTGTTACCATGCGCGAGATCGACGAAAGTTCGGCGCTCGACTATCTGCGGGAAACCGGCCGCGTAGAGTCCGATGAACGGATCGCGATTCGGGAATTGGCGGGCGGCGTGTCGAACATGGTGCTGCTGGTCGAGCGGCCGGACCGACCGGGCGAGGATTTCGTCCTGAAGCAAGGGCGTGCCCAACTGCGTACCCGACAGCCCTGGTTCGCGAGTCTGGAACGGGTGTGGCGCGAGGCCGAGGTGCTCCGCGCCTGCCACGCACTGCTCGCCGAACGGAGTGCGTGGCGGGCGCGCTTTCAGGCCGTCGTTCCACGAATCTTGTTCGAGGATCGGGAGCAATATCTGTTTGCCATGACGCCCGCGCCGCGGCCGCACAAAGCTTGGAAAGACGAACTGCTGGCGGGCACGTCGAACGAGCAAGCAGCCCTCGCGGCCGGAGAGCTCCTGGGAACACTGCACGCCGGAAGCTGGCGCAACGCCAGATTGGCGCAAACGCTGGGGGACCGCGCGCTGTTCGATGCGCTGCGCGTGGATCCGTATTACCGCACGCTGGCCCGGCATCGTCCGGAATCGCGCGCGGCGGTCGAACGCCTGATCGCGTCGCTCGAGGCGAATGCCCGCGCGCTGGTGCATGCCGACTTCAGCCCCAAGAATCTGCTGCATTCGCCAGGCATGCTGACGCTGGTCGACTTCGAGACGGGGCACTATGGCGACCCGGCGTTCGATCTGGGATTCTTTCTCAGCCATCTGGTGCTCAAGGCTTGTTCGCAGCAACCGGAGCACGAGCGATACCTGAAGCTGAGCGAGAGCTTTCGACAGGCTTACGACACTGTCATGCGCGAGCGTGTCGACGCGGACGAGTTGACCAGACTTTGGTCACGCGGCGTGCAGAATCTTGCAGGCTGTCTGTGGGCGCGACTAGACGGCAAGAGCCCGGTCGAGTATTTATCCGAAGAGACGCGCCGCGAGCAGATACGGCAGCTCGCGCGCGAAGTGTTTTCATCCGGCGGCGTCTGGGAGGATGTGCTCCGGATCGCGCGCGGACGATTTCGCTCCTGACGGACACACCCCCGCCAAAGCAACAGCTACGCCAGACGTCATGCAGATCAGCCACATCGTCGCCCGCGAAGTGCTCGACAGCCGAGGAAATCCCACGGTCGAGGCCGAGGTGCACACGCGCGGGGGCGCGGCCGGCCGGGCCATTGCCCCTTCGGGCGCGAGCACCGGAGCCAGCGAAGCGTTCGAGCTGCGCGACACGGCGGCCGCGCGTTACGACGGCCGCGGCGTACGGCAGGCCGTGTTGAACGTCCGCGAGGCAATCGCTCCCGCCCTGGCCGGCTATGAAGTCATCGACCAGCAGGGCATCGACGCGCGGCTGATCGAGCTGGACGGCACGCCCGACAAGCGGCGGTTGGGGGCGAACGCCCTGCTGGCCGTTTCGCTCGCCGCCGCGCATGCCGCGGCCGCGGTGCGGCGCGTGCCGCTGTATCGGTACTTGCACGAGTTGGCACGGCAATTCGACTCGGCGGCGCCGCCACCGCGGATCCCGCTGCCGATGGTCAACATGATCTCGGGCGGTTTGCACGCGGGCGGAAACCTCGACTTTCAGGACTATCTGATTAAGCCGAACGGCGCGGCGAACTATGCCGAGGGGCTGGAGTGGATCGTGCGCGTCTATCGCCGGCTGGGCGCGCTGCTCACCTCGTCCGGCTACGAAGGACGCCTCGTTGGCGATGAAGGAGGCTACGGCCCTCGACTGAAAAGCAACGCCGAGGCGATTGAATTGGTGTTGCGCGCGATCGAAGCAGCGGGGCTCGAACCAGGACGCGACGTAACGCTGGCGCTCGACGTCGCCAGCACCCATTTCTACGACGGGCGCAACTACCGTTTGCTGGCGACCGGCGACCAGCAACTTACGAACGACGAGATGATCGCCGTCATGGAAAAACTGGTCGAGCAGTATCCGATCCGCAGCATTGAAGACCCACTGGCCGAAGACGATTGGGCCGGCTGGCGACGATTGACCGAACGGCTGGGAAGCCGCGTGCGGCTGGTGGGCGACGACCTGTTTACGACGAACGTCAATCGGCTCGAACGCGGCATCCGCGAACGGGCGGCCAACAGCGTCCTGATCAAGTTGAACCAGATTGGCACCCTGACAGAAACACTGCGCGCCGTGCATGCCGCCCGACGCGGCGGATTCGGGTACATCGTTTCGGCCCGGAGCGGCGAAACCGAGGACACGACGATCGCGGATCTGGCCGTGGCCACGGCGGCTGATGGGATCAAAATCGGCTCGATCGTGCGCAGCGAGCGGCTGGCCAAATACAACCGGCTGCTACGGGTCGCCGAAGAACTGGGCGGATAACGCTCGCTTCTCAGACCTCGGCCCCCCCCGCGTGCATGCTGACGCGCGGACCGGTGCAGAAACCGGGGTTCTCGATTCACCGCGAACTGTGTTAGGTTTGAGGCCCGCGCGGTGATGGATTGCCGCGCGCAGCGTCGCCAAGGAATTGGCAGAAGGGGGGATCGTCATGCGAGTTGCCATCGTTCACGATTGGCTGGTCACGTACGCGGGTTCGGAACGGGTTCTGGAACAGCTTCTAGCCGTTTATCCACAGGCGGATATCTTCAGCCTGATCGATTTTGTGCCCGCCGAGCAGCGGGGCTTCTTGTGCGGCAAGACCGTTCGCACCAGCTTCTTGCAGAATCTGCCGCTGGCGCGGACTCGCTATCGCGCAATGTTGCCGCTGATGCCGCTAGCCGTCGAGCAGTTCGATCTTACGGGCTACGACCTGGTAATTTCCAGCAGCCACTGCGTGGCCAAAGGCGTGATCACCGGTCCCGATCAATTGCATGTGAGTTACGTCCACACCCCGGCGCGCTACGCCTGGGACGCGCAGACGGAATACCTGGGCAGCTCCGGGGGCTTCCGTCCGGCCCACTGGCTAGCACAGCTCAGCTTGCACAAGTTCCGGCAATGGGACGTGCGCAGCGCGAACGGCGTGGACAGCTTTGTCGCCAACTCGCGGTTCATCGCCCGGCGGATCCAGAAGACCTATCGCCGGCCAGCAACCGTAATCTATCCGCCGGTCGATACCGACGCGTTCTCTGCGCGGCCCGACCGCGAGGACTTTTATTTGACCGTTTCGCGGCTGGTGCCGTACAAACGCGTGGAATTGCTGCTGGAAGCCTTTGCGGAAATGCCCGAGCGGCGGCTTGTGGTAATCGGCGAGGGCCCGCAACTGAAAAACCTGCGCCGGCGCGCGACGCCGAACGTGCAACTCCTGGGCTATCAGGCCTTCGAGGTGCTGCGTTCGCACCTGGAACGCGCGCGGGCGGTCGTGTTCGCCGGACGCGAAGATTTTGGCATCGGGCTGGCCGAGGCCCAAGCGGCCGGTTGTCCGCTGGTGGCCTATGGACGCGGCGGGGCGGTCGAGATCGTGCGAACGCTCGACCAGGAGCGGCCGACCGGCGTGCTCTTCGACGAGCAAACGCCCGAGGCCGTGATCGCGGCGGTGCGGGGCTTCGAGCAGGAGAGCGGCCAATTTCAGGCGGCGGCTTGCCGGGCCAACGCCGAACGATTCAGCCTGGACGGATTCCGCCAGGAGTTTCGCCAGCACGTCCGCGACGCCTGGGAAGAATTTTCCGGGCGGCCTGCCGAGACGGACACGCACGAAGCGCCGGTGGCGCGTCAGCGGATCGCCGCCTGACGCAATCAGCGTTCCAATCTGGTTCTATCTTGGACCGATCCCGAAGCACCACGATTGGCCCAATTCCAACCGCGAATTCCGGAGAATGCTCTCTAGTAGGCTGCTGAAAGAGTCCGCCGTGAACTTTTTCAGCCTCGCGAAGTGCGGAGGTGAACTCCGCACCGCTCGCAAAATAACGACTTACGTCGCTATTTTGAGAGCGCCTCCGTGCGATCTTATCAGGCCGCGGAGTTTTTCCGCAGCCTGTGCTAGACCGCGACGGCTTCGCCGGACAAGAGTTCCGGAGCGTAGAAGCGGATGGCTTCGAGCAGGCCCTCGTCGAGCGACCAGCGGGCCTCGAATCCGGTGAGCTTTTGCAGTTTTGCGGTCGAGGGAAGCCGCCGTTTGACGCTGCCGGCCGGCGACGGATGTAGGACGATCGAATCGGGGTCGAGCCCGACAAGCCGCATCATGCGCCGCCCCAGTTCGAGCATCGTCAGCTCTTCCGAGCCGCCGATGTTGACCACTTGGCCTGCCGTGGCGGGATGTTCGCCCGTGAGCAGCGTGGCTTCGACAGCGTCCTCGATATAGAGAAACGCGCGGGTATCGCCGTGCCCGTGCAGTTCGGCGACGCCCCGGCGAAGCCGCGTCAGAAAGTCAGGCACGATGTGCTTGTCGCCCATCCGCGGCCCGAAGACGTTGTGATAGCGGATGATCGAAAACGGGGTGTCGAACTGGCGGCAGGCGTTGATCACCAGCACTTCGCCGTGGATTTTGGCCGCGGCGTACGACCAGCGTTCGTTGTAGACGTCGTCGATGCACAGCGGCACCGTCTCGTCGGTGGGCACGGGCCAGTTGAACTTCGTGACGGTCGAGGCGTACGACTCGGGCGTGCCGGCATACGCGAACCGCCGCAGACGTCCTCCGCGAGCGTACTTATCGAGCAAGTAGAACGTGGGCAGCGTACCGGAACGGAGGACTTCGAACGGTCGTTCGTAAAAATTTTGCGTGCCGTTGAGGGCCGCCTCGTGGTAGATCGTATCGACGTCGTCGGGCAAGCTGGCCACGGCGGCCGGATCGCACAGATCCACGTCGAACGCCTGTACGCGGGGCAGGCGGCACAGTTCGCGATAGGGCTCGTCGTTCGCGCCGCGCGAGAAGTTGTCGACCAGCACGAGTTCAGCATCGCCCCGCTGCTGCAAGCGGCGCGCGAGGTGATAGCCGATGAAGCCGGCCGCGCCGGTGATCATGATTCGTGTCATTGCTAATGCTCTTCCTATGCGGCCGCGCGACGAGGTTGGAGCGGCTTTTGCATCTCCAGCGAGTCGGTGTCGATGGTTGCCCGGTTCTGCCCGCAGCTATCCCAGATGTCGATGACGCGGGCCCCGCGGTTGACGGCTTCGAGAATGCGGTCCCGCTTTTCGGTGTACAGCGAGTGGTTGGTGGCGATGAACACGAAGTCGGCGTTTCGCAGCGCGGTGTCCATGTCGGGCGTGAACTGCACGCCGGCGCACGGTTCGATATCGTTGACCGTCAGGAAATGGTCGCTGACGACGATGGCCGAGGGCGTTTCGCGGGCCAGGTAGCGAATGAGCTTGGGGGCCAACGAGTCGCGAACGTCGTCGGCGTCGCGCTTGAAGGAGTAGCCCAGCACGGCGACGCGTTTTCCGTTGAGGGAACCGTAGCGTTCTTTGGCCAGATCGACCAGGTACTTGGGCAGCGATTCGTTGATGCGCCAGATCTCGGTGAGGAACCCGCCGCTCCAGTAGTTTTCGGCGAGCATGCCGAAGTCCTTGCGGAGGCACGTCCCGGCCGTGAAGCCGGGCTTGCCGTGCATCTTGCGCGGGTAGTCGCGGTTGGCCAGCTCGATGACCTCGTGCGGCTCGACGCCCTGATCGAGGGCGATCATCGAAAGCGCGTTGATCACGCCGAAGTAGGCGTAGCGCGAGACATTGCAGAACAGCTTCACCAGTTCGGCCGTGGCCCAATTGCAATGAAGCGGTTCGGCGCCCAGCGATTGGAACAGGCGCTGGGCGGCCTGCGCGCTGGCGGAGTCTTCGGCGCCGATGATCTGGGGCAGTTGGTGCAGCTCCTCGCGGGCTTTGCCCTCGACGATGCGTTCGGGGCAGCAGGCCAGGAAGACGTCGCGGCCGACCTTGTGGAAGGTGCGCGATTCGATCAGGCTTTTCACGAAGGCGGTCGTCTTGGGCGCGGTCGTGCTCCGCATGATGATCGTCTGACCGGGCGCGAGGAACTCGCAGATCGATTCGATCACCTTGGTGACGAACGAAAGGTCGGTTTCGATATGCGCCCGAAGCGGCGTGCCGACGGTGACGACGAAGTAATCGCAATCGGCGGCATCGCGGATATCGCCGGTGATGCGCAGCTTGCCGGAGGCGGCCAACTCGTCGTAGCCGGGTTCGTCGAACGGCATCCTGCGTTCGACGTTAATGGCATGCCGCACGTGTTCGTTGAGATCCACGCCGAGGACCTGTACGCCGCTGTCGATAAGCGACAGCGCAAGCGGCAGGCCGACACGGCCAGTGCCGATGACGGCGACCTTCATGATGTTCGAATCCTTTCTGGAGGGTCAAGCGGCCCGTTCCTTCGGGTCGCGCACAAACGGGGTCGTAGCGGGAGACTGTTGCGCGAGCGGCCGCTCTCCAGACCGCAGGCGCTGCAGCAAATCGATCCATTGATCGCGGCATTGGTCGAGCGAGTAGCGTTCGACACGGCGCCGGCCGCGGGCGACGAGCTCGCGCCGCAGGGCGGGGCCTTCCTCGGACGCCACGAGCTGCTCGACCGCGTCGGCGATCGTGTTCACGTCGTAAGCGTTGCAGTACATCGCCGCGTCGCCGAGCACCCAACGATGCTCGGGAAGGTCCGAGGCGATCACCGGCAGATCGCACTGCATCGCTTCGAGCGGCGGGAAACCGAAGCCTTCGGCGCTGGACGGAAAAACAAACGCCTCGGCATGGGTGTACAGCACGCGCAGTTCTTCGGCCGTGACTTTTTCCAGGTGAATCACGTGTCCCGCGGCGATCGGCTCGCGCATCGTATTCAGGATCGGCTCGTACTTCCAGCCGGGGCCGCCGACGATGATGAGCTTCAGGTCAGGCACCGCGCGGCGGATGCTGGCCCGAGCCCGAAGGTTGTTGAACGCCTGAACCAGCCCGGTAAAGTTCTTGCGCGGCTCGATCGTCGAGACGCACATGAGATAGCGGGGCTGCTTCTTGAGCGCGCGCCGAGGAGCGACGCCCGAGGCGTTGGACCGCCGCATGGAGATGATCGAACGGACCTGAGAAGCGACGCCGTCCGGCCAGTATTCCTGCGAAAGCATGTAGGGCACGGTCGCCGAACGATCCATCAACTCGGGATAGACGTCCACCAGGTTTTCGCGGGTGGGCTCGGAGTTGCAGATGAAGAAGCTGTCGCGGCACTGGCGGATCGAACGATGATGCCAGGCGATGTCGCGCGGGCGGGGCATCGTGTCCGGCTGGGTCACCGGAATCATGTCGTGGTAACGGACGATGTGCTGCGTTCCCGCGCTGACAGTGAACGGGCGGGCCGTTTGCGTAATCACGAAGTCATAGTCGCGCGTGTCGAGCCGGATCGGGCGTCGCTTGGCGAGCACCTGCCAGAAGATCGTATCGGCCGCCATGTTGGCGAGCACGAAGCGGCCATTCTCCACCAGCGGAATGTCGGCCGACGCGAGCGTTTGCCGGAACATGCTCCGCCACAACGCATGCCACAGCTTCGAGGTGACCAGCGGGTCGAGCTGTGCTTTGCGCGTGGTGAGCCGCGTGGCGGTCTGAGCCATCTTGGCCAGCAATCGAACCGGCCGCGGATAGGGCAGCGCCGGGGGGCCTTCGTTCAAGCTCCAAAGAAAGCACGATTGATTCGCGACCCGGTCGGCCAGAGGCGCGTTCGGCTTGGCGAAGCGATGACGCAACGTGCGCGAAAACGATGGATAAATCATCCCGGTCAGCTCGACCTCGGGCGACGTGGCCAAGGTCTTGTAGAGTAACCGCACGTCCTGGGCGATGCCGCAGTAACCGAGCAAGCCCATCGAAAGATCCATCAGCACTCGTAGCTTCCGTGCCTTCATGGCAAGACGTACTCCTGGCGGTTGGAGGTTATGGCGAGGGAACCGGCGTCGGGCGACAGCCTTGTCGCTACCGGTCATCCCCCGGGAGGGAGTATTTCATGCGGTTGCAAAAATTACCACAACCTCACGTTGCCACAAAGATCAGTGATGACCAAAAAAACTTTGCAGTCGAACAAACTTGAGTTGCGGGTCGTGTGACAACGACCGGCTCATGCCGCGCTCGGCAACCGCAAACCTTGTCCGGGGGCGTCCTGAGGAACACCGCGCGCGACCGAAGCTCGATCAAAAAACTCGCTCCAAGCCGCCGCGCATCGATCGATTGCAAACCGGTCGATCTGCCGCGGCGCGGCTGCTAGCAGTGCCTGCCGTAGCGACCGGTGCTCCTGCGAAGCAATCAGCCGTTCGATCTGCGCGGCAATGCTCTCGGTAGAGTACGGATCGCAATACAGCGCGGCGTCGCCCAATACCCAGCGATGCGCGGGCAGATCGGACGCGATCACCGGCGTTCCGCATTGCAACGATTCCAGCGGAGGAAAGCCAAACCCCTCGGCATGCGACGGAAACACGAAGGCTTCCGCATGGGAATACAGCACGCGCAGCTCATCGGAGGCGACGCCTTCCAGATGGATCAGGTCGCCTTGCGCGGCGAGCGGCCGCATGGCGTCGAGGATAGGGCCATGCCGCCAGCCGGGGCCGCCCACGACGACGAGTTTCAGCCGTCCCAGGCGCCGCCGCACCACGGGCAAGCTCCTGGCGTGGCAGTAGGCTTGAATCAGTCCGAGGAAGTTCTTGCGCGGTTCGAGCGTCGAAACCGAGAGCAGGTATCGCGGCAGCCCCTTGACCGCCGGTTGGCTGGTCGCCGGGGAGCGGCGTTGCGCGAGGATCGACGCGGCGATCGCCGGCGACTCGCAACGCTGGAATGCGTCGGACCGCGTGTAAGGGATCGTCGTCGAGCGATCGTCCAACTCGGGAAACATGCCAACCAGATCCTCGCGCGTGGGCTCGGAGTTGCACACGAACAGGCTGTCGTGGCTCTGGCGGATGGCGCGGTGGTGCCAATGGATGGCCCAGGGATGTTTCATCGTGTCCGGCGCGAGCACCGGAATCATGTCGTGATAGCGGGTGACGTGCCGCGTGCCGGGGCTGACGCGCAGCGGGCGAGGCCCCTGTACGATCAGATAGTCGTAGCCCCGCGTATCGAGCGCCAGTGGCCGCCGGCCTGACAGCCCCCGGGCAAAGACCTTGCCGTCGGTCATGCCGGACAGCACGAAACGCCCCTGCTGGACGAGCGAGAGATGCTCGGGCGGAAGCGTCTGCTGGAACATGAGCCGCCATAAGGCTCCGGCAAACACGTCGCTGTCGAGCGGAACAAGACCGGCACGCCGGGCGAGCAACGTGTCAACGATGGAGTGCAGGCGGGCTTTGAACGTGGCCAGCGAAGAGCGGTCGTCCCGCACCCCCTGCTCAGGCAACGAGTGCAGGAACAGGGCCTGGCCGGCAAGCTGGGCGCCGCGGTTGGCCGAGGTCGAACGGAACCGCGAGGGCGGCGCGAACTTCCGCGGGCGATAGACCAGCCCGGTGACTTCGACGTTCGAGCAACGAGCGAGGGTCGCGTACAGCAACCGCACGTCCTG
This sequence comes from uncultured Planctomycetaceae bacterium, assembly GCA_964598535.1. Taxonomy (GTDB): domain Bacteria; phylum Planctomycetota; class Planctomycetia; order Pirellulales; family PALSA-1355; genus JALHMI01. The sequence goes on along the minus strand of CAZRCI010000033.1, from coordinate 32,034 downwards.
GGCGATGCCGCAGTAGCCTCGGCAAGCCATGGACATGTCGAGTAGTACGCGATGTTTGTTCGGCCTCATGCCGATCGTCCCCCCGGACCAGCCACCCGATGCAAAATGCCGCGGCGGCATTTCGGTTCCAGCGGTTGTCGCGATCCCTCGCTGGCGCCGCTTGAATCGGGATGAATCTATCAGATCGCGCGGAATCGAAATACGCCGGTCTCAAGAATGTTGCACGCGCGCGTGCCTCTGGCGATGCTAGCACGTACCGTGGAACGCCGGCGGCGCGCCCGCGAAGGAAGCAGGCCCGGCATGTCTCACCCGCGGTTGGTCAGCATCCGCCGCGACCAGAGGGCGAACGACTTGAACGCGGTCGACGTTCGCGGAAAGGTTCTGGCGCAGCGTTGGAGGGACCGCGCGGCGCCGATCGACCAAGGCCCGAGCCCCGTGAGTGAGGACTGCAAGGCGGCAAACCGGGCGTCAAGCTGCGCCAGTTGTTTGCGCTGTTGCTTTAACTCCTGCTGCTGTGCATGAACGACCTGGTGGTGTCGCGATTCGAGCGCAATCAGCGTGCGTTTAACGCCATGTAAATGCCGTTTTACCGCCGCGGCGTCGTGGTACTGCCAGGCTTGCCGGGCAACCTCGGCGGAAAGCGATTCGTCGGGATCGCATGCATAGCCCAGCGTTGCCAGCACGCTTTCGTGCGCCGCGCAGATCCTGCGCGCGGCGTCCGCAGGCAAAAAACGCCGCCAGAGGCTGCCTTGCGCCTGCCAGACGTGAAAGAGCATGTGGATGTTTTGCTGCCGCATGTCGTCGGGCCGGCTTCGCGCGGCGACCTCGGCCGGAGCCTTGCGCGGAGTGACTTCGAACTGGGCCACCAACCGTTCGAACCTGCGTTCGGGGTCGAGCATCAAATCTTCGTATCGGACGGAAACCACCCCCGGCAAGTTCCACCACGCGACACTGACGCCAAGCAGTGCTCGAGCCCGCGGCCCCACGGCGTAATCGAGGAACGCCTCGGAAAGCGGATCTGCGCCCGCGATGCCACGTTCGTCCCCCCCGGCGCCATTCAGCCAGCGCAGGGTCGATTCATCGTGCTGCGAAAAGGCGAGCGCCGAGATGAGCACGTCGAGCGGATGCCGGGCAAGCACGACGACGCGAAATCCGTACCGCTCGAGTGAGCCGCGAAACTTTTCGTCGGGCAGCCAATGCAACTGCACGATGGCGCGCGGAGGAAGGTCATCCCAAGGAATTTCCGAGGGCAAATGGACGATGATCTCGCACAGCTCAAAGGTCTGGGCGAGCATGTGCCGCAACCAGCAGTTGCCCGACCGAGGCGTGCTGACGACCGCCAAACGCAGGGGATATTGCTCGACGTTCATGGCGGCTTCTCCGGGATGAGAATGGGATGTTGGGCGGAAGGCGCGGGCGGGCGGGGAGGTTAGGCGACGTCGCCGAAACGTTGCTTGGCGATTTCGCTCAGCAGGAAATCCTGGCTACTGCGGAGCAGTAATTCTTCGCGCAGTTCGCGTGGAAGCTCCGCTTGTAGCATGTGTTTATTGGAGACGTTGGCACGACGTTTTTCGACCGTCGCGAAGTATTTTCGAATGGCGTAGTCGGTCGCGTCGGAAGGCAACAGCTCGGCGTCGAAGCGTGCCAGATTCGCAAGCGCCGTGCGACATTGGGCATCCTGAGTCAGATACGAACACTGAACGTTGGCGACGAAAAAACCCTGGCGATAGGAATTGACGAGACTCGAGGGATCGAGCCCCCGATCGAGCATGATGCTGGGATCGGCCGAATGCACGTTCTGAGCGCGGTTCACCACGTCGACCGCGAAATTAAACTCCGAGATCATGGCCTCTAGCGGATCGCGCACGAAGGTCACGACACGATCGCCGGGCCGAATCTCTTCGAGACGCCGCCACAGGTGCCAATGGCCGGAGATTATCACGCGGCCGCGCGTCTCTGGGCCGACACGGAGCGCACTCGCCACGTCGAGCAGGTTGTTTGCGGTTGCCGCCAGGCGATTAAGATTGACAATTCCCCAGCCGCCGGCCGTCGCGGCCGCGAGGAAACTGGTGCCGGCTGTCTTGGGAATGTGCACGTGCCACAATCGGCGCCACTCTGGAAACGCCGTGCCGAGCAGCCCCGGTAAACGCTGCGTAAAGCTCGTGGAAGTGAGCAGTTTCTCGAGCACCTGCTGCTGGTTGGAGCACGAATCGCAAAGCTCGGCCACTTCACGAACCAAGGGCGACTGTTGAAACACGGACGTATAGGCGATCTCGACCTGCTCGGCCGACGGCCGCACGGGCCGCACCGACCGCGGGTCAAGCTTACCCGCCCGCACCAGCTCTAAATAGTAAAACGGCACCTGAAACGATGACGTGGCATTGAACCGGAGGTAATCGTAGGTCGAACTTCGTCCGGCGGAGAAGACCCCGCAGGCGGCTTCGACGGTGGGGTCAGAAGCAGAGGCACAGTTGATCATGACAGAGTTCGTTCGGTTCGCGACACCGGGAAGTGCTAGCATGCTCGCGGGGGGGGCTGCACGACAAAACCTGACCGGCAGCGCCGGCGAAGGATGCTTCGCGTACTAAGTCCCGCGAGGCCGGTTTAACCAAAAACGCGCGATTCGCGAAAGAGCAATTGGCTAAAAAGTCAGGCGGCGAGGCTGCGCTGTTGATAGGCATCGATGATTCGGCCGGGCTCACCGATATCGACGAGATGGCCTGATTCGAACAACGCCACGCGATCGCTGATCCGCGAGACGCTGCCGGTGTCGTGGCTGACGAAGATCATCGTGGCGCCGCGACGGCGGAAATGTTCCATGCGTTCGAAGCATTTCTGGCGGAAACGGGCGTCGCCCACGGCCAGCACTTCGTCGACCAGCAGGATATCCGGATCGAGATGCACGGCCACGGAGAAGCCGAGTCGCACGATCATGCCCGAGGAGTAGGTGCGTAGCGGCGCGTCGATAAAGTCGTGGAGTTCGGAAAATTCGATAATCTGCGCGGCGCGTTGCCGGACCTCGCGGCGCGTGAGGCCGAGGAGCACGCCGTTGAGCAGAATGTTCTCGCGGCCGGTGAGTTGGTGATTGAACCCGGCGCCGAGTTCGAGCAGCGGGCAGATACGGCCGTAGGATTCGACCTTTCCGGCCGAGGGTTTGAGCACACCGGCAATGAGGCTCAAGGTGGTGCTTTTGCCCGCGCCGTTGCGGCCGATGAGGCTCACGCATTCGCCGCGTCGGACGTCGAAGGACACGTCGACCAGGGCGTCGAACGGCCGGCGCTGGCGGAGGGCCTTGATCTGGCTGGGCAGATGCAGAATCAGGTGCTTGAAGCCGTCCGCGACGGGACTGCCCAGATAATAGCGTTTCGAGACGCCGCGAAGGCGAATGGCTACGTCGTTAGACAATCTCGGCGAACCTCCAGACTTTGCTGCCATAGACGCATCCTCCGAGGATCGCGAAGCCCGCGCTCCAAGCGGCCACGACTCCCAGAAACTGCGACGTGAGTGCCCCGGCGTAGAACAACTCTTGCCAACAGACGACCAGCGAGCCGAACGGATTGGCGTAGAGAATCCAGGTATAGCCGGGCGGAATCATGTCCGCGGTATAGACGATCGGCGTGAGATAAAAGAGCAGTTGAACGACCAGCGAGACCAGGCGTTCGAGATCGCGAAAGAACAGGTTCAAAGTTCCGATCACCAGGCCCACGCCGGTCATCATGACGATTTGGAGTACCAGCAAGAGCGGCACGGCCCAGAGCCAGCTCCAGGTGGGCGATTTGCCGTAGTAAAGCATGAAGCCGACAATGACGGGAATCGAGCAGACGAAATGAATCGCTTCGTTCAAGACGCCCGTCAGCGCGAGCATCCAACGTTGGAAGCGGACCTTCTTGATCAGCGAGGCATTGGCCAGAAAATAGCCGTTGGCGCCGAAGCAGGTGTTCGACACCCACTGCCAGGGAAACAACCCCGCCATGAGGTACAGGGTGTAGTCCGGAACCTGCAAGCGAATGAAAACGCTAAAGAACAGCGAGAAGATGAGGGCCAAGATCAGCGGGTGGAGCACGCTCCAGGCATACCCCAGAAAGGTGTTCTTGTAGCGAACCTTGAACTCCTTGCCCAGGAGCACCAGGACCAGGTCGCGGTAGTAGATGAGCGTGCGGTTTTTGAGCGTTGCGGCGGCGAAAGTATTCAAAATTGCCATCCTTCGCAGTAACTTTCGGCTCGTCCTGGCCGATAGTAAGACAATGCTAGAAGCAAGTTCGAGCCCGTGGCTTGGATTTGCGATGTCGACAACGCCCGCGGCGCCCCCATCCCTTGCCTCGCGGGCAGCAACTCCTTCTGCGACCACGCGGGAGGCGTTCGCCATTCTTATACTGCGCCCCCTCTGCCCCTAGTGCGCAGCCAACTTGTTGAAGTCCACGCTAGCGGATCGGCGGTCGCGGCCGGTTGCGCAGAAGCAGGGCTATACCTGGAAACCCGATTTCAGGTCAACAGATGTTTGGATGTTCCCGCGTTTTAGATAAACCGCGGGCAGGGCCTGACCGCCGTGCGTACAAAGTGGTCTAGCTTGCGCCAAGCGGCGTTTGCTATAAGTCCCGCCTTCACCCGCAGAGAACCAGGACCGTAAGCGGTCTGCCGGCATGAAAACACAATTGATCAAGTCGATGCGCAGCCTTCCTTTGCCTCGTCCGGTCGCGAGCCCCGCGGCGGCGCCGGCCGCTCCGGCGAAAGCCCGGCTTGAAACGGCACGTGGCCAGCGAGTCGCGCGGCTGGTGGATATGGTGGGCGCCACGGCAATGCTGGCCGTGCTGGCCGTGCCGATGATCGCGATCGCGCTGCTGGTCAAGCTGACCAGCCGCGGACCGGCGATCTATCAGCAACAACGCATCGGCCTCGACGGCCGGCCGTTCGTGATCTACAAGTTTCGCACGATGGGGCTCGACGCCGAACTGGCCAGCGGCCCGGTGTGGGCCAAACGGGGCGATCCGCGCTGCACGCTGCTGGGTCACCTGCTGCGGCGGTGGTGTCTGGACGAGCTTCCGCAACTGTTCAACGTGCTGCGAGGGGATATGAGCCTCGTCGGCCCGCGCCCCGAGCGGCCCTACTTTGTCAAAGAATTCTCCCAACAATATCCCGCGTATCCGCAACGTCACCAGGTGCTGCCGGGCATGACCGGCTGGGCACAGGTCAACGGCTGGCGCGGCGATACCTCGCTGGAAAAGCGGCTGGAATTCGACCTGTACTACGTGCGCCACTGGTCGGTCGGGTTCAACCTGAAGATTCTTCTGCTGACTCCCTGGCGATTGCTGATCGACCGCCAAGGCGGCTAGGCCGAACGCGCGTCCCGCGTTCACCGCACGATGGCGCGCGAACGCGTGCAGCCTGGCATCGGCAGCCACGTCGGAATGAAAACTGCTGAAGGGCATCGCATGTTCGCCGCGCGGCTTCGTCCTTACTGGCCCCTAGCGGTCATTCTGGTCGGCACGGCCATTCTGCAAACCGTGCTGCTTGTCCGCCTGCCAACAATCAGCGCGGATGGCATCATCTTTACGCACATCGCGCGCGACTTCGCGGCCGAACCGCTGAAAACGATGCAGCGTGAAGATCAGCACCCCGGCTACCCGGTGTTAATGCTCGGCGCGAAACGCGCGCTGCAAACCGCGGGCTACGATCACGAGCCGGACGCCTGGATGATGGGCGGAATCGCGGTATCGTTCGCCGCGGGCATCCTGAGCGTGGCGGTCTTGTGGCTGTTTACCCGCGAGCTGCTCGACACGACGATCGCCAACATTGCCGCGATTGGCTTCTCGGTGTTGCCCGTGCCGCGAGCCAACGCCGTGGACGCGCAGAGCGACACGCTGCACGTCTTGTTCTATCTGCTGGCGGCATGGATGGCGTCGACCGGGCTGGCGAGCGGCAGCTTGCGCAGGCTCGCGCTAGCGGGATTGGCCAGCGGACTGGCGTTTTGGATTCGGCCCGAGGGGCTGGAAGTGGCGATGATCGCCTCGGCCTTCGTGCTGCTGCAAGCGATTCGCGTGTGGCCGTGGCGGCAATCGGCGGCGGCGCTGGCCGCGGTGGCCGGCGTGGCGCTGGTGGTGGCCGCGCCGTACATGGCGCTGGCGGGCAAAATCACCAGCAAGCAGTTGTTGATCTTCAAAGATGAGCCGGCGCCCAGTTATATCGAACGGCTGGCCGAAGCCGAAGAAGCGGCCGAAGCGCGCGAGCGGGCCGCGGCGGGTGGCGAAACCCTGGCGGACAACGCGCCCGCGGTGCTACCGGCCCCTACCCCGGCGGCCGATGTCCCGGCGGACGCTGCCCCGGCGGTCCTCGACGAGGATCCCGACTACTCGCCAGAATTGGTCAGCACGCTGATCGGACTGGGCTTTGCGGCGTTCATCAATAGCATCTGCCAAGGGCTGAAGTTCGTCTTTATTCCGTATTATCTATTGGGAAACATCGCGCTCTTCTGGCGGCGTCCGGGCGGCATTCAAGTGGCTTTCTTGTCGGTGCTGGGAGTCACGCATATTCTGATCCTGGTCGCCGTGTACGTATTCTCCGGATACATCGCGCACCGGCATACGATTCCGCTGGTGGGATTGGCGATGCCGTTCGCGGCGTTGGGGATCTATCAGGCCAGCGCGGTCGTGGGACGCTGGTTCAGGCTGCGTCCGCTGGCGTTGGCCGCGCCGACGATTATGGCCTGCTCGCTGGTCGTGCTGCCGTACACGCTGCGCCAATTGAACGCCGAGTTCGTGCCGGTGATCGAAGCCACGCAGTGGGTACAATCGCGCCTGGCCCCCGGGGCGGGCATCGTCTGCAACTCGCCCTACGTGGGGTATTACAGTGGGCGGCCGGTGGCCGAACTGGTGCCGCTAGCGCCCACGCTGGGCGAAGCACTGCTGAAGGCTCCCGATGCGCGGTACGACTATGCGGTCGTACACGTGAACGCGCACGACTATCGCCCGGAATGGCTGGAACAGCTCGCGCCCTACTATCAACAAGTGCTGGAAATCGACGATCCGCTGCCGTTCCGCGTGGAACGCAAGGTGCTGGTCTTTCAGGTGCGCGACCAGCCGATTCGGAACGCGGCGCTGCCGCCGCGGCGGTAAAACACGCCCCATGCGGCAGATCGCCGAGCAGGGTTCCTCGGGCGAGCGATGCCCGAGGCTGACATGTTACCGGCCTCTGGCCGGAAGAATCATCGGACAATCGCCCAAAGCGTGCAGCCTCAAAAACTAGGGCTGCGTTTCTCCTAAACGATGCGGCTCGCCGGCCAGAAAATCTTACCGCAGAGGCTTGGTTGCATCGCTGGTATGGCTAATGGTTTAATAGCTGTTGGCCTCCTGCGAACGCTTACGAACCTCCCCCGCCGCCGCGAGCCTCACTCCCGCCATGCCCCGCCGCCTTCTGTTTCTGATAACGGCCTTGAGCGTGTTAGCGCTCGCGCGGGCCTCTCATGCCGCGGACGACACCGCGCCGGTCGACTACCAGCGCGAGGTGCGTCAGATCCTGTCGAACCATTGCTACGCCTGCCACGGGCCGGACGAAGCCCAACTACAAGGTGGGCTGCGATTGGACCAGCGCGAGCGGGCGCTCGCCGCGCTCGACTCGGGAAGCCATGCGATCGTGCCCGGCGACAGCGGCGCAAGCGCCTTGATTACCCGCGTGAGCAGCACCGATCCGGACCTGGCGATGCCGCCGGTCGACGCGGGCAAACCGCTCTCGGCTGAACAGATCGCCACGCTGCGGCGGTGGATCGATGAAGGCGCGAAGTGGCAAGACCATTGGTCGTATCAGCCGATCGAGCGGCCCGCGATCCCCGTGATTGGCGACGCGCGTTGGCCCCACACGCCGGTCGACAACTTCATCCTCAAGCGGCTCGAACAAGAAAAGCTGTCGCCGGAGCCCGAGGCCGAGCGGGCGGCGCTCGTTCGCCGGCTGAGCTTCGACCTGACGGGCCTGCCGCCAAGCGCGGTTGAGGTGGACGCCTTTCTGGCCGACGAAGGCGAGGACGCCTACGAACGGCTGGTCGATCGGCTACTGGCTTCGCCGCGGTACGGCGAGCGGATGGCGCAGAAGTGGCTCGACCTGGCCCGGTATGCCGACACGAACGGATATCACATCGATAACCATCGCGAGATGTGGTTGTATCGCGCGTGGGTGATCGACGCGTTCAACCGCAATCTGCCCTTCGACCGGTTCGTGATCGAGCAGTTGGCCGGCGACCTGCTACCGAACGCGACGCTTGACCAGCGCATCGCCTCGGGCTTTCATCGCAATGGAATGGTGAACTTCGAAGGCGGCGCCGATCCGGCCGAATACCTTTCGAAGTACATCGTCGACCGCGTGAACACGACCGCCACGGTGTTTTTGGGAACGACGCTGTCGTGTACCGAATGCCACGACCATAAATACGACCCGTTCACGCAGCGCGAGTTCTACGCGCTGTACGCGTACTTTCATAATGTGCCCGAGGAAGGGCTCGACGGGCGGAACACGAACCCCGTGCCGAGCATTCGCGTGCCGCAACAGGAACAGGAAGCGGCACTCGCGCGACACGACGCCGAACAGGCGGACGTCGAACGCCGGGTTCAGAAGAAATTGGCCGAGTATCGTGAGCTCGAGGTGCCCAGCGAGGCGCCCGCGCTGGCGGACGTGGCGCGGGAATATGTTTGGGTCGACGATGCGATTCCACCCGGCAGCACGGAGTCGGGCAAGGACGCCGACGGTTGGCAGTTCGTCGCCTCGCCCCATCCGGTGCTGAGCGGCAATCTGGCCAGCCATCGCCGCGCGGACGAGTTGTCGCAACATTTCTTCACCGGCGCCGCGCAGCCGCTGCTGGTGGGCGAAGGCGACAAGCTGGTGGCGCACGTGTGGCTCGATCCGGCCGCTCCGCCGCAAGAGATCATGCTCCAGTTCAACGACGGCGCAAGCTGGAATCATCGCGCCGTGTGGGGTGAGAATAAAATCGACTGGGGCACGGCCGATTCGCCCAGCCGGCGGCTGATGGGTCCGCTGCCGCCCACGGGGCGCTGGGTGCGGCTGGAAGTGGACGCCCAGGCGGTAGGCTTCGCGCCGGGCAGCACGATCGACGGTTGGGCCTGCACGCAATTTGGCGGCCACGTGTACTGGGACAAACTGGGCATCGTGACCCGCACGCCGCAAGGGGCGGCCATCAACGATAACCAGGGCGTGTGGGAACTGGCCGAACGTGGCCGGGCCAAGTCGAAGCTGCCCAAGGCCGTACGGCAAGCGCTTGCCCTCGCGCCGGCGGAACGGACCGACGAGCAGCGGCAGGCCGTGCGCGACTACTTCATTCGGAACCACTACGCCCGGTCGCGCACCGACTTTGCGCCGCTGGAAGCGGAGCTCGCCGAAGTGGAGAAGAAACGCGGCGAAGTGCGCGCCTCGTTCCCCGAAGTGATGGTGATGGAAGAGATGCCCACGCCGCGCGACACGTTCATCCTGGTGCGCGGCGACTTCCGCACGTTTGGCGAGAAGGTGACGCCGGCCGTGCCTGCGGCGCTGTCGCCACTGCCCGAGGGCGCGCCGGCCAACCGGCTGGGGCTGGCCCAATGGCTCGTCGATCCGCGGCATCCGCTGCTCGCGCGCGTGACGGTGAACCGCTACTGGCAGCAATACTTTGGCGTGGGCATCGTAAAAACGAGCGAAGATTTCGGCTCGCAGGGCGAGCTACCCAGCCACGGAGAGTTGCTCGACTGGCTGGCGGCGGAGTTCATCGCGAGCGGGTGGGATATCAAAGCGTTGCAAAAGCTGATCGTGATGTCGGCCACGTATCGGCAATCGTCGCGCGTGGACGCGGCGAAATATGCCCACGATCCGGAAAACCGGCTGCTTGCGCGGGGACCACGGTTCCGGCTCGACGCGGAGATGATACGCGACGCGGCGCTTGCGATCGGCGGCTTGCTCGACGACCGGATCGGCGGGCCGAGCGTGGCGCCTTACCAGCCGCCCGGCTTGTGGGAGCAAGTCGGCTTCGGCGGCGGGTTCAGCTCGCAGAGCTACGTGCAGAGCCACGGCCGCGACCTGTATCGCCGCGGCATGTACGTCTATATCAAGCGGGCGATGCCGTATCCGCCGCTAGCGACGTTCGACGCGCCGAACCGCGAAGTCTGCACCGATCGGCGCGAGCGGACCAACACGCCGCTCCAGGCGCTCGTGCTGCTCAACGATCCGGGCTTTGTCGAAGCGGCGCGGGGGCTCGCGCAGCGGATCGTCGCGTCCGGACACGGTTCGCCCGCGGAGCGGATCGCGTTTGCATTCAAGCTTTGCACGGCGCGCGGGCCACGGGCCGAGGAAGCGCAGGTGCTGCTCGAGGTCTACGAAGAACAACGGGCTCGGTTCGAGCGCGAGCCCGAAGCGGCCGCCAAGCTGCTGAAGGTGGGCGAATCGCCCGCGCCCGAAACGATGGACCCCACGGAGCTGGCGGCTTGGACGGCGGTGGCCAACGTGCTGCTGAATCTCGACGAAACGATCACCAAGGGTTAAGCGATGCATGACGAAACGCTATTGCGCCGCGAGATGACCCGCCGCACGCTGTTGGGCCGTTCGGCGCGCGGGTTGGGGGCGTTCGCGCTGGCCTCGCTGCTGAACGACGGGCTGCACGCGGCGACTCCAGAAAACGCGCTGGCCACGCAAGGCGCGCTCGGCGCGCTGCACTTCGCCCCCAAGGCGAAACGCGTGATCTATCTGTTCATGTCGGGCGGGCCATCGCACATCGATCTGTTCGACGACAAGCCGAAGCTCAAGCAGCTTACCGGCGAGGAACTGCCCGACTCGGTGCGGATGGGGCAGCGGATCACCGGCATGACCAGCGGCCAAGCGAAGCTGCTGATGGTCGGGCCGGCCTACCCGTTCAAGAGATACGGGCAGTGCGGCACCGAGATGAGCGAAGTGATTCCGCACATCGGCGGCATCGCGGACGACATCTGCCTGGTTCGATCGCTGCACACCGATCCGATCAATCACGATCCGGCGGTGACCTATCTGCTCACCGGCAACCAGCAGCCGGGCCGGCCCACGCTCGGCTCGTGGTCGGCCTATGGGCTGGGCAGCGTCAATAAGAACCTGCCCGAGTACGTCGTGCTGCTGTCGGGCGGCGGGGGGCAACCGCTGCTGGCGCGTTACTGGGGCAACGGCTTTTTGCCGGGCAAGTATCAGGGCGTGCAGTTCCGTTCGACCGGCGACGCGGTCTTGTACGTGTCGAACCCGGACGGCATCGATCCGGCCATGCGGCGCAACCTGCTCGACGGCGTGCAGAAGCTCAACCGAATGCAGCTCGAAGCGGTGGGCGATCCGGAAATCGCCACGCGGATCGACGCCTATGAAATGGCGTATCGCATGCAGACAAGCGTGCCCGAGCTGATGGATATCTCGCAAGAATCGGCCAGCGTGCTGGAAATGTACGGCGCCGAGCCGGGCAAGGCCTCGTTCGCGAACAACTGCCTGTTGGCGCGGCGGCTGGCCGAGCGCGACGTGCGGTTCGTGCAGCTTTATCATCGCGACTGGGACCATCACGGCAATCTGCCGAGCGAGCTCAAGCGGCAAGCCGAGCAGTGCGATCGGGCGTCGGCCGCGTTGGTGAGCGATCTCAAGCAGCGCGGACTGCTCGACGAGACGCTGGTGATCTGGGGCGGCGAGTTCGGCCGCACGGCCTACAGCCAGGGCGCGATCTCCCCGGCGAGCTTCGGCCGCGACCATCATCCGCGGTGCTTCAGCATCTGGATGGCCGGCGGCGGGATCAAGCCGGGCATGACGTTCGGCAAGACCGACGAGTTCGGCTACAACGTGGTCGAAGACGGCGTGCATGCGCACGATTTTCAGGCCACGGTGCTGCACCTGTTGGGCGTCGACCACAAGCGGTTGACATATCGCTTTCAGGGGCGCGACTTCCGCCTGACCGACGTGGCAGGCAGCGTGGTGCGCGAGATCCTGGCGTAAGCCGCCGGCAGATCGGCCGGCGTGTTATAATCCTCCCGATATGTGGCCCGAATCCGCTGAAACCCAGGAACTGCTGGCCGCCGCGCGCGACGGAGACGCCGATGCGCGCAATCGGCTGCTGGAGCGGCATCGCGAGGCGCTACGGCGGATGGTCGGCTTGCGGCTCGACCGGGCCGTACAGCGCCGCGTGGACGCCAGCGACGTCGTGCAGGACGTGCTGATCGAGGCCAGCCGCCGGCTGGCCGACTACCTGGAATCGTCCGGAATGCCCTTCGCGCTCTGGCTGCGGCACCTGGCCCGCGACCGGATGATCGACGTGCATCGCCGGCATCACGCCGCGCGGCGAAGCGTGACGCGCGAGCAGCCGCTGGAAAACGCGGCGCACAACGATCAGTCGGCGTTCGACCTGGCGGCGCTGGTTCGAGACCGCGAGTTGACGCCGGCCGCCGCGGCCACGCATCACGAGCTCGAGCGGCGGTTTCAAGCCGCGATCGAAACGCTCGACGACGCCGACCGCGAGGTGATCTTGATGCGGCACTTCGAGCAGCTTTCGAATAAGGAAGTCGCCGCTTGCCTGGAGATCAACGAGTCGGCGGCCGGGATGCGGTACCTGCGCGCAATGCGGCGGCTGCGCTCGATCTTGCAAGAGCCGCCCTCTCACCATGGCGCGTGAGCGAGGCCCACCGTGAGCTCCGGCGAATCGAGCGAACACGACGAAGAACGACTCGCCGAATTGGCCGCGCAACTGGCCGACGAAATGCAGCGAGGCGGCTTGCCGAACGTGGACGCCGTGATTCAGAATCATCCCGCGCTGGCCGAGGAGCTGCGCGGACTATGGGCCACGATGCTCGTGGCCGATTGCGTGGCCGCGGGCGCGAACAGTGCCTCGCAACACAAGCAGAACCGGGAGGCCGAAGCGACCGAGCCGCTTGCCGGTGGAACGACCCGGCGAGCGGAACCAGGCGTCGCGCTGCTGGGCGATTACAGGCTCGTCGAGGAGTTGGGGCGGGGCGGGATGGGCGTCGTGTATCAAGCGCGGCAAGCGAGCCTGGGGCGGACGGTCGCGCTGAAGATGATCTTGAGCAGCGCCATGCCGTCGCCGGCCGACCTGGCGCGGTTTCGGAGCGAGGCGGAAAACGCCGCGCGGCTCGATCATCCGGCCATTGTACCCATTTACGAAGTCGGCCAGCACGACGGCCAGCCGTTCTTCACCATGAAATATGTGGCCGGCACGACGCTGGCCCACCGGCTGGCCGGCGGACCGCTGAACCCGCGCGAGGCCGCGGAACTGCTCGCGCCGATCTGCCGGGCGATCCACTTCGCGCACGAGCGGGGCGTATTGCATCGCGACCTGAAGCCCTCGAACATCCTGATCGACGAGGAAGGACGGCCGCACGTTTCCGACTTCGGCCTGGCCAAACGGGTGGAAACCGACTCGGGCCTGACGCTCAGCGGCGCGGTGCTGGGCACGCCGTCGTACATGGCGCCGGAGCAAGCGGCCGGCAAGCGAGGCAAGGTCGGCCGCGAGAGCGACGTCTACAGCCTGGGCACGATTCTCTATCAAATGCTCACCGGCCGGCCGCCGTTCCAGGCGGCTTCGCCGGTCGAAACGGTGATGATGGTCGTCGAGCAGGAACCGCTGCCGCCACGGCTGCTGAACCCCCGGGCGGATCGCGAGCTGGAGATGATCGCGCTCAAGTGCTTGCAGAAACCGCCCGAGCTGCGCTACGCCACGGCCGCCGAACTGGCCGACGACCTGGAAGCCTATCTGGCCGACGAGCCAACGGCGGCGCGCAGCGGGCAGTTCATGCAGGTGATCGCGCGGGCATTTCGCGAGACGCATCACGCCACGGTGCTCGAAAACTGGGGACTGCTATGGATGTGGCACAGCCTGGCGCTGTTCATCACGGCGTTTCTGACGAACGTGCTCCAATGGATCGGCACGACCTCGCCGCTGCCCTACCTGGCGCTGTGGATCGTGGGGCTGGGCACTTGGGCCGCGATCTTCTGGACATTGCGCCACCGCAGCGGGCCTGTCACGTTCATCGAGCGACAAATCGCGCACGTCTGGGCGGCGAGCATGCTCTCGATCGCGCTGCTGTTCGTCGTGGAATTGATCCTGGGGCTGCCCGTGCTGACGCTGTCGCCGGTGCTGGCACTGGCCAGCGGGATGATCTTTTTGGTGAAGGCCGGCATGCTCACCGGGCAATTTTATTTGCAAAGCGCGGCGCTGTTCGCGACGGCGATCGCGATGGCCGTCTTGCAGCGCTTGCAGATTCCGATCGGGATTACGCTGTTTGGCGTGGTGTCGGCGGCGTGCTTCTTTATCCCGGGATTGAAATATTACCGGCAGCAACGGACGAGCGAAGCGGCGGATTGAGGACGCGCGGCTTCGGGCATAAGCTCGCCCCAAGCGGCAAAATGGGAAGCGCTTCGCCCATAGATCCACGTGGGACAGGAGCGGAGCGTGCGGGGCGACATGCCGCCCATCCCCTGTAACCCCAAACTGGCACGGGGCCGCGGCCCGTGATATGATTTCGGGTGACCCACCCGAGCGTTTATCCTGCCTCGCCTTGCCTCGCCGCTGGAGCACGAACGTCGCCATGCTTACGCTTCTTGGTCCTCGCACGCAGGGTCGCTACTGCGACCGCATCAGCCGCCGCGGCTTTTTGCGGATCGGTGGCTTGGCCTTGGGCGGGCTGACGCTGACCGACGTGCTGCGGGCCGAAGCCGCCACGGGGAAGAAATCGAGCAAGTCGGTGATCATGATCTTCCTGCCGGGCGGACCGCCGCATCAGGACATGTTCGACCTGAAGCCGGACGCGCCGAGCGAGATTCGTGGCGAGTTCAATCCGATCAACACCAACGTGCCGGGAATCCAGATCTGCGAGTTGATGCCGCGGCTGGCCGGCATGATGGACAAGCTCGTGCCGATCCGCACCGTGGTGGGCGCGACGGGCGACCATTATTCGTTTCAGTGCATGACGGGCCGCCGCCATCAGCAGCAGCCGCCAGGCGGCTGGCCCGAGTTGGGGTCGGTGGTGGCCAAGGTGCAAGGCGCGACGGCGCCCTCGGTACCGCCCTACGTGGGACTCTCGCCGCGGATGCAGCATCGCCCCTACAACTCGGGGTATCCCGGGTTCCTGGGCGCGGCGTACACGCCGTTTCAGCCAAACGGCGACGGCAAGGACGACATGCTGCTGCAAGGCATTTCGCTCGACCGGTTGGACGACCGCAAGAACCTTATCCGTTCGCTCGACAATTTCAACCGGCGGACCGATGCCAGCGGAATGATGGCCGGGATGGACGCGTTCCAACAGCAGGCGTTCGGCGTGCTCACGTCGAGCAAGCTGGCCGAAGCGCTCGACCTGGAGCAAGAACCGCAGTCGCTGCGCGACCGCTATGGCTATGGCACGGAGAAGCATCAGGGAGACGGCGCCCCGCGATTGATGCAACAATTTCTGGCCGCGCGGCGGCTGGTCGAAGCCGGCGTGCGCGTGGTCACACTCAGCTACAGCTTCTGGGACTATCACGGTTCGAACTTCGCACTCGCGCGAGAGAACCTGCCCCAATTGGATCAAGGCGTTTCGGCCCTGGTCGAAGACTTGCACCAGCGAGGCCTGGACCGCGACGTAACGGTCATCGTGTGGGGTGAGTTCGGCCGCACGCCCACGATCAATGCCCAGGCCGGACGCGACCACTGGCCGAACGTGTCTTGCGCCCTGCTGGCCGGCGGCGGCCTGCGCACCGGGCAGGTGATCGGCTCGACCGATCGCCACGCAGCCGAAGCCGTGGACCGGCCGGTGCGGTTCGAAGAGATTCACGCCACGCTCTACAACCGGCTGGGCATCGACCCGCTCACGACGACGGTGACCGATCTGACCGGCCGGCCGCAGTACATCACCGAGCATCATCCGCCGCTGGCGGAACTGGTATAGGGGCATTCGCCAGATTGCGTGGCCTATTCTGGGTTCGCATCCCCGCGATCCTGTTGGGCTGCAGCTCGGGAAACACGCGCGCCGGAGCGACGCTCCAGGCTCGCGCTTCGGGGTGGTATCATTTTCTGGGAGCGACCAACCGCCGACGACCTGAGAGGGCGAGGACCATGCCGTTTGAACTGAGCCTGTTCTCGGTGAGCTATGCGGGTCTGTGGGGCCAAGAGCGGCTCGACGTTTCGCAGTTCATCGCGCGCGCCGCGGCACTCGGCTACCGGTCGGTGATGCTGATGGGCAAACGACCGCATTTAGCGCCTCTGGACATGACCGAGACTCGACTGGCGGCGGTGCGCGAGGTGTTGGCCGAGCACGGTATCCGCTGCGCGGCGATTGCCGGCTACACGGACTTTGCGGCGCAACGGGCAGCCGAGGTTCCGTTTCTGGAGATGCAACTCGACTACGTGGCCGCGCTGTGCCGATTGGCCGCGAGCCTCGACGCCCCGTACGTACGGATCTTCACGGCTTATGCCCCCCAGGACGGAAATCCCGCGGAAACCTGGCGCCAGGCGGTGGCGGCGATTCGCGAAGCGGCGGAGCGCGCCGCCGACTACGGCATCACGCTGGCGATTCAGAATCATCACGACGTGGCGGTCGACAGCCAGGCGCTGCTGGACCTGCTCGACGACATCGGCCGCGCGAACGTCAAGCTGGGGTTCGACGCCTGGTCCCCGGCGCTGCGGGGCGAACCGCTGTATGAAACCGCGCGGCGGATGGCCGCCCACACGGTAATGACGACGAGCGCCGACTATGTGCGCACGCCGCGGTACCGCTACCGTCCGGAACTGGTGAACTACGAGCGCCAGCCGGTGGACCTGGTGCGTGCCGTGCCATTTGGCCAGGGGTTTATCGACTACGAGGGCTTCTTTCGCGGACTGGCGGAAGGCGGGTTTGCGGGTCTTGCCAACTACGAGATGTGCTCGCCTATTCGCGGCGGGGGCAGTGGCGAAAACCTGGACGATTATGCACGCCAGTATGTCGCCTGGATGCGGCAGCATGCCGGCTGATCGTGGAAATATTCCACCGGCGAGGGCCAGCGGGCGCGCTTGGATTGTTGTCCGCCCCCGGGGACTGCATTATCATGGAGCCGGTTGAACTTCACTGGTTTTGGAGCCCCCACGATCCCGCCTGGGCTCCGCGCAATGCAGGAACCGTCGTGAGCAGCATGCGAATTCTCGGCCCCCTGCTCTTCGTGATTCTGTTCGCCGCTCCGCTACGAGCCGCGGACGTAGACTATGTGCGCGACATCAAGCCGCTGCTGGAGAAGCACTGCTATAGCTGCCACAGCGGGCTGCGGCAGAAGTCGGGATTGCGCGTCGATCATATCTCGTTTCTCCACGAGGGAGGCGATCGCGGGCCGGCCATCGCCGAGACGGCTGCCGAGAGCCCGTTGCTGCAAGCGCTCGACGGCACGGGCGACATCGAGGTGATGCCGCTCGAGGCCAAGCCGCTGCCAGCCGACGAGATTGCGAAGATCAAAGCCTGGCTCGAAGCCGGAGCCCCGGCGCCGAACGAACCGCTGCCCGACGATCCGACGGCGCACTGGTCGTTCCAAAAACCCGCCCGGCCGGCGCTGCCGGAAGCCAGTTCGAGCGCGTGGTCGGAGCACCCGATCGATCGGTTCATCGCCGCGGGGCATCAGGCGCAGGGTCTTAGCGCGGTTGAACCGGCGCCGAAGAACCTGCTGCTGCGGCGCGTGTATCTGGACCTGATCGGCCTGCCGCCCACGCCGCAGGAGCTGCAAGACTTCTTGGCCGACGAGTCGCCCGACGCGTACGAGAAGGTCGTCGACCGGCTGCTGGCGAGCCCGCACTATGGCGAACGTTGGGGCCGGCACTGGATGGATGTGTGGCGGTATAGCGACTGGGACGGTTACGCGGCGGAAGTGCGCGAGAGCCAGCCGCATATCTGGCGGTGGCGCGATTGGATCGTCGAGTCGCTGAACACGGACAAGCCCTACGACCAGATGATCGTCGAAATGCTGGCCGCCGACGAGCTCGCGCCGCTGGACGAGAATGCTCACCGCGCGACGGGCTTTCTGGTACGGAACTGGTACAAGTTCAATCGCAACGTGTGGCTGGACGCGACGGTCGAGCACACGGCCAAGGGCTTTTTGGGCATCACGCTCAATTGCGCCCGCTGTCACGACCATATGTACGACCCGATTCCGCAAACCGACTACTATCAGTTCCGCGCGTTCTTCGAACCGCACGACGTGCGCACGGACCGCTTGCCGGGCCAAAGCGATACGACCAAGCAAGGCCTGGTGCGCGTGTTCGACGCCAAAGCGGACACGCCGACCTATCTCTTCACGCGAGGCAACGAGGCCACGCCGGAAAAAGACGCTCCGCTTGCGCCGGGGGTGCCGCGCGCACTGGGCGGCGATGAGCTCCAGATTTCGCAAGTCGCGCTGCCGGTGTCGTCATACTATCCAGGCTTTCGCGAGTTCGTACAGCAGGAGTCGCTAGAGACGGCGGTGGCCCGGCTCGAACAATGTGAAACCGCGATGTCGACAGCCACCACGGCGCTGGCCGAGCTGCGGCAGCGTCAAACGGATCAACTGGCGTCTGCCAGCGTTCCCGCGGCAACGCCCCCGGCCGGGAACGGCGCCGCGGTATCGGCGACGGAAAACGCTCCCCCCGAGGCCAAACCTGCCGAGGCGACCGACCTGATCGCCGAACTTGAAAAGGCGAACCGCGCCACGGCGCTGGCCGAAGCGGAGCTCCTGGCGTCCGCGGCCAAGACGGCCGCCGTACGGGCGGCAATCGCCGCCGATCGGGCCCGGTTCAGCAAGCCGCCGCAGGCCGATGCTGCTCAATTGGCGCGCGAGGCGTGCCGGGCGGAAAAGATCGCCAATATCGAGCAGGTAAAGTTCGCCATCATCAAGGCGGAGCAAGAAGTCGCTGAAGCCACGGCGGCAACCGACGAAGGCGCGAAAAAACGCGCGGAAGCCGCCCAAGGAAGACTCGACGCCGCCAAGAAGGACCACGAGAAGCATCAGGCCACGCTCGGCGCCATCGACGAAAACTACACGCAGTTGAGCGACGTGTATCCGGCGACGAGCACCGGGCGCCGCACGGCGCTGGCTCGGTGGATTGCCTCGAAGAACAACCCGCTGACGGCACGGGTAGCGGTCAATCAGATGTGGATGCGGCATTTCGGCACGCCGCTGGTGCCCACGGTGTTCGACTTTGGGCTGCACGGCGAAGAACCGACGCATCCGGAACTACTCGATTGGCTGGCCCTGGAGCTGATGGACGGCGGTTGGCGGATGAAGGCGGTCCATCGGCTGATGGTCACCAGCCGCGCGTATCGGCTGAACTCATCGGCCACGCACGCCGCCAACGCGGCGCGCGATCCGGAGAACCGCTATCTGTGGCATGCCAATCCGCGGCGGATGGAAGCCGAGATCGTGCGCGACGCGACGCTGCACGTGGCCGGCTCGCTGGACGCGGCCCTGGGGGGCGCGGAGCTCGACCAAAACGCCGGCATGAACGTGGCCCGACGCAGCCTGTATTTCCGCAGCAGCAAAGAAAAGAAGATGACGTTTCTCGAAATGTTCGACCGGGCAAACGTCACGGATTGTTACCGCCGCAGCGAGACCGTCGTCCCGCAGCAGGCCCTGGCGATGGTCAATAGCTCGCTCTCGCTGGCCCAGGCCCGGCAGCTTGCGACAAAGCTCTCGGCGGAAGTCGCCCCGACCGCGGAGTCCGAACGCGATGCCGCCTTCGTGGCTCGAGCGTTCGAGCGGATTCTCTGCCGCCCGGCAACCGACGCCGAACGCGATGAATGCCTGGCGTTTCTGGCCGAGCAAGCCGCGCGGCTGGCGAAGCCGGATGCGCTGACGGCGTTCACCTCGGGCGACGCAAACGCGGTTGTCCCGGCGGCCGATCCGCCGCAACGAGCTCGCGAGAGCCTGGTGCATGTGCTCTTCAATCACAACGACTTTCTCACGGTACGATAGTCCGATGACCAAACCCAACGAATCCCCTCGCGGTTTGCATCTTCCTCGGCGGGCCTTTTTGGCCGACGTCGGGATGGGTTTCACGGGCCTCGCGCTCGGCAACTTGCTGCTGCGCGACGGCGTTGCCCGGGCCAACGGCGCCACGAGTTGGTCGCCGCCGACAGGTGAGCCGCACTTTCGTCCCCGCGCGAAAAACGTGATCTGGATCTTTCTGGTCGGCGGCATGAGCCACATGGAAAGCTTCGATCCGAAGCCCGCGCTGAACGAATTCGCCGGCAAGGAGATTGGCGAGACGCCCTACAAGGACGTGCTCTCGGCCAGCTTCGTGTCAGAGAACCTGCGGGTAGTGGTTCCGGACGACGCGAACGGCCATATTCGGCACAAGCTGTACCCGCTGCAAGTCGGCTTCAAGAAGCACGGCCAGAGCGGCCTGGAGATCAGCGATTGGTTTCCGCACGTCGCGCAATGCGCGGACGACCTGGCGGTGGTTCGCTCGGTGTGGACCACCGACAACAATCATGGCGCGCAATTGCAGTTTCATACCGGCCGGCACGTGCTCGAGGGGCAGTTTCCAACGATCGGTTCCTGGGTTCACTACGGGCTGGGCTCGCTGAACGACAATCTGCCGAGCTTCGTGGTGCTTGGCACGCCCATCGCCGATTGTTGCGGCGGCATCGGCGCGCACGGCGCAAACTACCTGGGACCCGAGCATAGCGGCGTGCAGTTGGGCGTCGACCCGGCGAATCCGCTGCCGTTCGCCTCACCTGGCAAGGATGTGTATCGCGAGGAGCAACAGGCCGAGTTTGGTTTGCTGAACAAGCTGAACAAGCTGGCCGCGATCGAGTATCCCGAGGACGCGGCGATCAAGGCTCGCATCAAGTCGTACGAACTGGCGTTTCACATGCAGTCGGCGGTACCGAACGTGGTGGACTGCGCCGTCGAAACCGAAGCGACGCAGAAGCAGTATGGCCTCGACCGCAAAGAGACGGAAACTTTCGGTCGTCAGTGTCTGGTCGCGCGGCGGATGGTGGAACAGGGCGTGCGGTTCGTGCAAATTTTTCACGGCTCGAACGGCGGCGCCGGCGCGTGGGACGCGCATGGCGGGCTCAAAGCCGGACACACGAAACTCTGTGGAGAAATCGATCAGCCGATCGGCGCACTGCTCAAAGATCTCAAGCAGCGCGGCCTGCTCGACGAAACGGTCGTCGTCATCGGCACCGAGTTTGGCCGCACGCCGGGCACGCAAGGCTCCGACGGCCGCGACCATCATCCGTTCGGCTTCTCGGTGGTCATGGCCGGCGGCGGACTCAAAGGCGGCATCGCGCACGGGGCCACCGATCCTCTGGGCTTTCACGCCGTGGAAAATCGGCACTACGTCACCGACGTTCACGCCACGGTGCTGGAACTGCTGGGCGTCGATCCGCGGCGGCTGGAAGTGCCCGGCCGGAAACGCCTGGACATGGACTTCGGCCAACCGATTCGCGAGATCATCGCCTGACGCGCGGCGGGCATCCACCTCTCGGACACCTCTGCCGGCCGGCTGGCGACGAGCAATTTCAACTCCTCGGAACCAAGCAGCCGGGCCGCGAGCAGGTACGCCGCCGCGCCCGCCACGATCAGCGCGGTGATCGCAAACAAGCTCCCGAGTCGCGAGAGCTCGGCAAGCGGGATCGAGCGAACGCCGCCATGCACGACCAGGGCCATGACGGCCGTGGCCGCCAGACAGCGCGCGAGGCTCGCACGCAACTCGCCCCAGGCCAGCGGAATCGACCTGGCAATCAGACCGGTGAGCAACACCACCTGCACGATGGCCGCGACGGCCGTTGACAGGGCCAGCGCGCGTTCGGCAAAAGGGCCGATCAGCACCAGTGACGCGGCGATGTCCGTCGCGACGGCGAGGACGCCGACGCGGAGCGGCGTAACGCGATCCTCCAAGGAATAGAAGCCCCGGGCGAGGATCGGCAAGGCGCAGTAGGCCCAGGCCGCGCTAGCATAACAGGCGATCATCGCCGCCGCCCGCTGGGCGTCGTGCCGGGTGAAAGCACCACGGACGAACAACGCTTCCATGAGTGGGCCGGCGACGAGCATCAGCCCAATGCCCGCGGGAATCGCCAGAAAGCAAACCCAGCGCAAGCCGAAGGACAGATCCGCGCCCAGCCGGGGGCGGTCGCCGCGGCTGGCGTGCCGCGCGAGCGCGGGATACAGCACCGTGGCAATGGCGATGCCGACGATCCCCACCGGCAGTTGAGAGAACCGCTCGCCGTAGTACATGGCGGCGGCTGCGCCGGTTTCGAGCGGATATCGAAATTCGCCGAACCAGCCCAACGAAAGCCGCGCATCGGGCGGGCCGGCGAGCGTTACGGCCAAAAGACTATCGACCAGCGTATTGATTTGAGTCACGGCCAGCGCAAGAGCGATTGGAATCATCGCGGCGACGATCGGCCGCAGCACGAACCACGAGCCGTGCGGCTCCCACTGAAACCGAAACCCGGAGCGAACGAGCGGCGGCACGAGCACGGCGCACTGCAACGCTCCGGAGACCACCACGGCCGCGGCGATGACATAGGCCCGGGAAAGCTGGTCGTCGAACCAAGGAGCGACGAACCAGGCGGCGGCGAGCCAACAGAGGTTGAGCACGGCCGGCGCGAGGGCGGGCCAGCGAAACTTGGATAGCCCCTGCAATGCCGCTGCGAGCTGCGCCGCCAGGCAGATCAACGCGAGATAAGGGAGCACGACGGCGGTGAGTCCCGCGAGCGGGGAGGAGCCGTCGCCCAGCCGCCACCAGAACAGGCAAACAAGCTCGCCGGCCACGACCAACAAGGTCGTCACGGCCCCCAAAGATGCGAGCAGCGCGCTAAGCATGCGCCAAGCGGCATCGGCGGAGCGATCGTGTTCGCGCGTGAAGACGGGCAGAAAGCTGGCGGCCAGGGCGCCTTCGCCCAACACGCGGCGGGAGAAGTTGGGAATTCGCAGCGCCACGACTAGGGCGTCCATGACGCCCCCCTGCCCCAAGCCGAGTAGGCTCGCCGTGACGATGTCGCGCACGAGTCCCAACAGCCGACTCGCCAAAGTTCCGAGGCTGGTGAGGCCGATACCACGCACGTATCGTCGATGAGCGTTTCCATTCATGGGCAGGGATAATAGGCGGCGGAGCAAAGCTGGCAAAGGCTGGTTTTGTACCGTGTGCAAGGCAGATTGCCATTCCAAACAACACCCCGAATTGCCCATTCCTCCAGACGGTTGCCAAGCCGGGGCGATTTGGGGAAGATTCTGCGTACGCGAAACGGAGTTCCGTCGTCTCGCCCAGCCCCCAGCCGTCTTAGGAGTATCCATCGTGGCCGAGCGTTCCAAGTACCAGGAAAAGATCATCAAGAACTATTATGAGAACCGCGATGCCATTGGCTTGCAGCGGCTCAGCGAGTTGGTGACCGAGCTGTACCTGGCCGAGGGCAAAGCCCGCGAACGGCAGTGGAAAAATATCGTGTCGGCGCTCGAGAAGCTGAAGATCCCGCAATCGCGGATCGACCATCTGCGGAAGGAAGACAACCCTGCCCTGCTCGCCAAGCTCGTCGAAGAGTTGATGGCCAAGAAGTAAGCGAGAACCGAATGGCCACCAACGCCGAACAAGTTTCCCAACTCCGCTGGCAGAAATTCCCCGTGCTCGACGACGGCTTCGTGACGCTCGTCGACGTGATGGGCGACGACCAGGCCGTGGTGCAAGCCGCCCGGGTCAGTTACGGCGAGGGCACGCGCAAAGTCTCCGACGACCGGGGGCTGATTCGCTACCTGCTCCGCCACCGCCACACGACGCCGTTCGAGATGGCGGAGATCAAGCTGCTGGTTCGCGTGCCGATGGATTGCTGGCGGCAGTGGATTCGCCACCGCACGGCAAACGTCAACGAATACAGCACGCGTTATTCGCTGGCCATCGACGCGATGCAAACCACGACGCCCGACGGCTGGCGCACGCAGGCCGCGAACAATCGGCAAGGAAGCGGCACGGCGCTCGACACCCAGCTTGGCGCCGAGCTCACGGCCGCCGAAGAAGAGTTTCAACGCGCCGCCCGCGCGCTGTACGAGCAGCGCATCGCCCAGGGCGTGGCGCGCGAGCAAGCCCGCAAGGATCTGCCGCTTTCGACCTATACGGAAGCGTACTGGAAGGTCGATCTGCACAACCTGCTCCACTTTCTCGCCCTGCGGATGGACAGCCATGCCCAGTGGGAGATTCGCGAATATGCCCGCACGATCGGCGAGCAGATCGTACGACCGCTGTTTCCGCTGGTCTGGGAAGCGTTTGTCGACTATCGCGTGGACGGAATGTTCCTGACGCGGCTCGATCGGGGAGTGATCGTGCGGCTGATGCAGCGGGTGCAGGCCGAAGGCCGGAACATCGCCAACGAGCAGGATTTTCTGGCCGCGCAGGACCCTACGTGGGCCGACATGCAACGTTGCCGCGAACGGGATGAGTGCCGCGAAAAACTGAAGCAACTGAATCTTTTGTCATCTTAAGGACGATCGCCCCTCCATGGCCGCCACCGCCGAACAACAGCTTCTCGCCCTGACCCGCCAACTTATCGACAGCATCACCAGCGCCGACTGGAAGACCTACGCCGAGTTGTGCGACGAGACGATCTCGTGCTTCGAGCCCGAGGCCCTGGGCCACCTAATCGAAGGCCTGGATTTTCACCGTTACTATTTCGACCTTGGCGCGGGCGAAGGCCCTCGCAATACGACACTCGCCGCGCCCCAGGTGCGGTTGCTGGGCGACGTGGCGGTGGTGACCTACGTGCGGCTGACGCAACGGCTGAACGAAGCCGAATCGCCGACGACCTCGGCGTTTGAAGAAACGCGCGTTTGGCAAAAGCAAGCCAGCGGCTGGAAGCACGTCCACTTCCATCGTTCGCCGTGCCGATAGCGTCGGCCGGAGAGGTACCGCCCTTGCAGGGCTTTGATGCTCGCGAACGGTTCTCACGATTCACGGGGCGATGCCCCGTGCTGACATGTTGCACGCCTGCGGCGTTAAGATTCGAGTACGGCGCCAACGAAGACGTTTCCGTCATCTCAGTCTGACGTGGTGCATGCCTGCGGCATTAAGCAAGGCAACGCAACATCCCACGGAGGCGCGTTCCGGCCTATTCGGTTCCCCGATCTATTCCGTTACTCGATCACACCGCCGCGGCTTCGCTCGAAGTCAAGCACGCGAGCGGTTCGATTTCGCCCGAGGCGATCATCCGCTCTACGATCTCCTGACGGTAGATCGGCACATAGCCGGGCGCTTTGATGCCGACTTGGACGCGATTGCGATCGACGGCCACGATGGTGATCACGATGTCGTCGTTGATGACGATCGACTGACCGGTCTTGCGCGAAAGAAGTAGCACGAGTCACCTCCCCTTAGTGGGTTGCCCGCGGTCGGTCGCACGCCGCGTACTGAAGCATCTTGCTAGCATCGTAGCCGCGAATCGTGAGCAAATGATGAGCGGCGATTGAGGCTTTCGCGAGATCGCGCCAACTCGTGGGGCCCAAACCCTTTTCAGGCGCGATCGATGGGGAACGCGAGCACTTCGTCGATGCGGCTCGCGCCCGCGGCCAGCATTACCAGCCGATCGAACCCCAGAGCGACGCCCGCGCATTCGGGCAGGCCCGCGTCCATCGCCTCGAGCAGGCGGCTTTCCTCCGGCAGCACGAGCTTGCCGTCGGCGGCGCGCTGCCGATTGGCGGTGACGTTTCGCCCGCGCAGAACGGCCGGATCGAGTAATTCGTGATACCCGTTGGCCAGCTCGATGCCGTCGACGTAGAGCTCGAAGCGAGCGGCGACCGGCGGATCGCCATGCAGGCGGGCGAGCGCGGCCTGGCTGGCCGGATAGTCGTAGAGGATCGTGGGGGAACCCTGTCCCAACTGCGGTTCGACCAGATGCGTCATCAGCACGTCGAGCCAGGCGTCGCGGTCGGCGGCGTCCCAGGCATCCGGCACGGAGATGCCCCAGTAATTGGTCACGGCTGCGAGTTCCAGGGCCGTGGCCGCGTGCGGATCGATGCCGGCGTGAATCCCAAAGGCTTCGCCATAGCTCACCAGATCGGCAGGGCCGCGATTCAAGAGGGCCGCCGTGAGATCAGAAAGTAACCGCATGCCGGCGGCCAGGTCGTCGTCGCAGCGGTACCACTCGAGCATCGTGAACTCGGGGTTGTGCAGCGGCCCGGTTTCGCCGGCGCGGAACGCGCGCGTGAGCTGATAGATGGCCTGGGCGCCGGCGGCGAGCAACCGCTTCATGGCGAACTCGGGCGAGGTTTGCAGATACAGCGTCCGCCCCTGGAGCGGCTGGCGCGGATCGTGGGGCAAGACGACGGCGAGCGGATCTAGATGACGATCGATGACCGTGTCGGCCGAGAGCAGCGGCGTCTCGACTTCGAGAAACCCGCGTTCGCCGAAGAAAGCCCGGACGCGGGCGAGCAGCTCGCCGCGCAGCCGCAAACGGTCCCAATTGGCCGACGGCAAAAAATCAGGACACGAGTCGGCTGGATTCACTGCCAGGGTCCCACGGCGTCAGGCAGGCCTTTATTCGCGGACGCGTTCCAGATACTCGTTGGTGCGCGTGTCGACTTTGATCATGTCGCCCGTCTCGACAAACGAAGGGACGATCACTTCGGCGCCGGTTTCGGTTTTAACGGGCTTGGTGAGGTTCGTGGCCGTGTTGCCTTTGACGGCGGGCTCGGCGTATTCGACCTTGAGCACGACGTGGTTCGGAGCGTTCACCGAGATGGGGTTGTTGTTGAACAAGACCATCGAGCAGACCATGCCCTCTTTGAGGTACTTCCAGGTGTCGTCGACCTGATCCTTGGTGAGCTCGTACTGTTCGAAGCTCACATTGTCCATGAACACGAACATGTCCTGTTGGCGGTAGAGGAATTGGGCGTCGATTTCGGTGACGTCGGCCGCTTCGAGCGAGTCGCCTCCCTTGAACGTGCGATCGAGCGTGGTGTTGCGAATCAGGTTTCTGAGCTTGCACTTGTAGAGTGCGTTGCCCTTGCCTGGCTTGACGAAATTGCACTCGATCATGAGGTACGGATCGCCATCGATCTGAACCTTGAGTCCCTTTTTAAAATCGCTGGTGTTGTAGTTGGCCACGGTCTATTTCCTACTTCGTTTTGTTCGGGTCGGGGGTTATGCTGAATTGTCTTTAAAAGGTCTTTGAAAGACTGTCTGCTGTTCTGAGCGATCATCTATGAGCACGGCCGAACGAGTGCTGTCCGAAACGCCGCCATGCCCCGCGCCGCGCGACGGGGTGCGCGGCGAGCCGCGTTACGGCTCGTGGCACGAAGCCATCAAGGACGCCGTGCGCGATCCGGTGGAGCTGTGCCGCCTCGTTGGCCTCGACCATCTTGTTGGTTTCGACCATCTTGTTGGGCGGGCCCGACTCGCCGGGCAGGATCATCGCGTCGAACGACCGCATGCCGCGACCTGGAAGGCGGCTCGCGACTTTCCGGTCTTTGCGCCGCGCGGGTATATCGCCCGCATGCGTCCTGGAGACGAGCACGACCCGCTGCTCAGGCAGGTGCTACCGCTGGAGGACGAACTCACGCCGGTGGCGGGCTATAGCCACGACCCGGTCGGCGACCGTGCGGCGACCCACACTCCAGGGCTACTGCACAAGTACGATTCCAGGGTGTTGATGGTAACAACTGGGGCCTGCGCCGTCCATTGCCGTTACTGCTTCCGGCGACACTTCCCCTATCAGGAAAGCCCCAAATCGGTGGCGGCCTGGCAGCCCGCCTTGGCCGAAATTGCCGCGGATTCCAGCCTCCGTGAGGTCATCTTGAGCGGGGGCGACCCCCTGATGCTGGTCGACCGGCAGTTGGCCGAGTTGGCCGAACGGCTGGCGGCCATCCCCCACCTCCGCAGGCTGCGGATACACACCCGGCTGCCGATCATGATTCCCGAACGGGTGAACGACGAGCTTCTCGATTGGCTGCGGGGCACGCGGCTGGCGCCGATCATGGTCGTGCATGCCAACCATGTGCAGGAGCTTTCCGAGTCGGTGGCCGCGGCCCTGGGCAAGCTGGTCGACGCCGGCATTCCCGTGCTGAATCAAGCGGTGTTGCTCCGCGGGGTCAACGACCAGGTCGACGCGCTCGCCGAGCTGTGCGAACGACTGGTCGACCTGCGCGTGATGCCCTACTACCTGCACCAGCTCGATCGCGTGGCCGGAGCCGCGCATTTCGAGGTCCCCGTCGAGCGCGGGCTGAAGCTGGTAGCCGAGTTGCGTTCGCGGCTGCCGGGTTATGCGGTGCCCCGCTATGTCTGTGAGATCGCCGGTGAACCGAACAAGCGGGTATTGTCGTAAACGCTAGTTTCTCAGAAGGCTCGGGAGATCGACGCGATGATCGCAAGGGGTGCAAGACGGTTCCTTGGAATGTGGCTCCTTGGAATACCGCTACTCCTGTTTTTGAACGCCGTGGCACAGAGCGACGAATGGCCGGCCTGGCGCGGCCCGCACGGCAACAGCACCTATGACGGAGAATTGCCAACCACGTGGAGCGCGGAGCGCGGAATCGTCTGGACCGCGAAGGTTCCCGCCCGGGGCACCAGCACGCCGATCGTCGCGGGCAACGCGATCTTCGTCACCACGCAAGACGAACAGAACGCAAACAAGCTGCTGCTGTTGAAGCTCGACCGCAACAACGGCAAACGGGCATGGACCCGAGAGATTAGTGCGGCCGAAACGCCTCGCACGGCGCCGAAGCGCGAGCGGCAGACATTTCATCGGCTGCACAATCTGGCCAGCCCTTCACCGGTGACCAACGGCCAGGTCGTGGTTGCACATTTTGGCAACGGAGACCTGGCGGCATTCGATCTCGATGGCCAGCAGCTTTGGAAGCGCAACTTGCAGGACGACTATGGCACGTACACGGTTTGGTGGGGACACGCCAATAGCCCGATTATCGTCGGCGATCTGGTGATTTCCGTGTGCATGCAGGACTCGCTTTCGGACATCGCCGCAACGCCAGTCGGAAGCTACCTGGTGGCCCATCACCTGGAGACCGGTGAAGAGCATTGGAAGTCGATGCGGATGACCGGCGCGCCCTCGGAAGAAGCGGACGCTTACACGACGCCCATCCGGATGCAAATCGACGGCCGCGAGCAACTCGTAGTGATGGGCGCCAACGAATTGGACGGCTACGATCCCGCGACCGGTCGGCAACTGTGGTTTCTCGCCGGACTCAAGGGCGGCCGCACCGTGACCGGGCCGACGACGAGCGGCGATCTCGTGTATGTGACGCGCGGGATGCGTGGCCCGCTGCTGGCCGTGCGGCTTGGCGGCAGCGGCGAACTGGCAACCGACCGGATCGTATGGCAGCAGGAAAAGAGCACGCCCGACACACCCTGCCCCGTGCTGGCCGAAGGAAGCCTGTTCACCGTGACGGACGACGGCATCGCCCGGGCTTACGACGCGACCAGCGGCAAGCTGCACTGGACGCAACGGCTGGGGGGCGATTTCAAGGCCTCGCCGCTGGCCGCCGCGGGAAAGATTTACTTTCTCAATACCGCGGGCCGGTGCAGCGTGGTGGCCGCGAAATCCAAGTTCGAGAAGCTGGCCGAGAATGAACTCGCCGACGAGACTCTGGCCTCGCCCGCGGCGGCCGACGGCCGGATGTTTGTTCGCGGCCGCGAAACGTTGTACTGCATCGGCCTTTAATCCTGGCGGCGAACCACTCATGAAACGCGCCGTCTGGCTGACCGATCCGCACCTGAACTTTCTGTCCGAGACGCTGCTGGCGAGCTTTCTGGACGAGGTGTCCGCGGCCGAGCCCGACGCGATGCTGATCAGCGGCGACATCGCCGAATCGCATAACGTGTGCGAATATCTGGGAATCATGGCCGGCACGATCGCCGCGCCGGTCTACTTCGTGCTCGGCAATCACGATTTCTATTACGGTTCGATCCGCGGCACGCGGCAACGGGTGGCCGAACTGTGCGAAGCCCATCCGAGTTTGCACTACCTGACCGCGGAAGGTCCCCAAGAGCTGACGCCACGCGTGGGACTCGTCGGGCACGATGGCTGGGCCGACGGCCGACTGGGAAACTATCCCCGCTCGCTGGTCAGAATGCTCGACTGGAAGCTGATCGACGAGCTTTCGGGCCGCGACCGGCAGCAGCGTTGGGAGGTGCTCAAAGGGCTGGCGGACGAAGCGGCGGACTATGTGCGCAAAGTGCTGGCCGAAGCGGTGCAGCGTTATGAGCAGACGCTGCTGGTGACGCACGTGCCGCCATTCTTGGGCGCCTGCTGGCACGAGGGGGCAATCTCCGACGACCAGTGGTCGCCACACTTCACGTCGCAGGCCATGGGTAACGCGATTCTGGAGGTCATGCAAACTTATCCTCGGAAGCAGCTCACGGTACTCTGCGGCCACACGCACGGTGAAGGAGAATTCCACGCGGCGGAAAATGTGACCGTGTTGACCGGCGGCGCGGACTACGGCTCGCCGCGGATCGCGAGGGTGCTGGAGCTCGCGTGACGCGATTGCGACGAGGCCCGCAAGCGCGACGCGAATTCGGCGAATACAACGCGCCGTTGGCGCTGCTTCCGGGCTAAACTTTTGTCATTCCGCGTGGTAGGATGCCGAGCATGAAATTCGCCATTTGCAACGAGACCTTTCTGGACTGGGAACACGACCGCGCGTTTGCCTTTGCGGCCGACTGCGGTTACACGGGCATCGAGATTGCCCCCTTCACACTGGCCCCGGACGCCAAGCTGGTGACCGCGGCGCAACGCGAGGAGGTTCGCCGCCTGGCCGACGCGAACGAGCTGGAAGTGGTCGGCTTGCACTGGCTGCTGGCCAAGACCGAGGGATACCATCTGACGCATCCCGACGACGCCGTGCGGCGGCGGACCGCGGAGTATATCCGCGAGCTGGCGCGGCTGTGCCGCGACGTGGGCGGTTCGCGGATGATCTTCGGCTCGCCCTTGCAGCGCAACGTCCTGGACGGAGTGACGTACGAGCAGGCCATGCGGAATGCCGCGGGCGTCGTAACGGACTGCCTGCCGGTGCTCGAAGAGACGGGCGTCACGTTGTGCATGGAGCCGCTCGCTCCGGCGGAAGGCAACTTTCTGAACACCGCGGCCGACGCCGCGCGGCTGATCGAAATCGTGGGACACCCGCAGTGCCGGCTGATCCTGGACTGCAAGGCGATGTCCAGCGAGTCGGTACCGATTCCGGAGCTCATTCGCAGGCACATCGGCCTGCTCGCGCACTTTCACGCGAACGATCCGAACAAGCAGGGTCCCGGCTTCGGCGCGTTGGACTTCCACCCGATCTTCGCGGCCCTGGGCGAAGTGGATTATCGCGGTTGGGTGTCGGTCGAGGTGTTCGACTATTCGCCCGGCATCGAACGGCTGGCTCAAGAGAGCATCGACTACATGCGGGCGACGCTGGCCGATGTTTCAGACGCAGAGTAAGCCCCGCTTGTGTCGCGTGTCAGTCGAGGTCCTCGAACGAGTCGCTTGAAGTTTCTTCCTCGACGAGAACGGTCGTGGCTCCGGCTTGCATTTCAAGTTGGATCAGCCGCGCGCCGGCATCGCGTTGTCAGGCGTCGGCCAGCGTCTGGGAATGGGTCGTGATCCAGAGTTACGACTCGCGGCCAGCCGCGGCGATCAGGCGTGCGAGCGGGCTACAAAAACTCAAGGGCCGGCAAGTCGCGAGGACTTCCGGCCCGGATGAACGCTGGGTCATGCGCCGCGGCGATCAGGCCGTCGAGGCACGCAACTCGGCCAGATGCTGGGCCGTGCCTACCAGACGGTCCCAGTTGGCGACGATGTATTCCGTCGGGCCGCCGATCTGGGCGACAACCTGAGCCACGTTCTCGGTGGGCACCATCTCGATCGCGTCCCAGGGGCAGACCTTCAAGTCGTAGGGGTTCGTCTTCTTGCCCGGAATGTGGACGCAGACCTCGCAGCCCACGCACCGCTCCAGGTCGATTTCGCACCAGCTTTGCAGGTTGTATTTGTCGTCGTACTGCTGGATCTTCACAATGCAGTCGACCGGGCAAACCTCCAGGCAGCTTTCGCAGCCTGTGCAGTTGTCGGCATTGATGACGGCCAGTTCCTTGGGAACCTTCTT
>CAZRCI010000032.1:0-52142 GCA_964598535.1 uncultured Planctomycetaceae bacterium | reverse complement strand
AAATCGGCGATCGGTCAGTTTCATCCCGGTGGCATCGGCGGTGCAAACGGTACACAGGGCCGCTTCGAGGCTAATTCGCGAGTGAATCCGTGGGACTTTGTGCTGATGATCGAAGGGGCACTATTGTTTGCCGGCTCTGCGGCGAGGCGAATGGGACCACGTACCAGCCTGCGGGCCGTGTTTCCATTCAGCGTCGATTCGGTCGCGGTTGGGTATGCGTCGGCGACCGCTAGCGAGGAAACGACCGACGGATCGCGAGCGGAACTATGGTTGCCGCTTTGGAACACGCCATGCACGCTGGCAGAGCTAAAGCATCTATTTGCTGAAGGACGGGCGCAGATCGGCCGTCGGCAAGCACGCAACGCGGTCGAGTTCGCATTGGCCGTAAACCTGCTTGGCGTGAACCGTGGCGTGAGTTCGTTCGCCCGTTTTGGATTCTTGAAGCGCAATGGACTGGCGTTTTTGGCCACGCCATTGGGGCGTATAGAAGTCGTGTCGCGACCGAAAGCCCGCTTGCTGGATGATCCGGCCCTCACTAAATGGCTCGATCGCTGGCGGAAAGCCTGTCGCGACAAGGACAAAACGCCTGCACGCTACCAGGCGGCGCTTCGCCAGATTGATCGTGCGATGTTTGCGTTCGCCAACCGGAGCGAGCAGAGCAATGAACACAGTGACGCACGCAACTTACTGAACGTCCTAGGTGCCCTCGGCAATGCGGAACGGACGCTGGCCGGCGGCCTACGATTCGCCACGGATAACCACCTACGCCCGCTACATGGGCTTTCTTCGCAATGGCTCGAACGAGCCAATGATGGCAGTCCTGAATTTCGCTTGGCGGCCGCTGTCGCCGGCATTCAGAGCCAAGGCGAGGCGGTGGGGCCATTCCGTGCATTCCTCGAAGAAGTCGAGGTCACCAACTTTGTGAAGTGGTCGCCGGGTAGTACGTCTACCGTGTGGTCGAACGGCTCGCTGGAAGATAACCTTGCGGCTGTGTTTCGCCGTCGTCAGTTGGAAGCGTTTCGAGCAGGGCTAGGAGGGATGCCACTCCAATCGCGGAGCTATGTCCCGCTGGCAGATGTGTTAGCCTTTTTGTGCCCCGGCGAAATTAATGACGACAAACTGGCAGCTCTGATTTGGGGCCTGAGCACTGTGGCTGGGAAAGCGCCGCCACCTGCGAATCAAGAGAACTATCAAGGCGCACTGCCGTTCGAGTTCGGAGCACTACGCCTGCTGACGAACCGCTATCTGGTTCTTCCTCGTCGAACCAGTAGCGGCCGCCTGCGGTGGCAGCTCGAAACATTCAACGAGAACCACCAGGGAGAATCGTGGGGCGCTTTTAATCGACGCAGTACGCAAGCGCATATTGAGCCTGAGCCGGCGGCGTTCGATCGCCTTACGACTTCTCGCAATGATGCCGTGCAATCAGCGATGGAAATCGCTCTGCGACGTTTCAAGTCTGGCGGCCGTCCGGCATTCGGACATCGCAACCGGCAACAATCGACGAAATCAATTGTGGGTTTGAGCAAGCCCGTAGCGCCCCAGCGTCTGTTGGCTGCGATGCTGTTTCCCTTAAATCATCGCGACCTGCAATGGATCGCCAACCGCGTACTCTATCCCCCTGAAAGTGAGGAGTGATCATGCCCGTTGATTTCAAATCGCTGGCCTCGTCGCCGCGCGTGCTTATCGAAGCCCAATTGAAGCCGGTTGCCGGAACACGCATTCAACCAACTGGTTTCCCGGACCTTGGCCCGGCGGTTTATGATGCGGCCGACGGCACACCCACATTGCTCGTCGAGTCCGCGCAGTCGATGGCAAACCGCTTAGAAGCGGTGTGCTGGAATGAGGCAACCGACGATCTCGTTGCCGACCTTCAGGGTTTGCCGTATGTCAGTGTTAAATTGGCCGGCCTCCCAGGTGACGGGACACAAACAACGTGCAGCTTGCTGGAGTTTCACCGGCTCAATTCGCCATACATCATGAGCGGCCTTACCGCTCAAGAGCGCCCCTTTGCCGACGTGTTGAAACCGGAACTCGGCATGGCGGCAGTGGCATCCAGCAAGAACGACAAAAAGCGAGGGGCAGAGAAGAACGCCGACGGAAATACAGGTGCAGGCAACGAAAAGGAACCCGATGATGTGGCGGGGGTCGTCAATCTTCGGAAGCTGGCCGGAGTGTGCTTCAAATACGATCCGAACTCCCTCGTTCATGGCGTATTCTTGGAGAAAATCGCCGGTCGATTGCGACATCCGCGTGCATTGTCTTCGTTCATCGAAGCCCAGGGCGTGGGGCGCGCCGATAGTGGCGGGGTTAAATTTGATCGCGTGCTCCCCAAACCCAAAGTCGCCGGTGTCGATGCAAAGGGAGGTTACGGAAACGTGCCTTTCCATCGCACCGAGTTCACCGCCAAAGAAATCACCGCCTATTTCTCGCTCGATCTGGCCCAGATTCGCGGCTATGGGCTCGGTGAGGAAGCCACGCAGCTTCTTATTGGCCTTTCTCTCTGGAAGATTCGTGAATTCCTTGATTCCTCGATGCGGCTTCGAGCGGCCTGCGAACTTGAATTGCAGGACGGGGAAAAATCCATTGTTGTGAAACGCCCGGCCCAGTTCAAATTGCCTGCGACGGCCGAACTATCTGCAACGGTGCGCGATCTCATTGGCAAATGCAAGTCGCAGTTCGCCGATCCGGCAATCACGCAACTAACTTGGAACAATCCGAAGGGAAAGAAGGAGTGACTCGATGACCGTCATACTCCGTCTGAAATTTCCCGCTGGACGATACCATGCCACGCCGTGGGGGCGGCATGTCAACGAGGGGGTGCCGGAATGGCCGCCGTCCCCCTGGCGATTGTTACGTGCGCTGATCGCAGTCTGGCGACGAACCTGCCCGGACTTGCCGACCAGCGACGTGCAAAGGCTGCTCGCGCAACTTGTCGAACCACCGGATTTTCAACTTCCTGCTCACCGCGTGGCGCATACGCGGCACTACATGCCGTGGGAGAAAAAAGGGCCCCAAGACCGAACGCTCATCTTCGACACGTTCGTGAGCATTCCACGTAGTGAAGAATTACTACTTCGCTGGCCGAATGCGAACCTTGATGCCTCAGGGCAGAAATCGCTACATTTGCTCCTGTCGAACCTAGGCTTTCTCGGACGAGCTGAAGGCTGGGTCGAAGCAGACCTTCTTTCTGAGGACGACGCGCCAGATCGTAGCTGGAACTGCAAGCAGGCAGACGAGAGCGAATTAAACCCGACGCCGGTTTTTTGTCCTGATCCGACAAGCTGTTTCACCGACGAGTATTATCCGACGCTTGATCCGAAAAGACTTGCCCAGGGTAAAATCAATCCAGCCGACTATCTGTTCGACTGTCCGCGATGGCACCTGTGCCTGGACACCGAAACGATTCATGGTCAGCGTTGGCCGAATGTTCCCGGAGCACGGTGGGTCAATTACACGCGCCCAGAGGAGGCGGTGCATCAACCACTTGTGCGAACGCAGCGTGCCCAGACCATAGCTCAATTACTTCTCGATGGTCCAGTGCTTCCATTGGTAACCGATACCTTGCGAGTCGGCGAGGCAGTGCGACGTGCGGTGATGAGTCGCTTTGGATGGTGGTGCCGTGAGAATTCCACACGAGCCGCAGCGTATCTACGTACCAACGCCGAAGATGCCTATTCGTCGCCCATCTTCTCTGGGAAGGACAAGTATGGCACTCGTCTCGCCGGCCCAGGTCATGCGCACTACTGGCCGACGGTATCAGCGTCCGATCTCCGCCGAATCGGAAGCGTGACGATTTTCGCGCGAGATGGATTTGATTCCGCAGAGGTCGCTGCCCTGGCGACGTTGAGGAAGCTACGAGTCGGCGAGTTGGAGTTTCGGGCACAACTGATCGGTCTCGGCCGGGCACCCGATCTAGGCAACACCTTCGTTGGACCATCTTCGTTGTGGCAATCGGTTACGCCATTTCTTGGAAACAGCGAAATCGGGATTCGCGGCCGAAGCCGATTCTTGCGCAAGGGCTTGCGGCGCGAGTGGCGGCGTCTGGCCGAACAAGTCGCTGAGTTTCGCGAGGTTGAATTGATAGAGGTTGAGGAACTCTCGCCAGAGGAGGTTCGTCGTGCCGAGCTACCCCAGCCATACGAATTCTGCCGCGCTCGCTCAAAACATGGGGGGCGGCAAGCCTATCGTCCAGCAGCGATGTTTCGACTACGATTCTCGAAGCCTATTCATGAGCCATTCAGCCTTGGTTACGCAAACCACTTTGGTATGGGCCGATTTCTGCCGCTTGTGCAAGACGATGGAACCGTCAGAAGGTAATTGCCGCGTCAGACTTCTAAAAAAATGACCGTCGCGTGAGTGAAGGGATATACGAACGGTGCAGGTCAAGGGCTTGGTTCACGCTCGACATTTGACCCCACCGGGGGTGGTCAACGTCGAGGAGCCAGATCGAGGTCGAGATGCTGGCAAAGCTTCGCGGCCGTCTCCAAGCTGATGCCCCGCTCGCCGTTGATGAAGCGGTTCAAGACAGACTGGCTCACGCCCGTCGCCTGTGCGATGGCGTACTGAGTCTCACCGCTCTTCTCAATTGCAGTGCGAAGCTGATCCACGATGCTCCATGCTTTGGGCGTCATGCTGCTGCCTTGCGGTCGAGGATGCGAGCGACGGCGGTATGAGTCCACGGACCACCTTCCTTGGTGGCGATACTACGGCCGGTCAGTTCAGCGGCAATCTGGCGGAGCGTCTGACCAGCGGCCCGCAGGGTGGTCATCAGGACGATGGCTTCCTGTTCGGTGGCGTTGGGCAGCAGCGTCTTGCCATCGGCAGCCAGGTCAAACCCAAACCGCACCTTGCCGCATCGTTGGTTTCGACGAATCTTGTGGCGTAAGGCTTCGCGGGTTCGCTCGCCGATGGCTTCCCGTTCCCAGGCCGCGACCGACATCAGCACATTCAGCACCAGTCGTCCGGCTGCCGTGCGGGTGTCGATGCTGTCGCCAACTGAGAACAGTTGCTTGCCGGCCCGTTCGCCGAACCAGCCGTCAATAAGGGTCTGCCAGTCGGCCACGGATCGTGTCAGCCGGTCCAGCTTA
Organism: uncultured Planctomycetaceae bacterium; assembly: GCA_964598535.1. Lineage (GTDB taxonomy): Bacteria > Planctomycetota > Planctomycetia > Pirellulales > PALSA-1355 > JALHMI01. The sequence goes on along the minus strand of CAZRCI010000032.1, from coordinate 47,055 downwards.
ACCACGGCTAGCCCGTCCGCTTCGCCCCGTTTGAGCATGGTCAGCGCTCGTTGTAGGCCGGGCCGATTAAGGCTCTTGGCTGACTCGCCAGCGTCGGCGATGGCCTGTATCACTTCCAGGTCAAACAATTCGGCGTAGGCCGTCAGCTTGGCTTCTTGGGCTTCCAGTGACACGCCACCGTCGGCTTGGTCGGAGGTCGAAACTCGGCTGTAGATAATGATTCGCATTGTTGCCTCGCCTGGCGGTAACTCGGTAACTCCAGCATCTAACCTATGTCAAATGGCAAGTATGCCAATCGGCAAGTGTCCACAAGCGTCCGTCTGTGTACAAATCATGGTGCGGCGGTAGCGGTCGCAACGCCCCGCCTCCGGCACTGGAAGTGGTCGGTTCCGCCGCGTGGATCGGACATCGCGAGTGAGGCTCTGTACTGGCCTCAGACTCGCTTGAGTGGACTGTTCCGAGGAAGGCCAGCACGTTCGACATTACGCGGGCAGGCCCTGCGGAGGGGCTATAAACCGCATCTGGCGGGAATGTCGTAACCGCGCGAGCAAGTGTTCACCGCGTCGGCTGGAACGGGCTCACTCCAACTGCTCATACACTGCGAGGTCAGTGCTGATCTGGTCAAGGGTGGGAGCGGAGGCGACGGGCAATGGTCAAGGAGCCATCCTGAATTCAAATGCCCCTATACCCCGTACAAAGCGACCAATCGGTCCAGGTGGTCCACATGGTCCAATCAGAACGGCAAATTGGCATATCTCGTTTGTCAGGATCAGCAATAGCCAATCAATTCTGGTGGCAACTGTCGGTTTGCGTTGACCGCCTCGACCGGCATCCTCCGGGTTCTCGGCTGGGAGGTCGATAGTTTCGTTGCAGCCGTAACGATCGGACCCGAATGGCAAATTTAGCTTGGGGTTTTTCGGAGCACCGACTTGCATTGTCGCTACTGTGAGCTAGAGTTTCCGGCCCTTGCGGCCGCACTGCTGAAGTTGCGCGCCCGCACAGAGGAGATTAAATCACACCCGTCTGCCGGCGCATCTAGCGATGCGCACCTGCCGGACGACTGACCTGCCAAAATTGCGCCCGCATGGGTTGCGCGTCTAGCGATGCGCACAATGTCGAGCGGAACGCAAATAGTAAAACAGCGCCCAATTGGACGCGCCTCTAGCGATGCGCCTTCATCCTGGGAACAGACTGAATAGCGCCCGAAGGGCCACGCGATAGCGATGCGCGCGTACCGAGCGTGTGACAACATCATTGACGCTCCGTGTGGCTGCGTGTCTAGCGATGCGCACCTACGCGGAGACTGCTGAAAACGCACCAACCGGCTGCGCATCTAGCAATGCGCAGGTGGTCGGCTGCATTAACTGCCGCTAACGCCCGCAAGGCCGCGCATCTGATGATGCGCACCTGCCGAGCGATTCGGCACCTACCTGTTGACGGCCTTTCGGCCGCACTCCTCACTACTGCGGGCTGACACTGCGCACATTGCCAGTCGGTTGCCTGCTTCCGTGGATATGTTTCGTCGAGGTCGGTCGTTCCTGCGCCCTTCCGCCGCGCCTCGACTTTTTGATGTTTTGAAGGGCGAATGTTTTGAATGGATTTTTTTGTGATGAGTAGATCGTGTAGCGCGGACATCGCGCGTATGGTCCAGCTTCTTCATGGACATGAAGGGCTGTTGGTTGAGCTTCGGGTTCTTGCCGAGAAAGGGACGTACTCAGGCTACTTCGACAACGTGGCGGACTTGATCTCCGAGGCCGTGCGTTGGAGTGGTCGAGGCAATGTCTACGTCACCCTGAATCAGGTACATCCTGATTGCGCCGCCCGGCGGTTGAACCGGACGGAGTGGGCAAAGACAGGTTCCACGACGAAGGACACTGAGATTGTTCGTCGCACTGGCATCTACGTTGACTGCGACCCGAAACGGCTTTCTGGAATTGCAAGCACGGACGCCGAGCATGAAGCTGCGCTTCAGCTTGCTCGTGAAGTGCGGCAATGGTTGGGCGAACAGGGCTTTCCCGAACCGCTCTTCATTAGCTCGGGCAATGGCGCTGGTTTGTTCTACCGAGTTGATTTGCCAGCAGATGACGGTGGTCTTGTCAAACGATTCCTAGATGCCCTGGCCACGAAGTTTGACAATGATGCCGTGTCGGTGGACAGATCGGTTCACAACGCATCCAGGATCGTTCGCCTTGCTGGAACTCTAAACTGCAAAGGTGAAGATTTTCTAGAGCGACCGCACCGTGTGGCACAAGTCATCGAATCGCCAGACACGCTTGACATCGCGAAAAGCGAGCAGTTGCAGACCGTGATCGACTTTGTTGGCGGTGTGCCTGGCAACCGCAAACCGACTCGAATGGCTTTGGAAGGATTCTGGGACGTGGGAGCGTGGCTCACAAAGCACAATGTGCCCTTCACTGTCGAACCGACTGATGAAGGAACTCGCTTTCGGCTGGGAGTGTGCCCGAACAAGGGGCCGGGCCACGAAGATGGCCGGGCCTGGATCATGCAGTGGAACGACGGTGGCATTGCTGCCGGTTGTTTCCACGCCAATTGTTTTGGCCTGAACTGGGCAAAGCTGCGATCGCACATTGATCCTGCCTTCGTGAACAATGCCGAACGGGATATTGTCGGTGGAAGTCTCGAAAAGCCGGACGACTGTCATCGGTTCGGGCGAGTCATCCTCGACGACACGAAGCACGAGGATGGAACCAATACCTTCGCTCTCGAAGGCGACACGCTCTATCACTGGCGCGAACTGAGTTGGGCCCCAATGTCTAGCGACGAAATGAATCGGGAGCTTACACGCCGATGCAAGACCGAAGCCGATCGTTTGGCCAAAGCCGCACGTCTGCGTGGACTGGATACTAATGCGATCAACGTCATTAGCAGCTTCGTTGGCAACGTGCGCAACGCGATGCTGAGCATGGTTCCGCAAGCGTCGGGGCAGCCTACTTGGCTCGCAGAGCTAACTGATTGGCCCGCATGTGAAATGTTGGCGTGCTCCGATGGACTGATTCATCTACCGAGCTTCGCTTCGGGATGCGACGATTATCGTCGGCCGTTGACGCCAGGATTCTTCTCAACGCTGAATTTGGGCTATGCGTTTGATCCCGCCGGGCAACGTCCAGAACGGTGGCTGGCATTCCTAGCTCAACTATTCCCCGACGATCCAAACAGCATCCTCTTACTACAAGAGTGGATGGGCTATCTGCTGACACTCGACACGAGTCTGCAAAAGATGCTCATCATGTTTGGACCGGGTGGCGGCGGCAAAGGCACGATCTTAGACATCACCCAACGCTTGATCGGCCCTGCCAACGTGGCGAGCTTGACGCTTCCGCAGCTTGCGGAGAGTCATTCGCTTCAAACTCTCATGGGCAAGAGCCTGTGTGTGTTTCCCGACGCTTCGATTCCCGACCGGATGGACAAAAAGCCGCTGGTCGAGATGGTCAAGTCCATCACTGGCGAAGACCTAGTTTCCATCAATCCGAAGCACAAGCCGCGTTTTTCCGCCAAGTTGAACACGCGACTTATGGTGGCAACCAACGACATGCTCGACTTACCCGACCCCAGCGGCGCACTTTCGAGGCGGCTATTGGTCCTGCGATTCACCAAGTCGTTTGACGAAAAGCCCGACACGAAGTTGCGTGAAAAGTTGGCCGTCGAACTGCCCGGAATTTTGCTCTGGGCGATTGAAGGCTGGAAGCGATTGCACGAGCAAGGCTGCTTCACGGAACCGGAATCCGGCCGCGAAGTCAAAAACAGTCTCAAGGACAGTTCCTCGCCAGTCTTGCGATTCATCAAGGAGCGATGCGTGGTTAATCCAGGTGCGGTCGCAAGCAAAGATGAGCTATTCACAGAATGGAAGTCTTGGGCCGCGGAAAATGACCTCGATCCAGGCACAAAGGAATCATTCGCTCGATTGCTGTTTCCAGCAGTCCCGGCTGTCAAAAGTTATAAACCGCGTGTCGATGGCGTGCGCATGAATTGCTACAGAGGAATTGCCTTGAAGGCGGACATTCTGCCCGAGGAAGGTCTTTCTTTGTCGATTCGCTCCGAGGAAGAGGCTCGCAATTACGCCCAGGACGTGGCGGCAATGATGGAGCGGTCCTCGAACTAACTACCCAATCGTAGGAAAAGCCACATGGTGAAACCTGCGATGATCCCAACAACTGCCCACCACCATTCGCGCTGATCCGTGGATGGTGGTGCGGTGGTGGGTTCATCGGGAAGCGCGGCCCACGACGTAAGCGGGTCGAGGCCGGAAGCAATGCCCACGATGAACTGCTCCTCACGTTGATCCATATTCCAAGTTTAACATGAAAGTGCCAATGCAATGGCAAAAACTGAACCACGAACGATTCTGCAATTCCGACGCTGGCTCGAAGAGAACTGCGACGACCTTGAAATCTTCTGTCGCTATGCCGAACCGGACTTCTTCGAGCAATTGAGCATCGGTCAAACCGTCGCAGACGCAAATCGTCTCGCACGACGATTCGGCGCAGGTGATCTGGTCGGTCTCGATCCGATCGCTCCTGGCCCTTCCGAGGGTCTGGCAATTGTCGGCCGGCTGCTCCGCTGGGCGAACGAACAAACCAACCGACCGGCCGAGTTGCTATCGGTCGATGAGGTCGGACAGATGCTCCGCATGTCGCCCCGCACCGTCTGGCGGCGCGTATCCGGTGGGGAAATTCCCGAGCCAATCAAAGTTGGCGGCTCAACCAGGTGGCGTCGGACAGATATTCAGGCAATGATTGATCTATTGGAACCAGTTAAGAGATAGGAACGATGGCAAGCGTATTCAAACGAAAACGGAAACTGTACGGCAAGGAAGTCGAGGCTCGGAAGTACACCATCCAATACACCGATGCCAACGGCCAAACACGGCGCGTCACGGGTTACACCGACAAGATGCGTTCGTGGGAATTGGCCAAGCAGTTGGAAAGCGGCGAAGCGGAGGCTAACCATGTTCGGCACCGCAAAACGCCACTCTTGGATCATCTCGAAGAGTTTAAGAAATCATTGCTCGCCAGTGGCAGCAGCGCGAAGCACGTCAGCAAGACCTGTAGCAGGGCGAAAAAGGTCATCAAAGGCTGCGAATTCCATCGCATCACGAACCTCGATGCGACGAAGGTCGAAGTGTGGCTTGAAGAGCAACGGAATCGAGAAAAGAAGCCGATCGGCATCAAGACCAGCAACCACTATCTGGTGTCGATGAAGCAGTTCGCCAAGTGGCTCGTGGATAACCATCGCGCGGCCAGCAATCCGTTGGCCCGTTTGTCCAAGCTGAACGCCGAAACCGACGTGCGGCGGATACGCCGGACGCTCACGGATGAAGAGTTTGCGAAGTTCATTCAGGCCACCCTTGATGGCGATGACTACGATGACGTTTCTGGTGCTGATCGAGCGATGCTGTACCTGTTGGCGACAAACACCGGACTCCGGGCCAGCGAGTTGGCCAGTTTGACGCCGGACAGTTTCAAACTCAAAGGCGAAGACCCCAGCGTCACGGTCGAGGCGGCTTACTCGAAGCACAAGCGGAAGGATGTACTGCCGCTACGGCCGGACGTTGCCCAGGCGCTTCGCGGCTGGCTCGTGGGACGCTCTGGGTTGCTGTGGCCTGGACCGTGGGTCGGACGGGCTGCGGAGATGATCCGTGTGGACCTGAAAGCCGCTGACATTGAGTACGAGGTCAAAGGGGCTGTCTTCGATTTCCATGCCTTGCGTCATCAATTCATCAGCAACTTGGCCAAGGCCGGTGTCCATCCCAAGGTGGCTCAGAAGCTCGCTAGGCATTCGACCATCGTATTAACGATGGACAGGTACGCGCATCTCGACACGCCGCAGTTAGTCGAGGGCCTGAACCGACTTCCGAAGCCTGCGCTGCCTGCCAAGTGGACACAAAAGTGGACACAGAACGGTGACTTTGACGGGCCTGAGGTGCCACAGCATGGCACAAGCGAGGGTGCCACGAGTGATGACAACAACAACGGCCAACCTCTTGAGCTTCAAGAGGTTGGCGTTGGTTGTCACGATGCGTCGGACGATGACGCGAATAGGCCCGCCAGGACTCGAACCTGGGACCAAGGGATTATGAGTCCCCTGCTCTAACCGACTGAGCTACGGGCCCGGAGCGTTCAAATATAGTCGCAGAATTCGCTGGAGAACAGGCGTACGAACCGCTTCGCCGATTCCGCGCAGTGAGCCGCAGATCGGGCCATGGGAGGAAAAGAACCAGCGAGCGGCTTCAAACGCTACTGCTCCTTGCTCCACCACGTCCGCCCTAGCGAGCATCACTCCACGGTTACGCTCTTGGCCAGGTTGCGCGGCTTGTCGACATCGCAGCCACGCAAAACCGCGATGTGATAGGCCAGAAGCTGTAGCGGAATGATGCTCAGAATCGGTTGCAGGAAATCGTCAATGTGCGGCACTTCGATCACATCGTCGGCCACGTCGGCCACGCGTGTGTCTCCCTCGCACACGATGGCAATCACGGGCCCGCCTCGAGCCTTGATTTCCTCAAGGTTCGACATCACCTTGTCGTACACCGCGCCTTGAGGAATGATGATCACCGTAGGCGTGTGCTCGTCCACTAAAGCGATTGGCCCGTGCTTCATCTCGGCCGCGGGGTATCCCTCGGCGTGGATATAGCTGATTTCCTTGAGCTTGAGCGCCCCTTCCAGCGCCGTCGGAAAATTGAACTGCCGTCCCAGATACAGAAAATTCGTGGCATGGCAATACTTACCGGCCAGCCGACGGCAAACATCGTTCGTCTCCAAGGCCCGCGTTACCAGCTCCGGCAATTGCTGCATCCGATCGATGATCCGCAACCCTGCCTCGAAGCCAACGTTTCGCATCCGACCGAAGTAGAGGGCCAGCATGGCCAGAACCATGCATTGCGAGGTAAACGCCTTGGTCGAGGCCACGCCGATTTCCGGTCCCGCATGCAGATAGATGCCGCCGTCGGCCGCCTGTGCGATCGAACTGCCAACGACGTTGCAAATCGCCAGAGTCGGATGCCCTTTGCGCTTCATTTCACGAAGGGCAGCAAGCGTGTCGGCCGTTTCGCCGCTCTGTGTAATCGCGAATAGCAGCGTGTTGCTTTCGAGTGGCGGATTTCGATATCTCAACTCACTGGCGTATTCGACCTCGACCGGAATCTGGGCGATCTCCTCGATCATGTATTCGCCCACCAGCGCCGCATGCCAACTCGTGCCACACGCGGTGAGCAATATTCGGTTCACGCTTCGCAACTGCTGAGGCGTAAGATTCAACCCGCCGAAAACCGCGGTTGCCTCGTCGAGACTCAAGCGGCCGCGCATTGCGTTTCGGATCGTTTCCGGCTGCTCGAAGATCTCTTTAAGCATGTAGTGCGGAAAACCATCGAGCGAGGCCGCATCCGGAGGTAAATCCAGCACGTTCACCTGATGCTGAATGCGCCCTTGATCGCGATCGATCACCCGGAGCGACTCGGCCGTGACGACCGCAATCTGGTGATCGGCCAGATAAACGATCTGCTCGGTATGACCAGCCAATGGTGAAGCATCGCTGGCAATGATATGTGCGTCGTCCCCCACGCCGATGACCAATGGGCTGCCAAGCCGCGCGGCGACAATGACTTCCGGATAGTCACGAAACACCACGGCCAGACCGTAGGTCCCTTGCAGTTGCGCCACGGTCTGTCGCACAGCTTCAACCAAGGGGCGATATTCGGCCTCGATCCAGTCATCCGCGTCGTCCGTATCCGCTAGAGCCGTTCCGATTGCCAGCTGCTCATCGAGACAACTTGCGATCAAGTGCGCAATGACCTCGGTATCCGTCGCCGAATGAAACACACAGCCTTCGGATTCCAACCGGGATTTGATCTGTCGGAAATTCTCGATCACTCCGTTGTGGACGACGGCCACCCCTCCACCGCGGCCCAAGTGTGGGTGAGCGTTCGCATCCGAAGCAGGTCCGTGCGTAGCCCACCGAGTGTGGCCAATGCCGATGTGGCCGGGAGAGGGATGATCTGCTAGCTGGTGAACCAGGTTATCCAGACGACCGGCGCACTTGGTAATTCGCAGTTCGCCATCTTCCAGCGTCGCAATCCCGGCGCTGTCATAACCGCGGTACTCCAGGCGACGCAAACCCTCAATCAAATAGGGCACCGCGTCGCGCGGGCCGATGTAGCCGACGATTCCACACATGGTTGCGATGATCCTCGCAGGAAGGGCAGAAAAATCCGTCACATGACCGGATCTCTCTTAGCATACGTGACGAACCCGCAAGCAACCAGTTTTGGCCGCAGTTCTCTGGTGACTATTCAAAAAATCGCTCTACCAGCAAACCGTCCGGTTCGGCTACAAGCTAGGCCGTTTAATCCGCACAATCCGTCGGGCAGTCCCAACTGGAGCTACAGGATGTCGCTCTCTCGGCCAAAGCTACGCGTCCATTCCACCAGCTACGTGGTGATCCCCGCCCGCTTGGCATCGACCCGGCTGCCCCGCAAGCTGCTGCTAGCAGAAACCGGAAAATCCCTCCTCCAACACACTTATGAAGCGGCAACTCAGGCGACCCGCCCCAGCGGTATGATCGTGGCGGCCGACCACGAGGAAATCGCCTTGGCAGTTCGTGGCTTCGGCGGCGACGTTTTGATGACCAGCCCCGCGTGCGCTAGCGGCACCGACCGCGTTGCAGAGGTGGCCAAACAACTTCCAGAAGTGGATATTCTGGTAAATGTCCAAGGCGACGAGCCCGAGCTGCCAGGTTCGTCCATTGACCGGGTAATCGAACTTCTGGAAACCAATCCCGACCTGGTCATGGCGACGCTGGCAACGCCCATTCGCGACCGGGCGGTGCTCGAAGACCCCTCCTGCGTCAAGGTGGTCTTCGACGAACGCGGCCGGGCATTGTACTTCAGCCGCAGCCCGATTCCCCACGCTCGTGAATGGCGTGACGACCTGCTGGACGCCGAGCCCGCCCTCTTCCATCTACACATTGGGCTCTATGCCTATCGCCGCGATTTCCTGCTTCGTCTGGCTGAACTTCCCCGCACGCCGCTGGAAAAGCTAGAAAACCTCGAACAGCTTCGGGTACTCGAAAGCGGCTTCGCAATCGGGGTCGGCGTGGTCCACGAACGGACCGTTGGCATCGACACGCCCGAGGATTACCGGGCGTTTGTCAGCCGCGCTCGAAACCGTTAAGATACGGTTCCAGGGATTGCTGTCCCTGGCCCCGCCTCGCAGCGTCCCCTGCCAGCTTTTTGCGGGCGCATTCCGAGCTGATTCGGCCGCTATCCGTGCGCACTCACGGGAAATCTAGTTTTTGCAGCAGGATGGAAATTGTATGACGAAACATATTTTCGTGACCGGTGGCGTTGTCAGCTCACTCGGAAAGGGGCTCACAAGCGCCTCGATCGGAATGCTGCTTGAGCAACGCGGCTTGCGGGTGCGAATGCAAAAACTCGACCCGTACATCAACGTCGACCCAGGCACGATGAGCCCTTATCAACATGGTGAAGTTTACGTGCTCGACGACGGCAGCGAGACGGATCTCGACCTGGGGCACTATGAGCGGTTCACCCATAGTCCGTTGACTCGCGATTCAAACTTTACCACCGGGCAGATTTACCTCTCGGTAATCAACAAGGAACGGCGCGGCGAATTTCTAGGCAAGACAGTCCAGGTAATTCCTCACATCACCAACGAGATCAAGAACTGCATTCGCAAGCTCGCCGACGACGATGTCGACGTGGTAATCACCGAAATTGGCGGAACGGTCGGCGATATCGAGAGCCAACCCTTCCTCGAAGCGATCCGCCAGTTCTCGCTCGACGTTGGCAAACGCAATTGCCTATATATTCACCTCACGCTCGTGCCGTATCTGAAGGCGGCCGGCGAGCTCAAGACCAAACCAACGCAGCACTCGGTGGGTCAACTACGTGAAATCGGCATTCAACCCGACGTGCTTATCTGCCGCACCGAGCGTTCGCTGTCGCGAGAAGACCGGGAAAAGATCGCTCTCTTCTGCAATGTTCCGATCGAGGCAGTCATCGAAGAAAAGGATAAAGACTTTTCGATCTACGAGGTTCCCCTCAGCCTCAGCGAAAACAAGCTCGACGAGCTGATCGTCGAGCAGTTAAACCTGCCGGCCGAAAACCTCGACCTCAATCGCTGGCGCGATTTGATTCACACGATGCGCAATCCGCAGCATGAGATCGCGGTCGCCGTCGTGGGCAAATATGCCGAACATCGCGACGCCTACAAATCGATTTACGAATCGCTCGATCACGCCGGAATCGCCCACCGCTGCCAGGTGCGCGTGCAACGCATTCAAAGCGAGGCCATCGAACAAGAAGGGCCCGAGCGGCTGCTCAGCGGCTACGACGGACTGCTCGTCCCGGGCGGATTCGGCGAACGGGGCATCGAAGGCGAGGCAATTCGCTTCGCCCGAATGCGAGAAATCCCATTCTTTGGCATTTGCCTCGGAATGCAGTGCGCGGCGATTGAATTTGCCCGAAATGTCACGGGCCTGGAGGGGGCGCACTCCACAGAATTCAGCAAGGATACTCCCCACCCGATCATCTGCTTGCTCGATGAGCAAAAGACCATCACCGACAAAGGGGGAACCATGCGGCTAGGCTCCCAACCCGCCCATCTCGCGCCCGGCTCCAAAGCCGCCCTGGCCTATGGCCGACAAGTGATCAGCGAGCGGCATCGGCACCGCTATGAGTTCAACAATATGTACCGACAACAGTTCGAAGCCAACGGCCTGTTGTTTGCCGGCACGAGCCCTGATGGCGCGCTGGTCGAAATCATCGAACTGGCAAACCACCCCTGGTTTGTCGCAGTGCAATTTCACCCCGAGTTCAAGTCGAAGCCGACCGCCGCGCACCCGCTGTTTTCCGGCTTCGTCAATGCGGCCCGCGAAAAACATCTCTCGCGAGGCGCAGCGCAACGGGTTTAAAGACGCCACAGCCTTGATACCGGAGCGGCACGGCGGAAACTGGCTCACGTAATGCGGCGGTCTCGATAAAACGCCATGCCCGGCAGATGGTGTGTTTGGGCTTCCGTGCCAAACAAGAGCCCGTTCCCTGGGACTTGCATTCCCACTTCGGGTCACACGGGCAGGAAAAAACTACACGTTGGTTCCCAATCTGCCGGGCATGGTCGTTCAATTTTTCGTAGTTCAGCTACTGAGCCGATCCAAGAGTTGCCGGAACTCCGGCATGCGTTCTTCCAAGTGAGTCAGCCAGGTCGCCGGCCGCCAAATTTCGATACACACTCCGGCGCCGATCACCATTACATCGCTGCCTTGCTGCGCGCCAAGGAATTCGCGAAAGCCCTCGGGAATCGAAAGCCGGCCGCGACCCGCTAGCTGTACGTTTTTGTGACGTGTTGATAGCAGCCGAGCGAGTAGCTGCACTTCCTCCAACTTGCCTTCGAGCCGGCCCGCCTGCATTTTGCTGCGCACCAGTTCGACACCGGCATCCAGCCGTTGCTGCCACTGCTCGGCATTCCACAGGCTCAGACACCCGGGGCGTTCCTTGGCGAGAATCGCGTCCGGCCCGGACCGCAAAAGCAGATCGGCAAGCTCCGGTGGCACCGAAAGACGGTAGCGATCGTCCAACGTACGGGGATACTCGCCCAGCAAAAAATCTTGCGATGGGATCATACAGACAGAGCCACTCGACAGATTTGGGCCAATTTCCCATCATTCAGTCAACTTTCCTGCCATCCTTGGGCTTATTTCCCACGGCCTGAATGTAGCAGCCCTGCCGTTGATTGCAACCGGCCAAACCCATTTTCCGCACGGTGAATTCTTTGCGAAACATGCTCCGCCGCCGCTAGCGGGCATCGTCCTGGGGGCAATTTTTTCCTGACTTGCGGTTGGCTCTCACGCGACGTTTAGGTACAGTTCGCCGCCTTCGGGCAGCTCAAAAGCCGAGGCGAACAACCAGCGTCGTGAGCGACTCGCGGACACGTCGACCGTTTCCATTCTTTCGAGTTTCACCCTTTTCATCGTTGATTTACGACGGCAGAGGACGCGCGTGCATCCCTCGAAGCGAATCTCCGAACGCGTCGTGATTACCGGGATTGGCTTGACGGCATCCGTAGGCCAAGGCCGAGAAGCTGTTTGGCAGGCGGTCTGCAGCGGGCGCAGTGCCATGCGCCGACTCACAGGACTGCCCGGAATTCCAGACGGCATGCTGATCGGTGCTCCGGCGGATATCCAACTCTCCAGTCCGGACAAACTGAAGTCGATCGCCCTCTGTGAGCTTATCTCGGATGAAGCCGTCGCCGATGCGAACCTGGACCGCTCGAACATCGCCCCGGAACGCATCGGCTGCGCCATCAGTGCCCACATGGGCGATATTCGGGCCCTCATCGACCAGATGGACTGCGGAGATCTCAATCCGCCAACCACGGTTCCATGGACCGAACAATGGTTGCCGAACTCGGCTTGTTCGATCGTCGCAAACCGCCACAACCTGCACGGCCCACGCCTGAGTCACTCGACCGCATGCGCCAGCGGCATGATCGCCCTGCACACCGCGGTTCGAGCCATTCAAGATGGCCAGTGCGATGTGGCTTTGGCCGGCAGCGCCGAAGCGATCACGCCTCTATTCGCGGCCGGTTTTCACCAGATGAAGGTTTTGGCCGATCACGATGACCCCCGACAGGCCTGTCGTCCATTTGATCGCGACCGGCAAGGGTTTGTCATGGGCGAGGGCGGCGCCATGTTCGTCCTTGAGCGATACAGCCATGCGCTGGCCCGCGGAGCATCCATCTATGCGGAAATCGCCGCGGGACGCCTGCTGGCAATGGCCCATCACGTGACCGGCATCGACTCGGAAAGCGACGCCTTGTCGCATCTGATCACCGAGACGCTTCGCACAGCGAAGCTTGCTCCCCGCGACATTGGTTACATCAACGTCCATGGCACGGCCACGCCGCAAAACGACGTCGCCGAAACCAAGGCAATTCGCAGGGCCCTGGGCCGCGCGGCCGATCAGATCTCGGCCAGCGCCACGAAGTCGATCCTCGGCCATTTGATCAATGCTGCCGGCAGCGTTGAATTGGCTATCACCGCACTTGCCATGCGCGACGGATTCCTTCCTCCGACACTGAACCTGACGCAACCCGATCCGGAGTGCGATCTCGATTGTATTCCGCTCGTGGGACGTAAAAGCCAGCTTTCGGCGGCACTTAAGCTATCCGTGGCGTTCGGCGGCACGCTCGCCGCGGTCGCGCTAACAAAGCCCGAGTCGGCCGCCGTCATACGACGTCCGGTTCCAGTGGCGGCGTAGCGCGTGGACTGGCGCCGCGAATCTGTGCCATCGGACCGCCAGACGATATACTTCGGGCCATGATAACCATCCGCTATGCTTGCCGCCGTGTGCCCGCATGCTCGCCCTTCAGGGTTGCGCTTTCCGCGGTGCTAGCGATCTTGACGCTAGCAAGCCCCTGCCCGGCTGTCGAATATACGCGGGATGACCATGCGACGATTCGTCGCAATCTTGCCCAGAAGAAGGCCGTCTTGATCGACGTGCGCGAAACCGGCGAGTGGAAGCAAGGCCACCTGGCAGACGCCACGCTCGTACCGCTCAGCAAGCTGCGGCTAATGAGCCAAGATCCCGTCATTCGCAACCAAGTTACGCAGAGCCTTCCCCAAGACAAAGTGATCTATTGCCACTGCGCAAGCGGAGTGCGCGTGATCACGGCCGCCCAAATCCTGCAAAAACTCGGCTATGATATTCAACCGCTGGAAGCAGGCTATAAAGAGTTGCGCGAAGCGGGGTTTCCCCCCGGGCAGCAGCCGTAACACGATCTCGATAGCGCCGCGCGAATCCCCCGCTCGCGGCCTCCCTCAATCGAGGTTGACCACTCCCAGACCCGGCGATATCATCTCGGCCCGCGTGGAGATTAGCTTGCGCACCAGGCAGCGCAAGCCGGTCCCATCCAAGCAACGCGCCACGGAAGGTGCTCCCTTATGGAATGGTTGGTTACCGGCTATTGGACGGTCATTGCCGTGGCAACGCTATTTTCAGCGCTGCTCACTTGGCAAACGTTTGAACACCGCCGATACGCGCGTAGCCGCTCCAAGCATCCCGTGGCGACCGGCCTCGACCGGCACATTGCGCTCTTTGTGCCGTGCAAGGGGCACGACGACGACCTGCATGGCAATCTGCGGCCGCTCTTCGAACAGGAGCAATGCAGCTATGAACTCGTCTTTATCGTCGAGAGCGAGCACGACCCTGCCGCCGCGGTGATTCGTCATATGATGCACGAGTATCACCAGGTTCCGGCACGCTTGATCGTTTCAGGCCTTGCACAACACAGTGGCCAGAAAGTCCACAACTTACTCGTCGCCACCGCCGAGCTGCCGCCCCAAGCGGGCGTTCTGGCGTTTGTCGACGCTGACGTGCGCCCTCCGCGTGACTGGCTGCGTCGACTCACAAGCCGACTTCATAACTTTCCCGTCACGACGGGCTACCGCTACTTCGTGCCCAAGCGACGGACCTTTGCGAACCTTGCTCTGGCCAGTTTGAACGGTTCGATCATTCCCATCATGTTTCCCGGAAAACATCACCTGATCTGGGGTGGTTCGTGGGCAATCTCGCGCGAGGTGTTCGAGTCTAGCGGCGTACGCGAGGCTTGGCAGGGAACCTTGAGCGACGACCTGGTCGCCACGCGCACGATGGCCCGACTACAACGGCGCGTTTCCGCCGAACCGATGTGTATCTTGCCGTCGCCGCTGGACGTCAATCTGCGCGACATGCTCAGCTTCGTCCGGCGGCAGCTCGTCATCGGCCGCTGCTACACGCCGGTCCACTGGTACGCACTGCTCGGCGGTTCGACCGTCCTTCAGGTTGGAATCTGGGGGAGTCTTACCGCGACCATCGTGGGGGCGGCAACTCAAGGTCCCTGGGCATTCCAAACGGCTGCCGCGTTCGCACTGCTCTATGCGATGCAGTGGAACCGTTCTCGCCTCAGACACGCCGCCTGCCGGTTGTACTTGCCCTCGAAGTACGCCGAGCTGACAGCGGTTCGCCGCTTCGATACCCTGCTGAGCCCGGTGGCCGGCGCGGTGGGTCTCGTCGGCCTTATCGCCTCGGCCATGACTCGGCGAATCGTCTGGAAAGGAATCACTTACGACATGCGGCCCGGCGGAACGCTCGTCAGCATTCGACGTCCGGATTCGGCCGCCGACCATTCACCGTCCCCAGGCGCGCGACGCGCTGCCTGACAACCAACTCGTCCTAGCACGGCGGAAAGGAATCCCCGATGCGTGTTGTACTTTGGGATACGCGAAAATTAGATGTCGCCAAGGATTTTGCCGGCGGCTATGGCGTCGGCCAATTCCCCGGTCGCGGAGGAATCGGAGGTCGCATCGTACGGCACTTTTTCAAGCGAGACTATCGGCCCACGGCGTTGGTTTTTGCCTACTTGACGGCGATCTTCCGCAAGCTAGGGCATCGCGTCGAGTACTCGCTGGACGACGTGCCAGTGGGGGCCGATCTCTACGTCTTCAACCCCTCGCTCATCACCCTGCCGCTGGAGCGGCAGGCCATGGCCACGGCACTCGCCCAAAACCCCGGCTGCAAGGTGATCGTCACCGGGGCCGTGGCCCATTCGATGACCGAAGCCTTTGACGGGCTGGCGGTCACCGTCGTTCGCGGCGAGGCGGAACAACTCCTCTGGAAGCTCGACGACGTGCTCAATACGACCGAGCGTTCGATCAATATTGGCAAGGTCGCCGATCTCGACCAATTGCCGCTTCCGGACTGGACTCCGTTCGCCTATCAGAAGTTTCGCATCGGTTATGACTTTTCGCAGTTTCCGACCGGCCTGATCCAACAAAGCCGCGGCTGCACGTTGAAGTGCAACTATTGCCCGTACATCATCGTCGAAAATGCGACTCGAGTGCGTTCGCCCGAACTGGTCGCGGCCGAAATGCGCGCGGGCATCAAGCTCTATGGCTTCCGCTCGTTCAAATTCCGCGACCCGCTGTTCGGCATCGATCGCAAGAAGATCTTTCGCCTCGCGGAACTGATCGGCAAGCTCCCCACCAAGATCCAGTTCTCCATCGAAAGCCGCATCGACGTCTTACGGCCAGATGTTCTGAAAGCCTTGCGAGAAGTCGGCCTTACAAGCATCACCGTGGGAATCGAAACTCCGTCTGAAGAAACGCTCCGGCGCTACCATCGAGCGCCAATTCGCGATGATCGGCAACGAGAATTCATCGCCCATTGCCAATCGCTGGGTATTCGCACCGTGGCGGGGTTCATGATCGGCTTCCCCGAAGATACGGAGAAATCGATCCTCAACGTACTCCGCTATGCAAAGGCGGTGAACCCTTCCTTCGCAAACTTCAACGTGGTGACCCCCTATCCCGGCACCGAATTCTACGAGCAAATCAAATCGCAGATCGAGACCTTCGATACGTCGCAATACACGGTCTATACGCCAGTTCTCAAGTACCGCTATCTCACCACGGAGCAAGTGGCTGATTTGCATGCGCGGTGCTTCCTGAGCTACTTCTTCCGCGGCCGCTGGTTCTGGACAAATGGCCCCGTGATTTGGCCTTGGCTGCAGAAACTCGGCTTGAAGGTACCGAAAATGCCGGTCGGGCTTCAGACCCACGACGGCCCTCCGCCGCCGCACATGGGTCTTTCCGTGGTGTCCAAGGATGAGTGCAACGTCGACGAACGACGAAACGTCGCTTAATCCGCACCCCGCATTCAATAGAGAAACGTCGTCGCGATGACGACGATCGCCGCAACCACCGCGAACCAGGTGATCGCGACCGGCGGCGTTTGCTTGCGAAATTTGAGCACGGCGGCCAGCAGCACGAGCGAGAGCACGGCGGCAATGAACGCGCTGAAGTGCAGCAGGGCTCCGAACATGCGAGCCTGTTCGGCGCCCGGTTGGCCTCGCGTCGAGAGCACGATGGCTCCTCCCACCACGCCGCAAAGGACCGTGGTCATTACCGTCACGATCCAGGCGACCGTCAATCCATCGACGGCTTGCGTCTCGCCGGTTGCACGTCGGGCGAGGTGTGCTCGTTCACGCTGGCGCGACTTCTTGGACATGCTGGAATGATCGTTGCGGGTTGGCCACTGCCGGGCGAACTCTGCGCCATCATAGCGCGAACTCGCCCGAACCGCCACTAACCAAAAACGCGGCGGCCCGCGAGACGCACGTTCTCACGGGCCGCCGGCGAGGACTTGGTCGTACGTCTTGGCCGGCTTAACGGCCCCAAGTCGTGACGACGATGTCTCCACTGTGCTTGAACGCCACGCGGACGGAGAAGCCACAGCACCATTCATACTCGATGATATCACGGCCTAGAAAGCCCGTGCCAGCGCATACCTTCGGTTCGCCTTCGCAGCAGGCGGGCAAGCACACCGGAATGTCAGTCTCGCAACCGGTGCACGGGTTCTTCACCTTCAGCACGATTTGCTGGGGCGCCGAGCAATCTCCGCAACACAGCTTCGGACCGCGGTGGTGATACTTGATGCATGGCTCTGGGCAGCAAACCTGCTTCGGAGCGCAGCAGCTCGGTTCGGGCTTCGCACAATCGCCCGTCTTCTTGGACATACTGGCCGGCACGACTTCCGCACGGCGGACGATCCGAGCCTCGGTCTGTTGCGCCAGAATGAGCGAGGCTACGAACGCCGCGCCCAGGAACAAACAACGTCGTACAAACATCAAAATCTCCTCACAAGTAGTTTGCCGACCAAGACTCGTGGTAAGAGTCCCGGACGGTGGTCAGCGCGTCGCGTGAGGTCGCTAAGGCCCCGCTCATCGACGCTGCAAAAATCCATTTGCCGCCTCCCATGAATGCCTATGAGGTTGCCACATTTTTCGCGAGCCGCAAGGTCTGCACAGCTTGCGCATTTGCGCGATTGCCAGTAACCCCTCATTTTTAAATGACTTAGGCTGGAGACTTTTAACCGGATTTTCTCGCTTCCGCCTCCTCCGCCCCGAATTTCCCGCCTTTTTGCTAGCTGCGGGGGAGTGACCTAGATTTGCCAAGGCGGCCGCTCTCGGCGCATTGGTCCCCGGAGCTTGGAACCGCCGCGCGCCAAGATTCCGTGCGCTGCCTGCCGGCGGTGGCCGTGCTGCCCCTTGCCCGAAGACAGTGCGATTCGCGAGCTTTGGATTTGAACGTGTCGGTCGATCTCTCAATACCACTGACGGCCATCGGACGGCCCCTGCAGGAGTCGATCCGCGAGCTGCGGCGCGGCTATCAGTCGGTGTCCGAATGCCTCGAACTGACGCTGGCCGACTGCGAGCAGCGCGGCTCAGAATTGGCAGACTGCCGCCGCCAGTTGGCCGAAGCTCGTCGCAACCTGTCGGAATATGAACGGCAACTCGCCGAACGAGTCCGCGCCGAAAACGAACTCTCCGGACGCTGCGGGGCCATCAAGAAACAACTCGAGGCCAAAAGCGTCGAGCTCACTCAGGCCCAGGAAAAAATAATCCAGCTTCAGGGCGAGTGCGAGCAAAATCGCCAACGCCTGGAGATGGCGGCCGAACAGGCCCAACATCTTCGCAGTCAAGTCGAACGCCTGGAACGCGACTATCGCGAAAGCCGCGAGGAGCTTGCCCAATTGCGCGGCCAATTCGCCCCGCTCGCGGAAGCGGCCACCGACGCGGTCCGCTTGCGCGTCGAGTTGGCGGCCACGCAAGATGACCTGGCTCGCATGCGCGAACAACTCTCCAATGGCGGTGGAGGCGAAGCGCAAGCACAACTGCTCACGCTGCAAGCCGAGCGGCAGCAATTGCAGTCGGAGCTGGATGCACTCCGTCACCGCACGGCCGATCTCAGTGAATCGCTCTCCGAACAAAAGCGCCAGGCCGACAGCGAACGCGACCGCTGGAGCGAAGAGCTACGGCACATGCGCCAAATCATGGAGCGTCAGACCGAAGCCTGGAACCAGCGGGCGACTCAGGCGTCGGATGATGCCGCCGCGCTGGCTGCTACGCGAGAACGGCTAGCCGTGGCCGAAGCCGAGATCGCTCAGGGGCGCGAGCGGTTGAACCAACAGGCGCAACAAACCGACCAGCTTCGCGATGAGATTCAACGGCTGGAGTCGCAGCGCGAGGCCGCGCGCGATGAACTGGCGCAACTCCGTGGCCAATTCGGCCCTCTCAGCGAAAACGCCGCCGAGGCCGCCCGTCTTCGCGCAGAGCTCACCGCGGCCCAAGGAGAAATTGCCCGTCTGCGCGAGGAGCTTTCCAGCCCCGCGGACACCTCGGAGCTGCAATCGCAACTTTGCACGATGCAGAACGAGCGACAGCAACTCCTGGGCGAGTTGGAATCGCTGCGCCGACGAGCCGCCGACCTGGCCGAAGCGTTGGAAGAGCAAAAACGCCTGGTGCTGACGGAACGCGAGCAGTGGAGCGAAGAGCTACGGCACGTTCGCGAATCGCTCGACCGGCAATGCGCCGCCTGGGCCGAGCGGGGCGAACAGAACGCCACGGATGCCCAAGTACTGGCCGCGGCTCGCGAGCGAGCCATCCACGCCGAGGCCGAAATTGTCCACAGCCGCGACCGCCTACAACTCCAGGTCGAACAAAACGCCCAGCTTCGTGAAGAAATCGAGCGGCTCGAGGCGCATCGCGAGGCGGCCCGCGAGGAATTGGCGCAGCTCCGTGGCCAATTTGGCCCCTTGGCCGAAAATGCCGCCGAGGCCGCCCGACTCCGCGGAGAACTCTCGGCCGCACAGGGCGAAATCGAACGATTGCGTCAACAAGTGGCGAATCCGGCGGAATCGGCCGAACTCGCCCAGGAGCTCTTCGCCAGCCAGTCGGAACGACAGCGTCTACAGGGCGAGCTCGAAGCCGTCCGCCAACGGGCCGGCGACCTGGCCGAGCAACTTACCGAACAGCATCGCCAGGCATCCGCCGAACGCGATGCCTGGGGCGAAGAACTTCGCCACCTCCGAGAAACTCTGGAACGCCAATCAGAAACTTGGGCCGCCCGCGCCGGCCAATCGGGCGACGAATCGGCGCTTGTCGCGGAGCTGTCTTCTGTTTCAGCACGTCTCAATGCGGCGCAAACCGAGCTGGCCGCCAGCCAGGCCGAACTACAAGCGCAGATTGCCACGAACGAGACGCTGCGACGCGAACTCGCCGAACTGCGCGCGGCCTGGGACACCGCTCAACAGCAGTTGAACGACCTGCACAACGGCACTCCAGCCGGCGAATCCTCGACGATCGAACCCTTGCGAGCCGAACTGTCTTCCGCCCAGCAAGAAATTACTCGGCTCACCGAACGGCTGGGCGCAGCCCAGGATACCGGGGCCTTGGAAGCACAACTGCAAGAGGCGGAAAACGAGCGCCGGCAACTCGAGAACGAGCTCGACCTGCTCCGCCATCGAGGCGCTGAGCTCATCGAACAGCTCGCCGAACAGAAACGCACCGCCGCGGCCGATCGAGAGAACTGGAGCGAGGAACTCCGCCAATTGCGCAAGGCCGTTGAAATGCAGTCCGAGGCGCTCGCCCAGCGCGGCGCCGCCGCCGCGATCGTTCCTCCACAACCCGCGGCGCCCGTGGCCGATACCGCCCGGCAAACGCTTCCACATAGCAGCAACCGAGCCGAAGAGAGCGTTCTGGGATCGGTGATGGAGCAGTTCGAGTCACTCCAAAAAAGCAAGGTCCGCAAACTCGCGAACCCGAAACGATAAACGGCTGCGAACAACACCTGCGTCAGCGTGAGATACTCATATGCGAACGACCAGCCCCGACAATCAAAGCGGCATCTTCTCTCGGCTCCCCGATTGGTTTAGCAATCTTCTCGGCGCCGGAGCAACTTCACGAGCAAGAACAGAAGCCGATGCCTCGATGCAAGCCGCGATTGCCGCGGTCGTGGAGCAAGAAGAAGACGCGCCGCCCGCGCCGCAGCGAACCGGCCGGGAAATTGAATCCGTCGTGGATGAAATGCTTGCCCAAGGCCGCTATGCGCTGTTGCTGCGCCCCCAGCTTATCGGAAACCTTTCGCCCGAGCAGCTTGCCCGCACGCGTGCCGCGCTCGCCGATGGCATGGGGCTGGTGCCTGAAGGCTTCGTCACGCTACGTCCGCCGTTTGCCGACGATCCCGAAAGTGAAGCGCCCCTGTTGCGGCTCGAAGCCTATTATCTCGACCGTTACCCGGTAACGAACGGTCAGTATGCGCACTTCATTGCGCATGGTGGCTACGAACAGATGCAGATCTGGGACCCTGAAATCTGGGCCGCGTTGCTCGACTTTGTCGATACGACCGGCCATCCCGGCCCACGGCACTGGCGTCATGGCCGATTTCCGCGCGGCGAAGAACACCATCCTGTGACGGGGGTCTGCTGGTACGAAGCCGTGGCCTATGCCCGTTGGATTGGCAAGCGATTGCCGAGCGATGCCGAATGGGTCAAAGCCGGTAGCTGGCCCGTCTCGATCCCCGGGCACCCGTTGCTCTCGCGACGTTATCCCTGGGGCGAGGCGATGGACCGCTCGCGCGCCAATCTCTGGGGGTCGGGCCCCGGACGCACGGTGAGCGTGTTCGAATTCCCCTCGGGCGTCAGCGTGGGCGGCATCCACCAGCTCATCGGCAACGTCTGGGAATGGACGGCCGACGCCTTTAACCTGAACAGCACCGACTCGCCCGAGACCACCGTGCAAACCAAGATGAAAAGCCTCCGCGGGGGAGCTTTCGACTCGTACCTGGATTGCCAGGCGAGTTGCCAGTTCCAAAGCGCCGACACGGCGTTT
The DNA here is from genome assembly GCA_964598535.1 of uncultured Planctomycetaceae bacterium. Lineage (GTDB taxonomy): Bacteria > Planctomycetota > Planctomycetia > Pirellulales > PALSA-1355 > JALHMI01. The sequence goes on along the minus strand of CAZRCI010000032.1, from coordinate 25,318 downwards.
GCCCGCAAGCACAACCTCGGGTTTCGCTGCGCCATTCATCTGAACGATCTGGCCGACTGGAGGGAGGACACCCAGGAAGCTGCCGACGAAATCGACGACCCCACTCCCGCGGAGACCCCGTCATGAATCGCGCCGTCGCCTTGGAACTCGACTCCCTGCGGCTCGCCCACTACGGCAATCAGATCTCGTGCCTGATATGCGAAGAAGGCAATACGCCCGACGCCGAATATTGCCGCAATTGCTTTGCGCCAATGATCCTCGCGCATCAGGCCCAATCGCGGGCCAGCAAGCCGATCATGTTCGCCGCGCTGGGGCCCAGCGGCGTTGGCAAAACCGTCTATCTTGGAATGCTCTTGGATATGCTCTCGCGGCAGCCCAAGCACTTGCAACTGGCGGCGCGAGGTGGCTTCTCGGTCACGCTTCAACACAACACGATCAGCGCACTGTCGCGCTGCGAGTTTCCGACCAAGACCCCCAACGAGCCCGATCGCTGGAACTGGGTCCACTGCCAACTGCGTAGCGCAAAGCAGAAGCAGCCGGTCGAAATGGTCATTCCAGACATGGCCGGCGAGGCCTTGTTCGAGGAAGTCGACCATCCCCATTCGTATCGCGTGATTCACTCCCTGCTCAGCCGCTGCGACGGTGTGATGATTCTTATCGACGGTACGAAGCTCCAAGCCGGCTCGCTCGACGAGGACTACTTCACCATGAAGCTCCTCAGCCATCTCACCGAGCTTTCGACAGATCCACGAAGACCCTGGTCATCGCGGCCCGTAGCGTTGATTTTTAGCAAAGCAGATCAATGTGAATCGTGCTTTGAAGACCCCACGGCCTATGCCCAACGTCATGCTCCCGGCTTGTCCCGGATTTGCAATCAAAAATTCAAGCGGCACCGCTTCTTCGCGGCCGGAGTCGCGGGGGCCATTGCTAACCGTCCGGTACGAGGAAATCCATCGCACATGGTTCCCCTGCGTGTCGAGCCGCGCGGCATCATCGAACCATTCGAGTGGCTGGTCGACAACCTCCGCGGTTAAAGGCGGCGTCTCGCGAGACGATGTCGCGCGAACGTCTGCCGGTGGCAAATACCTGGCGAATAGCAACCATCAATCGGGGCCTGACGTGCAAATTGAACAAGCCGTTTTTACCTCCGCCAAGACAGATCGGGCTCAAGGGTACCAACTGCTGAGCCGCAGCCCGCATCTCAGCGAATCGGACGCTCGAGAGTTGTCGATTTGGGCCCCCTCGCACGGCTCCTTGCTTGAGCAGGGGAAAACGGCGACCAGCGCCAACTGCTTCCAACTCTCCAGCGGCGCTTACTGTGTTTCGCGCACCTCCCAAGCCGGCGCCGAATATAGCGGCCGCGGCGAATTGATCTATACCCAGTTTCTGATCGTGCCGCCGGACATGCTGGCGCGGTTTGCGAACAATCCGTTCGCCATACTTCGCGCGGCTTCGGCCAGCGGAGCGCTGTGTGTGCGCGACAACAGTCCCGAAACGTTGCCGCCGTTGCAACTCGGCGGTCGGGCACCGGTCGTCGATTTGGGACTCGTGGCGCAGCTCGCGCGCGATCCTGGCCCAGCCGCCATGGCCACCCTCGTCCAACAAGCCCTGACCAGCGAGCAGCTAGCGATCTATTGCGACACGCCAACCGAACTGCTTATCGCCGGCCTATTGAACTTGCTGCCCGTCGAATGCCGCCCCGAGTTCTCCTTCTGCACGGGCCTCAAGTTCTCCCCTCTCCGCGAGGTGCGACTCTCGGCGCTGCCTTCGGATGAATCCGCATGGCGTAGCATCGCCCGGCGCGGCGTAACCATTCTGAAGCTCGATCGAAGGACAGCACCCACGGAATCCTTTGACGGGTGGGCGGGTTGGATCGAAGAAGTGCTGCGCACCGGCAAGCTCTCTGTCCTGGCTTCGGAGTTGGAACAGCCTCACCCGGAAATTACCTGCGAATTCTTGGACAAGCTCGGAACCCAGTTTCAAGAAAGCCTGCACGACGGCCATCGTCCTCGGACGGCTCCGCCGTGCGAGTCCGCTGCGATTCGCCCGACAGCAGCGCGGCCGCAACAGCGAGCCGACCAGCCGCACCCGCAGCACGTCAGCAGCGTAGCGATTGACGATCCGGCGCGCGCGCGGGATCTTGATCAACTGGCCGCGAGTCTGGCCCGCCAGCCGGCCCAGATCCTGGAGATGTTGGAACGGATCGACGACCTGGTTTTTGCCGCAATCGCCGGCGACACCAGCGCGCTTGCCGAGCTGGAAGTACTTTGGCCGCTCACCGCGTCGGAACTTGAGCCGGAACTGGTCGAGCAGACGCGCGAACAGTACCTTCGCTGCGCGCTCTCACTTTGTGGCGACTCGGAAGAAGGCGATCACGCACGTCCCGAACGTGCGCTGGCGGCGGTTGACGTGCTATGCGTACTCTTCGAAGAGTGACTCGTGAACCGCGCGTTTAGGACTGCGACTCGATCAGCCCCCAGAAGCGATCAAAGAGGTAATCGCTGTCGTGCGGTCCGGCCGATGCTTCGGGGTGATACTGTACGCTGAATGCGGGCAGTTCTACGTGGCGCACGCCCTCGATCGTCTCGTCATTCAAGTTGCGATGCGTTACCTTCAGGCAACTTGGCAAATTATCCTCGCGAACGGCAAAGCCGTGGTTCTGCGAGGTAATCTCCACGCGTCCCGTTTCCAGGTTTTGCACCGGTTGATTGGCGCCACGGTGTCCAAACTTCAGCTTGAAGGTCTCGGCGCCGCAGGCCAGGCTCAGCAGTTGATGCCCCAGGCAAATGCCAAAGATGGGGGTCTTGCCCAGCAATTCGCGGATCGTCGTTATCGCATACTCCAACGGCTCCGGATCGCCCGGACCATTGGACAGAAACACTCCATCTGGCTGATGGGCCAACACGTCCGCCGCGGTGCTCGTGCCGGGCAGCACCGTAACTCGACTCCCCTGGTCGCACAAATGCCGGGCGATGTTCCACTTCATGCCATAGTCGAGCGCCACGACGTGCCGCGAAACGGTCGAGACGCCCTGTGGTCCGAGCGATCGTAGTTTGGCCCAAGAGCTAAGCCGCTCGGTCCAATCGATAGTCCGCTCGGGCATCACCTCGCGCACCAGGTCACGGCCCACGAGTCCCAGACTGCGTTTGGCCTTGGCCACCAGACTGGCGTCGTCCAGATCGCCGCTCGAAATAATGCCCTTGAGCGCCCCGTGCTCGCGAATGCGCCGGACGAGGGCCCGCGTGTCGACGCCAGCGATTCCAACAACGCCATGACGCGTCAGATACTCGTCGAGCCGCCCGCCCGAGCGAAAATTGCTGGCGATCGAGCTTCGATTGCGGACCACGAACCCCGCCAGATGCGGCTTCTCGCTTTCCAGATCCTCGTCGTTGACGCCATAGTTCCCGATCTCCGGATACGTCATCGTGACGATCTGGCCGCGGTAGCTGGGATCTGTCAGGATCTCCTGATATCCGGTCATGGAGGTGTTGAAGCACACTTCGCCGCCGACCTCGCCCGTTGCGCCGAACGATTCGCCCGTGAATATGGTTCCGTCTTCGAGAGCCAGTTTGGCAACTTTCATACGTGTGTGCTTTTCGTAGACCTTGGCGCGCGCGGCGCGTTAAACCCTTCCGGCTGTAGTGATCGGGCCCGGCGCTGGAGGGCGGGCATTAAAGTTTACAACGCTGCTAGCCCGATACGCTTTGTACGGCTGTGGGTCTCCGAGTGAGCGGTCAATCGCCGCTTTCCGGACAGCCAATTGAGAGGGTTCTTGCCCCGGCGAGCAAGAGCCCTCTTTTTTTGCGCGCGAGGCCCAGTCCCGGCCCGCGCCGCTCGCCCAAATCCGGGGCATTATACAGCGCTCCGTCTCTGCCGAACAGGATCCATCGCGCCGGGCGAACGGTTCTATGCAAACAGCCCCCGCGCAAGCGCGAAAGAATTCCGCGCTACGTGCTTTTCTTGCCCCGCGGCAGCCTTTATCCTGGTCCCAGCCGCCGGCCCGCGTCCAGGGGCTGCGCCCGCATTTTCCAACCAATCCTGCCTGGAGCTACTCTCAATGACATGCAACCTGCGGAGCCCGCTGCTTACCGCCGCCATCCTGATGGTAACCTCAGCCACATTCGGCTTGGCTGCCGATCCACCGTCGACCGTGGTGCCCGTTCCGCGCGAGGGAGGATGGATCCAACGCCACAACAGCTTCAACGAGCGGGTCAAGCAGGGCGATGTCGATCTGCTCATGATCGGCGACTCGATTACGCAAGGCTGGGAGGGCAACGGTAAAGAAGCCTGGGCGAAGCACCTCGCTCCCCGCAAGGCCGTCAACCTGGGCATCGGCGGCGACCGCACCCAACACGTGCTCTGGCGGCTTCAAAATGGCAACCTCAACGGCATCCAGCCCAAGCTGGCCGTGCTGATGATCGGCACCAACAACTCGAACGGCGACGACAATACGGCCGAGGAAATTGCCGCCGGCATCGAAGCCATCGTCAAGAACCTGCGTGAAAACCTGCCCGAGACCAAAGTTCTCGTGCTGGGCATCTTCCCCCGCGGAGAAAAACCAAATCCGCAGCGAGAAAAGAACGCCAAGGCCAGCGAGACCGCCTCGAAACTCGCTGACGGCGAACACGTATTCTACCTCGACATTGGCGAAAAGTTCCTCACGCCCGACGGCACGTTGACGCGTGAGATCATGCCCGACTTCCTGCACCTCAGCCCGCAGGGATACACCATCTGGGCCGAAGCGATCGAGCCCGAGGTAGCTCGGCTGACGGGCGAGGCGAAGTAACCAGAACCATCGTCGCCTCCCAGGCGACAATGGCCAGCGACATCAAGCCGATGGGCGTTGCGCGCGGAACCAATGTACAAAGTCGCGCACGCCCTCGGCGATGCTTACCCGGGGCTGGTACCCCAATAGCCGCCCGGCTTTGGATAAATCCGCACACGTGACGGGCATGTCGCCCGCGAACGCGGGCCGAAAATCGATCTTGGCCGGCGTGCCCAAGGCGCGTTCGAGCAGCCGGATCAATTCGAGCATGGCAATCGGTTCATGATGGCCCAGATTCAATGCCTGGCCTTCGACACCGTCTGCCGTAAGCGCGGCCAGCAGGCCAAGGCAAACATCGCTGACATGCGTAAAGTCGCGCCGATAGCTACCGTCCCCAAAGAGTGGAATTGGCCGGCCCGCGGCAATCGCCGCGGCAAACACGTGAATCGCCAGGTCGGGACGCATGCGCGGACCGTAAACGCTGAACGGACGCAGCGACACGGTGGGCACCTGGTGCACCTGCCAGTAGTGCCGGGCAAAGAGCTCCGCAGCCTGCTTCGTAACGCCGTAAGGGCTGAGCGGCACGCCCAGCGGTGCGTCTTCGACGAAAGGAACCGGAGACCCCACGCCATACACGGTCGACGAAGAGGCAAACGCAAACCGTTTGACCGGAAACCGCCTCGCGGCCTCGAGTAACACCAACGTGCCGCGCACGTTCGCGTGTTCGTATGTCAGCGGCTGCTCCAGACTGGTGCGCACGCCCGCATACCCCCCCAAATGTACGACGCAATCAAACCGGCATTGCTCGAAGAGCGCCGTTACCAATGTCGCATCGCAAAACGAGCCTTCCACGATCTGAACCTGGCCGAGCGATGCAATCGCGGCCGCATTCGCCCGCTTAAGAGCCGGGTCGTAATAGTCATTGAAATCGTCGAGGCAAATGACCTGCGCACCGGCATCGGTCGCCAGCAGCAGTTCGATAAAGTGGCTGCCGATGAAGCCGGCGCCGCCGGTGACAAGTACGTTCATCGCGAACCGCAGTAGGTTGAATTGAATGGCCTCGAGCCGTCTTTACCCCGGTAGCTGTCGCAAGTCGGGCCAGTTCCCATTCTTGATTCTAGCTAGGAGGACGACACGACGTCGTTAGATTGCTTGGCGGATCGCGGCGTCTTCTCGCCGGCCAGCGCGAAAATCACTCCAAGAGCGGCCCAGGCTTCGCGTGGCGAAATCTTAGAGTGCCCATGCACTCGATCGACAAACGTAATCGGCGTTTCGACCATGCGCGCCCCCAGCCGCCGCAATCGCCACAAGATCTCTTCCTGAAACGAGTAGCCGCGAGAGCGAATTTCGTCAAAGTCGAGCTGCGCAAGGAGCGATGTGCGATAGCAGCGAAAGGCGCCACTGCAATCCTTCACATCCAGCCCCAAGAGCCAGCGGGCATAGCCGTTCACCAGCCAGCTCATGACCTTGCGATGGAGCGGCCACCCTTCCACCGATCCACCACGCACATACCGCGAACCGACGAGGACATCGACCGGCAGTCCAGCCGCCGGCTGCATGCCGCTAATCATGGCCGGTAAATACTTCGGATCGTGGCTGAAATCGGCGTCCATGTTGAGCACGAATGGATAGCCGTACTCGATGGCATATCGCATTCCGGCGATGATCGCGGTGCCAAGGCCCAGTTTTCCGGCCCGATGCAAGACGCGCAGCCGCGGCTCGCGCTGGGCCTCTTCGTCACACCAGCGACCGGTCCCGTCGGGCGAATTGTCGTCCACGACCAGGATGTCCACCTCCGGCGCAACGTCCAAGATCGCCGCGACGAGCCGCGGCAAGTTCTCGATCTCGTTGTAGGTGGCCAACGTGACGAGCGTCGTGCGTCGCTGGTGCGTACTCAAATCGACCTGACCTCCGATCTCCGCAGATGGCGTCGCAAGGTTTGTCAGCATAGCAAGTTGCCACCCGAGTTGTCGCCCCGACGAGCCCGTTCCCTATCGGTGGCCCCTCGGCTCATTTACAATCTTAGGTTGCCCGGCGTTCCAAGTCCTACAACCGTCCCGCCACTTCATGAGCGTTTCTGCGGAAACCGTCGTGCCGCCAGCCGCGGCCGACCCTCGCGCCAATCCGCGCCCCGAAGCGGGAAATCGCTCGGTCTACGACCGGACGTTCTGGATCACGTACGTCGGCAACACGGCCTTCACAATCGCCATGGCGCTCATGTATCGCTATGCCGATTTCGTGCTCTATCTCGGCGGTACCGAGTGGAACGTCGGTCTCATCGTCGGGGTCGGCATGGTAGGTAGCCTCACGATGCGGCTGCTTCAGGGCTTCGGCATCGACCATCTCGGCGCCCGACGGATCTGGCTCTGGTCAAACACCGCGTTCATCGTCGCGCTACTCGCACACCTACTGGTCGAAGACGTCCACGGCCCGGCAATCCTGCTGTTGCGTATCTGCTACGCGACAAGTGTCGCCGGCTGGTTTGGCGCTTCGATTACCAGCATCTCGCGCAGCCTGCCATTGGCACGCACGGCCGAGGTCATCGGCACCCTGGGCACCTCGGGCTTTATCGGCATGGCTTTGGGACCGATCCTCGGCGATATATTCTGCGGCCACGAACCAATCACGCGCGCGAATCTGAACGCGATGTTCGTCGTCTCGGCACTGCTGGGAACGGTTGCTTTCGTCTGCGCACATCTCGCAACCAAACATGACCCGCCGCCGCGCCGCCGCAAGCGGCCGCCGCTCATCTGGCTAATAACCCGCTACCATCCGGGCAGCGTCATGCTCCTGGCGGTGGTCATGGGAGTCGGCCTGGTCATTCCCACGACCTTTCTGCCGACGTATATTGAGCAATATGGCCTCCAGCACACCGGCTTGTTTTTTACAGCCTACAGCGGCACCGCGTTTCTGGCCCGGCTGGCCACGCGTAATTTCCCCAGCACCGTCGGTGTCCGGCCGATGATCTACATCGGCTTGGCCGCCTTGGCCGCAAGCTTCCTGCTCTACTTGCCCGTGACCAGTCAGTGGGGCTTACTGCTCCCAGGAGTGCTTGCCGGCATTTCCCACGCGGTGCTCTTTCCCAGCGTAACGGCCCAGGGCAGCACGTCGTTTCCTCCTCGTTATCGTGGACTTGGCACGACGCTGATGCTGGCTTCGCTCGATACCGGCATGCTGATTGGCAATCCGCTGGTGGGCCGGATGGTCGAAGTCAGTCACGCGGCGGGGTGGCCCCCCTACTCCAGCACGTTTGTCGCGTTGGCCGTCGGAGTGTCTGCCGTTGGCGTTGCCTACGCCCTCTTCACCCGCGAGTCTTCCCCCAGTGCCCGCTCCTAGAAAGCGCAAGGATTGCGAGGCTAAAAAGGCCATGATGGCCAAGGGGCTCATTTGCCGGCGATCGAACGGTAGTATTCGATCGAACGCTTTAGCCCTTCTTCGAAGGTCACCTGCGGCTCATAGGCCAGGCGTTTGCGAGCCTGCGTAATGTCCGCCAGGCTCTCGCGCACGTCGCCCACGCGTGGGGCGGTATGCACGGGCTCGATCGATGTGCCCAGGTACTGGTTGAGCAATGCCAAAAGCTGCAACAGGCTTGTCGAACGGCCATTGGCGACGTTGAACGTCCGCCCACACGCCAACTCCGGCTTCGCATCGGCGGCCAGAAGGTTGCCATGAACGACATTGTCGATGTAAGTAAAATCGCGCGACTGCTGCCCGTCGCCATGCACGGTCGGCTGCCGTCCGGCGAGCATCGCCGTGATAAATAGTGGAATCACCGCCGAATATTGACTATTGGGATCCTGACGTGGCCCAAAAACGTTGAAATATCGAATGCAAACGGTCTCAAACTTGTACGTCGCCCAAAAGGCATGACAGTACGATTCTCCAGCAAACTTGGCGGCACCATACGGAGAGATCGGCGAGGGCAAATCGGTTTCGCGCTTACTGCTCGTCGGCTGATCCCCATAAGCGCTGCTAGAGGCCGCATACACCAGGCGGCGCACCCCGGCCTTGCGCGCTTCATTCAAGATAGTCAGAGTCCCCGTCACGCAGGCCGCGTTTGTCGCCAGCGGATTCTCGACACTTCGCGGAACCGAGGCGAGGGCCGCCTCGTGAAAGATGCAATCAACCCCCTTCACGGCCTTGGCGACGGTATCGGCATCGGTGATGTCCCCTTCGATCAGCTCAATTCCCGAACCGGCCGCCGCGACGTTGGATTTGTGACCTGTCGAAAAATTGTCGAGCACGCGCACCTTGTCGCCGCGGGCGAGTAGCGCCTGCGCAATGTGCGAACCTACAAAACCACCACCACCAGTTACGAGAAATGTCCGCATGAATGAGCCTCGAGAATCACGTTCGCCGACCGGAAACCAACGAGTCAAGTCCTAGATTCTAGTTTACGGCTTCCGCGCGCACCACCGCCCACGAAATTGTCGCGTTTTCGCGGAGAAAGAACGGCCTGCTAGTCGTTCACGATGACACAGCCGGCCACATTAGCGCCTCCGGCTCGCAGGGCATTGACCGCCACGCTCGCATTAGAACGTCGCGTGTGCAACCGCGAAAGAACAAAATAAACGGCGTCGCAGCGCGCAGCCAGCCAAAGCGTCTCCGGCTCGGCCTGATTGGCCAAACCGATAAGCACCGTGCGATACCGGGGACGCAGCGCACTCCATCCGAACTGTGGCCTTTCAAAGGTGGGCACCTGGCCGATTCCGCGGGAAACGAAATCGATCCGGGCCACATTCGTCGGATGAATCAGGTCTGGCCACGGCACCTGCCCCAGCATGGCCTCGACCATTCCCGCCCCCGGACGCGACACCAGCTTCGACAGTCTCCCCTCGCGTAAATCACCATCGATCAGCAGCACGTCGCCAGCCGACTGCGAGGCGAACGCGTGCGCGAGCTCGGTCATCGAAAACACGGACTCCACTCCGCGCGAGGCCGACACGAACAGCAACACGTTGCTATAGTTGCTTGCGCCCTGATCGCGAATCCTCGCGGCGGCTTCTCGGTAATATTCGGCCGGCTCTCCGCCAACCGGCAGCGTGCACGTTTCGAACGGTGGCGCGTGCAGTTTGGGGCGCCTTGGTGGCGCCGCTTCCGGTGTCACCGGCTCGCTATGCGACAGCTCGTCGAGCGGATCTTCCGCCATCAGCGGCGGCAACCCAAACATTTCGTATGCCGTCTCGACGAGCGTCGTCGTTTCATCGAGCACCTTGTCCCAATTGGACCCGCTCGATGCAACGTCGCCCTCCGGCGGTTGTGGCACGGGCGGCTCCGTTTGCGGTCGCGCATCGAGCGCCTTGAGTGCGTCGAGCATCCGTCCCATGCCGTTCGTCTCCTCGACAAGCCTAACCGCGCCGCAGCTTTGAGAACAACTGCCGAAATTCCACCCCGCGCGACCGAGCCAAGGTTGTCTTGACCACTTCGCTCGGCGGATGATTCTCGATGACGATCTTGGTTCGCTCACCCGAAGGTCGCACCAGTTCGGCAAGAGACCGAGTCGTGTACGACTGCGATTCTGGCCGCGTTTCGGACACACCTACCGGGTATTCCAACGGCGCCTCGGGGAGCTCCGCCTCGACCGGCGATGGTTGCTCGAGTTCGTCGTCCTCGTCCGGCAACACCGGGTCGCTCGCCGCCGAAAGGATCGAAACGCCGTCCAGCGGCTCGCAAAAACTGGCCGGTTCACGCGGCACCTCGGCTCGTTGCGAGTTCAATAAGGCTCCGATCTGGCGCCCTTCCCAACTGCTCACACGCGGAACGTCCGCAAAGATCTCGATGTCCGCGGCGTACTGGTTAAGTACGAGTTCCTCCTCGGCGAATTCCTCGCTGAACGGATCGCCAAACTCCGGAAAATCAAGTTCGACTTCCGGCACGCGAGACACCACGACCGGAGATGAATTCTCAACGGCAGCCACCGGCGTTTCGTCCGCCGCTTCGACGCGCAGCAAGGGCCGAACGACCGGCGGCGCCGGCTGCCGATTGGCTGCAAACGGAATCGACTCGGGCCGGGCATCGTCGTCCGGCAGATGACCAAACTCGACAATCTGACTGCCGTCGGCGTCACTTTCCTCCGGACACCAAGGCCCCGGAAGCTGTTGCAAGTCGGACCATGCTTCGTCGATGGCGTCGCTGGTCAGCCGAGAGTGCCCGCCAACAGCCGCGAGCACGAGCGCGTGATCGCAAACCTGATTGATCAAGCGCGGAATACCGTCCGTCGCACGATAAACGCTTTGCATCGCTTCGTCGTCGATGATCCGGCTCGGCTCGCCACCCGCGCCTACGATCTGGGCGCGAACATAGGCATGCGTCTCCGCCCGATTCAACGGTTCCAAATAGCAGCGTACCGCGATTCTCTGCGCAAACGACAGCAGTTTCGGACTCGCAAAGCGTTCTTCGAGGACAGGTCCACCGGCCAGGACGACGCGCACCCGAGGCTGGCCGTCTCGAATCAGGTTCGTGATCAGGCGCACCTCGTCCAGAAGTCGAAACGGAAGCGTGTGGGCCTCGTCGACCAAGAGCAATAAGCCCTGCGGGCCATCTTGAGAGGGTTCAAGAAAGTCGATCAGCGACAACCGCAGCTCGCCCTCGTCGAGTCCTCGATATTCGAGACCCAACTCATAGTGGATCGCTTGCAGCAGGGCCTGGCAGGTTTTCAGGCGGCCGCACGACAAGAAGGCAATGGCAAACGGGCCATTGAACCTCTGGGCCAAGAGCCGGCACAGCAGGGTCTTGCCGGTTCCGGGCGCACCGATCACTAATCCCGGGCCTTCGGCGCGTTCGATCGCTCGCTCAAGCCCTCGTCGCGCCGCTTCCATTGGCTCGCTGGCGTAATAGTGCTTCGGTTCGGGAACCGAAGAGAACGGGCGTGTTCGAAAGTTGAAGAAGGCTTCGTACATCCCCCGAACCCCCTAACCTGGCCAGGCGCAACCCTTTGACGCAGCCAACACAGTGGCGTGCCAGTCTATGGTTCGGCATCCAGGCCGGAACCTCTGCACCCGCATCTCGTATTGCCGGAAAGGTCACCGCCAAAGGCAGTCCAACCGGTCGATTGCAGAGTGTCGGCCGCCGTCGCTCTTACAGACGACCGGGTTGCCGATGCGTTACAGCCCCATCCACCCCCGGCACCTACCAACCGGGTCGCGAATGAGTTCGACGATCTCGCCGAGATGCACGATCGCAAAGGCCACGGCACAGAACACGGCCAAGGCCAACGCGATCTGCCCGATCATCGAGAGTGAGCGTTTCATGCCGGGGTTATGGGCGGTGGTGCTCCGCGCACCATAGGGCACGATTCCCACAACGGGAATGGCCAGCGCGGCCGCAACCTCGTCGGCGCTAGCAAACAACGGATCGGACGTAGCGCGCGCCAATCGAATCGCCGCTAGCGCCGCCAACATGACCGCAAGCGCCAAGGCGGCGAGTGCCAGCGTTTGCGTGCGAGACGCCCGTTCAGCGTCGTCTGCTCCGACGATCGTCGGCTGCTGCTGCGCCGCGGAAATGATCTCCTGCGCCGGTTCCGCGACAACCGTTGCGGGATGGTCCGCCTCCGGCGGCGCATAATCCGGCGCCGGCGTGGAGTGGGAAGCGAATGGCATCTCCTGCGGACCGTGTGGAAACGCTAAGCTTGCCACGGCAGCCAACCGATCGGCTGCGGCCGATTCCGCAAGCCCGGCCGACTCGAGCCGCTGTTGCGCCGCTTGCCAATCGCCGAACAGTCGCTGGTAATTCTCGGCGTCGCCGTCGCCCGACGCTACGGAGGAAAGCGTCTTACCCGACTTATTGAGCGAGCCCGCGACCTCTTCTTCCAATCGCCGCTGGGCATTTTCTATTTGCAAAGCAACCTCAACCACCTCGGGATGCTCCTCGGTGAGCGTCTCCAAGAGCATCGTACGCTTTGCCCGCAGAGCGGCCAGCTTCGACTCGAGTTCGGCTCGTATCTGCGCCCGCTCGGCCAACTCGCTCTCGCTTACCTCTGCCGGCCCTGAAGACATACTGCGCTGGCGCTCGAAGTGGCCGGCTAGAAAATCGTCCAGGGCCTGCCGGGTTCGACGGGCTTCTGCCTTTGCGGTTGCGACTTCTTGACGAGCGCTCGCCAGGTCGCGCATGGCCTCCGCGCGTTGTTGCAGGTCGGCCGCCGCATGAGGCTGTATCGCCCCAACGGCCGCCGGCCGCGAAAGGAACACGCCCAATGTTACCAGCACAAGCGCCACGGCTCGAACAACCACGCCCCAGGCGTCGTGTCCCCGTGGCGTTCGGAGGTGGCTGAACGGTGAAAAAGGCATCGTCTGGCGTGAGGGTACAGTAGCGGTAAAAGCAGCGTGAAAAGGTACGATCCCATGTTCGTCATCGACCTTGATGGTCAACAGGCTTGAACGCCTTCCGCCGTCGCTCGCGAGAAAGGGTATACTTTGGAAGCCGAGTGCTCGGGATCGGAGTTGGACCATGTTTCGTGTGAAAATCTGCGGCATCACTTCGGCGGTCGACGCCGCGGCGGCCTCTGATGCGGGCGCGGATGCGATCGGCCTCAACTTTTACGCCGGTAGCCCGCGCTACTGCGCACCCGACCAGGCGCGCAATATCTCGCGGGCCATTGCCCCGGGAGTTTGCCGCGTCGGGGTATTCGTCAATGCGTCGCCTGCGGAGATCCGCCAGGTCGTGGCGGAAGCATCGCTCGATTTGGTTCAGTTACACGGTGACGAACCACCCGAGTTGCTTCACGAACTCCGCCCCCTGCCGGTGATGAGAGTATTTCGCCTGCAGGCCGAGATGCAACCGATTGCCGACTACCTAGAGGCTTGCCATCGCCTTCGAGCGTGGCCCCGGCTCGCCTTGGTCGATGCCTGCCGGCCGGGAGAATACGGCGGCACGGGCCAGACAATCGACTGGCCGCTGCTCGCCAAACAGCGGTCGGCGTTGCACGGCCTGCCACTGGTGCTGGCCGGAGGACTCAACCCCAGCAACGTTGCTGAAGCGATCGCCGCGATTCACCCCTGGGCCGTCGACGTAGCCAGCGGTGTCGAAGTTTCGCCGGGACAAAAGTCAGCCGCGCAAATGCATGAATTCGTCCGCGCGGCGCGCGATGCCTTCGCGCGGACTCGCTAGCAGGCTGCGGAAAAACTCCGCGGCCTGATAAGATCGCACGGAGGCAAAATAGCGACGTAAGTCGTTATTTTAAGAGCAGTGCGGAGTTCACCTCCGCACTTCGCGAGGCTGAAAAAGTTCGCGACGGACTTTTTCAGCCAGCCTGCTAGAGAGTTTCGCAACGTCGGGGGGTGATGGCGGCTTGCGACCTTCGGTCCTCGTGGAATATCATGGAAAATGCTCGCGCATCCCACTCGATTTGGGGGCGGGCAACTTTCACTACCGAGCAAAAGAAGGAGATTGCCGTGGCGCAGGTTGAAACCCGCTTGCCGTATAAAGTGGCCGACATGAGTCAGGCCGAGTGGGGTCGCAAGGAAATCATGCTGGCCGAAAACGAAATGCCCGGCCTGATGGCTTTGCGCGAGAAGTACGGCAAGTCCCAGCCGCTCAAGGGCGCCCGGATCGCCGGCTGCTTGCACATGACCATCCAGACGGCCGTCCTCATCGAGACGCTCAAGGCGCTTGGCGCCGAGGTCACCTGGAGCAGTTGCAACATCTTTTCGACGCAGGATCACGCCGCGGCCGCGATCGCCGAGACGGGCGTGCCCGTCTACGCCTGGAAGGGCATGACCAATGAAGAATTCGATTGGTGCATCGAGCAGACGCTGTTCTTCCCCGATGGCCAGCCGCTGAACATGATTCTAGACGACGGTGGCGACCTCACCGCCATGGTCCACGACAAGTATCCCGAATTGCTGCCCGGCATTCGCGGTCTGTCGGAAGAAACCACGACCGGCGTGAATCGCCTCTATCGGATGCACGCCAAGGGCGAGTTGAAGATGCCGGCCATCAACGTGAACGACTCGGTTACGAAGAGCAAGTTCGACAACCTGTATGGTTGCCGCGAATCGCTGGCCGATGGCATCAAGCGGGCGACCGACGTCATGGTTGCCGGCAAGGTCGTGGTCGTCGCCGGTTACGGCGACGTGGGCAAGGGCTGTGCCCACTCGATGAAGTCGCTCGGCGCTCGCGTGATCGTTACGGAAATCGATCCGATCAACGCGTTGCAAGCCGCGCTCGAAGGGTACGAAGTCACCACGATGGACGACGCCGCTTCGCAAGGCAACATCTTCGTCACGGCCACGGGCAATCGCGATATCATCCTCGGTCGCCACATGCAGCAAATGCCGAACGATGCAATCGTTTGCAACATTGGCCATTTCGATCTCGAAATCGACATGGCCTGGCTCACCAGCCAAAAGGATGTGACGAAGGTCGAGATCAAACCGCAAGTTGATCGCTTCACCTTCCCCGACGGACATTCGATCCTCGTGCTGGCCGAAGGACGCCTGGTGAATCTCGGTTGCGCCACCGGCCACCCGTCGTTCGTGATGAGCAGTTCATTCACGAACCAGGTGCTGGCGCAGCTTGCACTCTGGACCGAAACGGAAAAATACCCGATCGGCGTCCATGTGCTGCCCAAGTTACTGGATGAAGAAGTCGCCCGCCTGCACCTGGGCAAGCTCGGCGTCAAGCTCACGAAGCTCAGCGACCAGCAGGCCGACTACATCGGCGTGCCCGTCGAAGGGCCCTACAAGCCGGAACACTATCGGTACTAATGTTCTGACGCCGACTCCGGATCTGGCCGTGTTGCCGGCTCCGGCGGCGAACGCGTGGCCCGTTTGACAATCGTGCGGGGCTTCGGGATAACAACCGAAGCCCCGCTTTGTTTGCTGGCGATGGCTCTTCGTTTCTAATTCTCGCGGCTCCCGTGGCGGGGCCCCCCGGCTTACGTTAACACCCTTGTAGCAGCCCTCAACTTCCATGCCAGAAATCCACGCCTTTCGCGGACTCCGTTACGATCTTGGCCACGTTGGTTCGCTCTCGGACGTCGTCGCTCCGCCGTACGACGTCATCGGCCCCTCGCTCCAAGACGAGCTCTATAAGAAGCACCCGGCGAATGTCGTGCGACTGGTCCTCAATCGCGACGAGCCCGGCGACAGCGATACTAACAATCGCTACACCAGGGCGGCCCAGTTCCTGAAGAACTGGCGCAGCGAAGGCGTGCTCTTCAACGAGGCCCAGCCGGCCGTCTACGTTTACCATCAGACGTTTACGACCGGCGGCCAAACGTTCACTCGCCGAGGCTTTATGGTCCGTTGCCGCCTGGAGCGGTTTGGCGAAGGCAAGATTTACCCACACGAAGAAACCATGTCTGGGCCCAAGCAAGACCGCCTGTTGCTGACGCGGGCCTGTCGAGCCAACCTCAGCCAGATCTTTGGCCTCTTCCCGGATCCTGAATCCCAGGTCCAAGACCTGCTAGAAAAGGCTACCGCGAACGTGGCTCCCCTGGAAGCCACGGACCATCTGGACGTCGTCCACCGCATGTGGCCGGTAACGGACGTCTCGGTCATCTCGGCCGTTGCCGGCATGATGGGCGACAAGCCGCTCTTCATCGCCGATGGCCACCATCGCTATGAAACCGCATGCAACTATCGAGATGAGCTGGTCAGCCAGAAGGGCCCGCTGGAAGCACACGATCCGGCCAATTTTGTCCTCATGATGTGCATTGGCATGAGCGACCCGGGCCTGTTGGTGCTACCTACGCACCGGCTGTTCCGCGGCGCCGAGGGACTCACCGCCAAGCAACTGGCCGAACGACTCGGCGACAACTTCACCACACGCACTGCGGACAAAGGCCGGGAAAAAGCAACCGATGTCTGGGAGGAGATCGAGACCTCCGACGATCAGGGGACTCTCGGCTTCTACACCAAGGCCGACGACACTTGGACCCTGGCCACGATCACCCCGAGCGGGAAGGCCAAGATGGCCGCCCTGGCCGAGGAACACTCGGCCGACTGGCAAGGCCTGGGCGTCAGCATCCTGCATCGCCTGGTCGTCGAACATCTGTTGGATGGCAAAGACTGGCTGAAGCCTCGCTACGTCCATCTGGTGGAAGAAGTCGTCGACAACCTCGCTGGCGACGAGTTTTCGCTTGCCGCCCTGGTGATGCCAGCCACGGTGGATCATATTCGCATTATCAGTCAGCATAGCGAACGCATGCCCGCCAAAAGCACCTACTTCTATCCGAAGCTGCTCGGCGGCCTGGTAGTCAACCCGCTCGAGTAGTCTCTCCGGGCAATCTTGTTCCACGTGAAACCTTGCGGGCGAAGCCCAGCGCGCCGGTGTCGATGGTGCGTCCTAGCTTTCCTAATACCAACAGTTTCACGTGAAACATCACCGCCTCCGGTTGCCACCTGCTAGCATGCCGGGTGGCCAGAAATGCCATTTGGCGCTTGCTGCGCGCGGGCTACAATCTCCGCCCGGGAGTTCAATTGCGGGTCGTGGCGGAGCGTCCAAACGGTGAGTCGCATTCTGTGCGTGGCCAATCAGAAAGGTGGCGTGGGCAAAACGACCACCGCTATCAACCTCGCCGGCGCGCTGGCTTACTCGGGCCGCCGCACATTGTTGGTGGATCTCGATCCGCAGTGCAATGCCACCACCGGGCTCGGCCAGCGACCGACCGACTGCCATCCGCTCGTCTCTCGCCAACCGCTCAAACAGTCACTCTGCCGGACGCGGGTGCCGAATCTCGAAGTGCTGCCGGGGAGTCGCAGCTTTCAAGATGTCGAGGCACTCAGCTCAGGCGATGCCAGCCATTCGGCCACGCTTGCCCAACACCTGGCCAGCGGATTGAATGCCTACGACTTCGTGCTGATTGACTGTCCCCCCTCCCTTGGCAAACTCACTCAAACTGCGCTGGCCAGCTCGACCGAAGTGCTGATGCCAATTCAGTGCGAGTATTTCGCGATGGAAGGCCTCGCTCAGATGATCGAGGTAATTCGCCGGGTCATGGACAGCCGCCCCGAACGTCTGCGCTTTGGCGGCATCGTCCTCACGATGTATGACAACTCGTTGGAACTTACCCACGAGGTGGATCAGGAAGTGCGAGACTTCTTCGGCGAGATCGTCTTTCGCACGGTTATCCCTCGCGACGTGGCGGTTTCCGAAGCGCCCAGCCATGGGCAATGCGTCCTTGATTATGCTCCCCGGGCACGCGGCGCCCGGGCCTACGTAGAACTTTGCTTGGAGGTCCTCAACACATGAACAATCCTCGACGACTCGGACGTGGGCTTGAAGCGCTGCTCGGGCGACCGCTCAATTCGGCGGATTCGCCGGACGTCGTACATCCACCCCAGGAGTCCGCCCCGGCAGGCGCCGCCACGGCCATCGATGGCGGCCTGTTGCAGATTCATGTGTACGACATCGAAAACAACCCGTTCCAGCCGCGGCGTGATTTTGATTCCACGGCAATCGACGAGCTGTGCGAGAGTCTCGAGCGACACGGCATGATCCAGCCGTTGGTAGCTCGCCAACATGGCGAGCGCTATCAACTCATTTCCGGCGAGCGGCGGCTGCGGGCGGCAATCAAGGCCGGCTGGCAAACCGTGCCCGTACAGGTTCGCGAGGCCGACGACCGCCAGATGAGCGAAGTGGCGATCGTCGAGAACCTCCAGCGCAAGGACCTCAATCCGCTGGAAAAGGCCCAGTCATTCCGCGATTACTTGCAGCGTTATGGCTGCACGCAGGACGAGCTTGCGGGACGTCTGAATATCGATCGTTCGACAATCGCCAATCTGATCCGCCTGCTCGAGCTTCCCGAGCCGATTCAGCAAGCGGTCTACTCCGGCTCCTTAACCCAAGGCCACGCTCGGGCATTATTGCCACTAGGCGATGAGCGGGAACAGATGGCTTTCTGCCAGCGCATTCAGACCGAGGGGCTCAGCGTCCGCGCGACCGAGGAGCTTGTCCAACTCGCCATTCATGAAGCGGATGACGGTGGGCCGGAAGTAGCCGGCGCGACACCCGCGCGAAAGCCGATGGCGCGCCGATCGAGCGACCAAATCGCGGCCCTGGAACAAGAACTCCGGCTTGCCCTGGGCACCAAGGTCGACATCAAACTACGCGCGGGCGGCAAAGGACAAATCGTCGTCCACTTCACGAGCGCCGACGAGTTCGATCGCCTGCGCGCTTGCGTCGTGGGCGAGCTTCACAGCCGCGCGGGCTAGCAGACTGCTGACTTTTTCCGCAGCCTGCTACGTCGTAGGTAGCTCGAAGCCGGCACGACGCGGGCGATCCAATAGCGTGTTGGCTTCGTCATCGCCAACGAACTGTTCGCGCGCGGGATCCCACTGGAGCGGCCGTCCAACGGCGCGCGTAATATTGGCCAGGTGACAGACGGTCACCGAGCGATGTCCGATCTCGACATCGGCCACGGGCTTCTCGCGCGTGCGCATACAGTCGAGCCAATTCTGCATATGCCATCGCGCCTGCCACAGCGCAAGGCTATCGCTCCACTTTCTTTCCTCTTCGGCAATATCCAACTTCTTCTTGAGCTCCTCGGCGATGTCAAGCGGATTCGACGTGAACTTGTTGCGATTGATTTCAAGTCGGCCTTTTTCGCAGGTGAACACGGCCCCGCCCATCGGGCCGCGGCCCGGCTCACTAACAAAGCTCACGGGGACCCCGTTGGCGTAACGCATTTCAACCTGCCCGTTGGGCCCCTCGGAGAGGGGCTTGAGCTCGACCGGACCGGTATCGTCCATACCTAGCGCCCATTGGATCTGATCCACGCCGTGCGCGCCCCAGTTGGTCATTTCGCCGCCGGCGAAGTCGCGCCACCGCATCCATCCCATCCAGTCCTGATGAAACGGTCGCTCGGCTGCCTGGTTGAGCCAGACGTTCCAATCGAGCCCCTCGGGCACAGGCTGCGCCGCCAGATACGGCTGGGGCGAGGCTTCGGCGCCACCGTAGTTGATCGCCCGCACGCTGAGCACTTTTCCGAGCCCGCCGGTACGCACGAGCTCACACGCCACACGGTTCATCTCCATCGAACGTTGCTGCGTGCCAACTTGCAGGACGCGACCATGTTTGCGCACCGCATTGACCAGCGCACGCCCTTCGTTGACGTACAACGTGAGTGGCTTCTCGGCATAGATGTCTTTGCCAGCCATCGCCGCATGAATGCACGGCAACACACGTTGAAACTCGCCCGTGGCTACGACCACGGCGTCGACATCCTGGCGATCGAGCAGCGGACGGTAGTCTTGATAAACCGGATACTGGCCACCCGCCGCATTCTTGAAGGCTTCCGCTCGAGGTAGATTGCAGTCCGCAATGCCAACCAGCTCGGCCGATTCAGGAAGCTGCTGCAAGAGCAAGGTGCCGCGGCCTCCCACCCCGATGGCCCCCACGCGAATGCGATCGTTCGCCCCCGGTCGTCCCGGGGCAGATAACGCCGTGCGGGAAATGATCGTAGGAATCGTAAACGTGGTGGCGATCGAAGCCGACGCCACCAGGAATTGCCGCCGATTGGAGCAACGCGAACGAATTTGCTTAGCCATAAAAGGTGGAACTTGGTTCAGCGAGGGTTGGACGAATTAGGAAAGTGCCCACAGGAAGTTGGCGGGGCTAAGTATAACACGAGGAGCGGCTAAAATTGCCACACGCCACTCAAGTGCGCAAGCGACGCGCGTCGATATGGACATGTGTACACTTCACCACTACACTACCGCTAAGCGACCGCCAATCACACGCCCCACACGATCGGAGTCGTACCATGAGTCTCGCGGAAATGTTTCTACCCGAGTTCGAGCAAGAGATCGCTGGCACGCGTAAGGCGCTCGAACGGGTACCTGACGACAAGCTGCAATGGAAGGCGCATCCCAAGTCGAACACCATCCAATGGGTTGCGTCCCATTTGGCCGAGATCCCCGGTTGGGTCGAAGGCACGCTTACGCAACCGTCGTGGGATTTCTCGCCCCCAGATGGTCCGGCATATACAACGCCCCTGTTTCCCAACCACCAGGCTATGGTCGACGAGCTTAATAAAAACGCCGCAGCGGCCATGCGTGCGATTGCCGCCACCAGCGATGCGGAGTTCATGAAGCCGTGGACTTTGCTCTATCAGGGGCAGGAAATGTTTACGATGCCGCGCGTGGCCGTCATTCGCAGTTTCGTCATCAGCCACATGATTCACCACCGTGCAATTCTGACCGTGTACCTCCGGCTGAACGACATTCCCGTGCCGGCGCTCTATGGTCCCTCGGGCGACGAGGAGGCCTGAGCTCGTCGAGGAAGCAACGCACGATGCTCTTCAAACAGTCGGTCCTTGAACGCATTGCGATAGGTGAAATTACCCTCGCCTTTCGGCGTTGGCGTCAGCCGTCGGTAAAAGCCGGCGGCACGCTGCTTACGCCGATTGGACAATTGGCTATCGAGGAGGTCGCCGCGATCTCGCCCTCGCAGATCACCAGCCGCGACGCGCGGCAAGCCGGCTTTGGCGATGTCGACGCGCTCGTAGGCGAGCTTGTCAGGCGTTCTGCCGGCACGTTCTATCGCATTCGCTTCCGCCTCATGGGCGCCGATCCACGCATCGAGCTTCGCGACCAGAACAAACTATCCGTGGCCGACGCAGCCGAAATCGTCACGCGACTCGAACGCTTGGACCAAAGGTCCGCCAACGGCGTCTGGACACGAACGGTGCTCGATCTGATCGCCGAGCATCCTGAACGCCGCGTGGCCGAACTCGCGGCAATGTCCCGATTCGATAAGGAATGGCTGAAGCTACACGTGCGCAAGCTCAAGAATTTGGGGCTCACCGAGAGCTTGAATCCTGGCTACCGCTTATCGCCGCGCGGGCAGGCGTTGTTGACGCGCCTCCGAAAAACTTCCCGCTAGCCAAAGCGGCCGCGGTCAAAACCGAAAATCGAGGCCCATCGTGATCCCCTGCAGCCAGATGCTCGTCGTGTCCATCAACACCGTGGGCACGGCCGGCCCGGTAAGCGCTCCCCCCGCGAACTGGGTCGAATTGACGTTCAGATCGACCTGGCCACCGGGTCGCAGGACATTCGTGACATAGGTGAAGTTGTAGCCGACGGTCAAACGCAACCGAGGAAGCACTCGGAGTCCGAGCTTAACATCGAGCTGAGGAATCATCGCAAACTTATTCTGCGTGAATGTGCCGATATTTGTCGGCTGCGCGAGTAATCCGCCCAGGTAGCTGGCGGCGTACACGTCATAGATGGCTGCCGTCTCGCCCAGAATCATCAACTGCTGATTCATGTTGCCGAGCGCCAGGCGAGACTCGATCCCCAAGGTCCAGCGATTGCGGTTGAACTCGGCGCCGAGACCAAGTTCGCCGCCATTGAAAATGTTGGTCGTCGAAAAGCTATCCTGCGAAATGAGATATCCAGCATCGGATGGATATGGATCAAATGACGCCGTCGACGACGTGGTAATTGCCAAGGCTTCATCCAGTTCGAAAAATCGGTATCCGCCAAGAAGAAACAGCCGGGCAGGGCCGTTGTACGGTCCGACAGCGTAGCGCACCCCACCTCCGGCCGATTGAATAAAGCTCCTTTCTTCGATGCCAATACTGCCGTTGAGATCGATTACCAAAGGCGGCATGGCGCCGGGCACCGCGAAATCAGGATACGCCGTGAGCCGTGCGCGCTGCGCATCGACCAACGGGTTGGCGTCGAAAAACGGGCGGGCCATGATCGTAGCGCCCGGATCCGCGGAGAAGTCCGAGTCCATCGAGAACGACGTGTCCGCCGAGGTTAATCCATAGTAGTGTCCTTCGATCGCGAAGGTTTGAAAATCGTCGAGCCAGACGCCCCCTTGGGCTCGGCCGCCCCAACGAATGCCGGTGTTCACATACTGATCGCCAAAGAGCACCGTTGTCGAGGGAAGCCCCAACACGCCGGCTTGGTCCTGCGGAGTTCCGATGGGTGAGCTCGTCACCAGCGGCGGCAGTCGGTCGCCCTTCACCCACCAACCAAGGGCGTCAAGGTTCAAATAGTGACGAGTCGGCGGTGGGGCAACGGCCACGGCCATCGGCATGGGCATCATCTCCGTCATCGGAACCGGCTGACATTCCGGCTCGATCGGCGGTGCGCCGTACTGGGCAAGATTCGCGGCGATCTGCGCAAAGCGTTGCAATCCGGCTTGAACCTGGTCCCTGGGAGCTTCTCCCGGCGTCGCGGAATACGAGGTCGGCGGCATGGCTGGAGCCGCGGCATAGGAATACTCGGCATGGCCAGCCTGCGTGACAAATGAACCTGGCGCGGCTGCCAATGAATCGGCCAAGTGGCGAGCACGGCGCAAAATGCGACGCGCCTGAATCCGATCGCTGGTCGCCGTTGCCTGCGACACGATCGTGTGGGCTTCCAGTTCGATCCTTCCCAGGTCGTGACCAACGCCTCCGGCGGCTTCGGCCGCGGCGATGCGAGCTTCCAGCCCTGCGAGCGTGGTCGCGACGGTCGACGATGTTTGTTGCCCAAGCAAAGCCGGCGTCATGGCCAGCATGACCCAGAACATAACCAGTAGTGCTAGCGCACATCGCAGGCAGAATGCGCATTGACGGGCGCAATTCATGGCGGAAATCTTCATTATTTTGCCGCGCGGTCCGATGTGAATGCGACGCAAATCAGGGGCGAGACTGCCCCCTCACGCTCGAGCGCTGAGATTGCCGTACAAGAAGGGAACGGCAGAAATACCCAAACGAGCGGCTAACGACAAGAGCAGGTTCAACCGCCCCACACGTCACCTTCGGCTTCTCGCCAGTTGGTTTCGTGGTCTGCAGGCCGCTGAAAAAGGTCAGCAACCTGCTAGCGTACGCGATGCTTCACGGCATAGCCGTAGGGCGTGGGATACGGCGGCTCCTGCCTCAGCGTCTGATACGCCTTGAGCGCCCAATAGGGCTCGCGAAGGAGTTCGCGACCGAGAAATACCAGGTCGGCGTCGCCGCCCGTAATAATTGAGTTCGCTTGATCCGGCTCGGTGATTAGCCCGACCGCGCCGGTGCGAATTCCGGCATCCAAGCGAATTTTGCGCGCTAGCGGAACCTGATAGCCCACGCTTACCGGAATTCGAGCTCGTGGCACGATGCCGCCCGACGACACGTCGATTAGGTCGACGCCAATCTGTTTAAGTTCGCTGGCGAGCCGGACCGACTGCTCGATATCCCAACCGCCATCTACCCAATCGGTTCCGGAAATACGCACGAACAGCGGTAGTTCGGCAGGCATGATTCCGCGCAAGCAGCTCGCGACGGTGAGCAGCAATCGCATTCGATTTTCGAGATTTCCTCCCCACTGGTCGCGACGCTGGTTTGTCCGTGGCGACAGGAACTCGTGCAGCAAGTATCCATGCGCCGCGTGGATCTCGAGGACGCGAAATCCCGCTACGAGCGCTCGCTGCGCAGCGGCTTTAAAAGCCGCGATTACGGCTACGATTCCAGCTTCATCGAGTTCGCGCGGAACGGGGTCTTGCTCGTCAAACGCCAAGGGGCTGGGCGCGATCCCGATCCAACCACCAACCTCCGGAGATTTCAGGCTCGCTCCGCCCAACCACGGGGGCTCACAGCTCGCCTTCCGTCCGGCGTGCGCCAATTGAATACCTGCCACGACGCCTTGGGACTCGATGAATCGGGCAATCCGCGCCAGCGGCTCGATATGCTCGTCGCTCCAAATCCCCAGATCGCCTGGCGAAATTCGGCCCTCTGGGGTAACGGCAGTCGCCTCGACGACGACCAATCCAACTCCTCCCACGGCACGGCTTCCCAGATGCACAAGATGCCAGTCGCTGGCCAGCCCATCCTCAGCGCTGTACTGGCACATCGGCGACATTGCCACCCGATTGCGGAACGTAACCCCGCGCATCGTCAGCGGACTGAGGAGATCGGCGGCAGGAAGCTCGCGATCGTGTTGGGCAACCGCGTTGACCACGTCAGAAGGTATTGGGGATGCGCCGCGATGGTGCGCGCTGGATTGCTCGGACATGATGAACCGCTCCGTGCCACTCGTGCGTGATCGATTTTGCCAATGCCACACTATGCGGCCATTCTAGGCGCGCGAGCAAGCCG
Source organism: uncultured Planctomycetaceae bacterium (assembly GCA_964598535.1). Taxonomy (GTDB): domain Bacteria; phylum Planctomycetota; class Planctomycetia; order Pirellulales; family PALSA-1355; genus JALHMI01. Next base: position 542 of record CAZRCI010000032.1, on the reverse strand, counting down.
TGAATCACACGCGCCCCTCCCTTCCACCACATCCAGGCGAGCTTCGCCAGATTTTCCTCGTTGTTTTGGCCCTTTCTGGCGCGACGTTGCCGCTCAACGGTCCGGGTGCTACGATACCTTGCTGCGGATTTGGATGGGATACAGCCCGTCGTACCACCGCACGTTCGGGGCGTAGCGCAGTCTGGCTAGCGCACCTGCTTTGGGAGCAGGGGGTCGGAGGTTCGAATCCTCTCGCCCCGACTTAACGACTTAATTTGACTGGGGTCGCTATGCGACTGAAATTCATCACGCACCGCGGTGCTCGTATTGCCGTGAGAGGCATCGTATCGTGACGTTCTATGGTTGTCTGAATGTCTGTTCAGCGCCCCAAGGACGGTGGAACGCAAGGTGAAACTCAGATCGATCGTCGGAGCGGTCCTTGCCGGACTCGTGTTTTTCTGCATCGCAGCCGCATTTTGCCTGTTCGCCTTTGCGAACATGACGGCAACGGCCTCGGGCACGGCGTCACTGCCCAACGGCATCACTGCAGCGATCAATGGGCC
>CAZRCI010000031.1:0-57494 GCA_964598535.1 uncultured Planctomycetaceae bacterium | reverse complement strand
CCCATAACCCCCGCATTACGAATGCGGTGCTCTGCCAATTGAAGCTACGCTGGCAATTCAAGCCCCTAAGTCTACCTCTTGAGGACAGTTCCGCCAAGGGCTGCTCCACACCCCCTTTTCTTTGCCCAATTCCCATGCCCGGGGCCCGCCGACCCACGCGTCTTGAGGCGCACCCGTGAGCTAGGATTTAGCTGGAACCCGCGGCGCGTGGCGGTTGTTGGCCTCGGCGGGGGTCCCTCCCGAAATTACCGAGGCAACCATGTCCGGCACCTGCGCCGAAATCTCGGCCAAAATCTCGATCGACGAGTTCGCTGTCGCGACTGCGAGCCCGCCCGCAAAACCCGAGTGGGAATGGCCCTTCCATCTGGCAATGGTCGGCGTCACGCTCGGCGTCATCGCCATCTCGCTGCTCGGATATCTGTTCGGTGGGTTAACTGTCGATCTTGCCGCGTGTCGGCCGCTGGCCTTGATGCTGCTCGTGCTGGCGATTATCGCCGGACAGTACGCCTGGCGAGGTGAGGCGAAGTGTTTCGGCGTAGTGATGATGGTGCTCTGGGTCGTGCTGCTCACCAACTGCCATTTCTTTCCCATGTACATGGCCGCGCGAACCCAGGTCCCGATGAACGACGCGCTGCTGGCCCGATGCGATCAGTATCTGGGCATCGAAGTGCCGGCGGTGCGGGCCGCGTTGGCGAACTACTCGCGTTTGAACGCGTTTCTGTTGGCCATCTACGGAACGCTGATCCCGCTGATGACGGTCGCCACGATCGCGCCTCCGCTACTGAACCGGATGGAGCTCGCCCAGCGTTTCGTCGTGGCATGCGTCATCGCGGCCACGATCTCATTGCCGATCTTCGCCTGCTTGCAAGCCGTGGGCCCCTGGGAACACTTCGGCTTTCCGCCGGCCATCGAATCGCTCGGCGCCAAAGCCCAGATGTTGGCCACGCTCAAGACCGACAAGCCCTTTGTCATCGACGTGACGAACCGCGACGGCCTGATTACTTTTCCATCGTTTCACGTCGTGTTGACGGTGCTCGCGGCGACGGCGCTCTGGCCGATCCGCTATTTGCGCTGGCCCGTGGCGCTGTGGGCAACGCTGATTGTCGCCTCGACGGTCACCACAGGAATTCACTACACGATCGACGTCGTGGGAGGTCTGGCGCTGGCGGGTGCCTCGCAGGCCGGGGCAACGGCGATTTTGCGGTGGCCCATATCCGGCTGGCCGCGATGGTCCGACCGAGGTCTCGCGAGTTCCCGGCAGATCGCACGATCAAGTGCCTGAACCTGTGAGCGCCCCGAACGAGCCGTCAGGCCGAATCGCGCCAAGCAAACTCGGCCGCTCCGACTTTCCAGAATAAAAAAGGGGCCTCTGATGCGCCAAGTACGATTGGCGTTACTGGGCAATTAGGGGCAAGGTAACTGGCCAGCTTACTTCATCAGAGGCCCCACGGGCCGCAAACTAAAATGCCCACGACGTGCTGGGCGGTGCGTCTTCCATGCAACCCTGATGCCAGCTCTCATGGGATTCGCTGACGCGTCCCCCGAGATGCTGTATCATCAATTTCTGAAATCAGTTGCGCAATCGATCCCAAAATTGGATGTGTCGCGGCAGCCTTCGCCGGCCTGAATCGTTCCGCGGCAGTTGCCGTACTCTGACGCAGCAGTGATCGATCATGGCAACGGAGATACGAAGTTCGTCCAAAATCCAGAACGCAGCCAAATCACGCCGCGATTTTGGTGCTTAGCAGGCTGCCGCCGCTAATCTAAGATGCGGCGTACGCCAAACTTGGCGCCCCCCAGTTTCCTCCCACACGAACGCCCCCGTGCCATTTTCCACATCCACAGCCGCGCAGTCGCTCAACCATGTCTTGCTCGTCTGCAATCCGACGGCTGGCTCGCGCGATCGAACCGACGAACTGGCTGACTTGCAACGGCAAATCGAAGCCCGGGGTTTGATCGTGGAACTGGTGACCAATCTCGAGACGCTTGCGCCGCTCGCTTTGTCGTTACAGTCGGCGGGCCGACTGCGAGCTGTGGTCGCTTGTGGCGGAGATGGCACCGTCGCCGAGGTTGTGAATCGCGTCGGAGATCAGGCCCCCGTCACCGTTTACCCCATGGGTACGGCCAACCTGTTGGCCGGATATTTGGGCATCCCACGCGATGTCCTGGCGATGAGCAACTTGCTCGCCGAGGATGGCGTAGTCGTCCGGCTCGACGCAGGCCGTGCCAATGGCCGAATCTTTCTGCTCATGGTCAGTTGCGGATTTGACGCCGAGGTCGTGCGCCGCATGCACTCGCGCCGTCGGGGGCGACACATCAGCTATCTCAGTTGGGCCCAGCCAATTCTGGCAGCCATGCGGAGCTACAAATATCCTTCGCTTCGCGTCGCCTGCACGCCGCCCTCGGGCGGTCCAGCCACGATCCAGCGCACGCGCTGGGTATTCGCCGTCAACTTGCCCGTATATGCCGCGGGGTTGGTCGTCGCGCCCCAGGCCCGCGCCGACGACGGGCAGTTTGACATTTGCACGTTCGACCGCGGATCGCTGTTGCATGCGTTCAAGTACATTGGCCATGTTCTCTTCGGCCGCCATCAGCGACTGAGCGACTACAAGAGCCAGATCGCCACGCACGTGCATATTGATGCCGATGAACCGGTGCCCTATCAGCTCGACGGCGACCCCGGCGGAATCTTGCCGCTGGAGATCGAGATCTTGCCCGGACGCCTCGTGTTGCTTGTTCCATCTATGGCGGCTCGCCGCCATAGACTTCCGATGGTTCCCCGACACAGAGAAGGAGCCTTACCGCGATGACGGAACTCGAACCACGCGTGCAAGTCGGGCCTTACCAGGTGGGCCCAGGGCAGCGGTTGCTGGTCATCGCCGGCCCCTGCGTCATCGAAAGCCGCGAGCGCACTCTGCCGATCGCCGAGCGGTTGGCCACGATCGCTTCACGGCTGCCGATCTCACTGGTTTTCAAAGCGTCGTTCGACAAGGCAAATCGCACGAGCCTGGCGTCGAATCGGGGGCCGGGCATCGAGGCGGGGCTGGCCCTGCTGGCCGAGGTTCAACAGTCGATCGGGCTGCCGACGACCACCGACATCCACGAGTCCACGCAAGCCGCGGCGGCCGCCCAGGTTTGCGAACTGCTACAGATCCCGGCGTTTCTGGCTCGGCAAACCGACCTACTCGTCGCGGCCGCCGAGACCGGCAAAGCCGTCAACGTCAAAAAAGGCCAATTTATGGCTCCCTGGGACATGCAGCATGTCTTGGGCAAACTTTGGGGGGCCGGCTGCCGTAACACTCTATTGTGCGAGCGCGGAACTTTTTTTGGTTACGGCCGGCTGGTAAACGACATGCGGGCGCTCGTGCAAATGCGGGCCCTGGGCGCGCCGGTCGTCTTTGACGCCACGCACAGCGTGCAGGAGCCCGGGGGCCTGGGGGCCACGACCGGCGGCAATCGGGCGATGGTCGAACCCCTGGCGCGCGCGGCCACGGCGATCGGCGTCGATGGACTGTTCTTCGAGACCCACCCCGATCCGGACAGCTCGCCCAGCGACGGCCCCAACATGATTCCCCTCGACGAGTTTGAAGCCGTGCTGATTCGGCTATTACGCATTCGTGAAACCGTGGAGAACCTGGCGTGACGTTCGGCTGGAAATCGAAATTTGGTTCCGCACTGGTCGCATTTGCGCTAGCGCTGCTTGTCCCAGGCTGCAAAGACTCTGCTCCCGACAACGATCCGCGAGGGCCAATTCAATCCGGCGCGCGCGGCGGACTGTTTGAAACCGTCACCGCGAATCTGAACCGATTTGAAGACTTCGATACGGCGCAGATCCTCCAACAAACGACAGAGCGGCTCAACCAATGGATCGTGCAAGACCGCCCCGAAGTCGCCTGGTCGCCCGACCCGCTCTTGGAGAAGTTGCCGTCCAAGCTTCGCAATCAACCCGACGTGCGACGGATCGACGGCAAACGTTTCCAAGATCCCGATGACGGCTGGTTCTTGCAGGAAGCCGTATGGCTGCGAGACATCTCCCAAACGGCCAGGGCCAATCAATTCGACGACATCGAGGTTGCCAAACGTCTGTTCGACTGGACAGTTCGCAATATTCGCCTGTTGCCGCCGGCCGCCGAGACCGACGTTCATCACCGGCCGTTCGAAACCCTGCTGCTGGGCCGCGGCACCGCGATCGAACGCGCCTGGGTGTTCATCCTGCTCGCTCGGCAGCAAGGGCTCGACGTGGTCTATCTTGGAATCGCGGGCCAAGATGGCGAGCCCGACCGCCCCTGGCTACCGGCCTTGCTCGTTGGCGAGCAACTCTATCTGTTCGACCTCGAACTGGGACTGCCGATTCCAGGCTCTCAGCCCGCCAGCGTGGCCACGCTGGCCGACGTGGCCGCGGACCCCGGTTTGCTGAAAAAGCTCGATCTTGACGCCGAACATCCGTACTCCATCACGCCCGGCGACCTAAAGCACGTGGTCGCGTTTGTCGAGGGCTCACCGCCAGCGCTTTCGCTCCGGATGGCCCTGGTCGAATCGCGGCTCGTCGGCGATCAGAAACTGAAGCTCACCTCACCCGGCAGTACGCTCGCCGAACGGATTGCCAAGCTTCCGAACATCGCGCGGGTCGAGCTCTGGCCCATGCCTTTCGAGGTGTCCCTGGAGATTGCGCAGCGCGATGAAAAATCGCAAAATGCCCTGCTCAAGGAAACCATCATCTATCAGGCGATGCCAACCCTCAAGAAAGGTCGAGCCTTGCATTTCAAGGGCCAATTCGATGGCGCCGCCGGCGCTAAAACCCAGTATCTCAATGCTCGCCCGCCCGACGATTACATCGCAAACTACACGCTGCCCGAGCACCTTGTGCAGCAATACATGAAACAGGGCTATAGTTCGCAGGCGATCGCCAAGCTCGAAGCGGCGCAATCGCTGATGATGCGCGATGCAAAACAAGCCGCCAGCTTCTGGATCGGCTTGATCTTCTTCGAGCAAGGCGACTATCCCAACGCGATCGACTATTTCCAAAACCGCTCGCTCGGCTCGAAACAAGAAAATCCCTGGGCCGATGCCGCCCGCTACAATCTGGCGCGCACCTACGAAGCCTCGGGCGACCTGCCAAAGGCCGTCAAACTCTATGGGGCAGACACCACCAGCCCGCAAAGCTGGGGCAACCGCCTGCGGGCCAAATGGCTGCAAGAGCCGCAAACGCCCGCCGCGCAGGACAGCGAGCCCGCCGCAGAAAGCGAGCCGGCAGATACTGGCGAGCCGGCCGCGGACGAGACAAGCGACGACAAGCCCGCCGAATAGCCGCCCGCCACGGAACGGCAAAATCCAGCCCCTCCGCTTCCGCAGAACCTTGCGCTTCCTCCCGGCCATTAGCCAAACGCCACTTGTCGGGTAGCCCCGCGGATTAGAAAATACTTCGTTTCCCTCCTACTCTCACTGCGGACCATCGTCACATGCCTAGTTGTGTTTTGGCGTACTCGGGCGGACTCGATACCTCGGTCATCCTCGGCTGGCTCCAGGACGAAGGCTACGACGTGCATTGCGTTTACGTCGACCTCGGACAGCCTTGCGAAGACCGCCAGGCAATTCTCAACAAGGCCCAGGCCTGTGGCGCCAAAAGTGCCCGAATTGTCGATGCCCGCGAGGAGCTCTGCCGCGACTTCGCCTTCCCAGTCCTCCAATGGCAGGCCAAGTACGAGGGCATCTACTTGTTGGGCACGTCGATCGCCCGGCCGCTCATCTCCAAGGTCTGTCTGCAGGTGGCCCGCGAAGTCGGCGCCGACGCCTACGCCCACGGCGCCACGGGCAAGGGCAACGACCAGTGCCGCTTCCAGCTTGCGGCCGAAGCGCTCGACCCGTCGGTGCAAGTGATCGCCCCCTGGCGCATCGAGAAATTCCGCAAACTGTTCCCCGGCCGCTCGGAGATGATCGCCTTCTGCGAGCAAAAGCAGATTCCGGTCAAGGCGTCGCTGGCCAAGCCCTATAGCTCGGATGAAAACTGCCTGCATATCAGCTACGAGGCCGGCAAGCTCGAAGACCTGAACGTCAACGGCGTCGAGCTCGTCGATTTCGGCATGACCGTCTCGCCGCAAGAAGCGCCCCCTGAGCCCGAAACGGTCACCATCCGCTTCGAGCGTGGCGTGCCCATCGCCGTGAACGGCAAGCCGCTTTCGGCGCTCGAGGTCGTGACCGAGCTGAACAAGATTGGCGGACGCAACGGAATCGGCCGAATTGACATCGTCGAGAACCGCTTCGTCGGTATGAAGAGTCGCGGCGTCTACGAAGCTCCCGGCATGACGGTGCTGTATTATGCCCACCTGATGGTCGAGCAGCTCACGCTCGACCGCGACCTGACACACCTCCGCGACCGGCTCGCGCCGGAAGTGGCCGAGATGGTGTACTACGGGTTCTGGTACACGGCCAAGATGGACGCGCTGCTGGCCTTCATTCGCGAAGCCCAAAAGCACGTTACCGGCGAAGTGCGGCTTAAGCTCTACAAAGGCAACCTCATCGTCGACGGCCGCCAGAGTCCCAATAGCCTTTACGACGAGGGCATTGCCAGCATGGAAGGCGGCGGCAGCTACAACCAGACCGACGCCGAGGGCTTTCTCCGCATCCAATCGCTTCCGGGCCGCGTGCAGGGCCGCGTCACCCCGCGAACGTATTAAAAGAGGGGACATAGCAAGGTAGCCAGGCGTCAAGCGGGGATGCACCGGGTCCGTTAAGTCCCAGGCATCGCCGGCCGTGCGTTCCCCTCCCTGCGGCGCGTTAGAATCAGAGTTGTTAGGCGATCCGAGTTTGGCTGAGCGAAAGTAGGTTGTGATGAACGTTTTAATTGTCGGAAACGGCGGCCGCGAGCATGCCTTGGCGTGGAAAATCAAACAAAGCCCGCGCGCGGGCCGCGTGTTTGTCGCTCCGGGCAACGCCGGCACCGAAATCGACGCCGAGAACGTCGACATCTCGGCCACCGACTTCCCTCGACTGATCAAGTTCGCCCAGCAAAACGACGTAGGCCTGACGGTCGTGGGCCCCGAGTTGCCGCTCACCAAAGGCATCGTCGACGCCTTCAGCGACGCTAAGCTGCGAATCTTCGGCCCGCGCAAGAACGCCGCCGAGCTCGAGGGCAGCAAGGTTTACTGCAAAAACCTGCTGCGGCACGCTGACGTTCCTACGGCCGACTATCGCGTGTTTCGCAACGCCGACCATGCCACGACCTATCTCAAAGACCGCGAAGACGTGCCCGTCGTGGTCAAGGCCGACGGGCTCGCCTCGGGCAAAGGCGTGTTCGTCTGCGCCACGCGCGCCGAGGCGATCGAAGCCGTCCGCCGGATCGGCCGCAACAAGGAGTTCGGCGACGCGGGTAATCAGATCGTGATCGAAGAACGGCTCGACGGCCAGGAAGCCAGCGTCCTGGCAATCACCGACGGCCGTACGATTGTCACGCTTCCCGCGGCGCAAGACCATAAACGCGCCTACGACGGTGACGCCGGCCCCAACACCGGTGGCATGGGGGCCTACAGCCCGGCCCCGCTCATCGATGACGAAAAACTGCACCTGATCGAAGAACAAGTGTTGGTGCCGACCGTGCATGCGATGAAACGCGGTCGCCGACCATTCAAGGGCGTGCTCTATGCCGGCCTGATGATCACCAACCAAGGCCCCAAGGTACTCGAATACAACGTGCGATTCGGCGATCCCGAGTGCCAGCCAATTCTGATGCGGCTGCAGAGCGATCTGCTCGACCTACTGGAAGCGACCGTCGATGGCCGGCTCGACGAAATCGAACCGCTCAAGTGGGATCCGCGGGCCGCGGTCTGCGTGGTCATGGCCAGCGAGGGATACCCCGGCAGCTACGAGCGCGAGTTCCCGATCCGCGGCCTCGAAGAGGCGGCCAAGATTCCGGATGTCAAAGTGTTCCACGCCGGCACCGCCACCGTCAACGGGCAAGTCGTCACCAATGGCGGCCGCGTGCTCGGCGTCACCGCGCTCGGCAGTTCGATCCCCGTCGCCAAGCTCCAAGCGTACACTGCCGTCAAGCAAATCCGCTGGAACGGCGCCTGGTGCCGCAAAGACATTTCCGACAAGGCACTTTCCTCGGTTCGCTAGTCGCGTAAGCGTTCGTTCGCATGGGCCGCCCCATCACCAATATAGGTGGAACCGGGCCCCTCATCGATTAAAGTGGGGGGTATGCGAGGTCCCCTCACCAGCGACGAACGACTAACCGACGCCTTGCGGCTTGCGCTGGTTTCTGGCATTGGCCCGCGGCTTCGCCGAGCGCTGCTTGAAGCTTTCGGCTCGGCGAAGAACGTTCTCGACGCGGCGCCCAGCGACTTGCGGCGCGTGCCCGGCATCGGCGGCGAACTGACGCGGCGCATTGCCGTGGCTCGCGAAGAGATCGACGTGCAGGGCCAACTTGACCTTTGTGCGCAGCACGACATCAAAATCCTCACGGACGAGGACGCCGCCTATCCCCGCCCCCTGAGAGAGATTCACGATCCGCCTGGTATCCTGTTCGTTCGCGGAACCACCCTGCCGCAGGATGCGCTGGCGATGGCGATTGTCGGTTCGCGTCACGCCACGCACTATGGTCTTGCCCAGGCTGAGCGGCTGGCCGGCAGCCTGGCTCGGGCGGGCCTGACCATCAACAGCGGCCTAGCCCGGGGGATCGACGCCGCGGCGCATCGCGGCGCGCTGGCGGCCGGCGGGCGAACAATCGCCGTGCTCGGTAGCGGCGTGCTGAATCTCTATCCGCCAGAGCATGCGGAGTTGGCCGCGGAGATCACCAGGCAAGGCGCCGTGATCAGCGAAGCCCCGCCGCTCAGTCCACCTCTCTCGGGCGCGTTCCCACAACGAAACCGAATCGTCAGCGGGCTGTCCCTGGGCGTGATTGTGGTCGAAGCTTCAACCCGGTCGGGCGCGCTCATTTCGGCACGGCATGCCATGGAGCAGGGGCGCGACGTCTTCGCCGTGCCGGGTCGCGTCGATAATCGCATGGCGCATGGTTGCCATCGTTTGATTCGCGACGGGGCCAAGCTGGTCGAGACCGCCGACGACGTGCTCGAAGAACTAGGCCCGCTCGTCGCTCCCGCCGAATCACCGAGCGGCGTCGAAGTACACCATCCGGCCGAGCTCCTGCTCAACGAAGTCGAGCAGGCCGTGCTGGCTGCGATCCCTTCGGATCCCACGTCCATCGACACGGTACTGGCCAATTGCGGCCTTCCCGCCGGCCAGGTGCTGGCCACGATCAGCGTACTGGAAATGCGGCATCTGGTGCGCCGCATCAGCGGCAATCTGCTGCTACGCAAATAGGTCTGCGGATGCGATTGTCATGCGATTCTCGCGCGCCGCATCCGGGGCGCGGCGTACTGCAAAAGCAGCCCCGCGAGAATCATCCCGCCGCCGACCACCGTCCAGACAGCCGGCGTTTCGCCCCATGCCAGGTAAACCCAGACTGGCAGCAGAATCGGTTCGAGCAGGCCGATCACCGTGGCCTCTTGCGAGGTAATGCTCCGCAAGCCGCGGGCAAACAGGACGTAAGGCACCGCCATCTGCAACATGCCAAATCCAGCCAGGACCGGATACTGCGCGGCGGTCGGCCATACGCCGATGTATACCACGTAGGGGAACGCGCACGCGGCGGTCACCAGCAGCGCGAGCGACACGATCCACACGCTGTCCACCTCGCGCAGGGCCCGCAGCGATATCACCACGCCGGCATACGTCAGGCCCGAAACCAATCCGCACAACACGCCGGCCTGATTCTGTCCGCGAACTTCAAACCACAGGATGACAGCTAGCCCCACGCCGCCAATTGCCAGTGGCAACCGCTGACGCCGTGGAAGCGACTCGCCCAACGTCACCACACCGACCAGCAAAACCCACCACGGGGCCGTGCTTTGCAGCCAAATGGCATTGGCCGCCGTCGACAGCGTCATGGCCGACAGGTAAGTCAGATTCATCACCGCGAACAACGCGCACAGCGGAATGAGCTTGGGGCTCCACCGCGGCGCACGCACCGCCGGCAGCAACATCAAACCCGCGAACAACGCTCGCCAGAAGGCAAGCAAAATACCGCGCGACGCATCAGGCCAGGCGTCAAAGATCGAAGCTTTTGCGAACAGCCCGCTGGAGCTCCACATCACCGCGGCGATGAGCACGAGCAGCCGCCCGTTCCGGTTGCTGCTGGAAGTTTGGTTCATGAGGCCGCGATCGCCAGAATCATCACCACGAGCACGACCCCCACGACGGCCGCGGCGATGATTGCTAACCGAAACCAAAATCGGGCCCGCCGGGCGTCGATCAGTTCCTGCTCGCGAAGATGCTCGATGCTCAACTCACGCTGCAAGCGAAACTCCACCCGGCAATGCGGGCACATCGCCCGCGAGCCGACCATGTCGAGCGGCACGTCGAGTACATGGCCGTTGGGGCAGGGGATGTGCAGGAGCGTCTCGCCGAGTTCGTCGACAACCTCGTTCAACTCGATTCGAGCGGCGCCGAGGCTATCGCCGGTAAAAAGCTGATCGTCGAGTTTCTCGAGCCCCGTGGTGCCGGGCGCCAGCTCGCTCAGGTCCGGCGGCTCGAATTCTTCTTCTATCCGCTCGTCCTCTTCGAGAGGCGCCAATTCGAGCGAGGAATGAGAGGAGGACGACGACGCGCCGGATCGTTCAACCGTGGGAATGATGAAGGCCACCCCGCACTGCGGACACTGGCACTGCATCCCCATGTGCTCTTCTTCACCCTGAAGCAGATGCCCTTGAGGGCAAAGGAATTGGAAGGTCATGATTGACGTCCGATTGCGCGGGATAGATCGATCGACTTTCGCAACGGCGCCGCCAGCCGCCTGAATCCTTTTCGGTTTCTCTGGCAGACGGCTTTTATCAAACGAGCCCTCTCTCTCGCACTTTTCCGATCGCGCGCCAATAACAGTTGTGAAATAATAGCTCCCACTCCGCATGTTGAATGGCCACGCACAGGGGTTCCAATGTGCGGTCGCGTGCCGCGTCCTGACACAAGTCGACAAATCTGCCTGGGTCCCAGTTCGCCTGGTCCACCAAAAATGCCGTACGATGATCCGGGCCGAGCGCTGTGGCCAAATCTCGCGCCGTCTCGCACAGCGGCACGAATACCGGATGCCGCCCCACGCGGTGGAACCAATACTTGGCGTTGCCGTAGTCCGGCTCCCTACGATGCATGAGGCCGTGCCAATAGCTGCCCGTCGCCGAATGGAGATCCTGACTGATCGTATGCGACTCGTCCAGATAATCAAACCGCAGCCACAAACCCGCTAGGGCCGCCAGGGCCATCTCTGGATCGACCACCGCCGCTGGAGCCAGCAGCGTGCTAGGCGAGAGGGCCTCGAGCTCGGCATGACGCTCGCGCACCGGCCGCCCAGGGCCCAACGGCATTGCCGGAGCAGCCAAAATGAGCCGAGCCGCCAGGGGCGAAAATTCGGTCGTGTCGAACGTCATGCTACTCGGTCTTCCGCAAAAATATGGCTCGTTGCCGGAAACTTCAAAACGTCCCCGCCCCTCGGGGCTCCCCCTCCTCGGACAATAGGCCGCTCTGGATCCGCCACGGTCCATTGTAAGGTCTGTGGGGGGGCTGCTAAAATACTTCGTTCTTCCAGGAGTGGTCCACGGTTCCCTGTGTGTTTTTATTAAGCAATGAGCAGTCCAACCGATCGCGGCGATGCCGCGCCACCGTCTTCGGCCGAAACGCCCGAACACCAGAATCCAACAGCCGCTGAACAAGCGGGCGCCTCCACGACGACGCCCACGGGTGAAACCGCGCCCACGGGTGAAACCGCGCCGGCTGCCGACACCGCAGGCGACGAATCGCGCCGCAAGGGGCCGGGCATCCGGATCGGCACGCAGCGTTACGGCGTCAAGGCGCCGCAGGCTGTCCCTCGGCCGTTGAACACGCCAGCCGTGAAGCCGCAGCTCGAGCCGCGCGTCCCGCAACCTCGGTCGTCGACCGCCGAGACTCCGGCACCGACGAGCGACGTTGCCCCAGCACCAGCGGCAACCGTACAAGCGGCAACCGCGCAGCCGGTCTCGCCACCGGCCGACGCCGCTGTCGAGCAGGCTTCCGCCGAGGCGCCATCGTCCCCTGTAAGCCCGGCCGCTGCTCAGCAGGATCCCAAGGCGGGCCAAGAAAAAGCGCCGCCGCGACCGTCAACGCGTCCCAGCACCGGCGTCCCTATGTCCGTGCCGTCGCGCGATAAGGTCGCCGTTCCCAGCGTACGAGGCAGCCTATCCGAGGAGCTTGAGCTCGAATATCTGCAAGCCCTCGGCGACCGCTCGATTGACGATGTGATCGCCGACGAATCCAAAGGCGTGCCCGTTGAACTCGAAGCCGATTCGCGCCATCGCGGCCGCGTGATCGCCGTGCATCGCGACAATGTCTTCGTCGATCTGGGCACGCTGCAGCAGGGCGTCGTGGGCCTCAAAAACTTTGCCGAGCCTCCGGAAATCGGGACGGTACTGGAGGTCGCGGTTTCGAAGTTCAATCCGGCCGAGGGCCTCTACGAGCTCACGCTGCCCGGCGGAGCCGTGTCCATCGGCGACTGGTCCGAAGTCTCCGAGGGGCTCGTGGTCGAAGCCCGCGTCACGGGCCACAACAAGGGTGGCCTCGAGTGCGAAGTGAACCAGCTCCGCGGCTTCATTCCCGCCAGCCAGGCCTCGATGTATCGCGTCGAGAATCTCGAACAGTTCGTCGGCGAAAAATGGGCCTGCGTCGTCACCGAGGCCAATCCCGAGAAGCGCAACTTGGTGCTTAGCCGCCGGGCCGTACTCGAACGCGAGAAGGCCGCCGCCAAGGAAAACCTGCTGGCCGCGCTCGAGGTGGGCAAAACGCTCGAAGGCACGGTTCGCAGCCTGCAAAACTTCGGCGCCTTTGTCGACTTGGGGGGCATCGACGGCCTAGTCCACATCAGCCAGTTGAGCTGGGACCGCATCCGCCACGCGGATGAAGTCCTGCAAGTCGGCCAGAAGATCAAGGTCAAGATTCTCAAGATCGACCCGCAAACCGGCAAAATCGCCCTCGGTTTCCGCGATCTTTCGGAAAATCCCTGGGAACACGTCGTGCGCGACTTTCCGGCCCGCGCCGCGGTGCAGGGCAAGGTCTCGCGAATCACCGAGTTCGGCGCGTTCGTGCGGCTGGCGCCCGGCGTCGAAGGGTTGGTGCATATCTCCGAGCTCTCGCACAAGCGGGTGTTCCGCGTCACCGACGTGCTTGCCGAAGGCCAGGAAGTCGAAGTGATGGTCCTCTCGGTCGATCCCGAGCAGCAGCGGATTGCGCTCTCGAAGAAAGCCCTCGAGGCCAAAGCCGCTCCGTCCGTCAAGGAAACGCCCGAGGAGCCCGCCGAGCCGGAAACGCCGCCTCCGCCGCGCAAAGAGCGCAAGGTTCCGCTCAAGGGCGGTATCGGCGGCCCGCCCACCGGTGAGAAATTCGGTCTGAAGTGGTAAGTTCGCGTCGCGCCGCTTGAGCCTTGCTCGACGTTAGGGCCCCGATCTCAGATCGTGGCCACGACCTCGGAAGGAAGCCTGCGAAGCGTCCTCTCACGCCTTACAAGTGCGCCGCCGTTTCGTGTGCCGTCGGCAGCACGATCTGCGGTGCTGGCTTCGGCGGTCGCGCTTCCGCCGGCGTTTTCTTGCCCGTGCGCCACTCGCTCAGGCTTTGCATCACGACATAGAACACCGGCACGAAGAACACGGCCAGCACCGTGGCCGCGATCATGCCGCCAAACACCGCCGTGCCCAGCGATTGACGGGCGGCCGCCCCGGCGCCGGTCGCGTATACCAGTGGAAAGATCCCAAAGATAAACGCGAAGCTGGTCATCAGAATCGGGCGAAACCGTAGCCGCGAGGCTTCGACCGCGGCGTCCAGAATGCTACGTCCCTGATTGCGCAAATCGCGGGCGAACTCCACGATCAGAATCGCGTTCTTGCTCGCCAGGGCGATGATCAGCACGATGCCGACCTGCGTATAGACGTTGTTGTCCATACCGCGAGCGGCAACGGCGGCCACCGTGCCCAGAAGCGCCAGCGGCACCACCAGAATCACCGCGGCCGGCAGCAGCCAGCTTTCGTACTGCGCGGCCAGCACCAGATAGACCATGATCACGGCCATGGCGAACACGACGATCGCTTCCGATCCGACGCGCTTCTCCTGGAATGAAATGCCACCCCAATCGAATCCCATCGAGGACGGCAGCTTCTGCGCGGCCATCTGTTCGAGCAGTTCGAGCGCTTGCCCCGAACTATAGCCGGGCGCCGCGCTGCCCGTGATCTGCGCGGCCGGGTACAGGTTGAACCTCGGAATCACCTGCGGGCCAAGCCGGCGTTCGATCCGGCACACGGTGCTCAGCGGAATCATGTTCCCCTGGCGGTCGCGGACTTCCAGCCGGCCGATATCGTCCGGATCGAGCCGGAATTTCTGATCCGCCTGCACGCGCACCTGATACGTGCGGCCAAACTTGTTGAAATCGTTGACATAGGCCGAGCCGAGCGCCGTTTGCAGCGTGGAAAACACCTCGTCGAGCGATACTCCCAAGCTTTTCACCTTTTCGCGGTCGATGTCGGCATACAACATGGGCACGCCCGCGCGGAACGTGCTTCTCAGGCCCATCAAGCCGCTTTGCGAGTTTCCGGCCGCGACCATTTCATGCACCATCTGTTCAAGCTCGTTGAGCCCGATGCCGGCGCGGTCTTGAAGCTGCATTTCAAAACCACCGGCGACGCCCAGCCCCATGATGGCCGGCGGCGGAAATGCGAAGATCATCGCCTCGTGCACGCCCTGAAACTGCATCATCAGGTTGCCGATGATCGCGTCTTGCGAAAGCGCCGGATTGCCGACGCGATCTTCCCAGGGCGTGAGCGTCACATACATCGCGGCCGCGTTCGAGGCCACTGCCTGATCCAGGATCGATTGCCCACCCAGCAGGAACCAGCCGCGCACGCCCGGCGTATTGCGCAAGATCTCGCTCACCTTGTCGACCACGGCCCGCGTGCGCGTCTGCGAGGCGGCATCCGGAAGTTGCATGGCGACGATGGCAAACCCTTGGTCCTCGGTCGGCAAGAAGCCGGTGGGCACCTTCATGAACCACCAGCCGGCAAACGTGCTCAGAGCGACGAACAACGCCATCACCAGGATCGTGTGTCGCACGGCCCGGCGAATGATCGCGGTATAGACCGCCTCGCACTTGTCGTAGACATTATTGAACGCCCGATAGAACACGTTCTTTCGCTGCTTGGTCGGCCGCAGATAGATCGCGCACTGGGCCGGCTTAAGCGTCACGGCGTTGATCGCGCTGATCAGGGCCGTGGCCGCGATCGTCAACGCAAACTGCCGATAGAGCTGCCCGGTGATCCCGCCCAAAAATGCGGTCGGCACGAACACGGCCAGCAGCACCAGCGTGATGCCGATGATCGGGCCAAGCACTTCGCTCATCGCCTTGATCGTGGCTTCGCGCGGCGGCAACTTATTGTGGTCGATGTGATGGGCCGCGTTCTCGACGATCACGATCGCGTCGTCCACGACGATGCCGATCGCCAGCACCAGCCCGAACAACGTCAGCATGTTCACCGAAAAACCAAGCGCCGCCATCGCCGCGAAGGCGCCGATGATCGTGACCGGCACGGTCGTGGCCGGAATCAACACGGCCCGCCAGTCTTGCAAGAACACCAGGATCACGATCAACACGAGCACGCCGGCCTCGAACAGCGTCTTGTAAACTTCGCCGATCGACTCCTCGACGAACACCGTCGTGTCGAACGGAATGATGTGTTTCATGCCGTCCGGAAACGAGGGGGCGATATCCTCCATCGCCGCGCGCACCGCGTCGGCCACATCCAGGGCATTCGCGCCGGGAAGCTGAAACACGCCCAGCGTCGCCGCCGGACGGCCGTTGATCTCGCACCACTGATCGTAAACCTGCGAGCCGAGCTCGATGCGGGCCACGTCCTTGAGCCGCGTCAGTCGCGCCGATCCGCCACGCTGCGCCGTAGTGCTGGGATCGACCGAGCTCGTATCCGTTTCCCTGTCGTCCGCCTTGATGATGATATTGCCGAAGTGTTCCGGATCGCTCAGGCGGCCGCGCGTCGTGACGTTGAACTGAAACGCGTTCGACTCGGGCGCCGGATACGAGCCGACCTGGCCCGCGGCAACCTGCGTGTTCTGCTCACGAATCGACTGAAGCACCTCGCGGGCGGTAAGGTTGCGAGACTTCAGCTTCTCGGGATCCAGCCAAATACGCATGCCATAGTTGCCCGCGCCGATGACGGTCACGTCCCCCACGCCCGGCACGCGGCTCAATTGGTCCTTGATCCGCAGCGTGGCGTAGTTCGCCAGGTACAAATCGCTATAGCGGTTGTCGTCTGAAAACAGCGACACGGCGAGCACGATGTTCGTCGATTGCTTCTTCGCGGTGACGCCTTGCCGCTGCACTTCCTCGGGCAAGCGCGGCATCGCCACCGCCAATCGGTTTTGCACGAGCACCTGGGCGTCGTCCAAATCGGTGCCCACCTCGAACGTCACCGTGAGCTTGTAGGAACCATCGCTCGAACAGGTCGAGGACATATACAGCATGTTCTCAACGCCGTTCACTTCCTGCTCGATCGGCGCGGCGACCGTATCGGCTAGCGTCTGGGCCTCGGCGCCGGGATAGAACGCCATCACCATCACCGTGGGCGGAGTGATCTCCGGATAGCGCTCGATCGGCAAATTGAACAGCGCCACTCCGCCCACGAGCATCGTCACAATCGCGATGACGTTCGCAAAGATCGGCCGATCGATAAAAAAGCGAGATAACATACGACGTTACCCAATCGTATTTGAATCACAGCACGGAAGGGGAAGCCCGCCGCACTCGGACGATGCGGCCAGCTCTCGCCAGCCAGGCGGTACCGGCATCAACCTCTACTGGGCGCCGACGTCTCGGCGACCCCGGCGTTTCCGGGCTGCGCCGTCATCACCTTGGGCACCACCTTCATATTCGGACGCGCTCGCAACAGCCCCTCGACAACCACGCGGTCGCCCGGCTTGATCTCGCCTTCGACCACGCGCAGCTCATTCACGCGGGCCCCCAGCCTCACGCCGCGATACTGCACCGTGTCATCCGCGCCAACCACCAGCAGATACTGCCCGGACTGATCGGTTCCCAGAGCCCGTTCCGGCACCAGCAGGGCGTCCTGCGTCTCATCGATGGGAACCCGGAGCCGGGCGAAGGTGCCGGGTAAAATCATCGCCTGGGCATTGGGAAACTGCGCGCGAATGCGAATCGTGCCCGTACCAGAATCGATCGCGGGATCGTGATAATCCACGAAGCCCTGATGCGGATAGCCCTCCTCGCCATCGAGCGTCATCCCCACGGGAAAGCTCTTGGCGTCGCGTCCTGCAAGCCCTTGCTGATACTTGAGAAAGTCGCTTTCGCTGAGCGTCATGTAAACGTGAATCGGATCAATCTGCACGATCGTCGCCAGCAGCGACGCCTGGCCGTCGCCAACCAGGTTGCCCACGTCGTAGTTGACCTCGGTGATCCGCCCGTTGACCGGGGCGGTCATACGGCAGTAGCCCAATTCGATCTCGGCGTTGCGCATGGCTGTTCGCGCGGCGGCCAGCGATGCTCGGGCGGCCAGGATATTCGTTTCAAAATCGGCCTCGGCCTGCGCCTGGCTGGCTTTTGACGACTCGACCTGCGCGGCGGCCTGCTTGCGCTGGGCTTCGGCCCGTTCGTATTCGTCCTGGGTGACCGTTCGGCCTGAAATCAACTTGCGCAGGCGATTCTCGTTGCTTTCGGCCTGAAACAGCACCGCCTCGTCGAGCGCCAGCTTGGCCCGGGCCAACTCGCGAGCGCGCGATTGCTCGGCCTTTTGCAGCGCCGTCTGCGATTCGGCATAACGGGCTTTGGCCTGATCGAGCTGCAACTGAAACGGCTCCTCATCGATCACGAGCAACAGTTGCCCCTCGCGGACCAGCGAGCCTTCTTCAAAGTGCCGCTCCTTGAGGAATCCGCGGACCCGGGCGCGGATATCGACCGAAACCACCGGCTGCGCGGTACCGGTGATCTCCAGATAACGCGTCACGTCCTGCTGCGTGGGCGTGGCCACGGTGACTTCCGGCGGCGGCGGTTCAAAGTATTGATTCTGCTGACCGCATCCGACCAGCAGCACAAGCGGCAAAACCGCCAGCCACGCACGAAGCCCAGAGGGCAGGGGACCGGAGAAGAATGCAAATTCGAACATAAATAATCGACCATCTGGTCAATACAATTTAACGCTTGGTCAATATATTACGCGCCTACCCATCTTCACAGCAACGGGTTTTTACGACGATTTCGCAGACGCGCATTGACGAATCCTGCCCAGGCTACCTATCATTCAATTGACAGCCTGGTAAATTGCCAATCGCATGCGAAAGACGGGCATCCTTTGCCCCTTCAGGGCGAGGTCTCAACTCAGTCCGTTGGTCGGCGGCCGGGGCTATTCGTGGGCCGGCTGAGAACAGGACACTCTGGCCAGCATTTCGGTTCGTTTGCTCGGGTGAGGCGGATTTCCCCATGATGATGCTCGAAGAAAGCCCTCGGGTTCGCGATCCCGAAGCGACGCGCGCCGCCGTGTTGGCTGCCGCCGAGCGGTTGTTCGCCGAGCGCGGCTTCGCCAATACGTCGCTCCGCGACATCTCGAACGCCTCGGGCGTGTCGCACCCGCTCATTCACCACCACTTTGGCAGCAAGGAAGATCTCTACCAGGCGGTGAAACGGCGCATCGTGGAGAACTACGCGCAGCGCTTTCCGCAGGCGGCCCGGGCCAGCAATCGGCCATTGGCCATCGGGCCCGAACTACGGCGGCTGATGGCCTACATCGGCGATAACCCGTTGCTATTACGCTTGTGTGCCTGGACGCGACTCGAAGGCGATCGGCAAGTCTGGCCCGGCGAACCGGACCTGTTTGAAACGATTCGCAAGCGGATCGAAGTCTCCCAGCGGCGTAAGCTGATTCGCGAAGACCTTGACTCGGCGTATTTAGCGATCATCCTGACGGGCCTGGTGTTCTTCTGGCTAGACAATCGCGACCACTTCGTTCAGCGATTTGGCCCGGAGGTGAACGATAGCGAATACCTGCGCCAGGCGATCGAAGTCCTGGAGCGGGGCATCAGCCTCACCGAGGCGAGCTCCGCGAGCGCAGCCTCGGCCGAACCAAGCGACGAAGCGGTCGAGTAGCACGGCAGGCGACATCCCCCCGCCACCGTGGCATACTCCGCCGCTTCACTCCTCGCCTCCGGCCGTCCGCCCCTTGGCCGGATCGAACTCCGACAACGCGGGCACCAGCATTGCCGCCGTCGCAAAGCCATAGGTGAACACCGTCACCAGGAACACACTCAGCGTGTACTGCAACAAGAAGCTGGTGATGGCCCAGAACGTGGCGATCGGTGCAAGTACCGAGGCAATGCCGATGGCCACCGAGGGATTGCGCGAGCCAAGCGCTGCGTAAAGCCCCACGCCGCCGCCCAGCATGAACGCCAGAAACGGCTGAATCTGCACGTGGAACGATCCGCTAAAGGCGATCATCATCCGCATGCAGGTCGCGATGCCGATAAACAAAAAGAACACCGTGCCAAGGCTGACGCCAATCGCGGTGCGCGAATTGCCGTAGCTCATGCCCGAGTGCAGGCCGAGCGTCGTGGCAAAGGCGTCCATCACCAGCAGGCCGCCTATGAGGTAAACCAGGTTTTCCGTGCCCACGGCGCCAGTCGCCCATAAATAAACGCACAGGGCCAGCGGCAGCAGCACCATTTCCTTGGTGTTGTACAGCGCCCCGGCCAGCTTGCCGAACACGAACTCGCGCGCCGAAAGGTCGGTGACCAAGAGCAGGTCGAGCGCTTTGATGTCGCGTTCGGTGGTCACGGCCGTCACCGCCTGGGCGTTGATGAGCACCAGGCTCAACACAAACAGCGGCACCAGCAGCATCGCCGCGCTGAGTGTCGACAGGCCGCTTTCCGAGTGCTGGCCCAGATACAACGCCGCCGCGGCCAACGCCACCAGCACCAGGTATCCCAACCGAATGGCCAACATCTTGCGGCCATAAGCCCAGGTAACCATCTCGCGCCACAAGATTGGGTTGTCCCATACTTCGCGCGCCCGACCGCCCGAGGAATGCACGTCGCGCGCGGTGAGCTTGCGTGCCACCGCGGCCGCCTCTTCGGTCATACCCCAGATGCTTTCGGCTTCCTCGGCCTCGGCCGTGCGCGGACGAACCTCGCGCGAGGGATTCCATACGCGAACGCGCCAAACCGCGATGCCGTTGAGCACGATCGTCAGCACGCCCGCCAGCAACAAGAATGCGTTCACCGCGTTGCCGATCCCGGGCAATGCGTTCTGCGAGGCCACCAGGGGCCGCGTGGCCAGCAGCACCGCTTGCCAGGGGCTTATCGCCGCCGCCCAGGTCTCGGTGGGAATGCCCAACCAGGTTACCCCGAGTGCTCCCAGCGCCGTGGCTTCGCCCAGCGCGAGCCAGAACACGAGCGCCAGCACAGTGAGCGCCAGCGTCTGAAAGGTCTTTTCACGCCACAGCGCCAACAGCGAACCGAGGCTCCCCGCCACGAGCGAAGCCGCCAGCGTCACACCAAATACGCGGGCGATCTGCTCGAACGATACCCCGCCAAGCAACGTCGTGATCACAAACAGCGGCAGCGCCGCGGCCAGCAGCACCAAAACGCCCAGCATGCTGGCTAGCAGTTTTCCCAATACCAGTTCGCTATTGGACAGGTTCGTCAGGAGCAGCAGCACGAGCGTGCGCTTGTCCTTTTCCTGCGTGACGGCGCTGGCCGCCAACAGCGCCGAGAAAAACAATGCCAGCGCAAGCTGCAGCGGCCCCAGAATCTGAAACAACATGGCGCCGAAGCGGGCCATGTCGCCAACATTCCGAATCACCTGCGTGCCGGCCAATAATAACCACGCCGTGCAGACCAGCACCAACAAGCCAGCCACATAGGCCGCGCGAGAGACATACAGCCGGGGCCGGCGCGGCGTGGTGACAACTTCTCGAGTAAAGACAGGACCAATGAACAAGAGCGATCGGAACCTTGACTGCGAAACGGTGAAGGGCGTGTTTGCCGGTGTCGTTTGGGGCGATGGCTACCGTCCAAACGTTCTCGAAAGCGTCTAGTATATCCAGCAAACGGACGTGGGCCGAGCCCCGCGGATGCGCTCGCGGAGGCCCGGCCCCGTGTCGTTCAGGCTGCTGAAAAAGTTAGCGGCCTGATAGGAACGGCATGGATGCAATCTCAAAATAGCGGCGCAAGCCCGTTGTTTTGAGAGCGGTGCGGAGTTTCGCTCCGCACTTCGCGAGGCTGACCAAGGTCACGACGGACCTTTTTCCGTCACCTGCCGGTGGCTGTCAGGCCGCCTTCTTCCCCTTGACTTTGGCGTTCGATTCGGCCGATGACGGCGCCGTGGCCCCGGTCGTCTTGGAAAACGCCTCGCGACGCCGTTCCGCGGCCGCGGCTCGCAGCCGCTCGACTTCCTTGCGTTGCTGCGGGTTGAGCACCTTTTCAATCGCCGCGTCGCGCTCGCCGACCGCCGCCTTGAGCTCGGTTCGAGCTTTTGCCAGCCGGGGTCCAAACTGCTCCTGGATCGCGTAGATCTCCGAGCGTTGCGCCTCGGTCACCACGTTGGCGTAGTGCGCCGGCAAACGCGTCGTCCGTTGTTTCTTCTCGTCCGTCCGTTGAGCCGCGACGTGCGTGGCGAAGCCCGCGGCCATCACCAGCCCCGCCAGCAGCATCAAAGCCCACGCACGACCGTCAGTCAGTTGTTTCATTTCAAGGTCTCCCCCATATCGCTAACCTTTGCATGACCATACACCCCAAAAGATGGGTTTACTTGGGCATAATAAATAGCCGTACAGCCCAATGCAAAGGAAAAAAGTGGGGCCCCCAGCAAGCAAGCGAGAGCACGGGCAGCCCAAGCCCGAAAAAGCCGAAGAAAAACGCCGCAACCGGAACGCTGCGCGCAAAAAAAGGTCATGGCAAGTCGATCCGTCGTCTTGCCATGACCTTTATCCTGAAGCGGGGCATTTCGCGCGTGCCCCGCCCTCCCGACGGGCTTCAGTAGGTTCTATCGACCGCCTCGCCGGGCACACTTGAGCCGCTTCTGACGCGCGCGGCGACCGCCGAAATTCCGCTGGCAGTCATCCTGCGACAAAAGCGGGGGAGTAAGTCTCTCGCGAAACTTGCCACCCGCGACGTATCCAAACCAATGACAGCATCCGCGAAAGACTCCAGTTCACCGGCAAGTCACGCAGGCCCCGGCGTCAGAATCGCATGCCGCCCCGTCGCGGCAGTTATCGAGCGAGGCGCAACACCGCTTCTTGTGGCCGCAGCCGCCGTGGCCCCAATGGCTGTACCACCCGATCAACTTCCAGTCGATGCAGGGGCCACGCCAACAGGGGTCGCACGGATGCGGTCCCACGCCAAAACAGTTCTGGCAAGTCCCGCCGCCAGGTTCGTTGCTGCTCACGTGCGGTGCATCGCCAAAGCGCATTCCAGACGGTGTCGGACCCGAGTAGGGGTCGTTCACGGCGCCATACAACGCGCCGCTGCCAAAGTTGTACACCTGGTACGCGTCATCCGCCGTGGCCGCGGCAACCGTGCCAATGGCCAGGACGACGACGGCAAACATCCATTTGCTCATCGTGATCTCCTTGAAAGGGTGCGGGAGTAGTTGTCTCCAAGGTGAAGCATTCCCCACGAAAACCAGAGTGCAAATCCAGCGAGGGCCGTAATTGCCGGGTTTTGTCAGGTGGCGGGGCATCAAGTCCCGCGGTATCCCGTCGCGGCCTAACGGCTTAGCATTTACAATGAGGGGCCTCTCGCGCGTGCAGAAGTTTTTCTGCGCGCGCTCGACTGCGACTCGACGGGCTATGCGGCCGGTGTCGATCGCGCAAACCTCGACGGCGTTCGGACCTCCTCTTTGAACGGATTGCAAGCGATCGTGCCGCTGGTCTTTCCCCTGGTGTTTCTGGGGCTCACGGCGCTGCGCTGGCCCCGTATCCGCGATACGACGCTCGTTGCTCCCTGGGCCTGGACCGGAGTCTCACTTTTCACGCTGGCAGGCGTCGAGCTCGCCTTGGTGCTCTCCGGCCAGGCGCTTCCCAGTTGGGCTTCCGCCGCCCGCTATGCCGCGGCCATGAGCACGTTCGCGCCGATCATGGCCTTGCTCGGCGCCAAACGCCCCCAAGATCGCGGCTGGCAATGGATCGTGCTCACGCTGTGGGCAATCCTGTGCCAACCGGCCGGCGAGTGGCTGCTCTTTGGCGGCGTAGCCGAGATTCATCCCGCAAGGTTTTGGTTTCAAATGATCCTGGTCGTGGTCGGCGCGACGAACGGCCTGGGAACGCGCAATTGGCTCTCCAGCGTCCTCTACTGCGTGGGGCAGATCGTGCTACTCTTACCGTTCCATTCCGCAGCCCCGCCCATCGCTGCCAGCAATGCCGCGTTTTGGGGCCTGGTCGGCGTCTTCTTGGGAACGGCGTCTCTCGCCACGGGCGGCGCTCGGCGGCGCGACCTGGCTGGCGATACGCTCGACCGCGTATGGCTCGACTTTCGCGACGAGTTTGGCGTCGTCTGGGCACTGCGGATCCAAGAGCGCGTCAACACCTCGGCGCGGATGTACGATTGGCCCGTGCAACTCGCCTGGCAAGGGTTTCGCGAACGCGCGTCCGCGCGGACGGAAATCCCTCCACTGGTCGAAGAAAGCTTTCGCACGCTGCTCAGGCGATTCGTCTCGGCCCAGTGGATCGACGAACGGCTCGACCACGTAGCGCCGCTGGCCAAGGTTTAGCCTGGGGACGTCGCCGACGGCGTTTTTTGCGAAACGGCCCGACACGCGCGTTAGCGGGCGAACTTCAGCTCGGTAAACTCCCGTACCCGATTTGCGATCGCCGGCTCGACCGGCAAGCGTTCCATCGAGCTCGCGCCGTAGAAGCCGACAATGCCCTCGGTGTGATCGAGAATGTACTGCGCGTCGGCCGGCTCGGCGATCGGCCCGCCGTGGCACAAGACGAGGATTTCGGGATGGATCCGCTTGGCCGCGTCGTGCATTTTTTGAATCAACTTGGCCGAAGCTTCGAGCGTCAACGCCGTGGCCGCGCCGATTGTTCCCTTGGTGGTCAGCCCCATGTGCGGAATCAGAATATCCGCGCCGGCGCTGGCCAGCGCCTCGGCTTCTTCGACGTTGAACGCATACGGCGTCGTCAGCAGGTTCAGTTCGCGCGCCGCGCGAATCATGTCCACTTCCAAGCCGAACCCCATCTCGGTTTCTTCCAGGTTCTGGCGAAACTGCCCGTCGATCAGCCCGACGGTCGGAAAATTCTGCACGCCCGAGAAGCCGGCATGGGCCACGTCGCGCAGAAACAACTTCATCACCCGGAACGGATCGGTGCCGCACACGCCGGCCAGCACCGGGGTGTGTTTCACGACAGGAATCACCTCGCGCGCCATGTCCATCACGATGGCGTTCGCGTCGCCGTAGGGCATCATGCCCGAGAGTGAGCCGCGTCCGCCCATGCGAAAGCGGCCCGAGTTATAAATCACGAGCAGATCGATCCCGCCGGCCTCGGACATCTTTGCGCTCAGGCCCGTGCCCGCGCCGCCGCCGATGATCGGCTGTCCCGCGGCGACCTTGGCCCGCAGCCGCGCTAGGATATCTTCGCGTTTGAATAGCGACATGCTTAATACCGCACGCTTTCCGGTCGTTGCCCCTCGACTCCCAGGGCCTTGAGCGTTTCCGCGGCCTGCGTGCTCATCAACCGCAAGTCGCTTCCCACGGCGATGAACTGCATGCCTTGCGCAGCGCGCTTGAGCGCCGTTTGCGGGTCCATCACGTGCATCCCGGTGGGCGTGCCGGTCTTCTTGCCCGCCGCGATCACGCGCTGGAGCATCGCCTCGAACTCTTCGTCGGTCGCTTCGGTTCCATCGGGCTTGCGCATCTGAGCCCGCAGATCGACTGGCCCGACGAAGATCGCGTCCACACCGGGCAGGCTGTAAATCGCCTCGGCATTGGCCACGCCGGTCGGGCTCTCGGTTTGCAGCACGACCAGGATCTCGTCGTTGGCGTGCTGGTAGTATTCGGCGCTCGTGGCGTCGAAGTTCATCGAGTGCATGCCGCCGCCCAGGCTCCGGTTGCCCACCGGCGGGTACTTGGCCGCGCGAATCGCAATCTGCGCTTGCTCAACCGTATCGACCATTGGCACCACGATGCCCCAGGCGCCGGCGTCCAGCACCCGCTTGATGTAGTCGTGGTTGCCCTTGGGCACCCGCGCGAGCGGCACGCCCCCAGCGTCGGCGATCGCGGCAAAAATCATCGCGGCCTGCGACCAATCGATCGCCGAATGCTCCAGGTCGAGCGTTAACCAGGAGAAGTTCATCCGCGCCAACACGCGCGACGCGTATAAATCGCCCAGCGACAGCCACGTGCCAAACGTCGGTTGTCCGGCCTTTAAAACACGCTTCACGGGATTGGTTTTCATGCAATTTGCTCGACTGGCTGGGGAGGATCCATCTTGTCCGCGCTGCCCGCCAGTGTTCCAGACCCTGCGCCGCATCGCAAGTCCCCCGAAAGCGGCCGCAAAAACTCGCCGCGGCCGACATCGACATTGCCGCAACGTGCGCAATGCGGGAAAATCAATCGTATCGGGCTCGACTGGAAAATGCGTGCCCCCCTGGGAACTCTCAAAGCGGCAACGTCATGCGACCAGGTTACTTGGCCATCTTGCTCGTTTATTGCATTGCTGGCGCGGCGGCTCTCTCCGGCTGCACCAGGGCAGGGGGGGCCGCAAGTGTCCCGGAGGAAACGAAGTTACGCTCCAAGGCAGACGCAATCGCAGACCAGATCGAGCGCTTCCGCCGCCGAGGCGACTTTGTCGCCTACACCGCCGAGGCGGAGTTCGCCTCGCAGCGTTACCCCAACGAACCCCGCCTGCGCGCGATCGCCGCCGAGGCGCTGCTCGCCGTGGGAAACGCCGCCGCGGCGGAAACGGTGGCACTCGAAGCCGAACGGCTCGCGGGCCCCGGCGCGGAAGACGCCTCGGCGACGGCCATCAAGCTCTGGGCCACCGCCCGACTGCGACAAGGCCTCCCGCTCGAAACGGCACAGCTCGCCCGAATCGCGCTCGACGATTCCGCGCTGCAAACGGTTTTGGCCTGGAGCGACCTGCTGGCCGGCGCGCCGCCGTTTCTATTCCTGAACCGACAAGCTCCCGGAGTCGAAGTCAAGCTTTCAAACGCGCCGTCCGATTCGCTCGCCGCCGCGCTACTCGCCGTTGAGGTTACGGCCAATCGCGTCCGCTGCTCTCGGGTATTCGTCGACACCGGCGCTCAGCACACGGTGATCACCCGCGCCGCGGCTGAAGCGGCCGGCGTTCGCACCAGTTCGAGCGTCATGGAACTGGCCGGCTTCGCTCCATCCACCGCCGAGGCCGGTATCCTCGACGCACTCGAATTCGGCACGCTCATCATTCGCAACGTTCCGGTGCTGGTGGCCGACTCTCCGGCCCTCATCGGGGCCGAGGGCTCGATGTCGTTGGGCACCGACCTGCTGTATCATCTGCGGGTAACGCTCGACTACCCACAGCGGCGCGTGACGGTTGCGCCGGCGTTCAACCAGGCCGGCGTCCCCAGAGCCGGAGATCCCGCCACCGAAATCGAGGCTTCCGCCTGGCGAATCCCGCTCTGGACATTCTCGCGCCTGCCGCTGGCCGCGGCTCGTGACGCCGAGAGCGCCCCCCTGCGAGTGCTGATCGACACCGGCGACCGACGCGGAACCTATATTTCTTATCGTTGGGCACGGCGCACGCTCCCCCAGCTTGCCGGCGTACAGTCGGGCCTCGTGTTTCGCTTCAAAAAGCGAGACCTGACGCTGCCGCTCGTCGAGTTGGGCACCCGCTGGCTGTCCGAGTGGCCCGTCGTCGATACTTTTCCCGCGGAACTCGATCGGCTTGACGCGGTCGATGTAATGTTGGGGCACGACCTGCTGGAACGCTATCGCCTGACGATCGACCTTGCGGGACGCGAACTGCGCCTGGCCGCGGGCGATACCAACGCCCTTGAAAATCCCGTACGGCCCGCGCGCGGGCGAGGTAACCATGATCTGCCGTGAGCTCCTGCAATCCGCCGGCCGAGCGGCGAGCTGGCTACTCGTCGTACTGTTCGCGGCCCGCGCCGCGGCCAATGACTTCGACGCGCAGCGCAGCCGCATGGTCAACGAGTCCCTTATCGCCGCGGGCATCAAAAACCAGCGCGTCGTCGAAGCCGTCCGCGCGACCCCGCGCCACGAGTTCGTCGCGCTCAACCAGCGCGGCCAGGCCTATTACGACATGGCGCTTCCGATCGGCAACGGGCAAACGATCTCGCCGCCGTTTGTCGTGGCCTACATGACCGAACAACTCGATCCGCAGCCGACCGACAAGGTGCTGGAGATCGGCACCGGCAGCGGATATCAGGCCGCGGTGCTCAGCCCGCTCGTGGCTGAAGTTTATACAATCGAAATCGTCAAACCGCTTGGCCAGCGCGCGGCCCGCGTGCTCAAACGCCTGAGCTACAAGAACGTCTTTCCGCTGATCGGCGACGGCTACCAGGGTTGGCCCGAGCATGCCCCGTTCGACAAGATCATCGTCACCTGCTCGCCCGAGCAAGTGCCCCAGCCGCTCGTCGATCAACTGCGCGAAGGCGGGCGAATCATCGTGCCCGTCGGCGAGCGTTACCAGCAGATGCTCTACCTGTTTGAAAAGAAGAACGGCAAGCTCGAAAAGCTCGGCTCGCTGCCCACGCTGTTCGTGCCCATGACCGGCGAGGCCGAAAAAAGCCGCCTCGTGAAGCCCGATCCACTGAAGCCGTCGATCGCCAACGGCGGATTCGAGGAGATTGCCGCGAACGCCCCCAAACAAGCCGACCCTGCCAGCGCCAGTGGTGAGGAATCTGCCCTCCGTGCCAGCGGCTGGCATTATCAGCGGCAGCTCGAACTGATCGAAGCGGCCGAATCGCCCGAGGGCACGCACCACGCCCTGTTCAAGAACACCGAGTCGGGCCGGCCGGCTCAAGCCCTGCAAGGTATGGCCGTCGATGGCCGCCAGGTGCGCGATTTGAAGATCTCGGTCTGGGTCCGCGGCGAGAACATCCGCCCCGGTGCTGGCGAACTCGACCAGGCCACGCTCGCGATCGTATTCTACGACGACAACCGCAACGAAGCCGGATACCGCTATCTTCGCCCGTGGCAGGGCACGTTCGACTGGCGGCTCGTGCAGGACCTGGTGAGCGTGCCCACGCGCGCCCGCGAAGCCGTGATCCGTATCGGCCTCAACGGCGCGACCGGCGAATTGGCCGTCGACGGCCTGCGGATCGAAGCCGCGAAGTGAACGCGAGCGTTGCTCGGGCGCGCCGCGCACTTCCCGCGCGCCGCCCCTCTGGAAAGTTCGAGGAACGTCCCCTTCATGTTCAGGGACCGGTCTTTGTCGGCGAATCGCTGCTTTTTGACAACGCCTTCTGAAACGCTTCGATTCCGGTCTTAGCGACCTCGACGTCCTGCTCTCCCGTGCCGCCGCCAACACCGATGGCTCCCACGACTTGCCCCTCGACGAGGATTGGAAGTCCTCCCAAGAGCGCGGTCATCTTTCCTCCGCTCGTGGCGGCGGCGTGCTGAAGACTGAGGTTCAGCAATAGAACAGACTCCGCGTCGCCACGGCGAATAGGTCCGGTCGGCTGTCGCGTCGTCGCTGCGGCGGTCGCTTTCGTGATCGCCGTGGCGATGCTTGCCGGACGTGCGTCATCCATTCTTGCGAACGCCAACAGATGGCCGCCGTCATCGACGACTGCGATGTTGACATAGATATGTAGCTCAACGGCTTTCGCCTTAGCCGCGGCGACGACCAATTCAGCACCCGCCAGGTTGAGGCCAATGCGCTCTCGATTGGTCAACGCGGATCGAGTTTGGCTCGACACGGGCGGCGCGTCGTCTGCAAGGCATTGAACGGAAATGGCGATTGCCATGAGCAAACCGACGACTTTCGGAAGCGGGGAGTGGATCATGAAGGTTCTCGCCTGGAGAAGTGAGCCTGGACCAAGTATAGACATCGACTAAAGGGCTTCGCGCGGACGAACCTGGCCCGACCGCCTCGGTCCCTATTGTAGCGTCCCGCCGCCAAAGCTCACCGGCCGCGAGCACGCTTCGGTTGGCATCTCAAACGGCCTCCCGCCCAGGTCACACGGTCGATCACCCAGCGATCAATCCACGAACCGGAACGGCTCGTCGGTCACTTCGTAGCCCGGGCGCATCGCGATGTTCAGAACCAGGCCCAGCGCCAGCGCGTTCGCCAGTAAACTCGAGCCGCCATAACTCAACAGCGGTAGTGCCAGCCCCGTAATCGGCAACAATCCCACGAACATCGCCGTGTTGATCGCGACCTGCGTGCCGATCAAAGCCGCGATGCCCACCGCTACCAGCCGGCCAAACGGTTCGCGGGTCTGTTCGGCAATCGCCAGCGTGCGCCAGGCCAAAAGCAGAAACAGCCCCAACATTAGCGTCCAGCCGACAACACCCAGTCGTTCGCCTAGCACGACCGCGATCGAGTCGGTATGCGGTTCCGGCACAAAGCACACGTCGTCCGCCGAGTTGGCGTCGAATAAGCTGCCGGTCCACCCGCCTACGGCCATTTGCAGCTTCGCCTGATGCAGGTGATAACCATCGTCGGTAGGATGCTCGCCCGGGCCGGTTTGTTCGGCGAGCGCAGTAACGCGTGATTTTTGCTCGCGGCTCATTTGCGACCACACGACGGGCGACAGCGCCACGGCCATCACCACCAGCAGGGCCAGGTGCCGTTTCCGCGCGCCGGCGGCGAACAGCATCGCAAACATCACCGGCAAAAAGACGAGCGCCGTGCCCAGGTCAGGTTCCTTCAGCACCAACAGCAGCGGCACCATGACCAAGCCCAGCGGAATGCACAGCCCCCATAGCCGCCGGTAACTCTCGCGAAACATCAAATACCGAGCCAACCCGACGACACACGCCAGCTTGGCGAACTCCGAAGGCTGAAGGCCCACTGGCCCCAGTCGGATCCAACGCCGGGCGCCGTTGATCGGCGGGAACCAGAACACCACCACCAACAGCAGCAGCGCCATCAACAATACGGCATAGCTATAGCGGATCAAGCGGCGATAGTTTGGCAGGCTCGCCGCGAACATCGCCAATCCGCAAACCGCGGCCCAAACCACCTGCCGTAGCAGATGTCGGCCAGTGCCTCCGGCCAGCGTCTCGGCCCGGGCGATGGCCGCCAGGCCCAAGGCAACCAGCAGGACGGCCAACCCGACCAATCCCCACGGCACGCGTCTGGTCAAGGTCGGAGCTCGCATGGACCGGGCTGCCAAGGTGGGCAAGAAGGGCGGAAATGGAAAATTCATCTCGCTGCGTGCGTCGGATTATAGGGTCCCGCGGCACGCTTCCCGAGACCGTTTCAGCCGCTAGAATCGGCGCTGCTAGCAGCCTTCAGCTCGCTATTATCAGCAATCATTGTATAGGGCCATAAAATTTCTTAATTCTTTGCAAATCAGTCAGTTACCGCATTCGCATCAATCCGCAAAAAATACGCATCTTTCTTGTATTCCATGCTAAGGTTGGTATGTTTTTGAAGGCTTGAGCCGTGTTAGCCCCCGTTTGGAGGGTAGGGCAAGCCGGTAAGACCCAAGTTTGAGGGGAGCCATAAATTATGTTGCGTACAGGACTTAAGGCCCTGGTGGTCATTATGGCCCTGGGTGTCTTTGCCCATGAGGCCGACGCGTTTCACCATCGTCATCGCTGGGGTTCCAGCGGCGGCTCGTGGGGCGGTTCCAGCGGCGGTAGCTGGGGTTCCAGCGGTGGAAGTTGGGGTAGCAGCGGCGGTAGCTGGGGATCCAGCGGTGGCCGTTACTACTACGGATCGAGCGGCGGTCGTTGGGGGTCCAGCGGTGGTAGCTGGGGCAGCAGCGGCGGAAGCTGGGGATCCAGCGGCGGCGCTTACTACGGCGGTTCGAGCGGTGGCTCGAGTGGCGGTTCCAGCGGTGGGGCTTACCACTCCGCTCCGTCGTCGGCTCCGGCCTCTTCGGCCCCCGTCGAAGCTCCTGGTCCGGCTGATGCGACCGGCCCGGCCGCTTACCACCCGACCTACGGCCCCGAGCGCAGCAGCGCTCTGCTGACGGTCAATGTGCCGGCCGACGCCAAGGTGTTCGTCAACGACCGTCCGACGAGCAGCACCGGCGAGCACCGCGAGTACATTTCGCGTAACCTGCAACCCGGCGCTCACTACAGCTATAAGGTTCGGGCCGAGTTCATCCGCGACGGCCAGCCCGTGACGGAAGAAAAGACCGTCCAACTGACTGCCGGCGGCAACAGTGCGCTCGACTTCACTGGTGGCGCCCAGGTGCAAACCGCCAAGGAAGCCGACACCCGCACCACGCTGATCATCAACCTTCCGGCCGACGCCAAGCTGTTTTTGGCCGGCAAGGAGACGAAGGCGACCGGCGCTGTGCGTGAGTTCTCCACCACCCGGCTTACCGCCGGCAGCGAGTGGAACACGTACCAGATCCGTGCCGAGTTGGAGGGACAGGAGCGTGAGCAAACTGTCACGCTAAAAGCCGGCGAAACCCGCGAACTGTCGATCCGTTTCGACGTCCCGCAGGTTGCCGACGCACGTTAACAACCCGTTGACGTATTCGACGGCGGAGTGATCGCATGGCTGCGAGATGAACGAAGCCGCGGAGGTTGAACGAAGCCACGATGGCTGATTTCAAACAGGTTGCTCAGTTTGCGTAGCCCTCAAGATTGGCAATTACCCAACCCTCTCGCTGAACCTCTCAGCGAGAGGGTTTTTTTATAGATCGGGCTCATTCGTATTGGCCGCGCGCCCGAACAGCTCACTCCACGCGGTCTCTGGGGTATTCTCCGCACACCATTCGTCCCCCCTCGCTGCGTATTATTCCGCCTGTGCCGCTCGCGACGCGAAGGTTCGCCCGCCTTTCCGCGAGCGCGGTAAGCGGTCGATAATGATCGATAGCGGGCTGCTGAAAAAGTCCGTTGCCTGATAGGATCGCAGGAATGCGCTCCCGAAATAGCGATGCAAGTCGTTATTTGCGAGCGGTGCGGAATTCAACTCCGCATATCGCGAGCGGCTGAAAAGGGCCACGATGACCTTTTTCAGCAACCTAATTCCCAGCAGGAAGAACTGCCCCCTTCCTGGTTCGAAATGAGGACCAATGTCGAGCGCGCCAGCCAACGTCGTCGCCACGCCCATGCCGCGGCCTGCGGTGCGCGCGGTCGTCAGCCTGATCGCGGCGCTGCATGTGATCGCCGTGTTTGTCGGCCCCTGGGCGATGCCTCAAACGTCGGACCTGGGCGCCAAGTTCGGCCGCGCGTTCCAGCCGTATCTCGACGCGCTTTCGCTCGGCAACGGCTATCGTTTTTTTGCGCCCGAGCCCGGCCCCAGCCACCTTGTTCGGTTCGAGGTGACCACCTCCGACGGCACGCTCCAAGAAGGTTTCTTTCCCAACCGCGCCGAGCACTGGCCACGTTTGCTCTATCACCGCTACTTCATGCTCAGCGAATTCGTCAACACGCTGGGCGCCGCGCCCGATACGAAGCTCGCCGACGCCTATGCCCGCGGCTATGCGCGGCATCTGGCCGACGAGTTGGATGGCCGCACGGTAAAACTTTATTTGCGCCGCCATTACGTGCCGCGCAGCGAAGAGGTGCGCTCCGGCCGCCGGTTGGACGACAAAATCCTCTACGAAGAGCGGCTCATTCACACCTACGAGCGAGATTGACGTGGCCCGAAGCCTTGCCAACGCCGTGCGCGATTGGGGCCGCGAGGTGCTCGCCGGCTGGAACCAGTTTTGGTTCGCGGCCGCCGATCCGGCAACCCTGGGGCTGATTCGCATTTGCGCCGGCGCCATGCTGTTCTACACGCACGCCGTGTGGACGATCGGCCTGACCGACTTCCTCGGCCCGACCGGTCTCTTGCCGGCCGACTCCGTCAAGCTCTTGCAACAAGACGCCTGGGCCTGGAGCTACTGGTGGTGGATCGAAGACTCACCCGTCCTGCTGTGGACGGCGCATCTCGCGGCGCTCCTCGTCTTTGCAATGCTGACCGCCGGCCTGTTCACGCGTGTCGTGTCGATCCTGGCTCTCGTGGCAACGCTCGCCTATGTGCAGCGTCTGCCGGGCGCACTGTTCGGCCTCGATCAGGTGAACACCATGCTGGCGCTGTATTTGGCCGTGGGCCCCTCGGGCGATGCCTACTCGCTCGATCGCTGGCGGCTCGCCCGCAGGGCAGGGCACGCGCCGCCGATTCGCCAGTCGTGGACGGCGAACCTGGCCATCCGGCTAATCCAACTGCATATGTGCGTCATCTATCTCTTTGCCGGCATGGCCAAGCTGGTGGGCGCAGCCTGGTGGGACGGCACCGCGCTGTGGATGGCGTTCGGCAATCTCGAATACCAATCGCTCGATATGACCTGGATGGCCGGTTGGCCCCTGCTGATCAACGTCATGACCCATGTGACCATCGCCTGGGAACTATCGTATTGGGCGCTCGTCTGGCCCCGGCTGTCGCGGCCGATCGTCTTGGCGCTGGCGGTTCCGCTGCACTTGGGGATCGCCATCTGCCTGGGCATGATCACCTTTGGGCTAGCGATGTTGATCGGCAATCTGGCGTTCGTGCCGCCGTGGCTGGTGCGCGGCACGATGGATCGCGGCTTGGCTATCTTTAGCCGGGGCAGGGCAGGGGAACCCTCCGCCGACACAAGCACGAAGCCTCGCAGTAAATCCTCGCGTCCCACGCTGCGTTCGACGGGCAGCTCTCGCTAACCGACTTGGCCTGCCCACGACGACGTGATCGTCGCCGGGCAACGCCTCCGCCCGTCTTCTACTCGTGCAATTGCACACTCGCTTTCGCCTCCGCAATGCGTGCGTCTGGGCTCACCGTTTTGGCGTTCGCGTTTGGCCATCATCTCCTGCCTGTCTGTCGATTTCCCGCGCGCTTTTACACCCTCAAAGGTGGTGTGACAACAGGATGTCACTACCAATTCGCGCCAGCTTGTATCGTCTATTCGCCGAGTCGATAACTCCACGCAGCAGCGTTCGACGGGGCAACGTCGAACTCCACTTTCTCGTGGAAGGAACTCGCATGATCGATTCCATCAACCTGACTCGCGCCCAGCGGCAACTGCGACTCTTGGCCTCCGTCCACCCGGATCATCCCCTGGTCACCGTCGAGCAGCGGATCGTCTGGGAAGAAGGATCCTTGCGGATCGAATCCAATCAGGTTCGCGACGTGCAGTCGCTGGCCGAGCACAGGGCGGTGCGGATCTCGCGCGCTGCGGAGCCTTTGTACTCGGCGATCATCGTTCCGCTCTCGAGCGACGGCCGGCTGCACGTATTGAGCCGCTATCGCTACTCGCTTCAGGCCTGGTCACTGGAGTTCCCGCGTTTTGATCTTGAGGGGGGCGACTCCGGCTGGCGTGACGCGGCGGAGTTGGATCTGTTCCGCATGACGGGCCTGGTGGCCGATCGGCTCTCGATGCTGGGGGCCGTTCATCTCGAGCCGGCCCTGCTGTCGACGATCGCCATCGTCATCCTGGCCGAGGGTTGCCGCCTGTCGGCGACCCACCGCCGGTCGAATGCCACGCGTCTTGTGGACGATGAGTCCCCGCCCGGCGAGATCGTTTCAAGCGTTTTGCCGCTGCCGCTGGTCGAAGTTTCAAACCTGGTGCGGCGGGGCGAAATCAACTGCGGCGCAACGCTGGCGGCTCTGGCCATGTATCGGGCTGCACTTAAATGAGCGATTTCCAGCCAAGAGCGTTCCGCTCGCGCCCCGCCACCATCGGATGCTGAACTCGATTAGGCGGCGAACCTCTGCCCGCGTTGAATTGTCAAGCGCGGGGCGTATACTAGCTGTTTCGGCCTCCCGTCCGGGGCAGGGCAGGGGGGCAGCCCTTCATTTTTCCTTTTTGGGGACCGCGCGTCCCGCCAGGAGCATTGCGTGTTGGATACAGTGGCCGTCGTGGGCGCCACCGGCGCCGTGGGAACGATCATCTTGCAGCTCCTCGAGCAGCGGAAATTCCCCTTCAAGCAGATTAAGTTTCTGGCTTCGGCCCGCTCGGCTGGCAAAACGCTCCGCTTTGCCGGCCGGGACCTCACGATCGAAGAGCTTACGCCCGACGCTTTCACCGGCGTCGACCTGGCGATCGGCAGCACGCCCGACGAAACGGCCCGCGACTTCGCGCCGTGGGCGGTCGAGCGCGGCTGCATCGTCGTCGACGAGAGCGGTTACTGGCGGATGAACCCCAAGGTGCCGCTGGTCGTGCCCGAGGTGAATCCGCACGCGCTCGATCAGCACGAAGGCATCATCGCCAGCCCCAACTGTTCGACCACGCAAATGGTCGTGGCCATGAAGCCGCTGCACGACGTCGCTCGCATTCGCCGCGTCGTGGTGAGTACCTATCAGGCGACCAGCGGCATGGGTCTGGCCGGCAGCCAAGAGCTCGACGTCGCCACCCGCGCCGCGGTCCAGGGCGAGCCGTTCCAACCCTCGGCTTTCGCGCACAACATCGCCTTCAATCTGATTCCGCAGATTGGCTCGCAAAAGGAGCAAGGCTACACCTCCGAAGAGATGAAGATGGTCCATGAGACCCGCAAGATCTTCGGCGACGAATCGATCCAGGTTTGCCCGACCTGCGTCCGCGTGCCGGTGGCCAACTGCCACAGCGAAAGCATCCTGGTCGAAACCGAGCGCAAGCTCACCGTGGCCGAAGCGCGTGCGCTGTTCTCCGCCACGCCGGGAATCGTCGTGGTCGACGACCTGCCGGCCAAGAGTTATCCGATGCCTGCGACGTGCGACGGGCGCGACGAAGTCTTCATTGGGCGGATTCGCGAAGACTTGTCGAGCCCCAACGGTCTGACGTTCTGGTGCGTGAGCGATAACCTCCGCAAAGGCGCCGCCACGAACGCCGTGCAGATCGCCGAACTGCTTGTCCAGAAAGGGCAGGGGGCCAAGAAGCCGCTCGCCGCCGCCAGCCGATAGTCGTAGCGGCGAGCCATCGCGTGTGGGACATTCTCGAGCCCCCGGCTTTGTCCGGGGGATTTTCTTTAGCGGCACGGCCACCCTCCACCATGCGTACCTTCCGTCTCACGCTCGCGTACGACGGAACCCGCTATGCCGGTTGGCAATCGCAATCCGGCCAGCTCACGCTGCAAGACACGCTCGAGGCCGCACTCGGGCGGATCACGCGCGAACAGATCCGCGTCACGGCCAGCGGCCGCACGGACGCCGGCGTTCATGCCTTGGCCCAGGTGGTAAGCTTTCGTAGCGACACGCAGCTTCCGCCCGAAGTCCTGCTCAAGGCGCTCAATGCCGAGCTGCCCCACGATATGGCCGTGCTCGACGTGGCGCACGCCGCCGCCGATTTTCACGCCATCGGCAGCGCCGTCCGCAAACGTTATCGCTATCTGTTGCACGATGGCCTTCTGCGCGACGTGTTCGTTCGGCAGTACGCCTGGCATCTTTACACGCCGCTCGACGCTCCGTCGATGCACCGCGCCGGCCAGGCCCTGATCGGCCGTCATGACTTCCGCAGTTTTGAAACCTCGGGGTCGCCGCGCGAGTCGAGCGTCCGCACCGTGTTCGAGCTGTCGGTCGCCCGGTGCGAAACGGCGCCGCGGCCGGCCTTTCCCTCGACGGGCGCCGATCGCTTGCTCGCGTTGGAAGTCGAAGCCGACGGCTTTCTCTATAACATGGTCCGCGCAATCGTTGGTACGCTGGTAGAAGTGGGGCAGGGGCGCCGCGCCGAAAGCTGGCCGGCCGAGGTTCTGGCCACCTGCGACCGCCGCGCCGCGGGCCGAACCGCGCCGGCCCAGGGGCTGTACTTGCTCCGTGTGCAGTATGAATTAAATTCCAACGAACGCGTGCCCGGCTAGGCGTTCGCCCAAGTTCCAACACGCCTATTCGTCAGTCACGGTCTCCATGCGGATCGCTCATCTCATCACGCGAATGATTCTGGGCGGCGCGCAAGAGAACACGCTGCTCACGTGTGAAGACCTGATTCACGAACATGGTGACAACGTGTTGCTGATTACGGGCCCGCCCCTGGGTCCGGAGGGGAGCCTGCTCGAGCGCGCCCGCGCGAACGGCGTGCCGGTCGAGGTGTTACCGGCGCTGCGGCGCGAGATCCATCCCTTGCGCGATGTGCAAAGCTACCGCGCGCTCAAACAGGCGATCGCGCGGTTTCAGCCCGAGGTGGTTCATACACACAGCGGCAAGGCGGGACTTCTCGGGCGAATGGCGGCCCACGCGCTTCGCGTTCCGGCCATCGTTCACACGGTTCACGGCGCACCGTTTCACGAATATCAGAGCAGGGCGGCGCGCGCCGTGTTTCAGGCCTGCGAGCGGTATGCCGCCCGGCGCTGCGACGCGCTTGTGAGCGTCGCCGACGCGATGACCGAGCGCATGGTCGCGGCCCACATCGCGCCGCGCGAACAGTTCACCACCGTTTACAGCGGCATGGAGGTCGAGCCGCTGCTCGCGGCCGGCGAACACCGCGCCGCGACGCGCGAGCGGCTTGGCTATCGCGACGAGCACATCGTCGTCGGTAAGATCGCGCGACTGTTTCATCTCAAGGGACACGCTGACGTCGTGACCGCCGCCGCCAGGGTGGTGCAAAGCCAACCGCAGACTCGCTTCCTGTTCGTCGGCGATGGCATCCTGCGCGACCAGCTTCGCGCGCAAATTCATCAGGCCGGACTCGACGACTACTTTGAATTCACGGGGCTCATCCCTCCGGACGAAATCCCCGCGCTCGTGGGCGCCATGGACATCGTCGTGCATGCCAGCCTGCGTGAGGGACTCGCCCGCGTCCTACCGCAGGCGCTCATCGCCGGCCGGCCGGCCGTCAGCTATGACATCGACGGCGCCCGCGAAGTGGTCCTCAGCCGTGAGACGGGCGTGCTGCTCCAGCCGCGCGACGTCGAGGGCCTGGCCGCGGCGATCGTTGAACTCGCCGCGGACGGGGCCTTGCGCGAGCGGCTTGGCGCGGCGGGCAGGGCACGCTTCACCAACCAGTTCAGGCATCAGCGGATGGCGGCTGAGTTGCGCGCTTTGTATGCGCAAATTCTCACCGAAAAACACCGCTAATCCGCCGGACTGTTCGCGTGTCCGGGCTTTTTTACGAGGCCCGTGCGACCTATGATGGTAGCGAGAGAAGAGGGGTGCGCCGGGTGCCCCCAATTGGCCAAACTCAGCCTCGGTTGCGAGTCCCCCACTCCGTGCCTGCACGTGGATCTTATCTTGGTTCGTATCGCATCCTCTCGGAAATCCGCGCCGGTAGTAGCTGCGTGGTTTGCGATGCGATCAACGACTCGACCGGTGAGCGCGCCGCGCTCAAGGTGCTCGAGGGCGACGCGGCCGGCAGCCGCGTGGAAATCGCCTTCCTCAAGCATGAATTCGAAGTCGGCAAGCCTCTCGAACATCCGCACGTCATTCGCATTTACAACTTGGGCCGCGACAAGGGCGTTTATTACCTGGCGATGGAACTGTTCTCCTCGCCGAACCTCAAACAGCGCATCCTGCAAGGCATCGAGTCCCTCGCGCCGCTCACGGCCACCTGGCTGCGCCACGCCGCCGAGGGCCTGGCATATTTCCATTCACACGGCTGGATCCATCGCGATATCAAGCCCGACAACTTTCTTGTCAACGACCAGGGAGACGTGAAGCTGATCGATTTCGCCCTGGCCGCCAAGCGCAAGGGCGCGCTTGCCCGGCTGTTCGGTGGCCGCGGCAAGATCCAAGGCACCCGTAGCTACATGTCTCCCGAGCAGATTCGCGGCCAGGCCCTCGACGCGCGGGCCGATGTCTACAGCTTCGGCTGCATGGTTCATGAGTTGCTCACCGGCAAACCGCCATATACGGGCACTAGCACGAACGATCTGCTGACCAAGCATCTGCGATCGCCGATCCCGCCGGTCACCGCGGCAAACCGCAACGTCAGCGAGGAGTTCAGCGCCCTGGTGCGAGCCATGCTAGCAAAGAAGCCCGAGGACCGGCCGCAGTCGATGGACGACGTGCTGAGCGAAATCCGCGTCCGCCCGGTGTTCAAAATGCCGCCCGCGGCGCGAAAACCAGCCACCGGTCAGGGCTGATCCCCGGCGGCTGCCGATGTAGAATAGTGGCGCGCGGGCGCGGCCGAAACGGTCGCCGCGGCTTACCAGCATTGCCGGCGCCAGCGTTGCCGGCATTTGTAGCGAACTTCGTACTCCACACGGGAGCCAGACGAGCGATGGCAGTTGCCAATCACCGCTTTGGATTCGAGCGGCCCATTTATGAACTGGAAACGCAGGTGCAGACGCTCGAATCGGCGCCGGCCGACGACGTCAACGCGCGCGAGCAGCTCCGCCTGCTGAAGCGCGAGCTGGCGGACACCAAGAAGCGCATCTACAGTAATCTCGCGCCCTGGGAGACGGTGCAGGTCGCCCGGCATTCCGACCGGCCAATGACGACCGACTATCTGAACCTCGTGTTTGACGAATTCGTCGAGCTGCATGGCGACAAGTTCTTTGGCGACGACCGGGCGATGCGCACCGGATTCGCCAAGATCGAAGGCTACAAGGTCATGGTCATTGGCCACCAGAAAGGCAAGACGACCAAGGAGCGCATCGCCTGCTACCACGGCTGCGCGCATCCCGAGGGCTATCGCAAGGCACTCGCCAAGATGAAGCTGGCCGCCAAATACTCGCTGCCCGTAATCTGTTTCATCGACACGCCCGGCGCCTATCCCGGCATCGGCGCCGAGGAGCGAGGCCAGGCCCAGGTCATCGCCCAGAACATGCTCGAGATGTCGCGCCTCCCGACGCCGATCATCTGCGTCGTGATTGGCGAAGGCGGCTCGGGCGGCGCGCTCGGCATTGGCGTGGGCGACAAGGTAGCCATGCTCGAACACGCGTACTACTCGGTGATCAGTCCCGAAGGCTGCGCCGGCATTCTCTGGAAGAGCCACACTTACGCCGAGCAAGCGGCCGCCGCGCTCAAGATGACCAGCAAGCATCTGCTCGGCCTGGGCGTCGTCGACGACGTGATCGAAGAACCGCTCGGCGGCGCGCACCGCGACCACCACCAGATGGCCGCACGCATGAAGATGTACCTGGTGAAGTGCCTCAAGGAATTGGTCGGCCAGAAGTCCCAGACGCTGGTCGAAAAGCGGTACGACAAGTTCCGCCAGATGGGCGTTTATCTCGAAGCCGCCACGGCCGACGCGGAAGCCGATTCTGCCGGTTCTGCGGCCGACTGAAATTCGATCCCGGCGCGAACATCGGCCGTGCCAGCCAGGGGCAATGTTCGCGCCGGCAGGTTTCCGGGCGACTGAAACCCCGATCTGAGAGAAGCCCGCGCAAGCCATTCAGCGAGTCGCGCGGCGGGCATTTTTTCATCGTCCGACGGCGTCGGGCAGGGGGATCGCCGGTGGAAATTTGGAGCGCCGTGCGGCGTCCGTTCGCGAGCGATTTTCTCGCGTCTTTGGCGACACGATTTCAGCATCGCTGCGCTGCTTCAAACACAGCGCCAAACCGCGTCGATCGGTGGGCATTCCAGCACGAGGAAGGCCCATTTCCGACCCACTCCCCAACGTCCGATAATGTTTCTTATGTTCGTTTCAGGCCCCGGATTTCCGGGGTTTATGGAGTTTTTGGATTCTCGCGGCACGCCCTCTCCTGCGTCGCACGAGCGTGCTCGCGCGCGATTTGACCTGCCGCTCAAGCAACCGCGCTGCGTGCGTTCCAGGGGCCTCTGGCGAGTTCGATTTTCGGCACGCGGCGCGGGGCGATTGCAAACACGATTTCGACCTCCCCTGTTCACGCGCCGCGGGCGTCCGATTGGCCGGTCGCGGTCCGCGGAGTTCGCTCCGGATCGAGCTCCTGTTCCAGCCGATTCAGGTAGGGGCCCAACAGCCCGTGCAGCTCGGTCGGCATGACCCCCTCTGCCCGATCCAGGAGTTGGGCGATCATATAACCGGAACGCGACTGCAAAACGGCACTCCGTGCGCGATCGCTCAGCGTGACCGCAAAGAAGGTGATCGCCACGCACAGAAGCACGCCCTTGGCCGCTCCGACCAGGGCCCCCATCTGCCGGTCGAATTCCCGCAGCCGGACCCGGTCGATGAAGCTCTTTACGATCCGAAAGGCGAACCAGATGCCCAGCGAGGTGACCATGTACAAAACGAACATCGCAATAAAGCGATTGAGTGGCGCTTGGTCGCCAAACCGGGGCGCAAACTGCTCGCTAAAGCGCAACGCCACCAGATAGCTCACCACGATGCTCGCCAGGCTAGCGACCTGCCACGCCATTCCTTTGTAGGCGCCAAACAGCGTTGCCAGCACCAGCACCGCCAGCATGCAAATGTCATAAACTTCCACGCGTGTCTTCTCCTCACGCTCACGGCGCGACCTGCTCTCCAGGGAGCGCCATTCGAGCGGGGGCGAGTATACAACGCTCGCGCGAACCTCAGAAGCCCAGCCGGCCACGCCCGCAAACGCCACAACTTTCGAAGTTCGCGCGCAACCAGCCACCACGCCAAGCATTCGCAATCCGAAAGGACAGGGGGGTGAAATTGCTCTTGGCCGCGCACGCCGCTCTCCGCTACAGTCCCGCGCCCCGCGAATGTGTTTGGAATCTGCGATTGGAATCATCGCGTTCCCATTCGAGTCTTCCCAAGGATCAAAACTCTCATGGCCGGCTTTACGACGCACATCACCACCAGCACGGTTATCGGCGCGGCCTATGGGGTCGGCGCGTACACGCTGTATGGCGTGCCGTGGCCCACGTGCATGCTCGGCGCCGGCCTGTGCAGCGTCTCCGGCATGCTGCCCGATCTGGATAGCGGCCCCGGCCGCCCGCTGCGCGAGAGCGTGTCGTTCACCGCCGCGGTCGTGCCGCTGTTGCTTATCCATCGCTGGCGTCGCTACGATCTCACGCCGGACACGATGGTGCTCGCCGGCGGGCTCGTCTATTTGCTCATCCGTTTCGGCATGGGCAGGCTGTTAAAATCGCTCACCGTGCATCGGGGCATGTTCCACAGCATTCCGGCACTGATCATTGTCGGGCAGATAGCGTATTTGATCTGCGACCACGAAAACCCCTGGACGCGTGTATTCTTCGCTTCGGCCGTGATGCTGGGATTCGCCTCTCACCTGGTGCTCGACGAAATCTGGAGCATCGACTTCAAGCATATGCGATTGAAAAAATCCTTCGGCACCGCGCTCAAGTTCTGGGGCGATTGCGGGTGGGCGAACTTTGCAACCTATGCAAATGTAATCCTGCTCGCGCTCTTGATCACCGCCGACCCCGCGCCGCTTCCCGGCACAACGGACGGCGACGGCGAGATGATCGCCACGCAACCCAACGTCGAACAACAAACCCAGGACCGCAATGCCTGGCGCACTCGGCGCGACTCCCCTGCCCCGGAACCGCGTTACTAAACGGCGTCTTAAAACACGCGCCGCGTATCGACCAGCAATGTCACAGGACCATCGTTCGTGAGCGTCACGTTCATCTGAGCGCGAAACCGCCCGGTGGCGACTTCCAAGCCCCGCGCGCGCGCCAGCGTGACAAACCGCTCGTACAACGCTTCGGCCAGTTCCGGCGGCGCGGCCTCGAGATAGCTTGGCCGCCGCCCTTTGCGGCAGTCTCCCAGCAGCGTGAATTGGCTCACCACGAGCATCGCTCCGCAGACGTCGCCCAGCGCCAGGTTCATCTTGCCTTCGGCGTCGTCGAAGATCCGCAGACCCGCGACCTTCTCGGCCATTGCCGCGGCGTCGGCCTCGGTGTCTCCCTGGGCAACGCCCAGCAGCACGACGACCCCTTGGCCGATTTGGCCGCAAACCTCGCCGGCCACGGCTACCTGCGCCTGGCTCACTCGCTGGACAACCGCACGCATCGCACGCCCTCTCGCTCGAAGAAAAATGACGCCAGGCCCCGATCGTGTTGCTTGCAAGGCCCAACGCCCGGAAATGGTACTCGGCCGTGGCCGGTCGGAAAACCGCTGCCGCGAATGCCGAAATCTTGCGGTTCGCCAAATCCACCTCAAAGGGGCCACTGGCGAAGATCGCCCTTGCAGACGATACTGGCGATCTTTGCCCGAGGCCACACATGCAACCTGTCGCCCTACTCGTCGTCTATTCGCTCATCTGCGTGGGCGCATCGCTAGCCGGCGGCTGGATTCCGCTCGTCGTCGAGCTCACGCACAAGCGCATGCAGATCGCCATCAGCTTTGTCTCGGGCATCGTGCTGGGAATCGGGCTCTTGCATCTGCTGCCCCACAGCTTCGCCGCGCTGGGCTCGATCGATCAAACGGCACTGTGGCTGCTCGCCGGGTTTCTGTTCATGTTCTTCCTCGAGCGGTTCTTTCATTTCCACCACCACGAAGCGCCGGAAGCTGAAGGCTCCGTGCTCGATGCGCACCACGCTTGCGATC
Source organism: uncultured Planctomycetaceae bacterium (assembly GCA_964598535.1). Taxonomy (GTDB): domain Bacteria; phylum Planctomycetota; class Planctomycetia; order Pirellulales; family PALSA-1355; genus JALHMI01. Next base: position 13,961 of record CAZRCI010000031.1, on the reverse strand, counting down.
ATGCACACCACCACGGCGGACACGGGCACGGTCGGCTGGCGTTTTCCTGGATCGGCGTAATCATCGGCCTCACGCTGCACGGTCTCATCGATGGCGTGACGCTAGCCGCGGCCGTCAAAGCGGAAGAAGGCCACGGCGTCCTGTTGGCCGGCATCGGCGCCTGCCTGGCGATCGCCCTGCACAAACCGTTCGATTCATTGACGATCGGCACGATGATGGCCGCCGCCGGCAAAAGCCCCCACGCGCGTCAATTGCTCAACATCGCCTACGCCTTGGTAACGCCGCTGGGAATCATTCTCTTCTACACGATCTCGACGGCCGCGGGATCTTCATTCGGCCTGGGACAAACGCTGGGCTTCGCGGCCGGCGCGTTTCTGTGCATCGCCACCGGCGACCTCTTGCCGGAGCTTCAATTCCATCGGCACGACCGCCTGGCGCTCTCCGCGTCCCTCTTACTCGGCATCGCCTTGGCTTGGGCCACCGTGTTTCTGGAATCCAGTGGTCACGATCACTTTCATGGCGCCCCGCCCGGGGCCAGCGGCGCGCACGATCACGCCCACTGAACCGCGACGTAAACGTCGCGCACTCCCCTGCTCTGCCCTGTGCCCCACGGGCACGCACGACGCTGCGCCGCACGCTGGACCTATCAGGCTGCGGAAAAACTCCGCAGCCTGATAAGATCGCACGGAGGCGCTCTCCAAATAGCGACGTAAGTCGTTTATTTTGAGAACGGTGCGGAGTTCACCTCCGCACTTCGCGAGGCTGAAAAAGTTCACGACGGACTTTTTCAGCAGCCTGCTAGACTTCCAACCCCTGCTCCGCCCGGATGCGCTGCACCTCGGCGAGCACGTCGGTGATAACTAGATGATTCGTGTGGATATTGTTCCACTCGACGAAGAAGGTGTACGCGATGAAGGTCATCCCCAACAGCGCGCCGATCAGATGCGGAGTAACCCAATGGATCGTGTTCGGCAGTCCGGTCGCCGGATCGGCGGCCGCGCCCAGCGCGCCGACGCCCACCACGGTGAGCATTCCCATCACGGCCCAAGGAAACGTCTTCCGTTTGAGTGCGTTGGCTCGAAGGATGTACTGGTGGCCCAGCGAGTAGGCTTCGCTGACTTCCTTCACCCAGCGGCTCGTGCCAATGAAGTAGGTGACGACAATGCTGTGTACCAGCACGACGGTCAGCGCCGTGGCCACGCCGCTCAAGCGGTGGACGGTCGCCCAGCGAAGCATCTCGGGCGAATGATCCGTGTGCAAATCCTCAATCGAGAGCCCAATGAGCAGCGTCGCTCCCATCATCACCAGAGCGAACCAGGCCAGCGTCACAAAAATGCGAGTCATTGCACCACGACAGCGAACGGGAAATCGGGGCCCCGGCTCTGCGGCGGGGGCACTTGAAGACACACCGGCAACAGCGTTTTTTGCCAGGCGCTTCATTAGACCCACGAACCCGCCACTTCGTCCAGCCGCCATCGCTGGATATGATTCGAAGTATGACGCAACCACGGATTGCCATCACGCTCGGAGATCCCGCCGGAATCGGACCGGAAACGATTGTTGACGCCTGGCAACGTGCGGAAGTGCACGAATTCTGCCGGCCGCTGGTCGTCGGCCACCCAGAGATCGTTCGCCGAGCCGCGAAACTCCTGGCGGTTCCTCAGGAAGTTGTCGAAGTCGCTTCGCCCCAGCAAGTGACCGGCGATCGGCGAGTCATTCCCTGCCTGCGCGCGGTGCGCGACGAAGCCGTCGAGGTTCCGCCGGGCGTCGTCGATGCTCGCGCTGGCCAGGCCGCCTACGACGCGCTGGTGCGCGCGGCGCGCATGGCGCTCGCCGGCGAGATCGATGGCCTTTGCACGGCCCCTCTGCACAAGGGTGCACTTTGGAAGGCCGGCCATCACTATCCCGGTCACACCGAGCTTCTGGCCGAGCTCTGCGGCGTGAACGACTTCGCCATGATGCTCTATCTTGGCCCCGGCTCCGCGGTGCGCGGACCAGCAGGTTTGGCAATCGTCCACGTCACGCTCCACATGTCCATGGCGCAGGCCCTGACCGCGCTTTCCACCGACGGCGTGCTGCGCAAGTCGCGGCTCGTCTCGCGCGTGATGCGCGAGCTCAAAGCAGCGGCGCCGCGCGTTGGCGTCTGCGCGCTCAACCCGCACGCCGGCGAAGACGGCCTGTTCGGCGATGAAGAGCGGACGCTCATTCGACCGGCGGTCGAGCGTGGACTCGCCGAGGGGCTAGACCTCACGGGTCCGCTGCCCTCCGACACGTTGATCGCGCGCGCTCGCGACGGAGAGTTCGACGCCGTCGTGGCGATGTACCACGACCAGGGGCACATCGCGATCAAGCTCCTGGCGATGCACCAGGCGGTGAACGTCACGCTGGGCCTGCCGATCGTGCGCACCAGCGTCGCGCACGGCACGGCGTTCGATCTCGCCTGGCAAGGCCGCGCGCAATCGAGCGGCATGGTCGAAGCGCTCCGCGTGGCCGCGCGGCTGGCCAACAGTCCGCTGCGTGACAGCCGCCGCGCTGAGAATTAATGGCGTCGCGCATCCTGGCGCCCGCTTGCTCTTATAACCGAGTTCGCGGCCGGCGCGTGGCTTCGATCGGCGGGGGATCTTGCAGCCCCAACCGATCGAGCCACTCTTGCGTCTTGTCGACCGGTTGCAGGTTCACGGTCGAACGAAAGGCGAACCGGGCCGGCTCGATCGGCGCGGCGATTCGCACCTCGTACCATTCCATCACGGCCATCAGCTTTTCGTGAATCGCTCCGGCCTCGCTCGCTTCCGCGCGCCAATATTCGATGCGGTAGGGAAACAGATCGTCGCAGCCCACATGCACCACGACCTTGTGGGGAATGTTCGGCGTGAGCTTCGACAGATCGGCCTCCTGCCCTGTCCGAATCGATTCGGCCTGCTCGGGCAAGAACTGCGCGAGCCGCTCGGGCCGCCATCGCCCTTCCACGCTCCACACGGGCAGTTCGTCGAGCCGGTTGGCCACGACCTCACCAAACTGGAACGAATCTTTCAGGCTCGTCGCCAACTTCGGCAATCCGCCCAGCGAGAGCCACCATGTCGCCGCCGGCTGCGATGCGCCGACCTTCGGCGTCGCTCGTTGCATGCGTTCGACATCGACGATGGCCAGGCTGCGCCGGTTGTCAAACTCCTCCCACAACCAGAGCTGCCGGCCGTCGCAGGTGTGTTCCATCCGCGTCGCCGAGAGCGCCGTGCGCAGCTCCAGCGAGAAATGAAATTGGCGATTCCCCCCCCTGCCCTGCTGGACATATTCGCCGGTGCCCACCAGCGGCCGCCCAAGCAGCTCGACGCGATGCCGGATTTTGGCCGAGATCGACGGCGCGGCCTCGAGGCTCGAGATCATGTGCTCGATCAGCAGCCCCCCCTGCGGCTCCTCGGCCGCCGGCGCCGGCTCAGGAGCCGCCGCGCGGGACGGCTCTTGCCCCGGGGCGATTGCCGCCACCAGGGCTAGCAGCAAGGCGGCCAGACTGGGCAAGCTCTTCTTCATGTGCCGGTTTTACGGGATTTGCCAAAGAATCCGATTGGAGCAGGCCGACCAAACAATCTAGCACCATCGCACTTTGTGCGCGGTGGCTGCGCTTGCCGCTGCGGCGGGCCCAAACGGGCACCCGCAACAGCCGGGGAGCGGAATTGTAAAGTGATGCCTCTCAAGGGTCTATCTCAATCCTGCCCGGCTTGAGAGCAGCCCCTTGAAAGGGTTAATCAAGGAAGACTTCACACTCGGGGGGTACGTCGCCCCGGGGTCTCGCGGCTCGCCAAGCGTTTGGCCCGTCCGCGGAACCCGCAACGAGGCGTTCATGGGGGGAATCATGAAACACCGCACCGCAACTCTTTTCCTGGGGATGGTGATGCTAGCCGCTAGCGGCTGCTTCCTGCATCCACCCTACGGCGAGTTCAACGATCAGACGACTCTGATCCCGCCGTTGGGCAAGTTCACGCATCGAAACAATATTCCGCCGGCCCAGTTTCTGGCCGAACCAGGACCCGGCGTAGGCGGCCCCGGACCGGGCATCATTGCCCCCGTTCCGTTTACGCCACCCGGCGGCTTCGGACCGGTGCCGACCTCGCAAGTCGCGTTCGTAAGTCCGGAAGGCATGACCGTCAACTGGGACATCGGAGAGCCCGGTGCGTTCGACTCCGATGCGCTCGTCGTCCCCGGCCGGTATAACTTCCCACAGGGGGCGATCTATCGCCTCAAGCTGACCGACGTTCCCGGCCGTCCCGGCGTCGAGCTCTATCCGACGCTCGAAATCGGGCCGCCCACGCCACGCACCATCGCCTACCTCGCACACAATGCGATCCCGGTGCAGTTGACCGAGGAGGACTTCGATCAGGTGCTCTCGGGCAACTTCGTCACCAAGGTGATCTATCTGCCCGATCCCGAATATCAAGAGCTCGCGCTGGCCAACGTCGAAACGCTCGTCAGCACGCGGCTCGATCCAGGCGTCGACCCGATCGTCGAGGCCGATCGTCGCGGGGCCATCATGGCGATTGTCCGCGTCGGTAACAAAGACCTGGAAGTGGCCCACGGCGATGCCGAATTCATCGGTCCGGGCTCGGGCGGTCCCCTGCCCTTCGCTCCGACGGGCATCGGCATGCCCGGCGGTCCCGCCTGTGCGGGCTGTGGTCCTGGCGGCGGTGGCGGGGCGGGTGGCGGCGGTTGTGGAGCTGGCGTCTGCTTCCCCGGTCCGACCGGTGCGATGCCCGCCGGCAGCCCGCCGCAGTTCATCGCCGGTATGACGGCGCCGCAATATGGCATGCCCATCAGCGGCACGCCGATCGGTCTGCCCGGCCCACCGCACGTTCCGCTCGGAGTGCCGGCCGGCTTGCAGAAGCATGTGATCGCCAACCACACGAAGTATCACATTCCTTCGCCGGTCAAGAAGTTCAAGATCAACGTGGCCGAGAAGCCGGGCTTCAGCTATCCGAAGCCGGTCAATCGGGTTCACATCACGGAGCACAAGCACATGGCTCCGGTCTTGTTCCGTCAGCCGATCGGCGACAAGCACGAACATGCCTTCGACGTTCAAGACGGCTGGCCGTGCGAATAGCGTAAGACGTGTGACATGCGTGTGAAGTCATGATTCCGTGAGCTCGCCCGGCCCCGAACACACAGGGGCCGGGCGGCTTACTAAACCATCCGAGACGTCTCCGTCGGGCAAACATCCTGCTCGCGGACCAAACGGGGCGACGACCGAATCGCATCCATTTCAATCTCGGCGGGTCATCCACCAAATCAGTGTCTCAACGGTTTTGGAACGTATCCATGACAATGGTCCAGAAGCTCCGCAGCCGAACCAACAACACGCTTCGCCGTGTGCGGTCGGCACGAGTTGCCGGTGTCGTGGTGTTGTGTCTGCTGGCCGGAATCGGCGGCGCTTCGAAAGTCGCCGCCGATCCTCCGCCGGTCCACTATCACCACGGAGGCATCATGCCACCGGGAGCGATTGGAACCCAGCAACTCCAGCGGGGCGGACCATTGCCTGGATACTTCCAACCCGTTGAAATTCGCGGACCCGAGGGGGCGCGAATCGCCCCGGCCGTCGGCGGCGGATTCGGCGAACCGCGCCGCGACGTCCTGACCGCCGGAATGCTCATCGGCGCCGTCTATCGGCTGCGGGTGACGGACATCCCCCATCACGAAGGCGTCGAGGTGTATCCGACCATCGAAGTCATCGACCGGATCTATCCTCCCCTCGGCCAGGAATTCCGCTTTCCGATTCCCATCGAGCTTGCGCCAGAAGAACTGGAGATGGCGGCCGCCGGCAAGTTCGTCACGCGGGTCATCTATCTCGAAGACCCCGACCGCGCGACGCCCGTCGCCCGCGAGGGGAACGAGCAAGCCTATTTCGAAGTCCGGGCCGGCGACAATCCGCTGGACGTGGCCGACAGCCTCGGCCGCCCCGTGGCGATTCTACGGCTTGGCGCGCGAGTGCCCGACGCCAGCGGCCCCGACGAGGTCTTTCTGTACGGCTGCCCGCCGCTGGTGCTGTGGAATCCGCGTCCTGCGCAAACGCAGCCAGTATTCCTCGATGGCCCTCAAGCTCGGCTCGCCCATCCGCAGGGCCGCGCGCAGCGTGCCTCGGCCATCGAAACGACTCCATCCCTCAAGCGGCAGGCGGTCACCCGATGAAGTTCGCGCATCTCGTCCATCGTGGCTCGGTGCTCGCCGCGTTGCTGTTGAGCTCGTGCCAGTCGCTTCCGAAAAATGACCGGCCGCTGGTTGCGGACGCGCCGCTGAAGAGCGCGGCCACGTCCAGGCAAAACGCTTCGCCGCGCAAGAATTCCGCGCCGAAAGAGATCGCTCCCGCCCCGCGAGCGCCAGCCGGCGACGCGGTGATGGTCACCGACTTTCAAGAAGTGGAAGAAGTGCCCGCCCGCACCGACGGGCTAACCGCCGAACAGGTCGCCGTGGCGGTCGAGCGTTCGCCGATTCTGCCCGTCGAGCCGCAGTGTTACCAAGGCCACCCGATCCCCGATTGTCCGCAATCGCCCTGGGCGCCGCCCGGACTCGCGGGCCCCTGGCCGCACGATGAATACCTGCAAGACGGCGGAGACGAGTTCGTGCAGGTGAATCTCGGCTCGCGCGGCGAAGTGCGCGGCCTCGAGCTCGAAGACACCGTGGCGATCTACGACACGCAGGACGGCCGCACCAAGATCTGCGCAAGCAACAAGGTTTGCCTGTACGCACCCCGCTTCGGCGCGGTGCGCCACGTGGCCAGCGTGATCGAAAACCTGCAACAGGATCAGCCCGTCGGCGTGGCCAAACCGATCATGCCGCACCAAGGCCTCGAAGACAGCCTCGCCACGACCGCCGTGCAACCGATTCGCCCGTTGGGTAGCATCTCGACGCGTCATCCGAGCATCGAACGCACGAACGAAGTCGTCGCTCCCACGATCAGCTTGCAGCCGATCCGGGGCATCGAAAACGGCTTCGCGATTTACGAAAACCTGCTCGTGATGAAGCGCGGCGTTTTCGAAGATTCGGAGAAATCGCGTCTGCTCGAAGCGATCGACGCGGCCATCGTCTGGACGCATAACGCGGCCGTGCAGGTCGTGCTCGACGGCAAACAAGCGGTCGACGTCACCGGCGACCAGCGGGCCCAGGCCACCTATCGCTACGACGAACCCGACTCGCCGTGCCTGCGCATCGTAAAGATCGCCTCGAAGAAGACGGCCAAGCCCGGCGAGATCGTCGAGTTCACCCTACGTTTCGACAACCTGGGCGACCAGGTGATCAAGAATGTGGTGATCGTCGACAACCTCACCACGCGGCTCGAGTATGTGCCGACCACCGCGCAAGCCAGCCGCCGGGCCGACTTCACTACCGAGGTGAACGAGGGCGAGTCGCTCGTCCTCCGCTGGGACTTCGCCGATCCGCTCAAGCCGGGCGAAGGCGGTCTCGTCCGCTTCCACTGCAAGGTCCGGTAAGCGCGCACCGGCGGCGAAACCGCGTGATCGATCCTCATCGCCAATCCCGGGGAGTGCAGCCATGCCCAACCACGTTCAAGCGGCGATTGTCACCGGCGGCGGCACGGGCGTCGGCCGAGCCACGGCCCTGCGTCTCGCTCGGCAAGGCGCAAGCGTGCTGATTAGCTACTCCCGCTCGCGCGACGAGGCCGAGCAAACCGCGGCCGAGATTGAAAAGCTCGGCGTAAAAGCCGTCGCCCTCAGGGCCGACGTGGCCGACGACGCGGCTTGCCGCGAAATGGCCCGCGTCGCCAAAGACGCCTTCGGCCGTATCGACTTGCTGGTGAACAATGCCGGCACGACGAAGTTCATTCTCGCGACGGATCTCGACGCGGTCGTCGACGACGATTGGCTGCGGCTGTATCAAGTCAACGTCGTCGGCGCGTTCCACTGCGTCCGCGCGGTGCGCGATACGATGCTCGCTGGCGGTGGTGGCCAGGTGATCAACATTACCAGCGTCGCCGCGTTCGCCGCCAAGGGCAGCTCGATCCCTTACTGCGCTTCGAAAGCCGCGCTCAACAATCTCACGCTCGCGCTCGCCCGGACTCTCGCTCCCAAAATTCGCGTCAACGCGATCGCGCCGGGCTTCATCACCGGGCGCTGGCTCGAACAAGGACTGGGCGACGCCTACCAACAGGCCATGCAGACCGTGGCCGGCCAATGCCCACTCGAAAAAGTTTCGCAGCCCGACGACATCGCGGCCGCAATCCTGAGCCTCGTCAACGGCTCGCCGATGGTTACGGGCCAGATCCTGATCTGCGACGGCGGCATGCTGATCGGCAAATAACGCGCCGGCCGATACGCGCCGCTCACCCCCTGCCCCGCTCAATACCTCGTTGTCGGCGGGTTCTGAAACTGACCGGCCGCGGTCGGCGTCAGTTGCAAGCCGGGCTGCGCCAGGTCCAAATCGTTGTACCCGCTGTAGGTCGGCTTGGCGAACAACTCTGCCGGATTACCCGGCAACTGGTTCACCGCCAGATCCGACATCTCGATCGCCATCTCCAACTTGGCCGGCGGCCATTGCACGTTGATCTTCCGCGGCAGCCGCACACCGGTCGCCGCGTCATACGAGTGATTGCTCAGCACGGCCGATGCCAGAAGCTGGCCGCTCATGTCGTACACGTGCTGCTCCAGCACCACCCCGCGCGAGTCGTCGATCACCGTGACGCGCGAGGTCTCCATGCCCGGCGCACCGACGGTGCGGCGAATCTGCACTCGACCGCTCCCCACGGGCGAAGGCCCTTCGAGCGGCGCCGCGCGATCGAACGTCGACAGGCCAAACGCCTCGACCAGCCAGTCAGGCTCCACCGGCATGATCTGCCGGGCCGCGCTTTGCGCATACTGTTCGTGCCGCACATAGAACAATGCCGGCGGCTGCGATTGCGCAATCCAGATCCATAACAGCTCGTTATTCGAACCCACGTCGAGCTGCGGGCCGAATTTATCGCCTGTGATGCGCAGCGAACGCGGCCGCGACATGGCGATCCGCGCGTTCAACGCCGGATAGCCCGGCGTCGTAATCGTCGCCCGCGTGCTGGACAACGACTGCACGCGGGCTGTGTTGTCGTTCACCACGTCGATGATCTGCGTGAGCGTCGCCTGCGGCGGCAGCGCCCGCGGGATCGGTTCGGTATATTGCTGCACGACGCGCGGACAACTGGCCCCCGTGGTCGAAAAGCAGAACAGCGCAAGCGCGAGCAACCAGCCGCGGCCGAACCACCAGGTTGGTTGAGCATCCTGCTGCATCGCGCTATCCGGCATCCGCAAAAAGAAGTTGGGCCAACTCGGCCTGAATCTCCGCCACGCGCTCGTCGCTCGGCATCCGTGTCTCGACGCGATAGATCGTGTCACGACGCGGACAGTAGAGCACCGAAATCTCCTCGTCCGACGCGCCGCGCTCGACCTCCTCCAACCGCACCACGCGCCGCCGAATCAGCAGCAGCGAAAGCACATAGCGTTTATCTTTCTGATCGGGTTGCGTTTCCAGCGTCTCGAGCAGTTCGAGCATCACATCGTTCGGCGCCCAGTGCAGCTTCTTGGCCGCCTTCTCGGGCATCTGCGACTTCCACCAGCCGAGCACGCCGGCCGGCGGCCCCTGCCAGGCTTCTGGCGCATAGTCATACCGCACGACATTCGCTCCCTCGGCGACGAGCGTGGAGAAAAACTCCTCGCCCGGCGCAAGCTCGCGACCCGTGGTCGCGCAGCGGCGCGTGCAGCGTTGGACTTCGTAATCGATCATGCCACCGAGCTCAGCAAAAACAGAGAACCGACGAGCGGCCGCGAGGAAGGGGCCGGAAACAAGCCGCGGAATAGTACGAGAAACATTCCACGGGCTCAAGGCATTACCGGGCAACTGCACGCGATTGCTAGCATCGCCTCGCCCTAAAGGAGCTTTCCGGCTATTTTTTTCGCGATGCGCGTCCGCATCCTGACCGTATTCGGTTTGCCAAACACGCTAGCAATCCAGCGTTCCCTCCGGCGGGAGCCTTTGACCGCTCTGCAAGAAAACGCCTCCGAACGGCTACTCACTCGATCCCGGCAAGTTCACAGAGATTGGCCGACATCACGCCCTCGGGACAGCTCCAAACGAGAAAAAATAATGCCTCGCGGCACCAGCGCCCGGCCGGATGGCCAACGACGTAGCCCGTGCCCTTGGCCGCCGAGAGCGAAGCCTGCGATGCTCGCAGGGCAATACTATTCGCGGCCGCGCGCAACGTATCGTTGGTACACACTTGTACGCCTTCGGCAAGCTTCAGCAGATCGTCGGTCAGTCGCGCCAACTCACCGCGCAACTCCGCCGCGGGCGTGGCGAGTACCGAGCGAGCCTCGGACTCGCGTTCCAGGAAACCGATCGCCGCGTCGGCCAGCCCCAGCGCCAAGGTCGACGTTTGCAAGCCGCCGGTGCCTGCTCCCACGCCCGACCGCATCACGTCCGGGGCCGGTCCGGCCAACAACCACTCGGGCCCCAATCGCACCGAATCGATCTCGACCGGGCCCGTATGGCTGGCCGACAAACCGACGAGCTTCGGGGGCTCGGGCGTGGTAACGCCGGCTAAATCGGTAGGCAGCGCAACAAGAATCTGCTGGCCGTCGTCGAGCGTGGCGCCGGTTACGACGATGCTCGCATGCGGTGCGCCGGTCACCCAGGGCGAAAAACCATCGAGAACGAAACCGTCGCCATCAGGCCGGGCACGCAGCACCGGGCGAGCAAGATGTCGGCGGCTGGTCGTCAGATGCGAGATGCCCACCGTGGCGAACGAGCGGCCCGAAACAAGGTCCGGAAGCAAACGCTCCTTGAGGGCTTCGTTCTTGCTGCCGGCGATTCGCTGACAGGCCCCCGTCCTTTGAGTAATGATGAAAGTCGTCGTCAGGCAGGCTGCGCTCAGCCGCAAATACCCCCGGACAATCTCGACGTCGCTCCACTCCTGGCCCCCCCAGACGCGCGGCATGAACCACGCGAACACGCCGGCCTGGCCGCAAATGTCCAGTTGCTCGGCGGGCCAGCGCTCGTCGCGGTCAAGCCCGCCGGCCAGCTCGGCCAACCGGACAGCCAGATGCGCGAGGGCCGCGTCCTCGGGCGACAAAATATTCATGGAAGTCATCGAGCGTTTACGGCCGAAGTTAGGCCCATAGAAGAAAAAGGGAATCGACACGCACGCTCGCCGCCTCTTATAATTCCCCAAGCGTGACCTACCGTTACTCTAGTGAAGCGGCTGAGGTCGGGCAACTTCTAGGCGGCACGATGCCTGTGGCGGACGGACATTGTGGGGTCGCTCCACTTTGGCCACATCGCTATAATCCGGCGCTTTTTTTGCTGTCTGGGAGGATTGCATTGATGAGTCATACCGAAGCCGCGCCGTCTCAAGCTTCGCATCCATTGTCGCTCTCCGAGCTATCGCCGCAAACGTTGTACGACAAGTGCGTCGCTCTTGCCCGCAACTTGTGGTGGACGTGGCATCCGGAAGTCATCAATCTGTTCCGCGATCTGGATCCGATTCGTTGGCGACAGTTGGACCATAACCCCATCGCGTTGCTCAGCGAGTTCACGCCCGAGCGATTGGAAATGCGCGCCGCCGAGTTGGTGCTCTACAGCCGCATCAACTACGCCTATCGCCGGCTCAAGGAATACATGGCCAACACGCACACCTGGGGCCGCACCCACGCGGGCGTCCTGGGCGGCAAGCCCGTGGCCTACTTCTCGGCCGAATTCGGCATTCATGAGTCGGTGCCGATCTACTCCGGCGGCCTGGGCGTTCTTTCCGGCGACCATATCAAAAGCGCCAGCGGACTGGGCGTGCCGCTGATCGCGATCGGCTTGTTCTACGACCAGGGCTACTTCAAGCAGCACCTCGATCTCGACGCCTACCAGCGCGAGGAATACCTCGACACCAAGGTCGAGAACGTGCCCATGGAGCCCGCCCTCGACGCCGACGGCAAGCAGATTACCGTGACCATCGAGACCCGCACCGGCGAGCTTCACGCCAAGGTGTGGCTGATGCACGTGGGCCGCGTGCACCTGTACCTGCTCGACTGCGATGTCGATGGCAACAGCCCCGAAGATCGCGAGCTCACCAGCCGCTTGTATGGTGGCGACCACCGCACCCGCATTCGCCAGGAGCTCGTGCTGGGCGTCGGCGGCGTCAAGGCGCTCGCCGCGCTGGGCATCTCGCCGGGCGTCTATCATCTGAACGAAGGACACAGCGCGTTCGCCACGCTGGAAGCCATCCGCGAGCGGATGGACAACGACGGCATGAGTTTCGACAGCGCCCTGCGCGAAGTGGCGCAGCACACGGTCTTCACCACGCATACGCCGGTGCCCGCCGGTCACGACCGCTTCGACGGCGGACTGATCGAAGAGCACCTGGGCCCCTTGCGCGACCGGCTCAAGATCAACTACGAGCAGCTCATGGGTCTGGGACGCGTCGAGCCCCACAACGAGGGCGAAAGCTTCTGCATGACCGTGCTCGCGCTCAAGCTCTCGCGGCGGGCCAACGCCGTGAGCTGCCTCCACGGATATGTCTCGCGCCGCATGTGGGCCCACCTCTGGCCGTGGCGCGTCGAAGAAGAAATTCCGATCGGCCACATCACCAATGGCGTTCACGTACCAAGTTGGCTCGCCTGGCAGATGCTCCAGCTCTACGAACGCAACTTCCCCGCCGGCTGGCTCCAGCGCATGGGCGAGCACGAAGCCTGGAAGGGCATTCACCAGGTCGATCCGGGCGAGCTATGGGAAGTCCACTACGCGCTCAAGAACCTGCTGCTGGCCTTCATTCGCCGCCGCGTCAGCCGGCAGTGCCGCCGCCGCGGAGAAAGCGATGCCGTGGTCGAAGCCGCGCGGAACCTGTTCGATCCGAACATCCTCACCATCGGTTTCGCCCGACGCTTCGCCACCTATAAGCGAGCCGATCTGTTCCTGTCCGACATCGACCGGATCAACGCGCTCGTGAACGACGAGGACCGGCCGGTGCAGATCATCGTGGCCGGTAAAGCGCATCCGGCCGACGAACCGGGCAAGCAACTCATCAAGAAGATCGCCAACCTGCGACACGACGAGCGGTTCGCCAATCGGGTCGTCTTCGTCGAGGACTACGACATCAACGTTTGCCGGCACCTGATCCAGGGCGTCGACGTGTGGCTCAACAATCCACGGCGCCCGCTCGAGGCTTCGGGCACCAGCGGCCAGAAGGCCGTGCTCAATGGCGGCCTGAACTGCTCGGTGCTCGACGGTTGGTGGGCCGAAGCCTATGACGGCACCAACGGCTTTGCCATCGGCACCGGCACGACGCACGTCTCCGACCAGATCACCGACGAGCGCGACGCCGAGTCGCTATTCCAGGTGCTCGAAGACCAGGTGGTGCCGCTGTTCTACGAACGCGACGTCGACGGCCTGCCGCGCGGCTGGATCCAGAGGATGATGAACTCCATCGGCTCGCTGGCCTGGCGGTTCAGCGCCCATCGCATGGTCATGGACTACACGAAGCACGCCTACCTGCCGGCCGCCGGCGGCGTAAGTTGCGACATGAGCCTGCGGTAGTCGAGCCGGTTGTTCCTTCAAAAAAAACATGCCACGGTCGCCGGTTCGTACTGGTGGCCGTGGCTTGTTTGTTACGGAGTCGGGGGCCCTACACGGGTCCGACAGCCCGTTCCGCGAGAGCTGGGGGCAAGCCCGCGCGGATGGAAACGCCCCTGGGGGTGGTGAACGCCCGCTCGATCGTGCCAGCCCCGCCTCGCGCACCCTTCCTCATCCTGGCCTTATGCGCTACAATTCTCCGTTTGCCCGGCGGAAGGCGCCAAGCTGGTCCCTCCCAGTTGGATTTGTCGGGCGGTGTGCTCAGATGCGTCACCACACTACTGGTCGTAAGGAACCCCGGTCCATGTCCAACAAGCAGCAATTGCTCTCGCAGAAGATCAAACACGTCCACATCAAGCAGCACAACGTGGTGCCGGTGGTCG
>CAZRCI010000030.1:29376-58648 GCA_964598535.1 uncultured Planctomycetaceae bacterium | reverse complement strand
CCCAGATGTTCGGCGAGCTCCAAGAATATTTCGACGTTACGCCCACCGACGGGCTCACGCTCGACGACTTCCCCACGCTCCGCCACATCGTCAACTTCCTGGCCAAAGCACCGGCCAAGGCCGGAGCCCCCGGCACCTCGGTTGCGCCAGCGCCCGCCCCCGCGCCACTTGCCAGCGCCCCCGCACCGGTTGCACCCCCTCCGGTTGCAACACCGGTCCCGGTTTCGGATGCACCGGCGGCGGATGCCTCGGTGAACTTGGCCGAGCTCGAAAAGTTCCTGGTGAACTTCGTCGTCGAGCAGACCGGCTATCCGCCGGAAGTCGTCGAGCTCGACGCCGATCTCGAAGCCGATCTGGGCATCGACAGCATCAAGAAGGCCCAGATGTTCGGCGAGCTCCAAGAATATTTCGACGTTACGCCCACCGACGGGCTTACGCTCGACGACTTCCCCACGCTCCGCCACATCGTCAACTTCCTGGCTAAAGCCCCCGCCAAGGCCGGCGCGCCCGTCTCGACCGCAGCCGCTCCGGCTCCGGCACCGGCACCAGCCTCGGCGCCGGCTGTATCTGCTCCGGCGCCCGTGGCGAGCCCCCCCGCATTCCAAGCCGCGCCGGCTCCGGCCGCGAGTGGCGTGTGGCAAATTTGTCGGTTCGGCGCGGCCGATCCGGCCACGCTACGGGCACTGGCCACGGCCGCCCAAAGCGATCCCAATGCCTTCACCAGCGCCAGCCAGCGAGCATTTAACGCCAACGATCGCTTCCGCTTGGCTATTGTCGCGGACAACGTTTCGACGTTGACCAGCCGACTGGCCACGGCGCTCAAGCAGATGGACAACCCGGCTTCGCAAACGGTGCTCGAACAGCAGGGCATTTTCTTCCGTGAAGCGAATCCGAATACTCGAGTCGCGTTTCTATTCCCCGGCCAGGGTTCGCAATACGCGGGAATGCTGCGGCAACTCGTGGCTGACTCACCCGCCGCGGCACGTCAGCAGATTGAAATCGACACGACGATGCAGCGGCTTGGCTTTCCAACGTGGCCGGCGCTAGCCTGGAACGACGCCTCGCCGCTCGGCAAGGATGTATGGACCACGCAGATTTCCATTCTCCTGGCCGACGTGTTGGCATTGGCCGCGCTGCGCGAGCGAGGCATCGAGCCGGACCTGGTCGCCGGGCATAGCTATGGCGAGTATGCCGCGCTCTACGCGGCCGGCGCGTGGAACCTGGAACAAGCGATTCGCGTAACGCGTCGCCGTTGCGAATCGATCGACGCTCAGCCCGGAGGGCAAACCGGGATGCTCGCCACCACGGCCACCCCCGAAACCATCGAGAGCCTCACCCCGCGGCTAAGCGGGCCGGCTTATGTGGCGAACCATAACGCTCCGGACCAGACGGTCGTCGGCGGAACCTTGCCGGCTCTGGCGGAACTCGAATCGATGCTGCAAGCGTCGCTCTTCGAAACGCGTACGTTGCCCGTGCCCAGCGCGTTCCACACGCCTCTCATGCGGCCCGCCGCCGAAATGTTTCAGCGAGCCATCGCGGGCGAAAACTACGCACAACCGCGTGTGGCCGTCTACAGCGTGGCAAACAACGAAATCGTTCGCGAGCCGAGCGAGATCGGCCGGAATCTGGTCGCTCATCTTACGACGCCCGTGCGTTATGCCGATCTGGTTCGCAAGTTCGCGGGGCAAGCGCCAACGGTGTTCGTCGAAGTTGGCCCGCAGCAGGCCCTCACCCGACTGAACCGTCGAATTCTTCCTCCGCACGAGCTGGCCGGCATCGCTTGCGACAATCCGGCCCGACCGGGTATCGAACAGATCGTTCGCGTGCAAGCGATGCTCGAATGCACCGGCGCGCTCGATCGACCGCACCCCCCAGAGACCGTGGCAACTCCAGCGAGCGCCACGTTCACGCCCTCTTCGAAACGTGGCGACTTGTGGCATTTCGACGCGACGGCTCGGCGACGCGACAAGATGCGGGCCGCGGCGACCAAATCGGCTCCGGCCGCGCGTCTCGCACCGCAGGCCGTGACTCCACCGGCCGTGACTCCGCAGGCCGCGCCCGCCGCTCCCCAAACTCCAGTACCTCCACCGGCGCCGGTAGCAACCGCCCCCGCGCCACCTCCAGCGGCAGCTCCGGCCCCCAGCGCAAGCGCTACGGCAGCGCCGCAGGCACAATCTACCGCGGCCCCGGCCAACTCGTCGGTCGACATGGCCGAGCTCGAAAAGTTCCTGGTGAACTTCGTCGTCGAGCAGACCGGTTATCCGCCGGAAGTCGTCGAGCTCGACGCCGATCTCGAAGCCGATCTGGGCATCGACAGCATCAAGAAGGCCCAGATGTTCGGCGAGCTCCAAGAATATTTCGACGTTACGCCCACCGACGGGCTCACGCTCGACGACTTCCCCACGCTCCGGCACATCGTCAACTTCCTGGCCAAAGCACCGGCCAAGGCCGGAGCCCCCGGCGCCTCGGTTGCGCCAGCGCCCGCCCCCGCACCGGCTGCGCCAGCTCCGCTCTCCCCGCCGGCACCGGCGGCATCTGCTCCGGCGCCCGTCGCCAGTGCGCCGCTTGCCAGTGCCCCCGCGCCAAGTGGGCAGGCCGAGTCTGGCGTCGACACGGCCGAGCTCGAAAAGTTCCTGGTGAACTTCGTCGTCGAGCAGACCGGCTATCCGCCGGAAGTCGTCGAGCTCGACGCCGATCTCGAAGCCGATCTGGGCATCGACAGCATCAAGAAGGCCCAGATGTTCGGCGAGCTCCAAGAATATTTCGACGTTACGCCCACCGACGGGCTTACGCTCGACGACTTCCCCACGCTCCGCCACATCGTCAACTTCCTGGCTAAAGCCCCTGCCAAGGCCGGCGCGCCCGTCTCGACCGCAGCCGCTCCGGCACCGGCACCGGCTGCCAGCGCGACGAATGAAGCAGCCGCGTCGGGAGGAATCGCCGCGAGCAGCTCGGCACAGATCGATGTTCTGCATGTGCGTGGCACCGCGTATGAGCTGGGATTCCAGCACGGCGCGGAAAAAAAAACGGAAATTCGACGCCTCCTAAGGCGAATCGCTGATCTGACGGACGGAGATTGGAACGAACTGCCCATTCCGGCCGAGGCCCGCACCAAACCCGAACGCTACTTCACACCGACGCAACTGGAAGAGTTGCAGGGATTGGCTGACGCGGTTGAAGTGCCGCTGGGAAACCTGGCCGCGCTGAATCTGGCCGTGCTTCCCGACTTCGCGGCCAGCACACTCCAGGCCGCGATCGTCACCAACACCGGTGGAAAGTCAGAAGTTCTGCACGGCCTGACCGGCGAGTTGTCGTTACCTCAGGCGCTTGCCGAGATGCTCTCGCCGCTTGTGCTCGTGCGGGAGCCCGCTCAGGGCTGGGCTTGCGCGACCATCACGTTCGCGGGCATCATCGGTAGCCTGGTCGGCCTGAACGGCAACGGCCTGGCGGCTTCGACTGGAATGTTGCTCGACACAACCGTCGCCACCAACGGCAGCGCGGCAAGCATGGCCGTTCGCGTGGATGGTATCTTGCAGCGAAGCGGTACGATCGAATCGGCCACGCGCGGCCTTCAACACCTGCACGCCACGCGCGGTTGGACTGCCTGCCTCAGCGAACAGGCCGGGCGACTGGCCGCGGCGGAGCACAACGGCCACGACCTGGTCGAGCAGTCTGCGGCCGATGTGGTATTTGCGGCGAACCATTGCCTTCTCAATTCGGGATCGCATGCGGCTCCGGCCAGCTCCGTCGCGCGACTCGATTGGCTCAAGCATCGACTCTCTGGCGGCCAACAGCCGCACAACGCGGGCGAACTGCTGGCGCTGCTGGGAGATGTCCCCACGACCGGCTCGCTCAAACTCGCCGCCGTGGTTGACGCGGCTCGTGGAGACCTGCTCATCGACTGCGGCTCGATCCGCCAGCGTGTCCATATCGGGGCGTTGCTTCCGAGCGAGCCGGCCGGCGATACGGCAGTATTTGCAGTTCCCGAGCCCCCCACAACAAGCACCTCGGCGCCGACTTCGCACGATCTGCATGAGCCTGCCGCCGTTGATCCCGAGAGCATGCGGTTTGTGCTTCGGATGGTCCCCACACCGTGGGACAAGCCGCCGGCCGAGTTTCCTGTTTGGAACGGCGCCGTCGCCATCGAGGGCAGCAATCCGCTGGCCGACGCTCTAGAAAACCGCATCGCCGCGAGCGGCGCAGTCGTGATTCGTCTGCGCGAGACGACATCCACCGATGCCGCCTTGGCCGAGTTGGAACGACACTGGCAGCAGCAGCCGATCTTGCACCTGTTTTTTACCTCGTTGCGCGACGGCACGCCGCACGATCGTGCGAACCCGGATACCTTCGCGAAATTGTACGAACAGCGCATGATGCTGCCCTACTTCCTCTGCCAGAAGCAGATGCAACTTGCCGGCGCTGCCCGCCGCCTCAACGATTGCACGGTGCTGGCCGCGATCAATCTTGGAGGCGACCTAGGCTTCTCGGGCAACATCGATTCCCCAGAATCCGGCTTTACCACCGGGCTGATCAAGTCGCTCCTGCTCGAATACCAGATTATGCGCGAGCAGAAAGGGTTCCTCGCCAAGGCTGTCGACGCGCCGGCCGCTGAGCCTTTGCCCGAGCTCGCAGCCAACATCTGCCGCGAGCTCGCGCACGGCACCAACGACTACGAGGTCTCCTTTGTCGGCGGGCGGCGTTACCTGCAAGTTGCGCTTCCCGAGAACGCCGATATCCAAGCGGCGAGTCGCATCCAGCCCGGTAGCGTGTGGGTGCTGACCGGAGGCGCGCGCGGCATCACGGCCGAATGTGGAATGACGTTGGCCAAACGATTCGGCCTGAAGCTTCATCTGATCGGAACAACTCCCGCCGCGGCGATTGATCCGAGTTGGCGCGACCTCGATGAGAAGCAGACGGCCGCCCTGCGCGGCCAGATCATCATCGAAGCTCGCAAGAACGGGCAGAAGCCGAACGAAGCCTGGGCCCGAATTGAAAAAGCGATTGAGATCGATCGCAACCTGCGGGCTTTCGCATTGGCAGGCGTTTCAGCAACGTACCACGCCTGCGACGTTGCAGATCGCGACGCACTCGCCCGAGTGCTGGACGCGGTTCGCCAGCAGGACGGTCCAATCAGCGGCATTCTGCATGGGGCCGGCATCGAGCAAGCCTGCCGCTTCGAAAAGAAAACGCCGCAATCGGTGCGGGCGACCGTGGGCGCCAAGGCGCTCGGGGCGTACCACCTGATGGACCTGACGCGCAACGATCCGATCACGCACTTTCTGGGCTTCGGCTCGATCAGCGGCCGCCTGGGGAGCAACGGTCAAACAGACTACGCCGCGGCGAGCGACATGCTTTGCAAGCTTGCCGGTTGGTATCGCAGGCAACGTCCGGAAGTCCACGCCCTTGGCTTTCACTTCCATCCTTGGGATGGCGTGGGCATGGCGGCCCGCCCCGACACCGAGGCGATTCTGAAAGCCAGCAATCTGCGGCTGATGCCCATGCGCACCGGTATTCTGCATTTATTGCGCGAACTTTATGCCGCGCCGCGCGACGCGGAGTTGATGATCACCGATTGGGAGTACCACCAGCGATACTATGGAACCGGCTTTCGCCAGACCGCGGCTCGCGGCGATCTGCTTGGCGCGCCCGGCCAGGCCGTTCCGCAGCCTGCGACGCAAATCGCGGCAGCACCTCAAGCGGCTGGTCTGGCCATGAAGTCTGCGGTGAAACAAATTGCCGACCGAACGCTCATGCGGCTGGTCGACGCCCCCCTGAATGGCGCGGGGGGCGCGCTACCGCAAGCGGCGATTCTCCTGGGCCACAACGCGGACGCGGATGCCCTGGCCGCGGAGCTCGTAGCGCGCGGCGTGCGCGTCGATCGGCTGTCGCCAACGGCCGACGCGACCGCGGCCTGTGCGGAGCTCGAAACCTTGCTTGCGGCCCAGCCCAGCCGCTGCCTGATCGTGGCGACCGCGCGGGATCCCGAAGCCGCGCGGATCGAGAATCGAGCCGGCGCAATACAGCGCACCCAACAGGGAATCTACCTTCCGTACTGGGTTATCCGGCGGTGGTTCCAAATCGTGAGCAAAACGCCGGAAGCAGGACAAGCAACCGTCGTGGCCCTGACCTCGCTGGGCGGCGATTTTGGATTCAACGGCCCGGTGCCCGCGCCCGAAGGGGGTTCTTTTACAGGCTTGCTCAAGAGCATCTTCGTGGAAGACGCCCGTTACAATCACGACCGCTTCCGTGCGAAAGTGATTGACGCCCCCGCGGGCGAGCCCCCGGCACAACTAGCCAAGGCGATCTGCGATGAACTAACCGACGGGTCTCCCGAGGTGGAAGTCTCCTGGCAGGCAGGTCACCGGCAGGTGGTGCGGGTCTCTCGCGAGCCGGTCGAGCGGCTGCCCTTGGGCGAGCTGCCGCGCGGCGGCGTCTGGGTGGTGACGGGTGGCGCGCGAGGCATCACCGCCGCCACGGCTCTGGAGCTTGGCAAACGCTATGCTCTCAAGCTGCACCTGCTGGGAAAGAGCCCCGCGCCCGAGGTAAACCCGCCCTGGCGCAATTGCACGGATGAAGAGCTCAAGGCGATCAAGACCGAGATCGTTCGCAAGGCGACGCTCGAGGGCCGTTCTCCCACCGACGATTGGGACCGCGTTCGCAAAGACCGCGAGATTCAAGAGTCGCTCGACAAGTTCTCCGCGGCCGGGGTAACCGCAACCTACCATCCGTGCGACGTCGCCGATTGGGACGATATCGATCGGGTGCTCAGGGAGATTCGCGCCGCGGACGGCCCTATTTCTGGTGTCGTTCATGGGGCCGGCTATGCCAAGAGCTTCCGCTTTGGCACGGGCGTCGGCAATAAGCTCGAAGCTACGCTCGCGCCGAAAGTCGATGGCACGCTGGCTCTCATGCAGCTTACCGCGGCCGATCCTCTGCAATACTTTGTCGGCTTTGGCTCGCTGAGCGGCCGTTTTGGAGGCAATGGGCTGAGCGATTATGCCGCGGCCAACGACGCGCTGGCCAAGCTTTGCGGTTGGTTCCGCACGCGCCGCCCAGAGTGCCATACCGTCTGCTTCCATTGGCAAACGTGGGACGCGGTGGGAATGGCCCTCTTGGCCGACGGTGTGGGCATCACGAAGAACGCGTTCAAGATGGACTTCATCTCGCCCGAGGAAGGCGTCAACCATTTGATCGACGAGCTCCGGGCCGGTGCTCCCAAAAGCGAAGTGTTGATCACGGACGGCTTCTTCCAGCGACAATTTTATCCTTATGAAGTGGAGCTGGCCGCCACGGCGGAAACGCCCATGCCGGCGCAACCATCGCGCGGACCGCTGATCGCGGCATGGGAACCCAAATCGGTCGCCTCGGGCACGGCGCGCATCACGTTCGATCCTGAGCGAGACCCGTTCCTGACTGAGCATCGGCTCAAACAAAAACCATTCCTGCCGGGCGTGGTTGGCCTGGAATCGCTTGCCGAAGCGGCCCGGTGCGCGCTTGGCCGCGATGAAATCAAGGAAATCCGCGCCGCCCGAATCACGAACGGCATGTCGTTCCCGAGTGGAGCATTGCGAGCCCGCGTTGAAGTCGTGCCGGTTGAGGGCGGGCTTTCGTGCCGGTTGCTGACCGAGCAGCGCGACCGCCAGGGGCGCTTGATTGACGGTAACCGGCTGCATGTCGAGGCGATCGTATCCACCGGTAGCGACGGCTCGCCGATCGTGGCCGATGCCCCGGGACGACCGCCACTTGGTTGGTTTCCGCATCAGTATCCGGACGACGGGCTTTTGTACCACGGTCGCGGCCTGCGCTGCCTCACGGCGTGCGCCTATCAGTACGACGGGGGCTGGGGACAGATCGTCGCGCCAGAGCTTGGCGAGCTCGCCGGCAACCGGGGCGGCACAGGATGGATCGTTCCGATTGCCGTGCTCGACGCCTGCGTGGTAGCGTGCGGTAGCTTTCTGTTCTTGCAGTTTGGCGGGGTGGTGGAAGTCCCCTATGAATTCGAGCGATTGCGCATTGCCCGGCTGCCGCGGCCGGGCGAATCGTGCATCATCCGGCTCTTCTTCCGCGAGCGTGGCGAACGCCACAGCCGTTTCGACTTCACACTCTTTGGCGAAGGCGATGAACCACTGCTCCAGGTAGACGGCTACCGGACGATCCGTGTCGGCGCGGGAGGTAAGTGACTCGTGAGTCGCGTGCGAACCAGCTATGTTCCGCTGCGCGAGTTGACACTCGGGGAGGATGCCGCGCGCGTTTGGCTTTCGCCGGTAGAACTTGCATTGTTTCACACGATGCGGTCGCCGGTTCGCCAAGATACGTTCCTCGCCGGCCGCATCCTGGCGAAACGGCTGCTCATGGGCTCGCTATCCCCCGGGCTGGCCGCCAGAGAGCTGGCCGCCAAGGAACTGGTCATCGAGTCGCGTTCCGAGACCCCCGGCCACGGCGAGCGGCCGGTGCTCTCGATCGGTGGCGCGTTGCAACCGGTTTCCCTTTCGATCGCGCACTCCGGACGCGGCGTGCTGGCGGCTTGCCTGCAAAGTTTCGCGGGCTCCATCGGAGTGGACCTGGCGGAACGTGACGCCGTCGATGATCGGCTTCGCTGGACGTTTACCCAAGCGGAACGGGCATGGTTGGCGGCACATCCCTCGCCGCAAATACGCGCCGCGGAACTATGGGCTCGTAAAGAGGCGTTGTATAAAGCCTGCCAGCGTGGCGAGGGCTTCCGGCCCGCCGCGATTGAAGTGGTTCCGAACCACTGCCCCGTTTATCCGCACTTGGACGGTGCGAGCGAGCTGTCGTGCCTGCAAACCTGGCGTGTCGACGGCCATGTCGCGGCCCTGGCTATCGCCCCGCCCCGTCCCGAAATTGCCACACAAGTCTATGACACCACGAGCCGTGCGGCCTGACGCGCGGCATTTACGAATCCTCACCACGACCTCCACCGCATACACCTGCGACTAACTTGCGAGACTCCAGCCATGATTGATCTCACCGGAAAGACGGCCCTCATCACCGGCGGTTCGCGCGGCATAGGCCGAGCCTGCTCCTTGCGTCTGGCCGAAGCCGGAGCGGATATCGTGCTCAATTATGTCACGAGCTCTGGCGCGGCCGAAGAAGTCGCCGAACGGATCCAATCCATGGGGCGCAATGTCGCCGTCGTCAAGGCGGACGTCAGCGAGCGCGACGACTGCGAATCGATGATGCAGTTCATCGGAGAAAAGTTCGGCAAGCTTGATATTTTGGTAAGTAACGCGGCCAGCGGCGGCTTTCGCCCAATGCTCGCCATCACGCAGAAGAACTTCGAATCGACCATGAAGACGAACGTCATGGCGTTGATTCACCTGGTGCAGGCGGGCTTCAAACTGATGCAAAAGGCATCCGGCCGGGCAAAGGTCGTTGCCATTTCGAGCCACGGCTCGCATATGGCGCTGCCCATGTACGGCGCGGTGGGCGGCTCGAAGGCCGCCTTGGAAAGCTTCACGCGGCACTTTGCCCTCGAATTGGGCGACAAGGGCATCAACCTGAACATCGTGAAGGCCGGCCTGGTGGACACGGATTCCACCCGGAAGATTCCCTATGCCGATCAGCTTTTTGCCGCCCGAGGCATGCGCAGCATGACCGGAGACCGCTACCTGACGGCCGACGACGTTGCCAATTGCGTCCTGTTTCTCTCCAGCCCCCTGAGCGACCTGGTTCAGGGAGAAACGCTCACGGTCGATGGAGGCGCGGCCGTTCACGCTTAACCTTGACGGCAGCGGCGAGGGCACGCGCCAGCTCATGATCCGCGGCGAATCGAATCTCGCACTTCCTCGACAAAGTCGGTCAACAACTCGTGCGTCGACGCAGGGTCAAAGGAATGAGGATCGGTGCGCAGGCACAGCGATGCACGGCCGGCGTATTCGATAGCGATGAAGGCGGCGCGTGTCAAACGCCGTAGCGGCGGCACGCCGCCGATCCACTCTAACGTCAAATCGCGGCATTGCCACTTCTCGTTGAACGCCAGCTTAGGGTCTGGCGAGAACCGCCCCACGTTGCTTAGCACCGCGGTGGCGAACGATCGCTCGCGATGGATCTCGCGCGCAAACCACCGCGGAAAATTGCGCGCAAACGCCAGCCCCCCCAAGAAGTACAATCCGAGACGCCACTCTTTGATACGCCGCGTCTCTTCGCGGACGACTTTGAGCACTCTGGCCGGATCGTCCCGTTCGTCGAGCCGAGCCGTCACGAAGCCATAGCCAATTCGATTCGCCGCCGACAGGAACACGTCGGACCGCGTTCGCACATTAACCGGCACCGTGATTCTTAATCGTCCGCGCCGGGGCCCCGCCTGGCGATCGTTCCAGCGCCGGATCACCAACAACAGGTCGCGCAGCAACAGGTCGTTGGTGGTGACACCTTGGGCCGCGGCCAACTCGCGTAACGCAAAGGTTTCGTCCGCCGCCAGCTCGGCAACTTGAAACGCGAGCAATTCGCGAGCGCCGCCGTCCGCGCTTCCGTTGACCGGCGGCTGCAATATCTCTGGGGTCTTCCACAAAATGGAAGCCCAGACTTTCAATGTGTACCAACTATCGCGCGCCGCCGCCCAATAGCTCGCCTGCCGTTGCTGGCCGGCGTCCAGCAGTTCTCGGTGGCACAGCGTCCGCGGGTCGATCGGTCGCAACAATTGCTCGCAATCGCACTCTCCGGCCGCGACGCGATAACGGGCGAGCACCTCTTGGGCGAATTGCAGCGCCGCCAACCCGTCGCAGCAGGCGTGATGCACCTGAAATAGCACCCGCGAACGTTCCCTCGACGCGCGAACCCAGGTATGAACCCCGGCCTCGTTACGCAAATTGATTCCATCGCCCGAGGGCGCAACGATGGGCGTCTCATATTCATCCCAGTCCAGATGCGGTTCGCGATGCTCAGCCGCAATCCAACAGGGGCCGTCCGGGCCATCCTGGATCCGTGCCCTCAGCAGAGGGTGCCGCGCGAGGGAATCTCGGAGCGCGCACTCAAACCAGTCGCGATTAAGCGGACCGCTGAATCGCAACTCGAGAGGGAACGTCGTCGGATAGTCCGGCTCGTCGTCGAGATCGTAGTAGAACTCGAACGGCGCCAACCGAAGCGGAAAAATTGCGGCGATATCCGCCGCGGACTCAGGGTTAGGGTGCATCCGTTCCCGTGCCACCGGTATTGAGATCGTCGCCGGCAGGGTTTTCGCCCGACACGTCACCGCCCGTGCCCGTGGGACCGGAACCAGTACCGCCGGCGCCTCCCGAGATTCCCGATTCGCCGATGCCGGCCCCTATCGGATCTCCGTCGCGGCTGCATCCGGACCAACCGATCAATACAACCACTGCGAGAACTGCCAAAACGCGTTTCATGGAGTCATCTCCTCATTCAAGGTTTTCGAGCGAGAGCCTCCGAGCTCTCGCGTTTCGCCATTGTACCGGGACAAACGCCGCCCGACGACCGCCCAGAGCCGTTAGACCGCCGGTGTCGACTCGATTTCCTGTTTGGGGATCGGCGTGTCGCTGAACCAGCGGTCGATCACGTAGTAGAAGACCGGCGTCAACAACAGGCCGAAGAGCGTCACCCCCAGCATGCCGCTGAACACGGCGGTCCCGAGCGTTTTCCGCATTTCGGCGCCGGCGCCCGAGGCCACGACGAGCGGCGCCACCCCCAGGATGAAAGCAAACGACGTCATCACGATGGGGCGCAGCCGGGTCTTGCTGGCCGCGACCGCCGCCTCGAATGGCCCGATGCCTTGAATGCGCCGCAACTCACGGGCAAACTCGACGACCAGGATCGCGTTCTTACTGGCCAGACCGACCAGCACCACGAAACCAACCTGCACGAAGATATTGATGTCCATGCGCGCTAGCGCCACGCCGACTACGGCGGAGAGCACGCACATCGGCACGACGAGGATCACGGCCAGCGGCATCGACCAGCTTTCATACTGCGCCGCAAGCACCAGAAACACCAACACGACCGCCCCGATAAAAGCGAACACGGCGGAACTGCCAGCGAGGATCTGCATGTAGGTCAGTTCGGTCCACTCGGGCACAATCGATTTTGGCAACGTCTCGGCAGCCACCTGTTCCATCATGCTGATGACTTGCCCGCTGCTGACCGTCGGCAGCGAAGCCCCTTGAATCGCCGCCGCGGGGTACATATTGTACCGCGTGAGCAAGACCGGGCCGGTCGTATCCTCGATCTTGGCAACGGTGCCCAGCGGAATCATCTCTCCCTTGTTATTCCGCACGCGAAGCAGGCGGACCCCGGTAGCCGTCATACGATACGGCGCCTCGGCCTGAACGTTCACCTGCCAGGTCCGGCCAAAGCGATTGAAGTCGTTGACATAGTAGCCACCCAGGTAATATTGCAACGTGGCGAAAACATCGGACAGCTCGACGCCCATCATCTTGACCTTGCTGCGATCGATATCCACATAAAGCTGCGGCGCATCGGCGCGAAACGTGTTAAACACGTTTACCAGCCCCGGCTGTTGATTGGCGCGAGCCGCGACCACGTCGCCCTGCCCTTGCAAGACGTCGAGCCCTTGATCTCCTCGATCCTCGAGCATCAGCTTGAAACCGCCCGCATTCCCCAGCCCATCGACCGGCGGCGCCCCAAAAACAACCACCTGCGCCTCACGAATTTCCTCATAACAGCGTTGGCGAAGCTGGGCGAGTACCCCATCGGCACTCTTCACGGTTTCATGCCGATCGTGAAACGGATCGAGAATGATGAACATCGAGCCGAAGTTGGAGCTCACCGCATTCAGAACAAAGGATTGCCCTGGAACCGACACGGTGTGGGCAACGCCGGGTATTTCGCGGGCGATCTTTTCCACCTTCGTGGCGACTTCCATCGTCCGCTCGAGCGACGCCGAGTCGGGCAATTGGATGTTCGCCAACAGGTATCCTTTGTCCTGGTTGGGAATGAACCCGATGGGCACGCGTGTAAGCCCTAGATACGTGAGACCGATCAACCCACCGTAGACGACGAGTACGACAAAGCAAAGCCGCAATGCCCACGCGACCGTAGCTCCGTATAGCTCTGTGAACGCGTCAAAGACGCGGTTGAATCCCTTGAACAGCAGGCCGAGCAGCTTGTTGACCGGCCGGGCCAGAAGCCATCCCACCACCAGGCCGGGCAGCATCAATCCGAGGTAAATGCCCCAGGCCTGCCAGGACGAACTTTCGACATCGAGCCCCGCGGCGCCGGCAACCGCGTTCAGCGCGAGAGCCGAAAGCCAACCGAACAGCAGTGCCACACCCCAAGGGGGCAGCGCCTCTTGACCTTCCAGGTGCCCGTGCTCGTTGACTTTGCGATTCCTGAAGATGGCTGTCGCACGGGCCGGCGTCATCGTCATGGCATTGACCGCCGAAAGAATCATCGAGGCCGCAATGGTCAGCGCAAACTGGCGATAGAACTGGCCTGAAATTCCCGGGATCAAGGCGCTCGGCAAGAAAACCGAGCAAAGTACGAGCGTGATGGCAATGATTGCCGGCGTAATCTCGTGCATCGCGCCGATCGTGGCTTCGCGCACCGGAAGCCCCTTGGCGAGCCAGCGTTCGATATTCTCGAGCACCACGATGGCGTCATCCACGACGATGCCGATCGCCAGCACTAGGCCGAACAACGTCAGGTTGTTGATCGTGAATCCCATCGCCAACATGATCGCAAAGGTGCCGATCAACGACACTCCAACGTCAATCAGCGGAAGAATCACGCTTCTCCAATCCTGGAGAAAGAACAAGATTACCAGGGCGACCAAAACCACCGCGTCGCGCAGGGTCTTGAAGACTTCGGCGACGGATTCCTCGATGAACGGTGTCGTGTCATAAACAATCGCATAGCGCAGTCCTTCGCGAAATGCTCCGGAAAGCTCGTCCATTCTGGTACGAATCCGCTCGGCGGTGTCCAGGGCATTCGCCCCCGGAAGCTGAAAGGTGGCTAGGCCAACGCTCGGCTGACCATCGAGATAGCACCGGGTATCCTGGTTACGAGCTCCCAGCTCAATGCGAGCGACGTCTTTCAAATGCGTGACTTCGCCGCTGTCACCGGTTTTGATAATGATGTCGGCAAATTGCTCGGGCTCCGTCAAGCGGCCCAGTGTCGTCATCGTGTACTGAAAGTCGAGCCCGGCGGGCGCCGGCGGCTGTCCCAATTGGCCGGCCGCTACTTGGACGTTCTGTTCCCGAAGCGCGGCCACGATGTCCGCGGCCGTCAAATTACGGGCGGCCAACCGATTCGGGTCAAGCCATACCCGCATGCTGTAGTCCTGCTGACCGAGCAGCGTGACGTCTCCAACGCCATCGATTCGGGCGAGCTCGTCGCGAATTTGAATCGTGGCATAGTTCGAGAGGTAAAGCTGGTCGTAATAGGGCTTTCCAGTTTCTGGGTTCGTTTCCGAGAATAAATTGACCACGAGCAAGATGCTGGGCGATCGTTTCTTGACGATGACGCCGGTTGCCTTCACCACATCGGGCAGCGTCGGCATCGCCTGCGAAACCCGGTTTTGCACGAGCACCTGCGCCATGTCGAGGCTCGTCCCCAGCGCAAAGGTGACGGTCAGGTTGTAACCGCCGTCGTTGGTGCATTGCGAGGACATGTAGAGCATGTTCTCGACGCCGTTGACCTGCTGCTCGATCGGCGCAGCCACGGTATCGGCCACCACCCGCGCGCTAGCGCCGGCATAGGAACAAGACACCTGCACCGTGGGCGGCGTAATTTCCGGATACTGTGCGATCGGCAGAAACGCGGCCGACGAAAGGCCCGCGACGACGATCACGATCGAGATCACCCAGGCGAAGATCGGACGGTCGATAAAAAACCGAGCCATGCGTTTTCTAGGTTTAGGCGGGCCGAGACGACTTGATCTGCCATGCTGCCGTCGCGGCCGAACTTAACCTTCGTCCTTTCGCTGCGGTGCGGATTTCTCGGCGGGCGCATTTGTCTTGGGGGCCGCGGCTACCTCGCCTTGTTCCTCGGCCGATTGCGGCGTCACGACCGCTCCGATTCGAACGCGCTGCAAGCCGTTGACGACGACCCGCTCGTCGGGCTTAAGACCTTCGCGGATCACCCGAAGCTCACCTTCTAGCGGCCCTAGCGTCAGCGGTCGTTCTTGCACGCGATTTTCGGCGTCGACGACATAGGCGATTTTTCGTCCCTGGTTCGTGCCGATTGCCCGTTCGGGAATCGCGATCGCCTGATAGGGCTTTCCCATCGGCATCTTGATTCGCGCATGCAGGCCGGGCGACAGCGCGTCGTCCTCATTCGCAAAGACGCCGCGGACTTTAAGCGTACCCGTATTCGGGTCAACCGCGTTGTCCACGAAATCGATCACTCCCTGATAGGGATACCCCTCGTCGATATCGAGCCCCAGGTACACGGGCACCTTGGCGACGCGAGCACTTTCGATCCGGCCTTCGCGAATCGCCTGTTGAATCCGCAAGACGGTAGGTTCATCGACGTCGAAATACGCATAGATCGGCTTGATCGAGTTGATCTTGGTGAGTAGCGTCGTATTGGCCGTCACCAGATTGCCCACGGTAACCAATCGCCGACTGATGCGCCCGGCAATC
The DNA here is from genome assembly GCA_964598535.1 of uncultured Planctomycetaceae bacterium. Classification (GTDB taxonomy): domain Bacteria; phylum Planctomycetota; class Planctomycetia; order Pirellulales; family PALSA-1355; genus JALHMI01. The sequence continues at coordinate 43,073 of CAZRCI010000030.1, read as the reverse complement.
GGCGATTTGATAGCGGCAAAGTGCAGGTCCAAGTTGGCTTTTTCAAGCGCTGCCTGCCGCGACGCCAGGTCCGCGGTCGCCGACGCGTGTTCGGCAAACACCCGATCGTACTCTTCCTGGGTAATCGTCTTGCGCGGCAGCAGGGTCTCGGCGCGGGCCAGATCCTTATCGAGGCGTTCGAGAGTTCGTTCAACCCGATTGAGCTCGGCCTTGGCCTGATCGTAGGTGGCCTGGTAAGGTCGTGGATCGATAAGAAACAGGGGGTCGCCTTGTTTGACGACCGCGCCATCGGCGAAATAGATCTTACTTAAATAGCCGTTGACCTGCGAAAACACGTCAACGCTTTCGACCGCCTCGGTGTAGCCTTCGAAGTAATAGGTATCGGTGACTTCGATCTGCCGTGGATTGGCCACGGTCACGGTCTCTGGCCGAATCATTACCTGCGGCTGTGCGGGCGAAAGGCCACAACCGACAAAAGTCGTCAATAGCACTACCGAGAGCGTCGCTACTGCAAACGCCACGGACATCGTCGTTCGCGCACATGTCGTCATGAAATTGGTTCGCGGCAGGCTGGCTGTTAGTTCGCCTGGGCAGCTTCAAAATCGGCCTTGGCCTTGGCTTCTTGCTGGCTGGAAACCTCGGGATTGGGCGTGGCGTCGCCTTCCTCGAACCCTAGCATCCATTTGATGCCTCCCAGCAACGACTCCATGTACGTCGGGTTGGTCCACACGTCCTCGCGATGTCCCAGGCTCATGTGCATGACCTTCCCCTCGCCGAAGTTTTTGACCCAGGCGATAGGAACATGATAGGGTTTCTTGAGCTTGGTCTTGGCCATGTTCAGGCTCATCAAGACATGCACCTTTTCGGGCTGCCAGTGCTTGAACTGGTAGATCTCGTCGGTGATCTCGAACTCGTCGCCCCAGGGCTTGCTGGCAGGAAACTCCTTGTCGTGCACGGTGATGGTCACCTTGTCGCCAGAGTTCCACGGATGGCCGTTGAACGTACCGCCGATCATGTCCCAGTAGGGCTCGAAATCGTGATAGGTATCGGCCGCTGAATGGGCCCCGAGAAAGCCGTGCCCCTTCTGCTTGGCCCAGTGGTTGAATAGATAGTCGCGCACTTCGTCGCTAAACGGCAGATCGCCCGTCGTGTAGAACATCACGATGTCGTAATTGTCGAGCTGCTCCTTGGTGAGCGTGCTGACGTCCTGAGTCGTGTCGACCCGAAACAGATTGCTCGCGACTCCGAGCTCGGTCATGGCACGCTCGGCTGGAGAAAGCTGTTGTCCCTCGCGCGTGACTGAGCCGTGCTTGAAACCGGCGCTTTGAGTAACCATCAGCATGCGCGCCGGCTTCTTCGGAGCCTCGGCCGCCAAGAGCGAGGGGGCGCCAATCATGGCCACCAGAGCCAGACAGATCATTCCAACGGCTTGTCGCGTCGTCACAGTGGTCACTCCAGGTTGAAGATAAAGGGGGGCTTGGGTCGCGCCCACGATTCAAGCAGCAAATTACGAATCTGGCAAATTCTAGCCTATTGGCGGACTTTATGCACTTTCTCGACCGCGATGGCCTGCGGTGCCGGATTCCTCGTCATCCTCTTCCTCTTCATCTTCATCCTCTTCGTACTCCTCATCCTCATATTCGTCGGAGTCTTCTTCCTCGTATTCCGCTTCATCCTCCTCGTCTTCATCTTCATCGATGAGAGGTTGCGAACGGGCGGCTACGGTCAACACGCGGCCACTTTTCGAAGGCGGGGGGGTGCTCGTAGCCGGCGCCGCGGCGTCACCACCGCCGCCACTCATTTCCTGCCATTGTTCGTAGGTAAGCAATACTTCGCGGGCCTGCGAGCCGTTGTAATCACCCACAATCCCATCCTCGGCCATGTAGTCAATGAGCCGCGCGGCGCGACCGTAACCAATTCCCAGGGCTCGTTGCAGGAGGGACACGCTACCACGTCCCTCGCGAACGACGACGTCGATCGCTCCTTCATAGAGCTCGTCACGGTTTGGCAATTTCTTGCCCGGCTCGTTGCCGCCCGCGTCTTTGGCCTTGAGCTGTACCAACTCCTTGACGAATTGCTGCTCGTTCTTGCCCACGAACTCGACAACCGCATTGATTTCGTCGTCACCCACATAGGTGCCTTGGCCGCGCAAGAGCGTACTGGTCCCCGGCGAGAGAAACAACATATCGCCGTTACCCAGCAGCTTGTCGGCGCCCATTTCATCGAGCACGACGCGACTGTCGGTGCGGCTGGCGACCTGGAACGCGATTCGCGCCGGCAAGTTCGACTTGATCAAGCCGGTGATGACATCGACGGTCGGCTTTTGAGTGGCGAGCACCAGGTGAATGCCGACCGCCCGGCTCTTTTGGGCCAAGCGGATGATGTGCTGCTCGACTTCCTTGCCGGCCGTCATCATGAGGTCCGCCATCTCGTCGGCGATAATCACGATGAACGGCAGTGTGGTTGGAATATTCTTGCGTTCCTCGTCGTCCTCCGGCTGCAAGCGTTCCATGAGCTCTTCTTCGCCGAGCTGGTTGTAAGACACGATATGCCGCACGCCCGCTCGCGCGAGCAGCGAATACCGCTCTTCCATCTTCTCGACGGCCCAAGCCAAAATCGCCTCGGCCTTGCGCATGTCGGTCACCACCGGGTGCATCAGGTGCGGCAGCGTCTTGTAGGGGCTGAGCTCGACCATCTTGGGATCGATCATCAGCATGCGCACTTCGTCGGGCTTGCGCGTCATGAGCATCGAAACGATGATCGAATTCAAGCACACGCTTTTGCCGGTGCCCGTGCGACCGGCGATCAGCAAGTGCGGCATCGAGGCCATGTCGACGACCATCGGCTTGCCCGACACGTCTTTGCCCAAGAAGATCGGAATGCGCATCTTGGCCAGCGCGCCGTTGGATTCCTCGATGACCTCGCGGATACGCACCAGGTGCCGCTCGGTATTGGGGACTTCGATGCCCACCGTATTCTTGCCGGGAATCGGAGCAACGATGCGCACGCTCGGCACGCGCAGCGCAATCGCCAGGTCGTCCGCCAGGCTCGTGATCTTCGAGAGCCGCAGGCCGGCCTCCAGCTCTACTTCAAACTGAGCGATTACCGGACCGGTCTCGATTTCGACAACCTTCACCCGGAAACCGAAGTCGAGGAACGTCTTCTCCAGAATTTTGGCTTGCCGGCGGACTTCCTTCTCGTGCTCCTCGTAGCTAATCTCCTCGCCCGCCATGAGCAACTCGATCGAAGGCAGTTCGTACTCGCTCGGATCCTCGGCGCGGCTGGCGGCGTCGAGTTCCTCCATGACGACCTCGCGTTCGCTACGCGGCTTTTTCGGACGCTTGAAGCGAGGCTCGTTGGCAGCGGGCGCCGCGGCGGGCTCCTCGGCTTCGTCTTCGAGTTCATCTTCCGACTCGACGGCTTCTACCTCGTCTTCTTCCTCCAACTCCTCATCGTCCTCTTCTTCGGCCACAACTTGCAGCTTGGCGGCCGGCTTCGCGGCCACTTTGCCGCCGATCTTGATGGCTGGTTCGTCCTCGCCGATTGGCTCTTCCAGGTCGGTCTTAACGCCCCGCTGCGCCACGCGCTCGGCCGCGGCCACTGCTCGTGCCGTGCGCAAGCTTTGCCAGGCGCCCGCAGGTCCGGCCAGCGATTGGAACATCAATCGCGGCAATAGATACTCGGTACAGAGGAGCAGCCCTCCCACCAGCAGACTGATCGTGAGAATATATGCACCCGCGCGGGCAAAGTGCATTTCGAGCAGCCCGCGCCCAGCGGCCCCCAAATATCCGCCGGGGCCAATAACGGGCCCCGGTGACCAATCGGTGGTAAGCGCCATCAAAGTACACAGCGCAACGAGCGACATCCCCCAACCGACGAAGCGCAACCTCGGCTGAGTTACGGGACGCCGCGCCAGTAACCACGCGTCCAACAAGGCAAGCGAACCGACGAGATAATAGGCGCCGACGCCCAGCCCTTGCAGCAATCCATCGGCCGCGAGCGCGCCGCTTCGACCACAGGCATTGTCGATTTTCTCGGGCGCAGGATAGACGAGCGCATCGCGCGATTCGGCGGGGTTGTAGGTGACCAAGGCCATGCCCAGAAACAGGCTGACCGCCAAAAGCGCGAGGGCCGCCAGATCGAGTTTAATGCTCCTTGCTTCAGCCATAGGCGCTACCCGGATCCATTCCTTTCTTGCCTGGCCCTGGAAAGGGGGCCGGCAGGCCGCTCGTCGCGCGGACCGCCGTGGCGACGGCCTGCGCGGCGAATCCGTTCGTACCCAAACGCGGTGTGCTTCAGTGAGTCGGATGTGACCGTTGGCCGTGCGAACGGGTCGCGCGCAAACGAACGGCCTCGACTCGGCAGGGATTAGTCCATTGGAAGCCTAGCATGCAAATCGAGCCCTCGAGCGACGGCGGTCCACACGCTCAGAACGTAGCAGAAGGTGGTCGTACCGGTTATTCCGGTCGCGCCGCATGGGACGGGGCGCAAGCCCTCTCCACGCCAGCGGCTACACGGCGTGGGTGAAGTTCTTGGCGGCCTTGAACGTCCCGTCGGGGCGGCGTTCCAGAATAGCCGCTAAACGCCCCTTATCGTCGAGCGCGGCGGCCCGATCGGCCTGTAGATCCGGAAGAGGAATCGTCAGACCGTGCGCTACGCGCCGCTGCTGGTCGGCCGACAGCGTAAGCTCGGCCAGGATACCATGCACGGCAAGCCGCGGGTCGAGGAGATACTCCGCCAAGTTATAGCGCGTGAGAGTTTCCGGATCGAGCGATTGGGCGAGCGTGAAATCACCAACGGCCGTGCGCACCAGTTGCGACATCACCGCGGCAGAACCTACGAGTTCGGCCAGGTCGCGCCCCAGCGAGCGAATGTAGGTGCCGCCGCCACACTTCACCGCGACTCGAAGCTCGGGATATTCGTAGTGCGTAATGGTCAGTTCATCCACACGTACCATGCGTGCCCGCAGATCGGGCGTCTCCCCCGCGCGCGCCAACTCGTAGGCCCTGCGGCCAGCGACCTTCAAGGCGGAAAAAGCGGGCGGGCGTTGTTCGATGTCGCCACACAGGCTTCGTGCCGCGGCTTCCAGCGTCTCGAGCGGGGGCGGTACCGCGTCCGGCAATTCAGTGACCTGGCCCTCGATGTCCTCGGTCGTGCTGAAGCGCCCGAGCAGGAACGCGGCCTCATACCGCTTGGGCATTTCCTGCACGTATTCGACCAGCCGAGTGGCATGCCCCACGCCGATCACGACCACGCCCGTGGCGAGCGGGTCGAGCGTTCCGGAATGCCCCACCTTCACCGAGCGGTCCAGACGCTGAACCATATCGACCAGCCGGCGCGAAGTGATTCCGGACGGTTTATTCAGATTCAGCAGTCCAAAGAGTTGCATCGGTCACAACAGAAAAAGAGATTAGGGGCGGACGGGCGACGTCGTACATGGGCAAGACGATCGCTCCGTCATGCCGCCCTTGCGATTAGCAATTGACGATCTGGAAATCGTACAGGTTGGCGATGTCGTCCGCGGACTTGTCGCCCAAGTTGGTAAATCGTCGATAGAGGGCCTCGACGTCGCGCACCCCGAGGGCCGCAAGCGTGCGAAATTTGTGTTCGAGCAAGCTCGCTAAGTTGCCGCTTTGATTGCGGGCATGCCCCTCTGGGTACATTACCAACCCGCTCGACACATGCCCGAGCTTGCCGTGTTCGATTTCGAGGGTGGTAGGAATACCGTCGGGATAGCGATCGTCGTATTCCTTACCACCGTGGCGAAACTCGATACGCTCGATCAATTGTCGCGTCAGGGGGTTAACGATCGCGTCATCGTCGTAGTCGGCCGGCACGAGCATCAATTCGCGCCACCCCGACCGCCGCTGCTCATAGGCTTTGCGCAAGAGCGTGGCGACGATATAGACCATCGAATGATCGGCGCTTTGGCGCGTGCGAGGATCGCGTTTCGCCGGATCGCCAATGATGCCAAACGCCGGTTCATAGATCGTGATTCGCACATTCCTCAGATTCGCGGAATCGTCTAGCAGCCCTGGATTGGCGGCCAAAAGGTCTATCAGCCCCTGAATGGCGCCCGCCGACTGGTGTTCGTAGAGCCCCAGTTTGAAGTGCATGCCCATGACCGCGAAATCGTCGCCGCTGGCCGCCAACGCGAGATCGAACGGACTGGTGTTCTTTTCGGCCGGTTTTTCAAACAGGCAGAAAATCGCCTCGGGATTGCGGAAGATGTCGGCGGGTCCGACAAAACCTCGCATCGCCCGGCGCATGCTGAGCACGGCCACCTCGGCGCTGATGGCCGCGGAAGCCCCTTTGGAATCCGAAAGCTGTTTGCCGGCGCGAATGGCGCGAAACGGAATGTAGTGCGCCACGACCATGCCGATGGCCGATTCGATCTGCTCGACGGTCGCCCCCAGCACAGCGCCGTAGCAAGCGGCCGAAGCAATGGCGCCATGGACGACGTGATCGATCTTATAGTTCTTGAGGGCAAAGACCTCGGCAAGCCGCCCCCGGATCTCGTCCAGCAAGATCATGGCACGAAGCGTCTGCCGGCCGTCATACCCTTTGAGCTGCGCGGCCGCGACAGCCACGGGGTAAAAGTCGTTGTGCCCAAATTCGCCGCGGGTGGCGCCCCGAGCCGGGTTGTAGCCGAAGTTCGTGCCGTTCGAGTCCCATTCGCGCACCGCCGAGCTGTTGGCCACCACCGCCTTCTCGGGCATCACGTTGATTCGCGAACCAAAGACAGGCACCCCCTGCCCCAACTCTTGGGACACATACTCGAGGGCCTCTTGCCGCAGCACGCGCGGAGCGTTTGCCGAACAGGCAAGCGCCGAAACGCCACAGGCGATGCTGTCGAGATGGAACTGTTCGACCTTGTCGAAGACGGACTTGTCCGGTTCGCCTAGTTCGCCATCGAGGAAGTCGAGCGCGTATTTTCCGATGCCTCGTGCCTGGTTTTCCGACCGCGATAGAACCACAAACTGATTGGCCACGCTCGTAGCACCTCCCCAGGCTGTGCAATTCGATGACTTTGAACCTCTCGGCAATCTACCGGCGATGCGGCCCGGTTGTAAACCCGCGAAAGAGGGCCACTGCTGGCCGTGCCGTAAGTCCGTTGGTACGATGGAAAAAAGTGCATTTTAACGCGGGCCATCTGAGCCGGCGTTCGCCTCGCCCCCTTTGTGCCCCGCAATTTCGAGCAGCCATGCAACTCGAGCAATTGGGCCCCTATCGGCTCGAAAAGAAAATCGGCCAGGGCGGCATGGGCGCCGTATACGCCGCGGTCGATCTCGAAACCGGCGAGCCGGCGGCGGTCAAGGTTCTTTCGCCCCGCTTGGCGGTGGACGACAGCTTTCGTGTCCGCTTCGAAGCCGAGATCGAATCGCTCAAGAAGCTGCGGCACCCGAATATTGTCCGCTTGTTTGGCTACGGCGAGCAAGAAGGCACTTTATTCTACGCCATGGAACTTGTCGACGGGCACAGTCTCGAAGACGAGCTGCGCCAGGGACGCCGTTTCGAATGGCGCGAGGTTACCCAGCTCGCCATTAAGCTCTGCCGAGCCCTCAAACACGCCCACGATCACGGGGTGATTCATCGTGACCTGAAGCCGGCGAACCTGCTGCTCAGCCGCGATGGCGAACTGAAGCTCTCCGACTTTGGAATCGCGCGGTTATTTGGAAACACGCGTCTGACGGCCGACGGTGGCGTGCTGGGCACCGCCGAGTTCATGGCTCCCGAACAGGCCGACGGGCGAATGGTCACCGACCGTTGCGACCAATACAGCCTCGGCGGAGTCATGTATACGCTGCTGGCCGGGCGGCCGCCATTTCGCGCAAAGTCGCTCGTCGAGATGCTTCAACTGCAACGTTTTGCCGAACCCGTGCCCGTCACCCGATACGCCCCGCAAACGCCTGCCGAATTGGCCCGCATCATTCATCAACTGCTGGAGAAAGACCCTCAAAAACGTTTTGCCAACACGTTGATCCTGGCACGCAGCCTGGAAGCGATGGAGCGCGGCCTGTCGATTGTGACCGCTCGGGACAGCGACGACTTCGTGATTTCGCCTCCTTCGGAGGAGGACGCACCGGCGGAAAGCGCCTCGCCGCTGCCGCCCACGCTATCGCCAACCCAATTGGCAGAAATGCGAGCCCGCGAGCTGGCCGCTGCTCCCCCGGAGCAAGCGACTGCCGCCACGATGGCTTACGCCGCGTCGGGCGATCGTCAACAAGCCATTCGTGAAACGAAGTCCTCCGCAACGACCTTCGTAAAAGTCGACGAGCACGCGGAAGACCATCGCCGGATCCGCGAAATACTCTCCGCGGCGATAGCGCCGCACACGTTGGCGCTGGTGGCGGCCCTCGCGGTATTACTAGGCTGTGGGTGGTATTTGATGCAGCCGGAATCGGCCGACGCGCTGTATGCGCGAATCGATGCGGCGGCCAATACGGGCGACACGGACGCGTTGAAAAACGCGCGGCGCGACATGACGACCTTTCTCGATCAGTACCCAGACGATCCCCGAGCAGAGCAAATTCGCTCGATTGCCGACGAGGCGCAGCAATCGACGCCAATTCAGCGGGCATTTTCTGAAGCCCAGCGTCAAGCATTGACCAACCCGGATGTTGCGCTCGCTCGATTTCAGGCGATTGTTGATCTGTACGACGACGGCCCCACGACTTCCGAATCCACGGCCCGCTATGTAAAGCTAGCCCGGCAGCAGCGAGATCGTCTCAATCGGCGTATGGGCAAGCTTATTACGGATAGTCGCGAACTTATCGCGGCGCGACTCGACCTGGCCGACTCTCTGGCCGGCAACGAGCCGGCAACTGCTCGACGGATATACGAGGCGATTCTCGAGCTTTATCGTAACAAGCCGTGGGCAGCCGACTTGCTGGAGCGGGCGCGCACGGCCTTGGCGAAGTTGCCGGCAGCCGAGGCCTCCGACAAGCCGTAGATTGTATGCATGGTCTTTTGTGCTCCAATTGAGCTATAACCATTACATATGGAAAGCGCATCTTACGGCAGATTCCCGACAACCCGTCTACGGCGGCTGCGTCAGAACCCGGCCGTCCGCCGGCTGGTGCAAGAGACAGCCCTTTTGCCCGCCAATTTCGTGCTGCCATTGTTTATCCGGCCGGGTGTCGGCGTACGTCAGCCGATTGGTTCCATGCCGGGGCACGCCCAAATTTCACCGGATCAATTGCCGGGGGAACTCGAAGAAGTTCAGAATCTGGGACTCGGCGGAGTCATTTTATTCGGCATCCCCGAGGTCAAAGACGCCACGGGAAGCGATTCGACGAGTGATCAGGGGATTGTGCAGCAAGCGCTCGCCGTGGCGAAACAGGCGGCTCCCGACGTGCTCATCATGACCGACGTTTGCTTTTGCGAATACACGAACCACGGGCACTGCGGCGTGGTGAACGACAAGAGCGGGCGCGTCGACGTCGACAACGACGCCACGCTCGAGCTGATCGCCGCTCAGGCCCTGAGCCATGCGCGCGCCGGCGCCGATGTCATTGCCCCCAGCGGAATGATGGACGGCATGATTCTCGCAATTCGCCAGCATCTCGACCGGCACGGCTTCGACCATGTGCCTATCATGAGCTATGCGGCAAAGTACGCCAGCGCTTACTATGGTCCGTTTCGCGAAGCGGCCGAAAGCGCGCCGCAGTTTGGAGATCGCCGCAGCTACCAGATGGACCCCGCCGCCTCGGCGGGACAAGCCCTGCGCGAAATCGAGCTCGACTTGTCCGAAGGCGCGGACCTTGTGATGGTCAAGCCCGCGCTGGCTTATCTAGACATTCTGCGAGACGCGCGCGAGCATTTCCCCGGTATCCCGTTGGCCGCCTACAATGTGTCGGGCGAGTTCAGCATGATCAAGGCCGCGGCCGAGCGTGGTTGGATCGATGAGCGCGCGGTGGCGCTCGAATCGCTGCTGGCTATTCGCCGAGCGGGCGCCAGCATTATCCTGACCTACTGGGCCAAGCAAGCCGCCCTTTGGTTGCGCTAGGATTGTGGCCCACAGGCCGCTCTCATGGCAAGTTGCCGCCCCATTCTCCTCAAGCCAGGACCGAGAAGGACCCGTTTGCATGAATTCGTTACCACCTACCGATCGTGGACGGCAGCGAAGCCACGAGGCCTTTTCTCGCGCACTCAAGCTGATGCCAGGCGGGGTGAATAGCCCGGCGCGTGCCTTTGGAGGCGTGGGCGGAGAGCCGATCTTCATGGCCCGCGGCAAGGGGGCCTATCTCCATGACATCGATGGCAACCGATACATCGACTACATCGGTTCCTGGGGGCCGATGATCTTGGGCCACGCGCATCCGCGGGTGATCGCCGCGGTCCAAGAGGCAGCAGCCCGAGGCACCAGCTTCGGCGCGCCGACCGAGGCCGAGAGCGAACTTGCCGAGCTCATTGTCGGAGCCGTGCCCTCGGTCGAGCAGGTGCGGCTGGTAAACTCCGGCACCGAAGCGACGATGAGCGCCATTCGACTCGCGCGCGGATACACCGGCCGCGACGTGATCGTCAAGTTCGCGGGCAACTATCACGGCCACGTGGACAGCTTGCTCGTGGCGGCCGGTAGCGCTGCCGCGACGCTCGGCGTCCCGAATTCACCGGGGGTAACTCGAGGCACGACCCAAGACACGCTCGTGCTGCAATACAACGACGTCGACGGCCTCGAACGGGCCTTTCGCGAACACGGCGCCAAGATCGCCGCGGTCATTTTCGAGCCGGTGGTCGGAAACATGGGCTGCGTGGTTCCCACCCGGGCATTTCTCGACGCGCTTCACCGCCTGACGCAAGCGCACGGCGCCCTTTTGATTTGCGATGAGGTAATGACCGGGTTCCGTGTCGCTTATGGCGGCGCGCAGTCTCTGTTGGGCATTCGGCCCGATCTCACCACGCTGGGAAAAATCGTCGGCGGTGGTCTTCCCGTCGGCGCCTATGGCGGGCGCGCCGAAATCATGCAGCACGTGCTTCCGGCAGGCAAGGTCTTTCAAGCCGGAACACTCAGCGGGAACCCGCTCGCCACGGCCGCGGGCGTCGCGACCTTGAAGATTTTGAAGGAAGAGAATCCTTACCCCGTGCTGGAAAAACGTAGCGACCGCCTGGCGACAGGCCTAGCCGCCGCGGCGACCGAGGCGAAAATTCCCCACGTCCTGACGCGCGTCGGCAGCATGCTGACCCTGTTCTTTGCCAACGATCCGGTGATCGACTGGCCTACCGCCGCGCAAGCCGATACGGCTCGCTATCGCGATTACTTCTGGGCCATGATCGAGCGAGGGGTTTACATGCCGTGCAGCCAGTTCGAAGCCTTGTTCGTATCGACGGCTCACGGCGAAGCAGAGATCGATGCGACGCTTGACGCGGCACGTGATTTTTTTGCATCCAGTTGCTCGACTTGAAACGTCCTATCGTCGAGCAACCTCGCCGCGCAAAGGACTATCGCGTTTGCTGGCGTTGCCACTGTTCTTCGGCAGCCGTCTGGCGATAGTAGTTCGGCACCAGCGCAAACAACTCCTGACGCCGGCCAGCCTGGAACGCTTCCCACGCCAACTGGCCGACCGTCGCCGCTCGAAGGCGCCATAAAGGCTCGTCGACCGCGCACACCCCGGCGGGCAATCGCGCGCTCCATTTGGAAAGCGCCGGCCCGGCGACCACATCTCCCGAGCCTAATCCTTGCAGCCATTCGAGCGCCTTTTCAATGCGCGGTTCTGTGTGGCGAACGATTTGCCCCGTGGCATCGCGTTCGAATTGGGCGACGAACAATTCTTCGCGCTGAGCATCGACGACCACGTCGAACTTCCGATGTTCGAGCGGCACTTGCGCAGCCAAAAGCTCCATGGTTCCAATTCCCATCACCGCACTGCCCGCCGCATAGGCAAAGACCTTGGCCGTGGCCACGCCGATTCGCAGTCCGGTGAAGGAGCCCGGCCCCGTCGCCGCGGCCACGAGTTCAACGTCTTGCGAGCGCCAACCCCTTTGTGTCAAAAGTTGTTGCACCGCGGGAGCAAGCGTTTGCAAGCTTCGCCGCCGGTCACACAGCCGCAACTCGCCGAGTAACCGGCCTCCGTCGAGAACCGCAACGGAGCCTGTTTTATCGACGGTTTCGATCGCCAGAATGCGCATGATGTTCCGCAGTCAGAAATACCGTGCCGGTGGGTAAATGCCTTTGGCGTACTGTGCGCTGCGCAGGCAGGCGGATCAAGGCCTGATTCGCGCCGCAGGTGGGAAGGCTCGACGACCGTTCGACCACAACAATTGCATCAACCAACGCTGATTGATTATACTTGGCCGTCCCACCCGTTCGGCCCATGAAGGAAACCCCGCCATGCCGCACGACGATCTGTCGCACCACGAGTCGCATGTCCTTGCTCGGGGGCTCCAACCCTTGCGACCTGCCGCGCGGGATCTGATCCGCGTCGGTTCGCGCCGCTGGTTTTTGCAAACGGGCTTGGCCGGCCTGGCGGGGCTGTCACTGGCGGATACCCTACGCCATACCGCCCTGGCATCTACCGCAACACCCGGCGCTCCCTCGCCCAGCAAGAAATCGGTGATCTTGTTCTGGCTGTCGGGCGGTCCCAGCCACATCGACATGTGGGATCCCAAGCCGGATGCGCCGGCCGAGATTCGCGGCCCCTACCGGACCATTTCGACCCGAGTCCCCGGCGTCCAGGTTTGCGAGCATCTGCCGTTGCAAGCCTCGATCATGGACAAGTTGACCATCGTGCGGTCGGTCGACTGTTCGGCAAGCAATCATACGCCCATCACCTTGCAGGCGGGCAATCCTCTGGCTCGTCGAACCGACGACGGCAACGACGGGGCGGGCTATCCGTCGATGGGATCCGTGGCGGCGAAATTCCGCGGGGCAAATGTCCCGGGGATGCCGCCGTTCGTCGCCCTGGCCGACAGCATGAAGGCCGACGTCTGGGGCGCGGGCCACATGGGTAACAGCTTCGAGCCCTTGCAGGGCAAAGAGCTTACCGGCCGCTTGGCGATGCCCCGGGGAATCGACGTCGACCGCCTGCAAAACCGGCATGCGCTACGACGCCAATTCGACCGCCTGCAGCGCGATCTGGATCGGACGCGCGCGCTCGAAGGCGCGGATCGCTACACCGAGATGGCGTACGACATGGTGATCTCGGGCAAAGTCCAACGCGCGTTCGACATTACCCAAGAGAGCGATGCCCTGCGCGACGCCTATGGCCGGGTGAGCATCGGTGAGAAGGCCCTCCTGGCACGGCGGCTCGTCGAGGCCGGAGTGACCTTTGTCGTCGTCAGCGGCGCGTGGGGATATTTCGACCATCATGGCGATGAAGTCCAGTGGGGCGGCATCGTCAAAGGACTTACGCCGCTTTTACCCACTGTCGACCAAGTTATGTACACGTTGATCAATGACCTGGAGACTCGAGGACTGCTCGATTCGACACTCGTGCTGATGATGGGTGAATTTGGCCGCTCACCGGTCATGACCCAGACGGCAGGACGGGGGCACTGGACGCCCGTCATGTCGATGCTCGTCGCCGGCGGCGGTCTGCCGTGCGGGCAAGTGATCGGCCGAACGGACGACAAGGGCTACGCCCCCACTCACGAGCGCGTGCTGCCGCAGGACATCGCGGGGCGGGTCGAAACCAGGCGGCTGATGAGCTGGTTCAACGACAAGTTTTTCGCCGAGGTGAGCGGACCCTTGACGCTCG
>CAZRCI010000030.1:0-29366 GCA_964598535.1 uncultured Planctomycetaceae bacterium | reverse complement strand
GGTGGCCGCGATGTCCTGCGGCCACCACGTTCCGCCACCTGGGCATCGACCTGAACGCCGCTTGGACAAACTCCCAAGGACGGCCGATCCCCATCGTCCAAGAAGGCGGTCACCCCATCCCGGGCTTGTGCTAAGCGGGTTTGCCAAACGAGCCACGCCGCACGACCGTTGGGACTTTCACATCAAGTTCTTTATTTTGCAAGCGGTGCGGAGTTTATACTGCGCACTTCGCGAGGCTGAAAAACGTCACGACGTTACTTTTTTCAGCAGCCTGTCAGTTCGCGGGCAACGCCAGCAAACGCCGCGATTCTTCCAACAGAAATTGTACGTCAGTAAATGGCTCATGGCTGATGTCGTGCCATCGCACGAGCCCCGCGGCATCGACCAGGAAGACTCCGTGCAACGGCAACTTCTCGAAGTCGTCATAGGCTCGGTACGCCTTGAAGACGTTCAATTCGGGGTCCGCGGCCAACGGAAACGGCACTCGCTCGTGCGGCGACAGTTTTTCCAATCCCCCCTGCAAAACATCGGAGGGCTCGGTCGATATCGCCGTCAACCCAATTCCCGCGTCCGCGAACCTGGCGACCTCTGGAACAAATTTCTGAATCTGTTCGACGCAGTGCAGGCAGCCCGAACCAAGGTAGAAAATCAGGATCACGGGCTTTCCAGAAAAATCAGCAAGTGAAATCGTCTTGCCATCGGCGCCGTTCAACGTCCAACTGGTAGCTGGCGTCGGCGACCAGCGCAGCGGTCCCAGGGCATCGAGTTCGGGGCGAACGCCGACATCCACAGCGGCAGCCTGCGGACTCCGCCAATCCGCCGGAAATCCAAACTCCAAGGCGATCGGCCGAAGTCGCTCCAGCGGCCGCACGTCTAGATCCGCCCAGGCGGCAATCGGACGCAAGCGTTCGAATTCGACGCGCGCGTCGTCCTTCTTACCGGCACGGTACAGCACTTCCACCAAGAGCGTCTGTGGCAAAACCTGCCCTTCGCCATCCTTGACGATCTCACGAACCAGCTTCTCCGCCTCGGCATGATCCCCGATCAGGGAAAGGAGCCGTGCCCGTTGCTCTTTGCCGAGCAGCTTGGAGTCATTGCAATGGGCCAATTCGGCCTTGGCCATTGGCACGTCGCCCGCGGCCAGCGCGGCGTGCGTTTTCAGCTCCGCGATCGCGCATTCGAGATCGCGGATACCCTGCGACTTTGCCATCAGCACGTCGGTCATGGCCTTGGCGATGTCGGCCTCGGACTTCTTCTCGCCGCGAGCTTTGATCTCGGCTTCATCGGCCGCTTTGACGCGATCGGCACGTTGCTCCTCGAGCAGTTTTTCGAGAGCGGCCGCTTGCTCCCGCCCTGAGGGCGTATCGCCCAGGCCCAAATGTGCGAGCCCGCGGAGCCTCAATTCGTGCAAATTCGCGGCCGCGTCCCTGGGGGTTGAGAGCGGCTGCCGGCGTGCCGCGTGCTCCAAGAGTCGTTCCCAACACTCATATTGCAGAAGCACCTCGTCCAAGCGGCGCTGCCCGAAGTCCGCGCTGGTGCCGCGTTTGTCGGGCATGTTGAACTTGGGATGCCGCGGCAGAGAGATCATGTTTTCCGCCAGTTCAATCGCATCCTCGACGCGTCCCAGGAAGGCCCAGTTTCGAATCAGCCATTCGTTATTGTGGGCATAGTTGTGAATCTGGTCGGGCAGAACGCCGTCGCGCATCATGTGCGCATGATCCACGCGTGCGGATGCTTCCTGTTGCCAGGCGGCATCCGCATAGCGATGCAGCTTCGAGTAGGTATGGCCGGGCATGTGCCACATATGAGCGATGCCTGGCGAACACTGGCCACACAGCGACGCGGAGACTAACGCGCGGGCCGGCTTTTCCTCGTCCCACAAATGAATTCGGTAGTGATGCGCCGGATGTTTCGGATCGAGCGCAAATACCTGGTCGAGCAGCGCGTCGACCGCCTGATGGCTGGAAATCGGCAGTTGCTTCTTGCTATCGGTCATCCCTCTGGCGTTCTTCCAAATCTGGAGCGCCAGAAACGCGAGAGCCTCGACGTCGGTCGGATCGTCCTGCACCAGCGTCTCGAGATCGCGGACGTATTTGCGGCGGCGGTCGGAATTGTCGTCGCTCGCATACCACGCCGCGAGAGCGTCAATCCACTTGACCTCGCGAGGCGACGCGCCCGACTTTAGTTTCACCGCGCTCTCGCTAAAACTTTTGGCACGCTGGTCGTTGTTCGCGTTGGCCATTGCGAGCCCCCAGTATGCCATGGCACACTCTGGATCGAGCACGAGCACCTGGCGAAACGAACGTTCGGCCTCGAAGTACCAGAAGCCGTGTAGCTGCGCCACGCCCTGGTCGAAGAACCGCTGCGCGTCTGGCACCTTCGTGCTGACTGGAAAGTGCACCGCGGCCAACCCGGGAATGAGATAGGCCCTTTGGCGTGGCCCTTCGTTGAAAGCCTCGCCGTGTATGGAGTGCCCCGGCTGCGATTGCGCGGCGGGCTCCGCGGCAGCCTCCGCCTGGACGCGCGGCGAGGTCTCCGGTCGCGCATCGTTCTCGGCGAGCGCGGCAGCAGTCCAGAATGCCAACAAGAATGCGGAAAGAAACCGGAGAATCATTCTCACCTCGGGCGACATGGAGCGCGGAGCAACCAGACAAGGGCGGGCAAGCGAGCAGTCGTTCAATGACTACCCTACTGCCCCTATCGTGCGGATGCAAATTGCGCCACTCTCCTCGTCGTAGGACCGCGAATTCCGGCAAAATGGAATCCGGCACGCCCTTTTTGCGAAACGGGACGAGACGCGGAACTCGCATGCTCCCAGACGGGGCGACCACCGCGTATAATTCATTCACGGCGCCTCGAACTTGTCTTGTTAGGTTGCATTCGCTCATGCCGCAGCCGCGTCCTAACCTTTGGGATCGGTTTCGCCTCAACGGCCGCCGGCTATTTATCTCTGGCGGCAGTCGAGGGCTCGGCCGAGAAATGGCCCTTGCGATTGCCGAAGCAGGGGCCGATGTCGTGCTCGCCGCGCGCGACACCGCCAGCCTCGAGGCGACCGCCAAGGAAATTCGCGCGCTGGGACGATCGGCGGAAACGGTCGTGGCCGATTTCTCACAACCCGAGTCCGTCGAAAAGACCTGCGAACAGGTCCTCGCGAACTTCGGCCCGATCGACCTTTTGATTAACAATGTCGGCGGGCGCCGGCTCAATATTCCAACCGCCCAACTGCCTCTCGACAAGTGGCAAGAGATCTTGAGCCTGAACTTGACGGCGACTTTCCTGTGTACTCGGATCATCGGCGGCGCGATGATCCAAGCTGGACATGGCGGCCGCGTGATTAACGTCGCCTCGATGTCAGGCATGATCGTCAACCGCGGAATCGGCGGGCGCAGCTATGAAACCGCAAAGGCCGCGGTCATTCATTTCACCAAGGCCACGGCCGCCGATTGGGCGCCTCACCGGATTACGGTAAACGCGATTTGCCCGGGATTCTTCATGACCGAACCCAACATCCGTTGGTCCCAAGAGCATCCCGAGCTGTTCTCGCTGTACAAGGAGCAGATCCCCACCGGCGAATTTGGGCGGGCGGAAGACCTCGGCCCCTTGGCCGTGTATCTTGCGAGTGACGCGGCGCGATACATCACCGGCGCGACCTTGGTAATCGACGGTGGTTATACGCTTTGGTGACTCGCTATGCCCAACCAGCCCCGTCGCGCTCTTGGCACAAAATCCTCGCCGGCGCAAAAAAACAACCCCACGGAAAACGATCAAGCCGTCCGTGGGGTTGCAGAACTACTGTTCGGCGAAGCCGCTTCGTCAAAACCGGGGCAACCGGGTTAGCGGACCGGCCCTTTGGGGGCGGCGGCGCGGTTGGCAGTCGGCACGGCCGCCGGCGCGCCCCGGTTAAGGGAGTCCAGCACCTGCGTCGTCACATCCTGATTGGCGGCCTGATAGACGATTGGCTTGTGAATCTCCTGGAGGATCACGCGCGGATCGTTCAGGTTTGGAGGCGCCGGGTTACCCCGTAAGATGAGCATGGCGCCGGTCGCCTGGCCGTAACGTTCGAGCTCGCCGCGAACTTCCGATACCAAGCCCAAAACGAGCTTCGATTCGTTATCGCGAATCTCTTCGGTGACGCGTTTTCCTTTTAATTCATAGTCCGCTCGCAACCTCAGGATCTGGTCTTCCATTTCCTTGCGCTGAGGGCTGTTTTGCGGTAGCTGGCGCAACTGCTCGGTCAGTTGGTTGCCGCGTTCGCCGTCTTTTTTGAGTTCTTCGGCCCTGGCTTCATACTGGGCCTTAAGCTTCTCCATCGCGGCGTTAAACCGGTTGGCGCCTTTCATGATCGTGCCCATGTCGACCAGGGCGGTGCTGGAACGACGCGCGGCCGGCGCCTGGGCGAACGTCGGCGCAGTGACGAAGATGCCCAACGCCACAGCCAGAATTGCCGCAACCGAGAACGACGATTTCATAATTCCGAGACTCCTCAAAGACCCATGCGGTAAGGGAACACCCGCACAAAAACCGGCGTCTGGCTGCTGCTCCCCCTTGCCCCGGGTTTTTTGCGGGCGGTATTCTGCCGAGATCGCACGGTGGGGTAAAGGTCAATTGGCCCCCTAAAGTGCGGTTTTTGCCCTACCGAAACGCCCATCGCAAGATATGGTTAGGTGTATGCCTGCGGACATCGCGGCGGCCTGGAAGGGCATTCAAAACTGGAAGACTGGGAGAGATACACGGCGACCGCAGCCCGTCCTTGCCCTGTCTGGAGTGAGAAGTTGGATCGTTTGAGGAGCTAATTGCTATGACGCATCCGTGGCACGACGTTACGCCCGGAGAGTCCTTGCCGCGGGAATTTACCGCGGTGATCGAAATTCCCATGGGATCGAGCGTCAAATACGAGCTCGATAAAAAGACAGGGCTTTTGAAGCTCGACCGAATTCTGTACTCGGCCGTTTATTATCCGGCCAATTACGGGTTTATTCCCCAGACACTCGCCGAAGACGATGACCCGCTCGATGTGCTGGTGCTGTGCCAAGAGCCCGTGGCGCCGCTGACGCTGGTTCATGCGCGGGCGATCGGCCTGATGACCATGATCGACACCGGGCGGCGCGATCATAAGATTCTGGCGGTCGCGACCAATGACCCGGAATACCAAACCGTTCACGATTGTCGGGAACTGCCGCCACATCGGCTCATGATGCTGCGGCGTTTCTTTCAGGACTATAAGACTCTCGAACAAAAAGCCGTCGAAGTCGATGAGTTCCAGGAAGCGACAACGACTCTACCAATCATCGAATCGGCTCTACAAACGTACAGCACACAGCGTCGCCGGGGTTTCCACTCGCCGGGTTAGCGCTCTGTCCGCATCTTACTTTCCGGTTACATTTGTAGGAGAGCGCTGGCGAATTCGCTGGGGCCGAACTGCCTGCGCTCTTGGCGAAATACCGCGTGCCCTCCAACTGTGGCACACGCCACGGCTTGGGCAAGAACGACCTCGGCAAGCCAGTTCGGTTGGTAGCACCCCCCGTTGCGGCCCAAGGTGAGATGGTATGTCCGCTTCCGGTATCAAGCTGAATCCTTATGACGAAGTGCCATTTCCCAGCCAGCCGCTTCCACAAACCTTGCCCGACCGGCTGGCGGCGGTCGGAATCTTATTTGGAATGACTCCGCCACCGGCCAATCGGTGCCGGGTGCTGGAACTCGGATGCGCCACGGGCGGAAACCTGCTGCCCATGGCCGAGCACTTTCCGGATAGCCAGTTCGTGGGAGTCGACTACGCCCGGGGACAGGTCCAGGCGGCCGAACGTGCCGCGTCGCTGTTGCAGATGCGCAATATCGAGCTGCATCACGCCGACATCGGCGAGCTCGGCGACTCGCTGGGGCAATTCGATTACATCCTCTGTCATGGCGTTTACTCCTGGATCTCTGACGAGTTGCAGCAAAAAATCATGCAGCTCATCGAGCGTTCGCTGGCGGAACATGGTATTGCCTATATCAGCTACAACACGCATCCTGGCTGGTATCTGAGGCTCGTGCTCCGGGAATTGATGCTGGATCATGCGCACTCCGCGGGGACGGCGATCTCGCGGCTTGCTCGGGGACGTGCGCTGCTTGAATTCATTGCCAAGGCGGGCGGACGGCAGCAGACGCCCTACGGCGAGTTGCTCAAACTGGAAGCCGAGTCGATCCTCAAGCATCCAGACGGTTACGTCTATCACGAATATTTCGAGAGCGATAACCGTCCGTTGTACTTTCACGAGTTCATCGCGCACGCGCACGCCGCGAACCTGCAGTATCTAGGTGAAGCGGCCGTAGCCACGATGTTTGCCTCGAACTTTGGCCCCAAGATCGAGGGGCAGCTCAAGGCGCTATCGACGGACCTGATCTCGAACGAACAACATCTAGACCTGATCAGGATGCGAGGCTTCCGACAGACCTTGTTGTGCCATCGGAATGTTCCACTGCGCAGACACATCCTTCCCGAGCGGCTGGAAAGCCTTTACTTCCACGGCCGGGTCGTGCCCCAAAATCCGAATATCGACGTCACGGCGCGCGACCTGGAAGTCTTCAAGACTCCCCACGGGCTGACGTTGTCGACCCCGGCCCCGGGGCTCAAAGCAGCGTTGTGCCTGCTGAACGATGCCTGGCCGCGTTCTCTCTCGTTTCAAGAGATCTTCGCTGGCGTCGCCGTCCGGCTGGGTGCCTCTGATCCGAGTGCGTTACCACCCAATGTGCGCGAAGGCTTGGGGCAAAACCTGATTCAATGCGTCGCCTCGGGGTTGCTCGATATCAACAGCCAGCCGGACGCTTTTACGACCACGATTAGCGAGCGCCCCCAAGGAAGCCGTGTGGCCAGAGCCGAAGCACGAACGGCTTCCAAGGTAACCAATCGTCGAAATGAAATTGTCGATCTCGATGAAAGCGCGCGCAACGTCCTGGTCTATCTGGACGGCCAGCAAGACCGCACGCAGCTCATGAGCGAGCTGATGGCCGCGGTGGATCGAGGTGAAATATCTATCCTCAAAAGCGGAATCCCCGCGTCCCAGGGCAAACTGGTGCAGTCGGTGCTGGAGTCCATGCTCGAGGAGTCGCTCAAGACGCTCGCGGCAAACGCGCTGCTGGTGAAATAGAGAACCAACTACTCAAGTTTGATGAGTGAAAGCGATGGCGGCGGACGTACAGATCTCGCAGATGATTGCCCAGACCTATGACGCGGTCCCATATCCGGGATTGGCAGTCGCCCGCGCTCAACCAGACTTCTTGGAAGTCGTGGCCAGGCTGCGCGGCCTGTCGCCAACGCCAGCCAGGCGTGCGCGCGTCCTGGAAATCGGCTGTGCCTCGGGGCAAAACCTGTTGCCGCTTGCCGAACGCTACCCGGAAGCGAGCTTCGTGGGAATCGATATCTCACAGCGTCAGATTCAAGACGCGCGGCGAATTGCGGCCGAACTATCGCTGTCGAACGTCGAGTTTCGTCCCTTGGATATCGTGGATTTCACGGCAGATGAAACCCGCTTCGATTATATCATTGCGCATGGCGTTTACTCCTGGGTTACGGCTCCCGCGCGGGACCGGCTGCTCGCCATTTGCCACGAGCAACTCGCCGACCACGGTGTCGCTTTTATCAGCTACAAAGCCTATCCGGGCTGGCGCGTGCATGACGTTTTCCGTCATACGATGTTTTTCGATTCTCGAAACGCGCGCAATCCCGCCGAGCGAATGCAGAAGTCGCGCCAAGTGATCGAGTTCTTCCAGCAATGTTTCACCGAGAAGCGGGCCTACGACCAATTGATTCATGAAGAGCTGGCGGGGCTCACGCAGCTTCCAGATCCGTATCTTTGGCACGATCACCTGGCGCCGCTCAGTCATCCGGTAATGTTCAAAGACTTCATGGCGCACGCGGGGCGCCACCAGCTTCAGCACTTGGGCGAAGCGACGTTTGGAGTACGTCCGATCGATCAATTGGACGCTGAAACCGAACAGCATCTAGCGGCGCTAACGAGCGATCCCGTCCAACAGGAACAGCTTCGTGACGTCATTCGCAATCGAGCAATCCGCCAGGCGCTATTGGTCCGGCAGTCGGCGGCTGTTTCTCCGATGCTTGAAACGGAACGCATTCAGGGCCTGTTTCTGTCAGCGGCGATAACGCCGGAATCCTCGCCCGTCGATCTGCGGGCCGACACGCCCATCCACTTCACGACGGCTGCCGGTGGCAGGGTCAGCACGCCTGTCCAGATTTCCAAGGCGGCGCTGCTTCATCTTGGAGAAATCTGGCCGGCGTCGATCGAAGTCGAGGCCCTGGTCCGGGCGGCCTCCAGCCGCGTCCAAGCGGTCGGTCTCCCAGCGCCCGATGAGTCCGAAGTCCAGCGTCTAAAAGACAATCTAGTGCAGTGCATCGTCGGTCAAATCGTCCATGCGAGCAGCGGACCAGATGCGTTTGTCGCCCGCGTGAGTGAGAGGCCAATGGCGAGCCCGGTTGCCCGGCTGCAAGCCGCGCAGAGCGACATTGTGGCCAGCCGCCGCCACCATCCGGTGAGGTTCGATGCGCTTGATCGGGTCGTGCTGACGTTGCTCGACGGCTCGCGCGACAGCGTGGCGCTTGTCGAGGAATTGATAGCGGCCAACCAGCGTGGACAACTAGTGGTTACCGGCCCCAACCAAGCTCCGGCAACACCGGAAGAGGTTCGCAAAGCGTTCACCGACGCCCTGCCCATCTCGCTTCAGCGTCTCATGAAGCACGCCCTGCTCGTCGCCTAATGGAGCAAGAGCCAGCCGCCTGCCAGGATCAGCCCTGCCAGGATCAAAGCGGCGTATCGCGAGAATCTTCCGGCGCGGGGCCATGCCACACGGCGGGCGATTCTCGCTCGATCGCCTGATGCACCGCATCGTCGCCCGAACCGTTGGGCATCGCCTTCAGTAGCTCCAGAAAATGCTGCGGCGGAAGGTGCCAATAAGCGTTGTCCAACGCCACCCGCAAGAGCCGGCCCACCTTCGGCTCAAACTCGGAATCCTCGGCCACTTGGATCCGGGTGGCATTCAGCCGGATCAGTTGTTGGCGAATTTTTTCGATCATGTTGTCTCTCCCCAGGGGCGCAATGGCGGAACGTCGCGCGACCGCGAAATTCATCCTCCGCCGCTCGCGTCGGCTTCGTACCGGCTCAACAGGTCTACCAGGCAAGCGCACGCGGCGGTCAAATCACGGAACCGATCTTCGCAACGCTCAAAGTCGCTCGCTAGCGCAGAGGCTTCAACCGCTGTCGCCGCCGCGGTCGTGTCGAGATCATCAAAGTTGGCCGCCAACCCACGAAGGTTATGGGCGGCCCTGACGACGAGTTCCCAATCTTTGGTCCGCAGGCCGGTAGCGATCGTTTCCAAGAGTGACGCCGCCTCGTGGTTGAACAGCCGGATCAGCTCCAGCAGCAACGCTTCGTCGCCGGCCAATCGCGCCCGGGCCGCCGCAAGAAAGTCTCTCTCCGGAGGATGCGAGGCTGAACGATCCGCCGGCACGCCAGCTCCGGATTGTTTTCGCAGGGGCATGCCGTGGCCGTAGAATTCAACATGATTCACGAGCGTCGCCATATCGATCGGCTTCGCCAAGTAGTCATCCATTCCCGCGGCCAGACATTTCATCCGGTCTTCCTGGAGCGTGTGAGCCGTCATGGCGATGATCGGCACGTGCGAACGACTTGGTTCCGGCAGCCGTCGAATCGCCGCCGTGGCTTCGAAGCCATTCATCAATGGCATCTGCGCATCCATGAGCACAACGTCGAACTTGTCTCGTCGGATCTGGTCCAATGCCTGCTTCCCGTTGCCGGCGACGCGAACTCGGTGCCCACGCTTGGTGAGCATCGCTTTTACGACCTTTTGATTCGCAATCGTGTCGTCGACAACGAGCACGTCGAGCGGCGCAACATTCCGTCCGGCGATCTGCATCTGGGCCCGCAGCGCAAATGATTCGGCCGCCAACGAATCATTCGCGCTTGCTCCCGAGGGCGGATTCCGAGCCAATGGAATCTCAACGAAAAACCGCCCACAATTTCCTGCATCTGTCAGCAGCCGCCCGTGCATTTCTTCCAGCCATCGGCTTGCCGCCGCCAGTGCCAACAGGCCGGGCCTGCCGCTCCGCAAGTTTTCCGTGAGATCGTAGGGCACAAGGTCTACGGAACGTTCGAGGCCGGCCAACCCTCTCTCGGAAATGCCGATCTTAACCTCCTGCGTTATCTCTGCCGTGGTCCCAACGGTAACCTCCAGGAGGATTCGAGGATGCCCGAGCCAGCAAACCGCATGGTCCAAAAGCGTGCTGAGAGCATTCCGTAAACGCCATTCATCACCATACAATGGCGCTTGCACGTTCCGCCCCACGCGGATGTCAATATTCGCCCGGCCGGCATTGGGAAGCCTGGCCACCACCTCATTTGCGAGGCGGTGCAAATCAATCGGCACCGTTACAGTCGCCACGTGCGCCACCTCGTAGCGGGCCAACTCAAGCATGCGATCGAGATTCGTCGCCAGCGCGCGCGCCGAATCATAGGCCGTTAGAAGATAGTCTTCGACGGCGGATGGCAGCGGCTCGCCGAGCGCAAGCTCAATCATCCCCAGGGTGGCATTCAACGGCGTACGAAGGTCGTGATTCACGCTCGCCAAAAGTGCAGCAGCGTTCCTGAATTCAGACTGACTTTGTGAATTCCCCATCGCATCGTCGTCGTTGCAGCAGGCCACGGGGGGAGTCGCACGACGGCATCGTATAAGTCGATATCCGCCATCTGGTCGACTAACGTGAATTGATTACCATGCAATTTAAATGCCGGTTAAAGAAGCCGGATCGCCAATGCCTTGATTCCAGAAAGTTCTTCCCCTCGCCCGCAGAATATGGTCGCAAAACGACCATGTTGTGTTGGGGAGAACCAAGTTTCCTAGCCGTGAATGGTTTCGTTACCTCGAAGGCGTTCGGGCCATGGAGTCAAAGGCGAGTTGAATCCCATTTCGCAGGGGCTTTCTGGTGGCATTGCATGAGCCTGCTTGATCGTTGAACTGGCGTTCGAGCGTCAATCCAACCGATAGCGGCACGGAATATGCGGAGTTCGACGATTGCGAAACTCAACAGCCGTCACCCCAAATACGAGCTTGGCTCTTCGTTTTTGTCGACGGCTTTGAATTTTGAATCGTTGGCATCGCATAAGCATCTCGTAAAAAATTGCCCGGAGGTTTGGTCATGTTGTACTGGACATTAGTCTTCTTAGTGGTCGCATTGATTGCGGGAGCACTAGGTTTCGTCGGAATCAGTGGTGTCGCCGCGTCGATTGCGAAGGTGCTGTTCTTTGTGTTCCTGGTGTTGTTCGTTATCAGTTTGATTACCGGAGCGGTTCGCCGTCCGACGGCGTAACGCGATGACGATGGGGTGGTCGGTATCGGGCCGTGAAGGTCCAACCGGCCGCTCCATGCATTACCTAGTTGTATTACTTCGTTCGTCTTGTGTGGCCCGATGATGCCCCTTGCTCTCCAAACCGTGTGGGGGGCGGGGCGTGCCGCAGATCACGCATAAGCCCTGGCATTTAGGCCAGCGGGTTCGCGCCCGGCGAATCTATCAGCGCAAGGTGATCGCGCGAGTTGGTTGTCGATACGATTTAGCTCTGCGATAATTGACTTTGCGGTCCACTCGCAATTTTTTGCGGGCGGGCATTCGCGGGTTCCCTCGTATTTCAAGATCGGTAATTCCATGACAAAGGTACTTGCGGTTGATGATGATCGCACGGTTCTGCATCTCATCCAGCGTTGGTTTGAAGAAGCCGGAGTCGAGGTGATCACCGCGGCCACTGCCGCCGAGGGGTTGCAACGGGTTCGCGATGATCGCCCCGATGTGATGCTGCTGGACATTATGTTGCCCCAATTGTCCGGCCTTGAAGCCGGCAAGGCCGTGCGCGAAATCGATTCGAAGCTGCCGGTAATCTTCATCACCGGACACGGCTCCAGTGAGATGGCCATCGAGTCCATGAAGCAGGGCGCCTACGACTACCTGCTCAAGCCGCTGGAAAAGCAACAAGTGCTGGATCAAGTGACTCGGGCCGCTGAGATGCGACGCCTGATGAGCATTCCCGTGGCGGTTACGCCCGAGGCGGTCGAGTGCGAAGACTCCGACATGATGCTCGGGCAAAGCGAGGCCATGCAGCGGGTCTTCAAAGCCATCGGTCGGGTGGCGCCACAGGATGTAACCGTCCTCATCCAAGGCGAAAGCGGCACCGGCAAGGAACTCGTCGCCCGAGCGCTCTATCAGCACAGCAAACGGGCCGGCGGTCCCTTTCTTGCCGTCAATTGTGCCGCAATCCCCGAGACGCTGTTGGAAAGCGAGTTCTTCGGGCACGAGAAAGGCGCCTTCACCGGGGCCGAGTCGCGAAGAATCGGTAAATTCGAACAGTGTCATGGCGGCACCATCTTTCTCGACGAGATCGGCGATATGCCGCCGCTGTTGCAGAGCAAGATCCTGCGCCTGCTCCAGGAACAGAAGTTCGAGCGCGTCGGCGGAAATCACACCATCCACACGGACGTCCGGATCATCGCGGCGACAAATCGCGATCTCGATGAGCTCGTCCGCGAACAGAAGTTTCGAGAGGATCTGCTCTATCGTCTCAAGGGCTTCTTGATCAGCCTTCCTCCGCTTCGCGAACGCGATGGCGATCTGCGATTGCTGGTCGACCACTTCGTGTCGCGCTATAGCCGCAAGATGGACAAAAAAGTGATTCGTATCGATCCCAACGCGATGCGGGCACTGGAGAATTATGACTGGCCCGGCAACGTGCGCGAGGTTGAAAGCGTGATCAAGCAGGCCCTGATCAACGCCACGGGCACGGTCATCACCATCGACTGTTTGCCGGAGGCGCGGTGTTTTCAAACGAGCGGCGGCCTCGACCGGGAGTGCGACGAGGACATCGGCTCACTAGACGCTCTGGAGCCTTCGGCGGGACACCTTCCGCGCCATGATCTGGCGTCCTTTGTCGAAAACCGCCTGAAGGCGGCCAGCGAGGATCTGCACGCAGAAACCATCGAGATGACCGAACGCTATCTGCTGACTCGCGTTCTTCGGGAAACAGGCGGCAATCAATCCCTGGCCGCCAGAATGCTGGGCATTACACGAGGAAGTTTGCGCAATAAGATTCGTGCGCTTCGCCTTTCAATCGATCACGTGGTTACGGTTAGCGGCGGCGCCTCGAACGGCAGGTAGCGTGCGTAAGGTTTCACCGCGAAAGCCCGGCGTTGCGCAACCACGGTTTAGACGAAACTCGAGGAAAAATCCCAGTAGCCAGTTTTTGCGTGCTCCATGCGCCTCCGTTTGCAAGGTTGGCTAAACTTACTCATCGGCGGGCTATCGCTGCTGGTCGTGGTGAACAGCATCGTGGCTTATGCCAATCTGCGCCGCCTGCGACAAAGCGGAAACGCCGTCGCGCAGGCGCTGGCGGTACTCGAATCGCTCGAATCCAATCTGGCGACGTTGACGGATGCCGAAACCGCCCAACGTGGCTATCTGATCACGCGAGATCCAAAGCATGTGCCCCGTAGCAAGGCCGCAATCGCAAACTCCACGGATGAGTTGGATACAATCGCGGCATTGTCCTCCAGCAATTCGCGGCTCTTGACTCGAATCCCCGAAATCCGTCGTCTTGCCATTCTCCGGCAATCTGAAATCGAACGAACGATCGCCCTGGGAGAGCAAGGACGCTTCGACGAGGCGATTCAGCTTATGCGCGACAACGAAGCGCAGCGTACGATGGAATCCCTACGCGGCGTCGTCGGCGAAATGCAGCATGAAGAGCGAAACTTGCTTACTAGCCGTGAGGCTGACGATGACCGAGCTTATCACAGCGCTGTCGTGGGCAGCCTGGTTTCCACCGCGATTGGGCTTTGTGCCCTGGCCGCGGTGTTACTGCTCCTCCGGCGTTACCTGCGATCCGTGGCACAACTAGCCGAGCGGCTCGGCGAACAACGGGAGATGCTGCAATCGGCCCTGATAAGTATTGGCGACGCGGTCGTCGTGACCGACGCTCATGGCAGAATCACCTTCGTCAACCGCACCGCGGAACAATTGACGGGCTGGTCGCTACATGAGTCCCTGGGCGCTGAATTGACGACCGTGTGCAACATCCTGAGCGAGTCGAACCGCCGGCCGATCGACAATCCGGCCGCTCGGATCCTGCAGGAAGGCAGGCCTGCGTGCTCGGTGAACCAATGCCTGTTGCTTGGCAAGACAGGCAGTGAATTGCCCATTGAAGGCAGTGCAAACCCCATCAAAGAGAACAACGGCGACGTGTGCGGCGCTGTGTTGGTGTTTCGCGACACTTCGGCTCGCAAGCGCCAGGAAGCGGCCATCCAGGATCACACGGTTGCGCTGCAAGCGGCGAATGCCCGCCTGCAAGAGCTCTTGGCCGAACTCAAGGAAAGCGAAGAATTGTTCCGTAGCATGGCGGACTCCATGCCACAACTCGCGTGGATGGCGCGCCCCAATGGCCAGGTCTACTGGTACAACCACCGCTGGTATGAGTATACCGGCGTCACCCCCGCGCAGATGGAAGGCAAGGACTGGCAGACGGTTGTCGATCCTCGCGAGCGCCCGCGCGTGGTCGCAAACTGGCGGACCGCCATCGGGGCCGAACAGTCCTGGGAAGACACGTTTCCGCTGCGACGCCACGATGGCGAAATGCGATGGCACCTTTCACGGGCGGTGCCGGTCCGGAACGACCGCGGGCAGATCATGCGCTGGTTCGGCACGAATACCGACGTGACCGAGCGCATGGAGATGGAGCAGGCCCTCCGCGAGGCCGACCACCGTAAGGACGAGTTCCTGGCCACCCTGGCCCATGAGCTTCGCAATCCGATCGCTCCGATCAGCAACGCGCTTCAGGTGTGGCCGATGGTCGACGATAACCCGGTCGAGGTCGAGAAGCTACGAGGAATCATGGAGCGGCAGGTTCGCCAACTGAGCCGGCTGATCGACGATCTACTCGATGTTTCTCGAATCACTCGCGGCAAAATCCAGCTACGCCGGCAGCCGGTCGATTTGAATACGATTGTCGAAGAAGCCGTGGAAGCGGTGGCGCCGTTGATCCATTCCAGTAGCCATCAGCTCCAGGTGGTTACGGCCGCCTCGCCGTTGATCGTCGACGGCGACGTGGCAAGATTGACGCAGATCGTGGGCAATCTGCTCAATAACGCCGCGAAGTACACACCGCGCGAAGGCCGGCTACGTATCGCGCTCGAGCGAGACGGCAACGAAGCGCTGATTCGGGTGTCCGATAATGGCCCCGGAATCCCCACCCAGATGCTGGAACGTATCTTTGATATGTTCCAGCAAATCGACCAAACGCTCGATCGCGCACACGGGGGCCTGGGCCTTGGGCTGACGCTCGTAAAAAGATTGGTCACTTTGCATGGCGGTGAGGTAATAGCGCAAAGCGATGGCGAAGGCCACGGCAGCGAATTCATCGTACGACTGCCGCTCCTTCAACAGCAGGCCGTGCCGCCGCCAACCAGCGTTTCACCGCGAGCCGCCGTACCGCGCCACCGGATCCTGGTCGTGGACGATGTCTATGCCTCGGCCAAGACGTTGGCCATGATGCTCCAAAGCATCAATCAGGATGTCGAGATTGCAAGCGATGGCCCCAGCGCGCTCGAGGAGGTCGAACGGCGCCGGCCTGACGTCGTATTTTTGGACATCGCGATGCCGGGCATGAGCGGGTACGACGTGGCTAAATCACTGCGTAAAAACTCGCGCCTCGCGGGATTATATCTGGTGGCGCTGACCGGATATGGGCACGACGATGATCGGCGGCGAGCCATCGAGGCTGGATTCCACCATCACCTGACAAAGCCCGCAAGCATCGATCAGTTGTCGCAGCTCCTATGTTCGGTTCCGGTGGCCGAAAGCGAGGTCGAGGCCTGAACCGCGTTCAGCGTTTTTCCGCGCGCTGTTTCTGTAGGAAATCGCGCAGGCAATCCTGGAGGCGCGACAACTCGCGTTCCATGTCCGCAAAGCTGGCTTGTGCCCGTTGTTGATCGCGCTGGTGCGCATATTGCTCGACCATCGCCGCGGCCGAGATAAGCTCCGCGGCGTCGAAATTTGCGGCCAACCCTTTCACGCTATGGGCCGCGCGTTCGAGAGTGGGCAGATCGTTTTGTCGCTGAGCCTGAACCGCGGATTCTAAAAGCCCGGGGCTGTCTTCGAGAAAAAGCAGCACGATCTCGGCAAAGAGCGTGGGATCTCCGCCCACGCGGGCCAGCGAACGTTCATAATCGAAAACCTGAGTAGACGACCGATTCGATATCTCGCCACACCCCCGCGACGATACTCTTTGGATGGCGCACATGGTGACCGCTCCGACGCTAAAAACGCGATGAGAATGTCATCGTGGAACATTACCTAATGGACCGCTGTATATTGCTGCCTGTAGACTATATATCGCTGTCTGTAGACTGCTGCAGTAAAACTGCTGCATATCTTATACCTAAAACCACCTCTTTGCCGGCTCGTCCGCTTGTCCCGCTGCCCAGGCTTTGCTGGATTTGCTACAATCGCGGTGTTCCATGGCAACTTATTATCGCTGTGTCACTATCGCGGGCGTGGGATTGATCGGCGGATCAATTGGCTTGGCCATGCGCCAACGGTTTCCGGGCGTAAAGGTCATCGGATACGGCTCCCGCCCCACGACGCTTGTCGAAGCCAAACGCCTGGGGGCGATCACCGAGATCACCACGGATATCGGAGAAGCAACGGCCGAGAGCGAGCTTATCATCGCCTGTGCGCCTGTCGATTACATCGTCACGCAGATAAAGCAGTTGGCGCTGGCCAGCCGGTCCGGCACGCTGCTTACCGACGCGGGCAGCACGAAGCTCGGAATTGTCCAGGAACTCGACGAGGCGAAGCGGTCGGCCCCGTGGCCTGCGGGAGTCGACTTTATCGGTAGTCACCCGATCGCCGGTAACGAGAAAAAAGGGGCACAGCACGCCCGGGCCGATCTGTTTGTCGGCCGAACCGTGGTGGTCACACCCGTCCCAACCAGCGACCTGGCGAATCTTCGCCGGTTAGAAGATTTCTGGGCGGCGCTCGGCGCGCGGGTGGTACAGTTATCGCCCGCCGACCACGATCAAGCGCTTGCCATTACCAGCCATCTGCCGCACCTCGTCGCCGCCGCGATTGCGGGAACAACGCCCGAGCACCGTGTGGCCCTTACGGCCGGCGGATGGCGGGACACGACTCGAATCGCCAGCGGCGATCCCGGGCTTTGGCGACAGATTTTGTTTGCAAACCGAGAGAACGTGCTCGCGGCGCTGGAGCAGTTTCGCGGCGCGCTCGAAGCATGGCACGCCGCGCTCGAAAGCCAGAATGCCACCGAACTGGAGCGGCTCCTGGGCGAAGCCAAACGCATTCGCGATTCCGCGGAAAACTGACCTGCTTCCGTGCTTGTCACGCCGCCAGCCAACCCCGCGTTAGCGCGAGTCACCGGCCTCGATTCCAAGCAACCCGTACAATCGAGCGTCCGCCAAACTATCGGCAATAAACAGAACTCCAGGAAATTGATGCCGCAGGCTATGCCCGCCGGGAACGGCCACGACCATGGCTCCCGAGTCAACCGCGGCCCGGGCGCCGTTTTGGCTGTCTTCCAGCACGAGCATGTCCAGGGGCGAAACGGCCAGCCGGCTCGCGGCCAACAGATAGATCTCGGGGTGCGGCTTGCCCTGGCGAACATCTTCGCAGGTAAGCACGAACTCAAACCTCGGCCGCAGATCGAAGTGATCCAGCACACGCCGCACAAACGCCGGGCCGCTGCTGGTCGCGATCGCTTTGGGAATTCCCGCCTGCTCAATCGCATCTAACAGGCAAGCGAGGCCAGGCATCTGCTCGAGGCGGCCCTCGAGCAGGGTTGCAAAAACGGCGTCGGTCTCGGCCATCAACTCATCGACCGTGGCCTCCAAGCCATGGTAGTCGATCATAAGTTGGAGTGCGGCATTCGCTGGCTGCCCCATCATGCCGTCGAGCAGCTCGGCATCGAAGGACTTTCCCCGACGCTGCAACATCCGCGTGCCGACTTCCTGATAGAGATCCTCCGTGTTGAACATCAAACCATCGAGGTCGAAGACCACGGCGCACGGCCGACGATTGTGAGTCATTGTTCAAATCCTAGACTCGCCCGGTAAGCTGCCTTCTGGTGGTCGCGACCGCGGCGATCGGTAATCTCGCGCCACGATGCGGCGGCCGCGGAAAGCGCCTCGCGCGGCGACTTTTCGAGCTTCAAGACCTGATGCACCGCCACGTCGAGCGCCGCCATATATTCGGCCTCGCCAGGGATGCGCGGCACGCTCAGATACTGCTGTCGGCCGAGCGCCGCCTGAACCGTCGCGGCATACGAAGACGCGGCCGCGGCATCTGTTCCAGTGTCCACCCAGGGCTGCGGATCGCGAATTTGCGAACGACGGTAAAGAGTGGTCGCCTCGCTCGCGCTGGCCACGCGTGTTCCCCACTCGCGGCCACTCAACCATGCCAATAATTGGAATGCCGCCTGGGGACGCGTTGAACGCGCCCCGATCGAGCCAAGCCGGCCAGCGCTGCCCAGGAGCGGCAAATGCACGCTTTCCTCCGCTGGCCGCCTTTCCCAAGTCTTGTCGGCAAAGTTGTACGCGACCGAAGCGCCCGGAAGTTCGGCAAATGTCATCACCACATGCTGCCGCGCGGGCGCCTCGCCCGCATGGCCGGGCCAGGCAATGGCTAGCGCCGCTTGCCCCGAGAGAAATGCCGCACGAACCGCGGCTGGATCCATTTCGATCTGTTCGGGAGGGCCCTTTTGATAGTCTGCCAGCAGTTCCTCGAGCGCACGTACAAAACCATCGCCGGCAAGCAGCGGTTCCATCGTCTCGATATCGAACAGCGCCGAGTAATGGTCGCGATGCTTTACGTACGGAGCGGCTCGCGCCAGGAGTACGCGCCCGGCCCAACCTTGAGCCAAGGGCTGGAGCGAGCCATGCCAGGCGGAATCGGCCGGGGGCCATGTGTCGCGAAGGTTTTCGCGCCGCCCCAGTAGATCCGCAAGCTCGTGGTACTCCGTCCAATCGCGCGGCGTCTCCTTGCGGAGGGCCTCGAGCAAATCGCGACGAACATAGAGCGTCAACACGGGCGAGCCGAAAGGCACTGCGTAAGGTTGCCGCCCCCAGGTCGTCTCAACGATCTGCAACAATTCGAAAGTATCGTTCCAGGCCAATTCGCGATTCTGCGTGGCCTCGGCGGGCAACGGAACGATCTGCTCGCGTTCGACCAGCGTGCCGAGCAGACGCGAGGGGTAAACCACGGCATCGGCGCCGGAGAGCTCCGTATCCCCACGCTCGACATCGAGAGACCTCGCCTGCGATATCGCAAGGGCCCCTCCGGTGCGCGCCTTCCACTCGGCCCCCAGCCGCTCGATTGCAGCGGACATCTGCGGGTCGTCTACCACGACAAGCGTTAAATCGGGCCCGCTCGCCGACAGCGAGGCTTCCGGCTGGACCACGGGTTTTTGCGGCGTGCAGCCCAGGCAAATCAGGGCCAGGAACGCCGCTCGGGCGATCCATTGGCAACGGCTGGATAATCGTCGGTGCATGAACGTCGCTGGGCACGCCAGCGCAAGAGTTGAGACTTGGCGGCGAAGGCGGCGCCGGCCCGATTTGACGCTTGAGGACGCCGCAAATGGGGCCCGCCTCCTCGCGATTTTAACATAACATTTCGGCAGCTTCTCTTATCCGCATCGTAGGGTCTATCGGCAACCGCGGTCAATCGGTGGCGAGACAGCCCCGGTCGGTTGCGAGCCGCCGAGAGCGTGCGTACAATCCGGCCAAGTCATCAGAGATCGTATTTTCCACCACCTCCATCCGCCTCCAGCTTGCACGGCCACGAATGAGCATTTTTCTGGGAATCGACATCGGAACTTCGGGCACCAAGACACTCGCCATCAACGAACGAGGGAAGATCCTGGCCGAGGCGACAAGCCCGTATCCCTCGTATCACCCCAAGCCGCTATGGAGCGAGCAAAATCCTGATGATTGGTGGACTGCGACCGTCAAAACCGTGCGGGCGGTGGTCAAGCAGGCCAAACTCAAGCCGGCCGACATCAAAGCGATCGGCCTGTCTGGTCAAATGCATGGCTCGGTCTTCCTGGATAAGCAGAACCGAGTTATTCGTCCCGCTTTGCTTTGGAACGACCAGCGAACCGCGGCCGAGTGCGACGAGCTTGAAAAACGCGCGGGGGGCCGCGCGGAGTTGATCCGGATGGTGGCCAATCCGGCGCTCACGGGCTTCACCGCGCCGAAAATTTTGTGGCTACGCAATCGGGAGCCCAAGAATTTTGCCAAGACCGTGAAAGTGCTGCTGCCGAAAGACGACGTGCGTCGCCGCATGACCGGAGAATTCGCCACGGATG
Organism: uncultured Planctomycetaceae bacterium; assembly: GCA_964598535.1. GTDB lineage: Bacteria > Planctomycetota > Planctomycetia > Pirellulales > PALSA-1355 > JALHMI01. Next base: position 8,943 of record CAZRCI010000030.1, on the reverse strand, counting down.
TGAGCGATGCCAGCGGCATGCTGTTGCTCGATGTCGCCAAACGAGATTGGTCTACCGAGCTGCTCGAAAAGCTCGAGCTCGACCGAGACTTGTTCGGAAAGTGCTACGAGTCCGAAGATGTCACTGGAAATCTAACCCGCGAGGCGGCCAAGGAACTCGGCCTGTCAACCGATTGCGTCGTGGTGGGCGGCGCCGGGGATTGCGCGGCGGGCGCGGTTGGCAACGGCATCGTCAGCCGCGGGACGCTGAGCACGTCGATCGGCACCGGAGCCATCATGTTCGTCCATAGCGACACGGTCGAAGTCGATCCCCAGGGACGACTACACACGTTCTGCCATGCGGTGCGTGGCAAATGGCACATGATGGGCGTGAACCTCTCGGGCGGAGGCTGCTTGCAGTGGTTCCGAAACCAACTGTGCCAGGCCGAGATCGCCGCGATGAAGCGAACGAAGGTCGATCCCTACACTACGCTCTCGGCCGAAGCCGGCAAGATTCCCTCGGGGAGCGAGGGATTGTTCTTCCTGCCCTACCTTTCCGGTGAACGCACGCCACATGCCGATCCGGATGCGCGAGCGTGCTTCATCGGGCTCACGCTCGCGCATTCGCGAGGCCACATGGTTCGCGCTCTGATGGAAGGCGTCAGCTACGCGATGCGCGACAGCCTGGCGATCATTCAAGAAATGGGGGTTCCCGTCCGCCAAATTCGCGCCTCGGGCGGCGGTTCCAAGAACCCGCTCTGGCGTCAGATCCAGGCCGACGTTTTTGGGCAAAAGGTGGTCACGATCAACGCCGAGGAAGGCCCTGCCTATGGTGTAGCCCTGCTCGCCGCGGTCGGCGCCGGCGCCTATAAAAATGTGGAAGAAGCCTGCGCGGCGACCATTCGGGTGGTCAAGGAGACACCGCCCGACAAGCTTGCGAAGAAGCACCATGACGTGGCTTTCCCTACTTATCAAAATCTCTATCGCTGCCTGAAACAGGAATTCAAACAGATCACGGCGATCGGAAATCGCTAGAATAGACGCAGCATTCGCGGCCGCTCCCGGAGGAAGCCTGCCACACACACAGCGGCAAGCCGGTCGGCAAGTGGAACTCGGCTTCGAGCGTTTTGGGGATTGCGCGAAATCCAAACCCGATGGCCACGGCGTGAGGTACTCACGAGATGCCAGCTCTATTTCTGCGCGAGGCTGACGTCGACCGTCTGGTCGACATCAACGTAGCGATCGATGCCTGTAAAGAGATGTTCCGCCACCTGGCCAGTGGCGAAGCCGAACACGTGCCGCGCCATCGCGCCCAAGCGCCGGGCGTCATCTTGCACTCCATGATCGGCGCGGCCGGCTATCTGGGACTCGTCGGATGGAAATCCTACACCACGACGCGCAGCGGGGCGAAGTTCCTGGTCGGACTCTACGACACCACGGGCACGCTGCTGGCAATGATCGAAGCCGATCGGCTGGGTCAGCTTCGCACGGGCGCCGCGACGGCGATTGCCGTCGAGCTGATGGCCTGGCCCGAAGCCACGGAAGTCGGCCTGTTCGGCGCAGGGTGGCAAGCCGAGTCACAACTGCTGGCGGTCTCGAAGGCCAGGCCGTTGAAAGTAGCCTATGTCTATAGTCGCAACGAACAGAAGCGGGTGTCTTTTGCAGACCGCATGTCCGAAAAGCTGGGGTTCGAGGTTCGCCCGGTCGATCGCCCCCAGGAAGCCGCCGAAGACCTGCCCATCGTGGTAACGGCCACCACGAGCCGCGAGCCCGTCTTCGATGGCAATTGGCTGGCCGAGGGCACGCTGGTTTGTGCGGTTGGCTCGAATTGGCTCCGCCGCGCGGAGATCGACACCACGGTCATCCGCCGCGCGGACAATATCGTTTGCGACAGTATCAAGGCTTGCCAGCACGAAGCCGGTGATTTTGTCGATGCCCTGGAAAAGGGAATCTTCGATTGGAACCGCGCGGTTGAACTCGCCGACGTTGTGGTGGGCAAAGCCACCGGCCGCAACGCGCGCGATAGCATTGCCCTGTTCAAATCCGTTGGAATCGCGCTCGAAGATATTGCGCTTGCCGCAAAGCTACTCGAACGCGCGAGAGCAGAAGGCGTGGGCGAAGAACTTCCGTTCTAGACCCTGCCTCGTGCATTTGGGAGCGTGCCAGTAGGCACACGGTGCCCCCGCCCTGGCAGACCAACGGGCGAGCGCTCGGCAAGCTCGATGGCTACTCAACGGTGGCTGCTCAACTACCGTCGTCTACGTGCCAGCCACGTTCCGACGATGAAGCCCGCGGCGATCCCCGTATAGAGCCGGCCGTTGCCGCGGGTGGGAATGAAGCGTGTGCCTTCGTCCGTGATTTCCAATACCCCGAGCGGCTTGGCCGAAACGCCGCCGCCTCCGCCGCCGTCTTGGGCCGTATCAGCCGGTTCCCCGTCCTGCTCCTTGACCCGGCCACGCCCAGCGCCAAAGCCATAGGCGACGCGAGCCACGGGCACCAGGGTCCGCCCTCGAATCTCGATCGGTTCGCCGAACACGTTTTTCACGCTGGCGCTGCGTTCAAGGCTTTCGGTCCACGACTGAAATATTCGGGCCAGGCTCATCGCTGGTTGGGGCATTATCGGGGTGGCGTTTGGCAAAACGGTTACGCAAGTCTAGGTTTTGCCAAGAACGCCGGCAACTTCCACGTCAATCGTCAGGAAATTAGAGTAGCAGGCCGCTAATTTTCCAGCGATCTGCTAGCGGTTTTCCACAGGCGTCCAGCTCCTGGATTCCGGCCCCGTATAGTTGGCCCGGGGGCGAATCAGACGGTTGTTGTCGAGTTGCTCGATAACGTGCGCGCTCCACCCGACGACACGACTCACCACGAACAGCGGCGTGTACAGGTCGACGTCGAGCCCCATGTAGTGATAGAGCCGCGCACTCGGCCAATCCAGATTGGGCGGCAGCTTCTTTTCATTCCGCACGATCGATTCAATCGTGTCGGCCATTTGTTCCATATCCTGGTTGCCTGTTTCCTCGGCCAACTCGCGGCACAAGGTACGCAAGTAGGCGGCCCGCGGGTCGCCTGATTTATAGACTCGATGCCCGAACCCCATGATACGGCGTTTGTTTGCCAGGGCATCGCGAATCCACGCTTCGGCGCGTTCTGCCGTGCCGACCTCGGCCAGCACCTCCATCACGGCTTCGTTGGCGCCGCCGTGCAGCGGTCCTTTTAGTGCGCCAATCGCGGCCGTGATTGCCGAATGCATGTCCGACAACGTGGAACTAACTACCCGAGCCGTAAACGTCGAAGCATTGTACTCGTGTTCGGCATAGAGAATCAGCGAGACGTCCATTGCCTTGGTGAGCCGCTCTGAAGGAGCCTTCTCAAACAACATCCACAGGATGTTGCCCGCGAGGGAAAGCTCGGGGTTGTACGGAACCGGCTGCAAGCCCTTTGCCAACCGATGCCGCGCAGCCATCGCAATGGGCAATTGCACCAGCAGGTGCTCCGCTTTCCGCAAATTGGCGTCGTGATCGTTCTGGGGCGCATCCGCGTCCCAATGGGCAAGCGCGCTGGCACTGGTGCGCATCACGTCCATCATCGCGACGCCGGCGGGAACCTTGGCCAACAAGTCGACGAGTGGCTGTGGAATCGAAGCATGCTCGACCAGCCGCTTATGGAAGGCGGCCAGCTCGCCGGGTTTGGGAAGTTCGCCGTGCAGGAGCAGCATGGCGACTTCTTCGAACGTGGCATGCGCCGCCAAATCTTCAATCGAATAGCCGCGATATTGCAAGCCGCCGGCGATCGTGCTGATCGCCGTTTCGCCCGCAATCACACCTTCGAGGCCGGGGCTGTAGATCGGTTCCGCCATGTTTCCAAACCTTTTGGGAATGCGTCAATCGGCAGGGGTCATGAAAAAGTACGCGGCTACTCACCGCCCGTGTCGCCCGAGAAGTATGCGCGGTCGCGGGCTTCGTAGTCGCTGTATCCTATCAAATCGTAGAGTTCCTGGCGGGTCTGCATCAGGTCGATGAGTTCCCGCTGAGTGCCGTCGGCGGCGATGACCGCCAGCGCGGCCTCGACCGCGCGCATCGCGGTGCGGAACAAGGTCACCGGATACAACACGGCCGCGTAACCCATGTCCGCCAGTTCATCCAGCGTCAGCAAGGGGCTTTGGCCGAACTCGGTCATGTTGGCCATCAGCGGCGCGTCAATTTCCTGGGAGAACTTTTCGAACTCTCCCGGGTCTCGCAGCGCTTCCGGAAAGATCCAGTCGGCTCCGGCATCCAAATATCGCTTGGCACGCTCAATCGCCTGCTCCAGGCCATCGACGCCACGGGCGTCCGTTCTCGCAATGATTACCAGGTCGGCATCGTCGCGAGCCGCCGTTGCGGCGCGCAATTTGGCGCACATTTCCGAGACTTCTACCAGCCCCTTGCCCGAGAGGTGTCCGCAACGCTTGGGCAAGATCTGATCTTCGAGCTGGATCGCGGCGGCACCGGCGGCCTCGAGCTCAATCACCGTGCGTTCGACATTCACCGCGGCGCCAAAGCCGGTGTCGGCATCGACGATGAGCGGAACCTGCACGCGGCGAGTAATATAGGCCGTCTGCTGGGCCAGTTCGGTCAGCGTAAAGAGCCCAATGTCAGGCAGCGCAAACGTTCCGACGGAAAACGCTGCCCCCGACAGGTACATCGCATCGAAGCCGGCTTGCTCAATGATTCTGGCAACCAGCGCGTTAAAAGCGCCGGGCACCTGAATCGTCGAGTCTTGAACCGCCTCGCGGAGCTTTTTGCCCGCTGATTCTCGCGTCATCCGTTGTCCTTTGGGTAGGGTTCGTGTCGCGTCATTTATGCACTGGACCCAGCGGGGCTCGCGAGTGTCGCGTGTTTTCCGACGGCTCGCGACCGGCGGCTCCCCTCGATCCTTGGCGACCTAGCAGCCTGTTGCAATAAGCCATCGGGGCCTATTTAAGCCAGGCTCTGCACGGCTCTCAAAATAACGACCTACGCCGTTATTTTGGGATCGCATCCCTTGCGATCCAGCCGCCTGTCGAATACTTCAATGGGCTGGCGTAGGACTCGATCAGCAACAATTGGGAATATAGGGCTCCAGCGCACCACCCCGCAAGGGCCGAGCAGGGGGCGACTCACCGCAACTTACGCCGCTATTCTAAGATCGCGTCCCTGCGATCCTGCCAGGCGGCTAGCTTTCCAGCGGCCTGAGGACCCTCCGTCAACGTTTGATTTTCGGGTTTCGTCTTGTTGGGAGCACTCGCTTACTGGTTTGCGCCAAACCGCTTGCGCGTTTGGCGGTGTTGCGCGCCGTCCGCATGAATCGGATCGACGCTCCACTAGTACAACGCCACCGCCAGAGGCTAGGCTTTAACGACCATGATCCCATCGGCATTCGAGTTTGATTCTACGACACGCAACCGTGCGCGCTGGATTTCCGCCGCCGAGATTGCCCTGATCTTCCTGGTATTCTTCATCCATGCCGGCTGGCCTGCGCCCGACGTCAACGAACCGCACTACCTTGGCAAAGCCCAACACTACTGGAATCCTGATTGGGCAGCGGGAGATTTTTTTCTCAACACGGCCGACGCTCATTCGGTGTTTTACCTGACGTGCGGTTGGCTCACGCTTTGGTTGCCGCTTCCAGCGGTGGCTTGGCTTGGCCGATGCGTCACCTGGTTGCTGCTGGCCTGGTCGTGGCGCAGGCTTAGCGTGACCCTGGTGCCCGCTCCGCTGTTCAGCGTTCTATCCGCCGCGCTGTTTGTAACGCTCACGGGCCGCTTCCATATGGCGGGCGAGTGGGTCGTGGGCGGGTTCGAAGGAAAGGGCTTTGCCTATGTTTGCGTGCTGTTAGGAATCGAGGCGTTCCTCCGCGATCGCTGGGGGCGCGCCCTGATTTGCTTCGGAGGCGCCGCCGCCTTTCATGTGATCGTGGGCGGCTGGGCAGTCGCCGGAACGATGATCGCATGGTGCTTGGCCCCTAAACGCCCCGCCATCGGAACGCTCCTGCCATCTGCTGTCGTGGGCGGACTGTTGGCGCTCGGCGGCCTGTGGCCGGGGCTCGAACTCACCAGAGGCAGCGATCCGGAGTTGGTCAAGCAGGCCAACTGTGTCTACGTGTATGGGCGGCTGACGCATCACCTCCTACCACAAGCCTTTCCTCCACTATTCATTGCCCGGCACTTGTTGCTCATCGTGTTTCTGGTGCCGCTCGCCCGCTTTGCGCCGACCGACGACCGTTGGGATCGTTTGCGGTCGTTCGTCGCGGCCGCGATTGCGATTTCCACAATCGGATTCGTCTTGAGCATTGCAGCCTGGTGGCAACCTGTCTGGGCCGCGAGCTTATTGCGGTTTTATTGGTTCCGCCTGGCAGACGTTATGGTGCCGCTGGCCGTAACACTGTTTAGCGTGGCGATCCTGGCTCGCTGGCATGAATCAGGCCGATCCAAATTTGGCGTGGGGCTGACTGTGGCGATCTTGGCGGTCTCAGGTCATCTGGGAGATACGCTTCGCTTCCGCCTCGAATACCTGACGCCGCGAGCCGACTGGACCTTGCCGCGCGTCGAACTTGGAGAGTGGCGTCACATCGCGGAGTGGGCCCAGCAAGAAACGCCCGCCGGGACCCTCTTCCTGGTGCCGCGTCTATCCCAAACGTTTCGCTGGTATTCAGGACGTGGTGAAGTCGTGACCCGGAAGGATCTGCCCCAAGACGCGGCTTCGATCGTCGCGTGGTGGCAACGCCTGGAAGACATCGGCGGCGATCAGGCCAACGCACCGCCCGGAGATTCGCTCAGCGCGCTGGGCGCCGATCGCCTACGGGAACTTGGCCAAAAATATGGCGCCGGCTACGTCATTACACGGCCCGATCCGGCCCTCGCCCTCGAGCGCGTTGGTCCCCCGGCAAAATCGATCGCCGTCTACCGGTTGCCCGCAGCCAGCAAGCCTTGAATAATCGCTGTCGAGAAGCGCTGGATCCCTGACACTGGCAAGCACGTTGAACCACGCATTTCCGTCACAACTCGAACAACGCCTGATCCGGCCGCTTCCAGGCTGGAAGGCTCAAGCGGCCTATCAGCCGGAACTCAGCTTCGGCCGACATCGCGGGCCCGCTCCCGCCGATGTGCGGCCGGCAGCGGTGCTGCTGCTGATCTATCCCGGCCAGCAGGGCTGGCACCTTCCGCTGATGCTCCGGCCGCTGCACATGCCCGACCACGGTGGTCAAATAAGCCTGCCGGGCGGCATGATCGAAGCCGGCGAAAGCAGCCGGCAGGCGGCCCTGCGCGAATATACCGAGGAACTCGGGGCAGCGGCCGAAGATGTGACCCTGTTGGGTGCACTGACCCCGCTTTATTTGTTTGCGAGCAATTTTCAGATCACCCCCTGGATTGGCTATGTCTCGAAGCGTCCCCGTTGGACGCCCAGCCCTCGGGAGGTCGAACGGCTGCTTGAAGTTCCTATCAGCCACTTGACCGGTCCCCAGGCCGTCGGACATGTCGAACGCCGCCAGCGAGGACTTGCGTTTCGCGCCCCCTGCTATGCATGGCAGACGGAGCGAATCTGGGGCGCCACCTGCATGATCCTGGCGGAATTCGTCGCCCTCGCCCGCGAGCTAGAGTTGTAGCGGATACTGTGGCGCTCACTCTGGACCGATGGCTTCGAGAACGACACCGTGGACGGGCTACACGTTTCGATCCTGGATTCCGTCGCTCAACTGGAGAGCGGCGCGGAACGGTGGAACGACCTCTGGAGACGCAGCCCGTCGGTGCGCCCAACTTCTCGGGCGGAGCACTTGGCGAATTGGTACCGAAATTTTTCTCCTAACCGGCGATTTTTAGCGATCGCGCTCGAGAGCCAGGGGCAACTGTACGCGGCGCTGCCCCTGCTCCAGGAACGGTCCTGGCCGCTCTCCGTGTGGCGAACGCCGGGCAACGCGTGGACAACCTCGGGCGAATTACTTCTCGACCAGGAAAGCGACGGAGAACGCCTGTGCGCTTACCTGATTGCGGCGCTACGCAAGAATCTTGTGGGCATCGCCACGATCGACGGGGCAAATCTGACCTCGCCCGGAATGCAAGAAATGCGGGCGGCGCTCGAGTGCGCCATCACGCCATTCGGCATGGCGGAACGGTTTCAGGTGCCGGCTATTGCCCTGAATGATCGCTGGCCGCGTTACTTGTGTAGTCGCTCGCGAAACCATCGCCGCCAACTGCGAGTCATTTGCAATCGGGCGGAGCGTCAAGGCGGCGTCGAATTGCAACGCTTCGAGCACCCCCTGACCGACCCGGTCGAACCGCTCTTGCGCGAGTGCTTCGAGCTCGAGGCCGGAGGCTGGAAAGCCCGCACCGGCACGGCGATTCTACAACATCGGAACGCCTGGCAGTATTTTCGAGAACAGGCGGCATTGCTCGCCGCGGCCGGAGAATTGGCGATTGCCACCCTCCGCCACCGCGGGACGCTAATCGCGTTCGAATATGGCTGGCAGTCACGAGGCGCGCGAACCGTGCTCAAGATTGGATACGATTCGCGTCGGGCGGACCTCACCCCTGGCCAATTGCTGAGGTATCGGTTGCTCGAGGAGCTATTTCCCGACCCATCGGTTCAGTGGCTCGACTTTGCAGGTCCACGAACGCGTGCCACCGGAGCCTGGGCAACGCACCGCTATCACGTCGGACGCGTGTTGCTTGGCTCGGGATGGCTGAGCGGTGCGGCGCTGGCCGGCTGGCGCTGGAAACGAGCCATGCGTCCGACCGTTCCCCTGGCAGAAACGGAGCGAAGTCTCCCATTTTTCCATCCGCAAGCGTCCCTGGCTTCGAACGCCGAATTGCCCGTGGTTCAGACGACCTAGACACCTCGCGAGGCGGATCTTAGAATGTGTCTTCACCTGAGCTTCGGCAGAAAATTATAAGTCCCTTTCGGGGCGGTAGCTCAGTTGGGAGAGCGCTGCGTTCGCAATGCAGAGGTCGAGG
>CAZRCI010000029.1:0-58973 GCA_964598535.1 uncultured Planctomycetaceae bacterium | reverse complement strand
TGTGGCTGCGAAGCGATGTGTGTGCGCGCTCCTGGACATCCACAACACGTAGTGGCCAGTGAGCAGTGGCTAGTGGCTAGAAAATGGAAAACATTTTTCAACGTCTCGACGGCTGCTTTCCGAGGCCCTGACATGGCTCGTGCGTAGAAGATGAAAAACGCGTTCCAACTCTAGCCACGGATCACGGACCACTAATCACGACTCGTTCTTTGAAAATTCGACCATGCAATCGGCCGTTGCCCGCTGCCGGCTCGCCGCGTGCGAACTAGCGCACCGAGCGCAACAACCGGCCGAACTTCTGCTGGCCGAACTCGGGCACGAACTGCGCGTTCTCGAACGCCAGCCGGCCGCCCACGAAGACCTGCCGCACGACGCCATCGGAGCGTTTAACCATCCGCATCGCGCCGTGCAAACGCGGGTCATAATGCTCGATCGGTTCGCTCAGCCCGTCACGCAGCTTGACGGGGTCCACGACGATCAGGTCGGCGATCTTGCCTTCGCGAACCGTGCCAGTGTCGAGGCCCAGCCATTCGGCCGACATGCCCGTCAGCTTATGAATGGCCTTTTCGAGCGGCATGATGCCGGGGTTCAGCAGCACTTGCTGGAGCATCTGCAGGCCGCCGTCCTGAAACGCCATGTTGCGGTTATGGGCGCCCGAATCGTTGAAGCCCGGCAGCGACGTGTCGTGGGCGAAGATGAACTGCCGCTCGGCGGGGCGGTCGTTCGTGACGACCGTCTTCCAGCGGATGGCCGAGTCGTGCTGGGCGATCAGGTCCATGAAGTAGTCGAGCGGCTCGGCGCCGGCGGCCTTGGCCAGTTCGGCGAACGACTTGCCCTGCTGCCCGGGAATCGGCGAGGAGACGATCCACATGTCGTCCAGGTTGCGGTGGAACACGCGCGTGGCCGTGGACTCCCATTCCTTGCGGAACTGGCGGCGGAACGCGGGATCGGCGAACATCTGCTTTCGCTCGTCGCTCGTGGCGCTGATGGAGTTGACGCCCGTGGGAAACTCCTCGAACAACGGCGTGTGAACGCCGTCGCAATAGTTGAGGAACGGCTCGGCCAGCGCCTGCCAGCGAATGTTCGCGTTGAAGAACGTGTTCAGCACGCGGCCCAGCGTGGTGGCGACTTTGTAGATCTTGCGGTCGGTTTTCACGTCCATCGCCGCCACGATCGTCGTGCGGAGCGGCTTGCGGCCGACGCCCGTGCTCATCATGCCGAGAATGGCGACGGTGCTTTTGGTCAGCGCGTTCGGCGTGGCTTGCAGCACGCGATCGCTCGCCCGAACGACGCTGGCGAGCTTGCGATACTCGCTCGGGGCGGCGTGCTGCGAGGGCACCGAAATGCCACGAAACGGCTCGCCGTCGAGCCGGTGCCAGGGAAGCATGTCGATCGACAGCCCGGTGTAACCCTCGTCGAGCGCTTCGTCGACGATCTTTTGCATCTGGCGGATCTCTTCAGGCTCGGCCTTGCTCAGCGTCAGCGAACGTTCCATGCCCATCACATGCGCACGGATGTTCGAGTGCCCGATGAGCGTGGCGACGTTGGGCCCCATGGGCCGCGTTTCGAGATGCTGGTAATATTCGCGAACGTTGCTCCACGGCAGCTTGTCGCCCTCGCCGAACCACTTGCCGAGCACGTCGCGTGGCAGGCTCTCCACGCGGCAGAACAGGTCGAGCAAGTCTTTCTTCGAGCCCATCGCGGCCGAGAGCGAGCAATTGCCCATCACGACGGTCGTCACGCCGTGGCGAACCGACTCCTCGAGGCCGGGCATGGCCTCGATCTCGGCGTCGTAATGCGTGTGGATGTCGAGCATGCCGGGCATGACCCAGCATCCCTGGGCATCGACCTCGCGCACGCCCTGCTGCGGAAGCCGCGGACCGATGGCCTGCACGCGGCCCGCCTGGATGGCGACGTCGGCCGTTTTGGCCGGCGAGCCGAGGCCGTCGAACACCTGCCCATTGCGAATGACGACGTCAACATGCTGCGCCGCCGCGTCAACTTGGCCCGAAACGGACATCGCTCTTGAACCCCTCATGGAAAGGCACACGTGAATTGGATCGAGACGAAGCCTCTTGCGCGGCCGCTGGGGGGCAGAGGTCAGCCGCGACTTCATTTGTTGTACACTGCCGCGGCCGAAAACCCAACGGGGGAGGCGTCTTGCGGGCCCTGTTCGCGATCTTGGTCTGGCCGCCGCTGCCGGCTATGATAGGTGGCCTCAGGGATATCGGCCGACACGTCGACGTTTGGTAACTACCGGGGGAACAAAGCCATGAGTGAAAAACGCATTGAAACGTGGGAAGAGTTCTGGCCGTTCTATGTCCGCGAGCATTCGGTGCCAGCCTGTCGGGCCCTGCACTTTATCGGCAGTTCGCTGGCTCTGGTGGTCTTGGCGGCGGGCGTCTTCTATAACCCCTGGCTGCTGATCGCCGCGCCGATCGTGGGCTATGGCTTTGCCTGGATCGGCCACTTCTTCATCGAGAAGAACAGACCTGCCAGCTTCAAGTACCCGCTGTGGTCGTTCCTCGCCGACTGGAAAATGTGGGCAATGATGCTCACCGGACGCATGGGCGGCGAAGTGCGCAAGGCACACGGCGCGGCGTAGATCGGCCGCTGAACCGGGCAAGAATCGACTGCTCGAATGTTCAGACGCAGCGTCGGTCGAAGCCAACACACGCCAGCAGCTTGTCCGTAAAACGCCGGGGGCGCGGTTCCGCCCAGACTGCCGGCAACTTGATTCGGCCGCGGACGAGTCGGCGGTGTAAGCGGCGATTGAAACCGCCGTGCCGCCTGATGATTCGCTCGAGCTCTTCGCCGGGGTTCACACCTAGCTTGGCGAGCGACTGATAGTTCTCGCCACGGAAAAGCTTGCCGGTGTGCTCTACGCCGACCGCGTCGATGATGGCCATCTCTTGCGGGCCAAAATGTCTTGGCCACAGCAGGTCGAGGCCCCAGCCAGAACGGCTTTCACCGAACGTCGGCTGAAGCCGAAAGAGAGCCTCGCGCGAGAATACAGGGCACATCACCTCGACGAACGGCGTGTATCGTAACACGACTCGCGGGCGCGGGCGCAGAAATCGATAGGTGATTTCGCCCGCGGCGATTGCCGGCTGAGCAAGTTGCAGCCGCTGCCGGCGCACGATATCAAACAGCCGGTTCACCTGATCGGTAGTCGTCCGGATGTCACAATCGGGGCACCAGATGTAATCGTAACGCTCGACGACTGTGCGAAATTCGTGGAGCACGAAGTCGGTGAGCTCCCATTTGAAACCCTTCCGCGCTGCGTAGTAGTCAGCGTCGGTTCGACCGTAGTTTTCGTTCGCGCCGTAATGTACGAGCAAGATGTCGAAGGCTCGCCTCTCGCGATCGGAAAGCCACTCGCCATGCATCGACTCATCGCCAATGGGCGAGATGATCAGGTTGCGACGGGTAACGTTCATGGGGGATTTTAGAGTTAACAACTAGGCCGCGCGCAGTAGGCCGGGCGACGACGAGATGGCGAGCGACTCGCCGAATTGCTTGTCGGCAAGCGTCAGCGCCTGGGCCACGACCTGGTGCATGTCGTAATACTGGTACGTCGCCAGCCGACCGCCGAGCAGCAGACCGGCATTTTGAGCTTCGGCACGATAGCGTTCGTAGAGCTCGGCGTTCGCCGCGTCGCGAATCGGATAATAGGGAACCTTGTCGCGTCCACCGGCGTCGGGATACTCGCGCGTGATCACGGTCTTGGAAGACGAGAGGTACTCAAAGTGCTTGTGCTCGGTGATTCGCGTGTAGGGTACCGCCGCTTCGGTATAGTTGACGATCGCGGCGCCTTGAAAATCGCCGTCGAGCACCTCGTGCTCAAACCGCAGCGAACGGTACTCGAGTTCGCCAAAACGATAGCCGAAGTATTCATCGATCTTGCCGGTATAGACCACGTGCTGAGCGGTGCCGTTCAGCGCGGGCGCTTCGTTGAAGTAGTCGACCTCCAACTCAACGCGAATCAACTCGTGATCAAGCATATTCTCGAACATCCGCGTATAGCCGCCGAGAGGAATGCCCTGGAACTGGTCGGCGAAGTAGCGGTCATCGTAGGTTTGGCGAATTGGGATGCGGCGAATGATCGAGGGCGGCAACTCCGTGGGATCGCGGCCCCATTGCTTGGTGGTGTAGCCGCGGACGAAGACTTCGTACAGCTCTTCCCCCACTTGCGAGAGGATCCAGTCGCGCAAGTTTTGCGGCCGTTCGCAAGGAATCCGAGCCTCGGCCAGCCGGCGTTCGGCCTCGGCCGGTGTGTTGACACCCCACAGTTGCGCAAGCGTCATCAGATTGATGGGAAACGAGAGCGTTCGCCCGGCATGCCGCACGCGGCCGTGATGCACGTAATGATTGAACCGAGCGAAGCGATTGACGAACTGCCAGACGCGCTCGTTGTCGGTGTGAAAGATGTGCGGCCCGTAGTGATGGACCTCGATCCCGGCGAGTTGCTCGGAATAGCAGTTGCCCGCGATATGCGAACGTTTATCAATTACGAGCACGCGTCGGCCGGCTTCGGCAGCGCGCCGTGCGAATACCGCCCCGAACATTCCACAGCCAACGACCAGATATTCAAACGCAGCCATGCGTCCATCTCGCAATTGCTTCCATGCCAGTGGTTTTGCTGCGAAGCCTGGAGCGATCTGCTCCGACGCGTGCCGCGGTTTGACCTCGCCAGTGCAGAGAATTCTAATGGCCGATGGCGGTTACGACCTACAGCAGTTACGCATACCTGCTAGCAAGCGGAGTATTTCATGGACCAGGTGCTGATCATCGTGGGGGACGCGACCGAGACGGTCGACACGCTATATCCGTATTACCGGTTGATCGAAGGAGGCTATAAGCCGGTCGTCGCCGGGCCCGAGAAACGGCGGTTCCAAATGGTGATGCACGAGGTGAAGCCCGGCTGGACGATCACCAAAGAGTGGGAAGGTTACACGATCGAAGCGGACGTCGCTTTTTGCGAAATCGATCCGAGCGCATATCTGGGCATCTTCTTCAGCGGGGGCAGAGCGCCGGAATATATCCGTGAGGATGAGGACTTGCTGCGGATCACGAGACATTTTTTCGAACAGAACAAACCGATCGCAAGCGTTTGTCACGGGGTGGAAATTCCTGCCCGGGCCGGCTGCGTAAAAGGCCGGCGGATGGCGACCGTGCCCAAATGCAAGTTCGACCTGGAAGTGTGCGGTGGCACATTCGTCAACGAACCGTGTGTCGTCGATGGCAACCTGGTGAGCGGCCGCACCTATCACGATCACGGACATTACATGGGGGCATGGATCAAGTTGCTGGATGCGGCGCGGGCGAAGTAATGGAAAACGCCTTTTTTACAAACCGGCGGTGCATTGCTAGTGTTGCTCGCATTTTATCTGGGCCGCACCGAGCACTCTTCGACGAGGAGACGCCCAAGCCCCCCTCGGGCAAATCCGCTACAAGACTATTTTTGCTTCCTACCTTTTCCCCATACCGCCCTGCCCGGTTTGGCGCCGGTGTGGTTGCCATCTGCGAGGACTTGCACGCCGTTGACGAAGACGTGCTCTACGCCGGTCGCATATTGATGTGGCTGAGCATAGGTCGCGTGGTCGGTAATCGTGGCAGGGTCGAACACCACGACATCGGCGAACTGGCCGACTTTCAGGAAACCGCGATCTGTGAGGCCCAGGTTCGTGGCCGGCAAACCGGTCAGCTTGCGAATGGCTTCTTCCAACGAAATAACTTTCTCCTCGCGAACGTATGTGCCGAGTAATCTCGCAAAGTTGCCGTACGTGCGGGGATGCGGCTGCGAAAGTAAGAACGCCCCTTCGGCTGAAGGCGACGAAGCGTCCGAGCCGAAGCTGACCCAGGAAAGCGCAAGGTTTCGCTTCACATCGTCTTCGTTCATCATGAAATAAACGGTGTCCACACGGCTATCGTCCTCAATTACGAGGTCCATCGCCGTGTCCTCGGGCGTGGCGCCGCGGCGTTTTGCGACTTCGGCTAGTGTTTTACCGGTCAGGTATTTGAGTTGCGGATTCTTAAAGCCCACCAGGAGCACATTCTCCGGAGAGCCGGCCGCAAGCAACAGGTTTTCCCACTGGTCGGTCGGGGTACGCATCTCCTGAGCTACGCGCTCGCGCGTCTCGGGATTGCGCATTCGCTCGATCCAGCGACGCAGCCCACCTTCCTGGACCCAAGGGGGCATCGCACCGTTGAGGCCCGTGGAACCGGCTGTATACAAGTACATGTCGGCCGTGATACGAAGCCCCTCGGCGCGTGCTTGCTCGACTAGTTCGATCACGCGGTCGCGCTTGGGCCAGTTCTCCTGACCAGCGGCCTTGAGATGGTAGATCTCGGCTGGCACTCCGGCATTGCGGGCGATCTTGATCAACTCTTCAACGGCTTCGACAAGTTGATTACCCTCGCTACGAATGTGAGAGATATACATCCCGCCATACTCGCTCGCTACCTTGCAGAGTTCGGTGAGCTCGTGAGTGTCTGCATAAAATGCCGGAGCGTAGATTAGCGACGAGCCGATGCCCAGCGCACCTTCTTCCATCGCTTGGCGCACGAGCGCCCGCATGTCGTCGAGCTCCTTGGGCGTAGGACGGCGGTCGTGATATCCGAGCACATAAATCCGCACGGTGGTTGCGCCCAGGAAAGACGCCACGTTGCAAGACACGCCGCGCGTTTCTAGATGTGTGAGATATTCACCAAGCGTCGTCCAAGGAACGTCGTAGGGAATGTCTCCCTGACGCTCGAGCATGTCTTGCTTCATTCGCGGATTGAGTGGGCCCATCGAGACGCCTTCGCCGAAGACTTCGAGCGTGACCCCCTGGCGGACATCGGCCTGCGAACGGCCATCGGCCAACAGAGAAACCGTGGCCCAACTGAGCATGTTGATGAAGCCTGGCGCGACAGCCTTGCCGCGGGCGTCGATCTCTTGCTTGGCCGTTGCGCGGGTAAGGTCTCCCATCGCAACGATTCGATCGCCGGAAATTGCCACATCGCCGCGCCCGCCGGGTGCTCCCGTACCGTCGTAGACGGTGCCGCCGCGGAGAATGAGGTCGTAGCGATCGGGGCTCGCGGCCAAAGCCTGAGACACGAATGCGATGGCGAGTCCATGGGCAAGCAGCAGACGAATCATTGCGGCAAATGCTCCTGCCAACGACGGATGATTTCCCCATCATTCGGAGACGGCATCTCAACCTTTTGGGCTCACTATAACATGCCTGAATTTACACCGCGACTTTGAAGCAACCCACACGGCGCGCGTAATGCGCCCGCTGGACGCTTGTGGGCGGGCAGAGTAGGCTTGCCCTCAAGCAGAAATAGGCCATCGTGGCCTATTTCAACCTCATCAAGTGCGGAGCCCAAGCTCCGCATGGTTCGCAAAATAACGAATTATGCCGTTATTTTGGGACCGCATCCCTGCGAACATACCGCCCGTCAAATACGTCAACAAGGCTGCTAGCCTGTGGGATGCACGCACTAGGGAACCGCCTGCTATGAGATTGAAGTGGTTGCAAGGTTTTTCAGCATGGACCTTAGTCGCGGCAATGGCCGGGGCTGTTGAACCCTGGGCGGATTCGCGGCTCCCCGTCGCAGAAGGCCTCATCGGCTGGTACGACGCCAGCGTGCAAAATGCCGCGCGCACGAATAAAGGCAAGCAGGTCTGGAAAGACGGCGCTGCGGTCGATGTGTGGCGGGACGGGAGCGGCGCTAAACGCGACTTACGGCAAACCATCAAGGAACTACAGCCCATACTGCATTTCGACGGCGAACTAGCGCTCGTGGAATTCGATGGCGAGAAGACCGAACTTGGAGCTGAAAACCTGGGGCTCGCACTCAAGCAAACAACCGCTTTCGTCGTCGGTGCGGCATTCTCGAACGATGGCCATTTTCGAGCACTGTTTTCCTTCAATCGCAATGGCCAGAACGACTTTGTTTCAGGCCTGAACCTTGACCAGGGGCCAAACAGTTCATCCGATTTTGTGATGCTGAACGCCGAGGGAGCGGGCTTCAGCGGAGTCGTAAATCTCAAGCACAGCGGCACGCCGTTCGGCCAGATCGCGCGCATTTGTCTGGCATCGGCCAGCGGGCTCGCGGCGACCGAACTGTTTGTGAATGGACAGGCCCAAGGTCGGCGAGATCGCGCCGACAGCGAGGTTGCGCTCGATCGATTGACCGTGGGTGCGCGGTTCTACAATCATGGAGGTCCGCCACAAGCGACCGGCCACTGGCGAGGCGAGATCGCTGAAGTGCTGATCTACGACCGGAAGCTTAAGCAGGATGAGATTCGCCAGATTGACGATTACCTTGCCACGAAGTACGAACCGTTGCCCTCGAGGCCAATTCCGGCCGATCTCCGTTCGTCGAGCCCCGTTCCCCGCGTTGACGCCCCACCGCCGGTACAAATGTTCGCGCCAGGCTTCACGGCGCGACAACTACCAATCGAGCTAACCAATGTGAACAACCTGCGCTATCGCTCGGACGGGAAACTAATGGCGCTTACCTACGACGGACGATTGTACCTGCTTACCGATCGCAATGGCGATGGGCTCGAAGACCGCGTGGAGATCTTTTGGGATCAACCGGGCATTACGGTACCGATCGGTATGACGCTCACTCCGCCGGACTATCCGCATGGGCAAGGCGCGCTTATCGCTTCACGTGGACGAATCCTGTTGGTGGTCGACACGGACGGCGATGATCGCGGTGATAAGCTGATCACGGTGGCGGATGGCTGGGAGCCGATCAAGCAGACCACCGACGCGTTGGGCGTGGCATTCGCGCCGGATGGCAGCATCTACTACGGCACGGGCACGTTCGATTTCACGAACGCGTTTCAGATTGACGAGCAAGGCCAATCGCACTACGTCACTGGCACCGAACGCGGCGCGATCGTTCACGTAAGCCCCGACTTTAAAACACGTGAGCCGGTTTGCTCAGGCATTCGATTTCCAGTCTCATTGGCGTTCAACGGGGCGGGCGACCTGTTTTGTACCGACCAGGAAGGCGCCACTTGGCTGTCGAACGGCAACCCCTTCGACGAGCTGTTACACATTCAAACGGGCCGGCACTATGGCTTCCCGCCGCGGCATCCCAAGCATTTGCCCAACGTAGTCGATGAGCCAAGCGTGTACGACTTCATGCCGCAGCACCAAAGTACCTGCGGACTGTTGTTTAATATGCCCGTAACAAATGGTGGCAAGACGTTCGGTCCCGCATGGTGGCAAGACAACGCCATCGTCTGCGGCTACTCACGCGGCAAGTTGTATCGCACGACGCTTGCCAAAACACGACATGGCTACGTTGCCCAGGGAGACGTGCTGGCTTCGCTGGCCATGCTGACGATCGATGCGGCGCTTTCGCCGGCGGGCGACCTGGCGATTGCCGTTCATAGTGGCGGACCAGATTGGGGCTCGGGGCCTAGCGGCAAGGGAACCATCTACAAGATCAGCTATACCCAGCCACATGAGCCGCAACCGGTCAAGGTTTGGGCCACCTCGCCGCACGAAATCCGTGTGGCGTTCGATCGCCCCTTGAACGATGAGGTGTTTCAATACTACCGCAACGCAGTCATTGAAGCCGGTGCCTTCGTGCGGGCGGGTGATCGGTTCGAAGCATTGCGGCCAGGCTATGCCGTGGTGGATCAGCAAAATCGCGCACCGCGGAAGTTGGTGCCAGTCGTGGGGGCAAGCCTCACGGCCGATCGCCGTTCGGTTCTCCTTTCGACAGGGGCCCAGCGAAATGCGGTGAGTTACTCGGTCCTGTTCGGCAGCAAGCGGCCGTTGCCGGACACTGCCAGCGGAACCTTGCCACAGTTTCCAGCCGTCGAACTAAGCTACGACCTGACAGGCCTGGAAGCTCATTGGCTGGCAACGGACGAAAAGTCCACCTGGCAAGGCTGGCTGCCCCATGCGGATCTGGCCGCAGCAAATGAACTGCTGGTTGGTTCGGCCGAACGAGAGCAATTACGTCAGGCAATCGCGCAGCCCGGTAATCTTACGCTACGGACGCAACTCGATCTGTCATTCATGCTGCGGCCGCGCATCCAACCGGGCTCTAAGCTCGACTATGATTATGCACCAGAGAATGTAACCATCGAACTCGCTTCGACCACGGCGTTCAGCGTCACGACCGGAGAGATATCGCATCCGTCACAATCTCACGGAGGCCAGCACCACGTAACGCTATCGTTTCCGCAGGTAGGCGCATCGTGGCAACCGCTCACGATCAAGCTACTCACGGGGGCGGAGCCACCATCACTCACGATGAGTTGGCATACGAGCGACGACAGTCGCCCCCGTGCATTCAGTCCTCGCAGGTTCATGTTGCCCTGGGCCGTTCCGGCCGGGACCGCGTCTGACGACGTAAGCGTCGAGCCCGCGCTTGCGGGCGGTAATTGGCGTCGCGGACGGGAACTGTTCTTCAGCGACAAGGCCCAATGCGGCAAGTGTCACACGGTACGCGGCCGTGGCGGCTGGATCGGCCCGGATCTCTCGAACCTGGTGCATCGAGATTATGTCTCGGTGCGGCGCGATATCGAACAACCAAGCTTTGCGATTAATCCCGATCACCAGGCGTTCAACTTCGTGCTAGACGATGGCCGGGTGCTCACCGGCATGGTGCGCCCACGAGGGGATGACTATATCATCGGAGATGCCAACGGCATGGAAACTCGGGTGCCGCGTACGAACGTGGAGGAGATGCGGCCGGCGCAGCTTTCGGTGATGCCTAAAAGGCTGCCTGAGGCGATTGGCGCGGACGGGATGCGAGATCTGTTGACCTTCTTGCTCACGGCCGAGCCGGGAGTTCTCGAACCCGCGCCGATTGAATGCGCAGGGGCTCCTCCTTCGCGTTCCCGGGCCGAGATAGGCGAGCTCCTGCGTGCCGCAACGCCAACTGAAACTGGCGAGATTAAACCGCTGAGGCCACTCAAGATCCTGTTGGTCGCGGGGCCCAAGGATCACGGCCCTGGCGAGCATGATTACCCAGCATGGCAACAACGCTGGAACCGGTTGCTGGCGACGGCCGAGCAGGTCGAGGTTTTGCAGGCCGACGAGTGGCCCACGGCCGAACATTGGGCGGCAGTCGACGTGGTTGCCATGTTCTCAGCGAATCCGGCCTGGACCCCGGCGCGTGCCAAGGAACTCGATGCATACTTTGCCCGAGGTGGCGGCCTGGTACTCCTGCACTTTGCCGTAAACGGACAGCGAGCACCCGAGGAATACGCCCAGCGGATCGGCCTGGCCTGGGGGCCGGGGGCGAAGTTTCGGCACGGAGAGCTCAATCTCGACTTTACCCAAGCGCAGCCACATCCGATTGCCACGGGCTTCGCCCGGTTGGCGCTCGTCGACGAGAGCTATTGGAATCTCGTGGGAGATACGTCGAAAATCCACGTGCTGGCACAGCAGATCGAAGCCGGCAAACCTCGGCCTTTGCTCTGGACGTATGAGCCCGGCAAGGGCCGGGTGTTTGTTTCGATCGTAGGCCACTATAGCTGGACGTTCGACGATCCGCTGTTTCGTTTGCTGGTGCTGCGCGGCATTGCCTGGACAGCCGGAGAACCGGTTGACCGCCTGCAGTCGCTGACGCTACCTGGTGCGCGAGTTAGCGATTGAGCTTCTTCGCCTTGCGACGCTCGGCCTTAATCGCTTTACGTTCGACCTTGTTGACTGCGGCGGCGGACACGTCGCGTGCGTTGACGGTAGGCAAATGCCGGGCCAATTCCGCCTTGATATCAGCATGCTCCGACCGGCTGGCCAGGTTAGTCCATTCATAAGGGTCGGCAGCTTCGTCGTAGAGCTCTTCGCTGCCATCAGCATAGCGAATATAACGCCACCCTTCGCTCCGAACGGCATGGTTGCCTTCCATATGGGTGGTAAGCGCGGGACTGTGCCACGTCGCTGTCGAATCGGCAAGCAACGTGCGGATCGTTTGCCCCTCGACGTGCGAGGGAACCGCAATGCCGCACAAGTCGCACAGCGTAGGATAGACGCACATGAAATCGACCGTGCGTTCGCAGATCTGGTCCGCCTTGGTTACTCCGGGGGCGACCCAGATGAGTGGTGCTCGCGTAGCTTCCTCCCAGAGCGCGAACTTGCGCCAATGTTCCTTTTCGCCCAAATGCCAACCATGATCGCCCCACAGGACGACAATCGTGTTATCGCGATACGGGCTGTCGTCGAGCGCGTCGAGCAAGCGGCCGATCATCGTATCGCAATAGGTAATCGCGGCGAGGTATCCCTGCACCGCTTCTTTCCAACGCCCCGACTCAAGCATCTGACGATGATCGCCATTGGGCTTGGCGATTTGAATGCCGGCCGGCGGAACGTCGCTTAGATCGTTTTCGGTGTGGGGCGGCAGCTTGATGTCTTCGAGCGGATGCAAATCATAATACTTGCGAGGTACATTCCAGGGCATGTGCGGCTTGTGAAGGCCGATTGTCAATAAGAATGGCTTGTCGTGCTGCTTTTTGAGCTGATCGACGCCGTATTGGATAATCTTCCCCTCGCGAAGGTCGCCGTCCTCGCAATCTAGCGGCGCAAAACGGATGCCACCGACACCGAGGTTGCCCCGCGGCGTTGGATCCGTTCCCGCATCTGGTAAGTAGTCGTGCCATTCCGAGCGGCGACGGTAAGCCTCGTGATAAATCTTGCCGGCGCCGGCGACGTAGTAGCCCGCGTTGCGAAACGCGGCGGTCAGCGGCAGGTCAGGACTGACATGCGGACGCCAATCGTCGTTGTTTTCGTAGACCCCACTCGTTGAGGGGCGTAGTCCGGTCACCAACGCCGCGCGCGAAGGGTTGCACGCCGGCGCGGCGCAGTAACTTCGCGTAAAGCGGACGCCTCGCGAGGCCAGCCGATCGATATTCGGAGTGATCGTTTGCGGATTGCGGTGCAAGTAGCCGACCCAATGGTTGAGGTCGTCCACGGCAATCATCAATACGTTGGGGCGGGATGAATCGGCCGCCGCGCATGTCGAGTTCCCCAAGAACATGACGAGCACAAGCAAGACAACTCCCAGAAATCGCATAGACATGGAACAACTCACTTCTCGGAATCAAAAGATGGAACGTCACAACACTGGGAGTGGATGACGCCATCTTAACAGGCTCCGATCGGGAGTCTACCGGAACTCGCGGCGGCCCGTCAGACGTGGTCGATTTCGCAGAATCGGCTGGCAAGTTCCAACATTTCGGCATCGAGCGGAAGATGCGCGGCGAGCGATTTGAGCATCGCGATCTCGGTATCGCGCGGCTGGAGATCCCAGAACTGCCGCGCCGAGGGATGATCCGGAAGCCAGCCGCCAAACTGCTCCGCGCCGCCTTGCTTGGCCAATTCAATCGCGGCCCCATACAGGTCTTCGGCCAGTTCCAATGACTGGTCGGCCAGCGCATAGTCCGTGATGCGCCACTGGGCGCCATTCACACCAATGCGCACATAACCTTGCCACCCTCCCTGACGATCGCAAAGCGCAAAGAACCGCTCCTCTGGAAAGCGAGCCAGCAGCGCCTGCCAATAGCCCTCGCTCCGTGCAATCGACAGCGGCGTCGCGCCATGATAGGTCGCATAGAGTCGAGCCAACTCAGGCCAACATTCCCAAGGATTCACCTCGGAGAAATGATAAGCCGGCTTGGCGTGCACGCTGACAGAACGCGGATCAAGCCATCCCGTTAATGACGGGCACGCATGGTATCCCAAACGCTCGTAATAGGCCGGCGCGATATCGCTATATAATAAAGCAAGCGTCGCACCGCGGTCGCGTCGGGTATGTTCGACCCAATCGATGAGCCGGGCCGCGTGGCCACGGCCACGCATCAAGGGCACCGTATAAACCGAACCGATGGAAAAGCCCGGAACGATTCGTCCACGATAGTCAAACTCAAGCGGATAGCATCCTAATGAAACGATGACCCGCGATTCGACCGTGCCGACGTACCAGGTTGCAAGCCGATGCTTGGGTGAAGCTAAGCGTGCGGCAAGGTGCTCGTCGAACGGCAAGCCCTTGCTCCAAATGTCAAACACGTTCGCATGTGCGGCCGCCAGCTCCTTGGGCGAAGCTTCATGAACGTCGAGCGAATCTGCAGTCATCGAGTAACCGTGTTGGGCAAGAGAGGACCGGCTCCTACAGGACTATTCAGGCAGCGTTGCGGTATCCGCGGATTCGAGTGCCGCGGCTGGCTTACCTTGCGATAGGCCGCTGACCAGTCGAATCACGCGCGCGTGCATGTCGGCTGACCAGAACCCGATCAGACCTTCGAATTGCTGCGTCAGATCGCGGCGAGCCTTGATTCGAGCGATTGCATACATCTGCGCACAAACCGAGGCGTCGACACCGTTATCCTGCAACGCGGCGATACTACGCCGGGACTGATCTTCTGAAAAAGTGAGCCATTCGGCAAGCGTACGTTCGCGTTCGAGTCCGACGATAAAGCCAGCGTCATTCAAATCCGCGTCGAGCGAGTAATATTTGGCCAACAACCCCGCCGCGCGAATGTGAGTATAGAGGCTCGTCGCTAGATAGGCGTACCCGAGGGCGTCACCGTCGCCAAAGTAACGTTCGAGGTTGGGAAAGACGTACTGCTCAGCGCCCCGAAGAATTGCGTACGTGCGGTCATGGTTCATCAGTCGGCTGCGCATATCGCTTCCCGCCAAAGAAAGCTCCTGGGCAGTGGGCTGGATGACAATCGCCTCGAACACCGCGGAATTGGCGCTCGAGGCCTTTCGCAGATAGTCGCCGGCCTGCCGCCACGGAGCATCGTCCGGAATCGCTGCGCTAGCAGCATATCCCGCCATCAGATCGAGGTAGTCGGCGGCAAGTTTGAGATCCAGCCAACCAATAATCTGGTTTTCCGCCGCGACGGCGATCTGTGCGATTGCCTCCTCGCTTTCCTCGGCAGGCACTTTCGTGAGCGACACTTGGGCAAGACGCTGCAAGGCAACGCCCTCGACAAACGCATCGCAGGCAATCAGATATACCGAAAGCTGATCGAGCGAACGGGGAGTTTCGGTTTTCATGCGAGCGGAGACCTTTTCGACCTCGGCTTCCAACCACTGGTTGTTTTTTAGACGCTCGACCAGCCCGTCGTAGCCGCGGGTCGCATAGGTATAGCGGCAGCGGCCGGTCTCTAATGCCAAATATCCGCATGCTGCGGCAAAAATCCGATCCCAGAGCGCGGGTGTGAACTCGCCTTCCTCGACGAGCTCATTACTGCGTTTGATTGCATCGACACCCTGTTGGTACATGTCGATGACTTCTTGCGACAGGGCGGCCGTGTTCTTCAATTCCAGAAACGACTTGAGCGACTGCTCATAGCGGTCGTACCAGACGGAAATCTTTTTGCGAGTCGCCTTCTGGGCGGCCAAACTGACTTGCGGCATATGCGCGGCTGGATCGCGGGGTAATTCGACGCCCGTGAGCAACCGGTAGGCGTGGTACACGTCAAACACGTTGACGACGCGTACGCCCAGGCTGTCACCATATTCCACCACGTCCACTCGTTTTCCGTCGTCCGCCGTGTCGAAGCGGATTCCGGCCGGAATAAGCACGAGCTTCATGCCCTTGTTCGCAGCGCCGCCGATCTTATGAGCGATGCCGGCCACGGGACCGATCGAGCCATCGGGATTGATCGTGCCGGTCATCGCGGCGTCGGTCCGGATCGAGTCACCTCGAACGGCCGCCAGCACACCGCAGGTCAATAGCGCGCCCGCGCTGGGGCCATCGATCCGCCCTTCGTATTCGAAGGACACGCGTGTCGCACGAGGATCGAAGTCTGTCAGCATCGCGGCCGTCACCGCAGCCATCCACCCGGAACTACGCCACTGGTCTCCAGTCCCCCCCACTTCGCTTTCGAAAAAGCCAACCCGCGCGGTGCTACCACCAGAGCCGTCCGCGGTTACGGTAACCGGCTTACAGCGTCCAACTCCCTTGCCGTTGCCCGTCGTGCTGCTGTATGTGAGCACGTTTACGACAACAGCACGCGGCTCGTCGGCGGTCGCATGGCCGACCAGCAGTCCCATCGCAAGCAACATGTGCAAGAAGCACGAACGGAGATTAAACGGAACCTGCATGATCTGCCTCTCCATGAGAAAGGGGGTTCTTCGTGAATCCGCCCGTCAAGTGCCGTGCCCATACTTAGAAGCGCCGACCGTCAAAACTCCGTGAATGGCGTTTCCCGCGTTTCACCGCGACGATCATGGCCTGGCACGGTTGATTGCGCACGTTTCCTGCGCATTGAGGTTGCACGAGCTCGATCAGCACTCCATTTTTTCCAGTTCGAAATGAGGCATAGCCGCGCCACCCTCTCGAACGTCACCCCATGCGTCCAGTCCTTCACCATGCCGAGCCCGCAGTCGACGCGAATCGGCCGTTAAGAAAGCTGCTTCACACGTCAGAGGTTGGGCCAAGCTTGCAGTTCGGTCGCGATCCACACGTGTTGGTCAGGAATCCATCCTGGCTTGGGATCAACTCGCGTCGCTATTTTGAAATCGCGTCCATGCGATCCTATCAGGCCACAGGCTTTTTCGGCTATTCGATTGTCAGGCTCCGAAACTTCACTCGCAACTTGACCTTCGTAGTCCAACCCACCCCCGTGCGATCGAGCGTGAGCGTTTCCAGAAGCTGCAACTGCGGCAAAATGACGTCGAGCGCTTCGGCATCGACATTGGTTCCCGAGAGGTCGAGGTGGCGTAGGGTATCGAGTTCGCGCACCTTTAAAAGTCCAACTTCCGTGACGGCTGTGTCGAGCAGCGAGAGCTTGCGCAGGCCTGCCAACATGCGTCGCCGTGTGACAAGTTGTTCGATCATGGCATCATCGACTTGCTGGCCCACGAGCTTGATGCCCGTGAGCTTATCAAGCACGACGGCAAAGTCGGGACCAATCGACCGGCTGAGCGGATCGGAAGCGTTGACGTCCACCTCACCGCCCCAGGATTTAACCAGCTCGATCAGCTTCTCCTGTTCAGCATATTGTTCGACCCAGCGGCTGAGCCACTGCATGCGTCCAGACTTGAAGCGAGCGTACTCGGTAGCTTGCTCGAATGCCTCCTGCAAGCGTTTGAACTCCTCGACGCTGCCCCCCTGGTCGGGATGTGCCGTGCGGGCCTTCACCAGGTAGGCCTGCTTGACGTCCTCTTCGGTAACCGGCGGCGCCAGCCCCAAGATCGCCAGGAACTCGTGACGCTCGCCGTGAAATTCCATCGAGGCGGGTTCGGGCGCGTCGGCCATGGGTTTTGAACCTTTTAGGGAGGACAGGCATGAAAGCTATCAACAATCCTAGTCCGCAACCCAGATAAAAGCATCCCAAGCCGGCAAAAGACGCGTGGGGCTAGGGAATCCGGACGGGGTTCGGCGGCACCGTCGACATCGTCCAGTTGCGATGGACGGTTTGATCGTTCAACAACCCCCGAAAGACTTCGGGGAACCGGATGCCCATCGGGTTGACATCCTTTACCTTGGCATTGGGTTTGGCGATTACCAGGATGGCATTCTTCTGCCACTGTCGACGGAACGTATGGATCGGCGTGCGAATGTTACCGCGAATCGGGTCGGCAAGGTACGTGTAGTGGCCATCCGTGCCTCGAAATACGACGAAGTGCTCATGCGTGTTGACCGTCACCCCCACGATGACCGGGACCTTGGCCTCGGCCAGGTCGTGGAACTCGACCTTCCCCATGGATGACTGGTAACCAGCCATATTGGCGATGTCGCGCAAGTCTGTCAGCGTCAGACCATTCTCAATCCGATCGCGAATCTGCTCGGGCGTCAGCTTGAGCCGGGGCACAAACTTGAGAAATGTCTCTTCGGTGACGTTGTCGTCCCAATAATACCGGGCGATGGTGGCAAGTGCCGCGGCGCCGCAGGAGTAATCAAGCTTCTGCATCACGACCTGGCGTTCTTGCAGCTCTTTGTAGCTCCACACGTATTTGCGCGTGAGCCGGTCCTCCAGGCGAATTGGCGCCCGCGTGTATTGATTGAATTGAGCGTTTGCCGAACGAGGCGCGAGGCTAATCGCCAGCAGCGCAACGATCGGCAGATATCGCACGCCCCGAGCGGCACGAACGTGGTATGGACGTGGAGCCGACACCTGCATGGATTTCGGTTTTCCCTCCAGGGCCGCCATCGGGCAGCCCGCGAGACTATTAACTATTAATAGAAGGTGATCACCACGCCGACATTGGCGCGAGGCGCGGCGTCGGTCATACCGATCTGCGCGAAAGGCTCGATGATCCGGCAATTGCGCACCATCGTTGCGGCAAATCGCAGGGTCATGGGCTCCAGATTCGAGCCGCGCACCACTTCGTTGTCGACACTGGTGTTTGTCAGGTAAAAACCCTGGAACGTCGTACTGAGCGTGACGCGGTCATTGATCGAGAAACCGACACCAAGCATGTAGTTGGCTTGCTCACCGGGTTGTACGAGCACATCGTCGAACGGACGTTCCCAAAGGTGGCGATATCCACCACCGTAGAAGACGATCACCGGATCGTAGCGATGAATCGCTAACAATTGCAGGTTGTAGGCCCAAAACCCCTGCCCCAGGTTCGAGCCGGGAACCAGGCCGAAAATTGGAGCATCAAACTTGCCTGTGGGGGCCGTAAAGCCCACGGTGCCGATCAGGTCTGGCAGCAAATCTTCGCCATCGACCAAATGGATGGTTGCTCCGAACGTAAGGTCGCCAAGTCCGCTGACGTTGTACGTTTCGCTGGCGTTGGGAGCGGTGAACTGTGTATTCGAAAAGCCCACCGGCATGGACGCAAATAGCTGGACATTGTCCGTCAAGCCATACCGCACGGCGAGCGGGGTGAACAGCAATCGCTGGCGA
Source organism: uncultured Planctomycetaceae bacterium (assembly GCA_964598535.1). Lineage (GTDB taxonomy): Bacteria > Planctomycetota > Planctomycetia > Pirellulales > PALSA-1355 > JALHMI01. The sequence continues at coordinate 40,144 of CAZRCI010000029.1, read as the reverse complement.
ACCGCGGCTTCTTGGACATCAACCATGTCGCCCGAGAGATTGAAAATTGGCAACGGAAAATCATTGGCAAAGTGCGTATAGACAAAGCCGGTATCCGCCTGCCAGGCGCCGGGCGCAAGAAGTACGTCCACGTCACGCAGGAATTGCAGGGCATTGTTGGTCGGGGCCTGCCCGTAGGTCTGTTGATCGTTCTGACTCGAGGCCGCGGCGCCCTGGCGTCGTTCCTCGCGATCTCCTTCAGCCGGCGGCTGCGGAGCCTGCATGCCCGAGAAACGGAACAGAGGCTCGCCTGGCATGGGATTGAGGGTGGTCAGCGGATTGGACGGCGTCTGGGTTCCGGGTGCGGCGGTAATATAGTTAACCGGTTGCTCCGCAAAGAACGCAGGCGCCGCGTTTCCCGTCCGCGAGAGGAATTCGGCCCGCGTCTCTGGGCCGTTTGATGCGTCGACCGGCGGCAAACGACGGCTTGCCACCGGAAGCGGTTGTGCGACATCGGAATAAGAACTGACGACGGCCGGCGAATTGCGGGATTCGACCGGCTCGTCGCCCTGGGTCAATCGAGGAACGAACAGGCTCAGCGCGGCGATTGCCGCGACAAGTCCGCGTCGCGCGGTTGAGGTCGGGAAGTTCGTTCCCGAAACTCCGAGCGGTTCGTTCATGGCCCACCTTTACTGTACGTCTGCCGCGGTAACATCAATTCCAAAACGCAGAGGACTCGTCCTGCCTGCTTGAGCTTAAGCTCGACCGACGAGAGCCGATTGCGAACCGGCGGTACGACCGTTGGCCGCTACACAATCGCTACAGCCCGTTGAACTGAATCGACCGCCATATCCGGTACAATGAGAACAGTCGTTAGGCGCGCCAAAGTTTCGCTGATTTACGCAGCCTACCAGCCACCAGGTAGTGCATCGTAACCTCTTAAACAGTCATGACTTGAGTGGCCAATTAAGAGTCTCTCTAAGGACGCGAACCCGACGCTTGCATCCTGTGAAGCAATAAGCTGTAACGGTTCTGACGGTTGTCCCGCGTAGTGCAAAACTGCCGGTTATACGCGTTAATCCGGCGACGACCAGTCGCATCAATTCGTCTGAAAGTGCAGACGATGATACGTGCAACGAAAAGTGCGGTGGCGCTTAGCCGCCCGCGCTCTCGCCAGCCTCGTCGTGGGGACAGAAAGCACACCGATACGCGTGCCCATCACGCGGTGGCCTTCTAAGCGACGAGTTCGTCCCACAGGCGTTCGTCAACGTACATCACGGTTCGCAATGGACCTGCGTGCGGTCGCAATGGCCGCCAATTCCCAGGAGGGGTGAGGAGATGAAGAAGACGATTACCAAGTTTGGCTTGTTGCTCGCGGCGATGGGGATTGCCGCCAGTGGCCACGCCTTCGGCGGCGATCAGACGGAACCGGTTTTCCGTCCTCCGTTGATCAAACAAGTTTCTGCACAGCAGACGACACCGCCAATCCCCAAGGCGACGCCCGAACCTCCCCAGCAAGTACCAACGAGTCGCTGGGAAGCACAAGAACCTCTACAGACGCCGGAACAAACAGCAGCGCCCGTCGCTGCGGGCCCCGGGCAATACGCTGTCGGAGACTTGTACTGCGCGCCTGGGTGCCAGTTTATCGTGGGCATAGAAGCCACGTTCTTCTGGCCGCAGTTCAGTCGCAGCTTCCTGAACACAGGCTTCAGCAATGGCCTGGGCGACGTGTCGTATGTCGATAATGCCGCTCTGGGTTCGGTTGAAGGAAATATGCTTGTTGGCCCACGTATTACGTTGGGTGTGCAAGGCGAAGTCTGGGGCCTCGTTGGCCGTTACTGGAACACCGCCGGCAATGGACACAACTTTACGCCAGCGATTCCTGACGCCGTGCAGAGCGGGATCCTGCTGTTCGATCAATTCAACATCTATACGGCCGACCTCGAGGTGCAACGGAGGTTCTGCTGGCGCAACTGGGATATGTTCGGCTTCGGCGGCGTCCGCTACGCGTCGGTCAATAACGACCGCAATCTGTGGACTCAGAATACGTTTGGCGACGACCGCGTCGAAGCTCAATCGTTCACCAGCCAGCAGTTCAACGCGACGGGTCTGACGTTCGGCGTATTCGGCCTTCGACCGCTGTTCTGCGACGACGGAGCGCTAAAGGCCTACTTCACGAATCGCTACTCGATTTTGTGGGGGAATGGCGTCGCGGCCTCGCAGAATCAGGCGGAAGTCGCTTCACCAGGCGGCAACTTCCATTCGCTTGACGGTGCGATCGCCGGTGGCGATGGTGATTTATTCATCGCCGAAATCGGCGCCGGGCTGCAGTGGGAAACATGCCTCTGCTGCTTGCCGGGGCGGGCGTTCTTCCGCTGTGGCGTTGAATGGCAATATTGGGACGGCAACGCCGGGGTGAACGCCGCGTCCTTCTCGGTCGCCAACTCAGGCACGGCTTCGGCCTTTGCGGCCAGCGAAGCTGGCGACTTGCTGTTCGATCTGGTCGGCTTTACGATTGGCGCCGGGTTGATGTACTAAGCAGATCAACCGGTCCCGCGATAATAACACACACGCCCTCTGTCAGCAGTGGCCGGCAGAGGGCGTGTGTTTTTTGCAGCTATGCACAGAATGGAAAAAGTCGCGGAAACTTAGCGTCCGAAGCGTCCAAATCCCTGAAACTTACCGACGAAGCTGAGGCTACTTCCGGTAGCACTGGCTGGCTTACCAAGCCATGAAGCCCCGGCGGAGTAGCTGTTTGAACTCGATTGGCGGCCCCAGCTAGCAGTGCTCGATCCCCACACGCTGGCATAGGCGCCCTTTCCACGAATGGCCAAGCCATCGTGATCTGTCAGTGGCTGGAGCGTTGCAAATCCCATGTTAGCCAGTGTCGTGCTTGAAACAGGGTTGGCGGCTCTCGCGGTTCCCGCGTCCAACAGCAGTAGCGCCGCCACGATGGCAAGAGTACATCTCATCGTGCAAATTGATCTCCATATAAGCACGGACCCTGTTACCGCACTTGGCGGCAACAGGGTCCGATTCGTTTCAAACTGGTCCGAACCAGCGCCCCCTAGGGTTCGCCGTAGAGATCAGCTTACCAAGCGCGAGCCGCGGCGCTGCCGCCAGCGAACCCACCAGAAATGCTGCCCTGAATAGCCCAGCCGTACGGATCGGCCATACCGCTGATTCCGGCCTTGCCAGCAAAGCTAAAGCTGTTGCCAACCGCGTTCGAACTCTTGCCGAGCCACGAAACACCGGACTCGTAGTTGTTGTTCGAGCTCTGACCACCGTACCAGTTGGCTTGGCTGCCGCCCCAAACGCGGGCATACGTGCCGCCGCCAAAGCTACCGGTGTAGCCCTTACCGCGAACGGCTTGACCGTCGCTATCCGACATCTGCTGCATGCCGCCCAGGCCCATGCTGGCCAACGTCGACTTCGAAACTGGCTCAGCAGCCGAAGCGGTGGCGGCGAATAGCATAACCGCACAAGCAATTGCAAAGCTCTTCATTTGAATGGTCCTCATGAAAGTGGAATCATCGTAGCAGTCAGTCCTCGATCACAGCCCGGCAAGCGGGTGACACGCGGATGCTTTCGAGGCTAAGAATTCGAGGTACCGAAAGGCACAAGGCTTTTCGATGCCCATCCGGCCCATAGTTAACGTCCCGCCGAGCAGAAGCGATGTGCTTTGCACGGCAAGTGGTTGACGCTGCGCAGCAATCAATCGAGAGACAGACTAGTTACCGTCAAAGTTGTTGTCAACAGCACGACCGGCAGAATCTCCCCAGACTACGGAGTCGCGCGTAACTACATTCCCTGCCGCGTCCCCGGAGCTTCCCTCCATTGCCGACAGAGGTACTAAAGAAAACGAGATCCTGTCGCCATGCGGGGTGCGACAGGATCTCGAACGGAAATGAAAGCCCGAATAAAAGGCTCCGTACCTGGCAGGAAGACCCAAGGAGGATCCATGCGCGGCTGACGCGTACCGCTCGACTTGCCGAGGGGCTATCGATTAGCGGCAAGCAGCTATCTGGCGAAGGCAAACGCGCGGCCGCCGGCAAAGCCGCCGGTGACTTGAAGACTGAGCGCGTGACTGATGGGATCGGCCGCAAATTGGGCGTTGAACTTGCCGGTGAAGCTCAGGCTACCACCTTCGGCAAACGCGGGTTTATGGATCCAATTCGCGCCGGCCTCGTAGTTGTTGCTGGAAATCTGGCCGTGGAAACTGGCCGAGCTATGTCCCCAGACACCGGCAAACGTACCTTTGCCACGAACTTGGCGGCCAGCGTCATCGGAGATTGGCTTCATGCCTCCCAGCCCCATGGCGTTTAGCGTCTGCGATTGGATGGCGGAAGGCGCATCGGCAGCCCTGGTAAATGATGAAACAACAAGCAACAGGAGCATAGCCAGCGTGAACAACGAGAGACTCTTCATGCGATCGAACTCTCCAACGGTAAGTTTGACAAGATGAGCGCGCACCGCGAGCGCGGCCAGTAAGCACGGGAACAAACGACAGAAAAAGCAACGGATTGAATTGAAGAGTCTGCACAAACTCGACATAAACGGTAAGTTCCAAGCTAGTCACCCAACTTGTCATGTCAACGCGTGGCAACCGCCGCGCAGCGATATTCGCGCTGGTTTACAATGAGCCCAACCGAACAGTCGCTACATGCCGCACGATCTTACCGGTCTCTTTCGCAAGCACGCTCCCACGATGACCTGTCCCGCTGACGACCGCGCGCCCCTCATGCCGGTGATGGAATCCGCTCCGGCCCCGCGCACAGTGCTCGACGGTCGAGAGTATTTATACTTCGCGGGTACCGGCTACCTGGGGCTCCAGGCGCATCCTGCGGTTATTGCCGCCGCGGCCACGGCCGTCCAACGATTTGGAGTACACTCGGCGACCACGCGAACGGGATTCGGCAATTCCCCGCCGGTGCTTGAAGTCGAACAGCGCGCCGCCGAGATCCTTGGCGCCGAAGCGGCGTGTTACCTAGTGACCGGCTATGCCGGCAACTTTGTGATCGCGGCGGCAATGCGGTCCGAGGTTGACGTGGCGTTCATTGATGAAGCAGCGCACGACTGTCTTCACGAAGCAGTCCGGTGGCTCGATCTGGCACGACCGGCGATTGCGTTTCGACATCGCGATGTTGGTCACCTCGTCGATCTCCTACGGCGCGAACTCTCGCGCGGACAACGGCCGCTGGTGATGACCGATGGGGTGTTCGCGGCAAGCGGCCGGCTTGCACCGCTCGAAGAATACCTAGTCGTGCTGCAAGACTTTATCGGCGCCAAGCTGCTCGTCGACGATGCGCACGGCATCGGAGTGCTTGGGACGCAGGGTCGCGGGAGCCTGGAGCTTGCCAACATTGCGTCCCAGCAAATCAACGTAATGAATGACACGCGCAACGGCGCGGCCGTGCTGCAAAGTGTCACACTAAGCAAGGCGTTCGGCGGCCACGGCGGCGCAATCGCCGGCTCGCGTGGCTTCCTCGAACATGCGTCCCGTGCGAGTGGATGGTTTCGGGGCTCCAGCGCTCCCGCAGCCGCGGTTGCGGGGGCTACGGCCATGGCGCTCGAGATCTTTCAAAATCAACCTGGGCTGCGCCTGACGCTTCGTGAAAACATTGCGTACGCCCGCGGGCGCCTGCGCCAGTTGGGCTTGAGTATCGACGCTCTGCCGTCATCCATCATTAGCTTCGAACTGGCAAACGCTCAGGAAATGCAACGCGTGCAACGCGACCTGCTCGCCACCGGCGTGGCGATCGCGCACACCCGCGACTATGCAGGCGCGAACACCGATGGTATGCTGCGAATCGCAATTTTTGCCACGCACACGCGCCCAATGATCGACCAACTGACAGCGACGTTGGCGCGGGTATTATAACCATCGTCACACGACACTATGAATCACCAAGTCGGGAAAGCATGGCGGCGCGTCCCTGTTTGCTCGTGTCTCTGCTTGTCTTTGTGAGTTGCGCATCATGAACCGAGCTTGCCGGTCTGCCGCCGTGGTCTTGGGGTTAATTTGGTCTACCTTGTTGGTAACGCTAGCCGTTGGTTCAGAAGCGCCCCCTGACTATCAGCCACTCATCGACCAATTTGCCGAACTCGTTGCCGCGGAGCTCGCCGACGGCATCACTCCGGGACTTTCTGTAGCCTGGATCGTTGACACCGAAGTAGTACACGCGGCTGGCTATGGTCTTGCCGATTGGGAAACTAACAAACCCGCTACGGCCGACACCATATATCGCGCCGGTTCGATTTCCAAGCTGTTCAACGCAATCGCCGTGATGCAGCAGGTTGAACAGGACAAGCTCGATCTGGATGCTCCGATCACAAAAGTGCTCCCCGGCTTCTCGATCATCCGTCCATTTACCGATACGACGCCAATCACGTTGCGGCAACTGCTCTCACATCGCTCGGGAATGATTCGCGAGGCGCCCGTGGGCGGTTATCTGGATCCTTCGCAGCCGTCAATCAAAGACACACTCGCAAGCGTATCGGGCGCTGTGCTCGTCAATCCGCCAAATACGGTGATACGTTATTCCAATGTCGGACCGACGATTGCCGGAGAAGCGGTCGTCCGTGCGAGTGGCATGAGTTATGTCGAGTACCAGCGGAAGTATATTCTGGGGCCGTTGGGAATGAAGCATTCGGCGTGGGTGATGACCGACTCTCTTCGCCCGAAGTTGGCGAAAGGACGAATGCGTATCGCCCGCCAAGATGGCAGCTATACTTTGGGCGTTGCCCCTGAATTCGAATTGGGAACGCTACCGGCCGGCAATCTCTATACAACCGCCAACGACCTTGCGCGGTTTGCGATCTTCATGCTCGGCAGTGACGCTTCGGCCGAGTTGAATCCGCCGCTGATGCATCCGGCAACTTTTGAAACGATGTGTTATCCCCAACTCGTCGACGAAGCAACGGGCTTCGGCTTGGGGTTCTATGTCGGCGAGTTTCGCGGCCGCAAGACCCTGCAACATGGCGGCGCGGTGTATGGCTTTAGCACGGTGATCATCGCGATCCCCGAAGAACGAATCGCAGTACTCGTGCTGTCGAATGCAGACATCGCCCCGGCGCCGGTGCGGCGATTGGCCGATGCCTCGTTAGACCTGCTCTTTGAGAAGCTGCGCGGGGAAAAACCGCCCGAGCCTCCGAAGTTCGTGGATCTCGATCGCCAACAGCTTGCCAAGCTGGCCGGAGAATACGAATCGGAAAGTTACTGGGCAAACATCAAGGTCGAAGGCGATAGGCTCATCGGCACCCTGTCTGGGCAACCATTGACCTTCCGCGCCACAGGGCCCCTAAAACTGCTAGCACGAGGCCGGACGATGAACGATGCTCCGTTCGAGTTCCGCGCCGACAAAGAGGGAGCCATTCAAGGATTTGCCGCGGCCGGGCAAGAATTTATCCGGGTGAGTCATCCAGCGCACGAGATGCCGGCCGCGTGGAAACAACTGGTTGGTGTTTATGGGCCGGAGTTCATCCCGCTTGTCGTGTCGATTCGCAACGGCAATTTGTACAGCGCGGTTGAGAACGAATACGAATACCGATTGAAGCCGATCGACCGTGTGACGTTTGCCCTGCCGCCCGGTATGTATACGGACGAGCAGTTGGTGTTTCAAATCGATTCGACGGGCAAAGCCATTGGCGCCATTTTGGCCAACCAATATCTGCCACGCAGCGACGAATAAACTCCCGCCGTTCACCGTCTAGACCTTCATCTATGCAGACGCTGATTGAGCCAGATCAGGCGTGGCTGTTGTGGGCCGTGATCACAGGCGGCGTAGCCCTGAGTATCTGGCTCGAGCAGACCTATAATTGGGCAGCTAAGTTGAGTGGCCCCGTGCTTGCGCTGTGCATCGCGATGTTGCTTGCGAACCTGTGGATCATGCCGCCCGAATCGCCCGTGTACGGCGTGATCCAAGGTGAACTGGTTCCACTGGCCTTGCCGCTGCTTTTGCTTCGGGCCAATGTGTTTCACATCGCCCGGATGACAGGCTGGCTATTCCTGGCATTCCACCTGGCATCGCTGGGCACCATCGTGGGGGCGATCGTCGCAACCATAACCATGTATTCCCGGCTACACGATGCCCCCGAGCTTGCTGGCATCATGACCGCCAGCTACATCGGTGGCGCCATCAATTTCTATGCGGTGGCGAGCTCCTATGGAATCAGCGGCAACCGCCTTGGCTCGCTACTCGTGGCCGACAATGTCATCATGGCCGGCATTTTCATGGTCTTAATCCTAATGTGCCGGAGCAACTGGGTGCGCAGGTGGTATCCCCATCCTCACTCGGCCGACGCCGTAGACAGCCGCCAGTTGGCGGCCGAACACTGGCGGCGGAAAGAAATCTCGCTGTTCGACATTGCCGCAGCATTTGCAGTGGCGGCGGCGGTCGTGGCGCTAGCTCGTTTCACCGCCGAGCAAGTTGGCGCGGCCTTGCACCACGCAGCGATTGGCTCCAAAGCGCTTACCGAAGTATTAGCCAACCGCTATGTTCACATCACGTTCTGGTCGACCCTCGTCGCCACGGTGTTCCATCGTCCACTGCTGAAAATTCACGGCGCCGAGGAGTTCGGCGCCTATCTGCTGTATGTGTTCCTGTTCGTCATCGGGCTGCCGGCCGACCTGTGGACTGTGTTCGCGAACGTGCCGATCATGTTCGTATTCTGCCTGATGATCGCGGTAGCCAATCTGATCGTCGCATTTGCCTTGGGTAAACTATGCCGCCTCGACATGGAACATCTGGCCATTGCCGTTAACGCCTCGCTTGGCGGGCCACCGACGGCAGCCGCGATGGCAATCTCCATGGGTTGGTCAAAGCTCGTACTGCCGGCCCTGCTGGTTGGGATCTGGGGGTACACGATCGGCACGGCCGTAGGGCTCGCCGTGGGTGAGTTGCTTAATGGCCAGTTCATATCGCCAAACTAACCCGCTACCATGTGGCATAAGAGAAAAGCCCCGAGGATTTCTCCCCGGGACTTTGAGCATCCTATTTTAAAACGGCAGGACAAGCCGCGCCGTTGACTATGCGAACTCGCGATCAGTCGTAATGCCCGGCTGCGGAATGGGATATTTGCCTTCGGCATTCGCTTGAATCGGCGCCGGGCCGTCCAACACAAGTTGATCGACGGTGGGCGCGAATTCGTGATCCGAGTTCAATATCTCGTCGTAGGTGATTTCGCGACCGGTGTGGGCCGCCATGCGGCCCATCGAGGTAACGAGACTCGCCTGAGTGCCTCGGGCGGCTTCGTTGTAGGGTTGGTCTTCACGAATCGCCTTGAACAAATCGACCCATTCCAACTCGTAGGGGCTCGGTTCCGGATCGGAGTAAGCCCAGGCGATGTTACCGCCACGACGTACGATGTTCTGATCGCGATAAATCTTGCACTTGGCCGGCGCATGACCCGGACCGGAGATGTGGGCAGCTCCCTTGGTGCCGTGAGCATAGCTGGCGAAGTCCTGCTTGGCGCCGGCCATCGTGCGACCGTCGAACCAAAGCTTGGTGCCATCGTCAAACGTGTACTCGACGGCGTACACGTCGAAGTTCTGATCGATATTGTCGCCCCGATAGTGTCGACCTCCCAGGGCCTGAGCCTTCACCGGCCAGGCATTCTTCATCCAGCAACATTCGTCGATGTTGTGAATGTAGAAGTCGCTATAGCAACCGCCACTGAGCCACATGAAGCTGTGGAAGTTCTTTACCTGCCACATCAGCTCATTTTCATTGGCAGGCTTGGGCTTCGTGAAAGCCGAGCCTACCGGCGGATGCATGCGGTAGGCTCGCAGCATGGTGATCTGGCCGATCTCGCCATCCTGAATGCGATTGAACAGTTCCTTGCGGGCGACGCAGTGCCGGCACATGAGGCCAACGCCCACCTTGATGTTCTTCTTGTCCGCCTCTTCGGCGAGGGCGAACATCTTTCGCGACGTTGGCCCGTCCACGGTGACAGGCTTCTCCATGAAGACGTTGATGCCTTTGTCGATGGCGTATTTGAAGTGAACCCAGCGGAAGGCCGGCGGCGTGGCAAAGATCGCAACGTCGCCCGGCTTCAGGCAGTCCATGGCCTTTTGATAGGCGTCGAAGCCGACGAACTTCCGATCGTCCGATACATCGATCTTTTCGCTGTGCCGCTGCGACAGAGCGTTGTACGCAGTACCTACATGATCCTGAAAGACGTCGGCCATGGCCACGAGCTTTACCGGACCGCCCGCGTCGACCGACAGCGCGTTGTCAGCGGCTCCGCCGCCACGTCCGCCGCAACCGATGAGTGCCAGTTGAATCGTGTTATCTTCGCCGGCATGCACCTTGGGCACGGCCAGCGAAGAAACAACGGCCGTTGCCGCGGCAGCGCGACCAGTGTTCTTCAGAAACTCGCGGCGCGACGAGCCGGCGGGCTTTGCTTCGCTCATGGGGAGCATTCTCCTGTGAAACGAAAAGGCGGGGATAATGGTTGGCGTGACAATTCAGTCTAATCGACCGCCACGCCGCGAGCCAGTACCGCATCCTGGACCGATTCCCCCTACAGATGCGGCTAACGGGCACCAAATATGATTGTGGCCATGCCGGCAAGACACAAGGCCATTCCAGTCAGGTCGGACCGGGTGGGAAGAACGCCGTCCACCGCCCACAACCAAAGGATCGCCACGCTGACATAAACGCCGCCATAGGCGGCGTATGTCCGGCCCGAAGCTGTCGGGTGCAACGTCAAGAGCCAGGAAAACACCGCCAGACTAACACCCGCAGGAATGAGCCACCAACTCGACTTGCCCTGCCGCAACCACAAATACGGCAAATAACAACCGAGAATCTCTGCCAACGCCGTCGCCAAAAACAATCCAGTGGTCGACCAAAACGCAATCATTGAATCAGAGCTCGCCTGAGGCCCACGGGAGCGTCCATCCGATGCAGCCGGATGACGCGTAACACCGCCAAACGCACAAGCGGTTTGACGTAAACAAGAAAGCTACTCCCATAATGACGAAGCACGAATTGCATATCCCTCCACGCCCGGCAACATGCTTAGAGCATGAACCTCCTACACTTTTCACGTCTTATATACCTCCCCCTGCCCTCTTTCCAGACTCGCAGGCCATACCTGCGATCGTCCTCCCGCGCTCATCAAGTTAATTTCCAACCGCTCCGTCCGTCGCAACCAGATCGAATCGCCGCTAGACTCTGCGTCTCCGGCTCACTGAATCCGCATTGGCTCCTCGGATGGTAAATCATGGCCTCGTTCGTTACGCATCTAGAAAGCGCGTTAGACGGAACGCATCTGCCGGCAAAGCAAGTTCAAACACTGCATCGCGATCGACCTCTCTGGGTGCGCTACGATCTCGACGCCGTCGGCCGCGCCGTGACCCGCGATAACCTCCGCGGCCGAGAAGCCTCGTTATGGCGCTATCGCGAACTCCTGCCATACGCCGACGAACGTGAAGTCGTCTCGCTCGGTGAGACGATGACACCCCTGGTTCGTTGCCCTCAACTCGGCAAGCGATATGGTCTGAAAGGTCTGTTTATCAAGGATGAGTCGCGGCTGCCAACGGGCAGCTTCAAGAGCCGCGGACTGGCGATGGCAATCACCATGGCCAAGCAGTTTGGGCTCAAGCGGCTGGCCATCCCAACGGCCGGAAACGCCGGCGGAGCCTTGGCCGCCTATGCCGCTCGTGCGGGCATCGAAGCCTTTGTGTTCATGCCCGAAGACACGCCCGCCACGAATCAGTATGAATGCCAACTGGCCGGAGCCAGAACGTTTCTCGTGCCCGGACTGATCACCGACTGTGGAAAAATCGTGCGCGAGGGGAAAGAGCGGCTCGGCTGGTTCGACATGTCGACGCTGAAAGAGCCCTATCGAATCGAAGGCAAGAAAACGATGGGGCTTGAGCTGGCGGAGCAACTCGAGTGGCGACTGCCCGACGTGATCCTCTATCCCACTGGGGGCGGCACGGGGCTGATCGGCATGTGGAAAGCGTTTGCCGAGCTGGCTCAACTCGGTTGGTTGGAAAACGACAAACGCCCGCGCATGGTAGCGGTTCAGTCCGATGGTTGTGCTCCAATCGTCCGGGCATTTGAACGCGGCGATCGATTTGCCGAACCGTTCCTCGGCGCCGCGACGATTGCCAGCGGAATTCGAGTACCGGCGGCCGTGGGCGATTTCATGATCCTGGACGCCGTGCGCGAGAGCGGCGGCCGCGCAGTTAGCGTGCCCGAGCAACGGCTGCGCGCTTGGATGACACTCGGCATGCAAAACGAAGGGTTGGCGATTTGCCCCGAGGCGGCGGCTTGCCTGGGCGCTCTCGAACAACTGCGCAACGAGCACTGGATCCGGCCCGATGACCACGTCGTAATCTTCAACACGGGCGCGGCGCAGAAATATCCCGAAGCGATGCACGTCGCATTGCCGCGGATCGCCGATCCAGCGAACATCGACTGGGAGGCGATCGCGCGGCCTCAAGCTTAGACTCGAGGCCTCACTGGCGGCGTGCCGGCTTTGAGAGGAAAACAGCATCGACAATGCTTTCTCGCCATGCGGCGTTTACCATCGATCGGCGTGGGCCACGGCTCGCGCCGCGGCCAACTCCTCGGTCGGATTGCATTCGAGCCCGACGTACCCTCGATATCCCAACTCGTAAGCTTGCCGTAGCACGCGTGGGTAGTAAATCTCACCGGTGCCCGGCTCGCGCCGGCCCGGCGTGTCGGCTAGTTGCAAGTAGCCAACCTGATCCCAACCGTCTTTCAGGCGTCCGCAGAGATCGCCCTCGCTAAGTTGCATGTGATAAAGATCCCAGTTGATCTTGACCATGGGGGAATTCACCTCCCGGCAAATTCGCACCGCGTCGGTCGAGCCATACAGGCAATGCCCTTTGTGGTCGACACGGATGTTCATCGGCTCGAGGATCAGCATGATCTGATTGTCCTCGGCGATGGGCGCGACCAGCTTCAGTCCCCGGATAATGTTCTCGTGCATCTCGGCCTGGGTCATGCCGGGCTGATCGTTTCCGCCGACGACGGTCATCATGGGGCAGTGGATCCGCTTGGCGACTTCGCAAGCCTCTTTGATTTTCTTGACGAGCCGCTCGTGGTTCTTCGGATCGTTCATTCCCGGAACAAATCCCCAGGCCGTGAACTGGGCAATCGCGAGGTTATGCTCCTCGCAGGTGCGTTTTACTTCGTCGAGGTTCTTGCCCTCGTACGGCCAGAACTCGATCGCCGGAAATCCGAGCTCCGCGGTCTTCTTGATACGGTCGATAAACGGCAACTTCTTCCACCACATTTCCACATTGACGGCGAATTTGGTGTGCGGCGTCTTGCCGATCGAGCCGAGTTCGACGTCCGAATCATGGGCAGCGGCAACCTGCGACGTTTTGGCGATAGCCGCTCCCCCGGCAAGCGCCAGCGCGGAATTCAGGAAAGTGCGTCGTGGAAGGCTCATTGCAAAACTGCTCCCGGTAAAATTGGTTCTCGCCACGTCCGCCGAACGGCGCCCGTGAAAGTAGCGCCCGTGAAAGCGGTAGCTGTGAAGGAGTATAATTGTCGATCGTGCGAACCGCTATTGTCGCGGACGCCGCGCTTCCGAAGGCCCCCCGCTGGAGAATCTAACCCTTGATCGAGTGGATGGACTTGGCTTGTACCCATTGCGATTGGCATACGCTCTGTGGCCCGACGCAAATGCTCCAGTGGTTAAAGACGGCCGAAATGGTCAGACGCGACACGGCGCCCGACGTCGAGATGCTGGCGGAACTGCTCCGAAGCGCCGCGCCCCGGCTGAAGTGCCCCAAGTGCGGGCGACAGGGGCTCGCGGCCGAAACCAATCAGGATGACGCCGACGACGAGGCGTGGGACATGGCCCGGAAGTGCGCAGCGTGTCGGCAGCCGATTCCCCCGGAACGCTTGAAAGTATTCCCCAATGCCGAGCTGTGCGTGCAATGCCAGGCGGCCAGCGATCGTGGCGAATTGGCAGGTCCGGCCGAATACTGCCCACATTGCGGCAGCGTGATGACGATACGACAGGACCGGAGAGGCGTCACGAGGTACGTCATGGCCTGCCCCCAGTGCCGGAGATAGTTGTTTGATGCGAACGTCCATCTTGACTTTGCTAGCCATGTTTTTCCTCGGGGATCAATGCGGTTGCCAACGCCGCGAGGCCGCGTCAGAACCATTGCGGGAAAATGTCTCGGCCGCCGCCGAAACGCCGGCCCCTGAACTTAGCTTTGCGGAGCAGGCCCGCGCCGTGCGCAATGGCCAGAGCGATGCGATTCGTCTGGATCGCGGCTTGGTGCGGGATGCGGACCTCTCGGAACTTGGCGACCTCGAAGATCGGCTTACCCGACTCAACGTCGCTCGTAGCGAGATTACGGATGCGGGGCTCGCGGCGATTACTCGCTGCCGAAACCTGACGCAGCTTCGGCTCGCGAGTTCCCGCCTTAGCGACGAAGGACTCGCCGTGCTGCAAGCGCTTCCGCGTTTGAAACATTTGCACCTGATCGGCGCGCCGCTGACGAACGGGTCGTTGACACACCTCTTGAAGTTGCGAAACCTTTCATCGCTGTATTTAGATGACACCGAACTGACGCTGCACGGAATGCGGCAATTGACCGAAGCTCTGCCGCACACGCATATCCATTTCGACGGAGGCCACCATCGCGACGACGTCCGGGCGGACGCCCACGGCCCGTAGCCGTCCGCGGGGCGTTTTCCGCGAAGCTCGATCTTGCGTCTCCCATCGGCTATACTGCGACCCTGCATTGATATGTCCCACCTGTTACGAGTGGATGCCATGCCGACCCGAATTCTGCGTGCCTGCGTTGTTGTTCTGCTGCTCGTGCTTGCCATCAGTACTCAGCGGCAGGCTCCTCCCGCGGGCGAAGCGATGACCAACGCTGCCAAGCGTTTCATCGACACGCTGTCGCCCGAGCAACGCTCGCTGACCGTGCTGGCCTATGGCGATCCGACACGGACAGATTGGCACTTCATTCCCAAGCCTTTGCGCAAGGGGTTGCAAGTCAAAGAAATGAACGAGGCGCAGCGAAAGGCCGCGTTTGGTTTGTTGGCGAGCTCGCTGAGCGCAGTCGGCAATGAGAAGGCCACCACGATCATGCAACTCGAATCGATCCTGCGGGAACTGGAGAAGGCACGCCAAGGCGGACCGATCCGCGATCCCGAGCGTTACTACTTCACGTTGTTTGGCGATCCAAGCTCGGCCGGACCGTGGGGACTGAGCGTCGAGGGCCATCACCTGTCGCTGAACTTTGTCGTCCAAGGCGGAGCCGTCGTCTCGTCGACGCCGACGTTCCTGGGCTCCAATCCGGCAACGCTGGCGGCCGACTATGGCCCGGGCTTCAAAAAAGGCATGCGCGTCCTCAAGGAAGAAGAGCAGTTGGCCTTCGACTTGTTGCAGGCCCTCGACGACGCCCAACGCAAACGGGCGGTGATTGCCGACGAAGCGCCGCACGACGTGCGCGACGCCGGCAAGGCGGCCCCGCCGCTGTCTCCCGCCGAAGGTATCCGGGCCAGCGAGATGTCGCCCGCCCAGGTGGCCTTGCTGCAAAAGCTGATCGACGCGTACGCGAACAATTTGCCCGCGGAAGTCGCCGCCGAGCGGCTCGCTCAAGTCAAAATGGATGGCATCGAAAACGTCGCCTTTTGCTGGATGGGCGCAGTCGAGCCAGGCAAAGGCCATCACTACCGAGTACAAGGCCCATCGTTTCTGATCGAGTTCAATAACACGCAGCCCGACGCGGTCGGCACCTTGGCGAACCACATTCACAGCGTGTGGCACGACCTGCGCGGGAACTTCGCGATTCCGGTGAATTAGCATGAGCATGTGTCGTTCGTGGTTGGTGGTCCGTGACTAGAACTAGTGAATGCTTTCCAACTCTAGCCACTAGTCCCTGACATCGAGCTACTACTCCGGCTTTTTTTCAGAGATTGAAAATAGTGCCACGGGCGCGGGTTGTTTCTTGTTGTGGGTGGCCATGAGCGCGCACACACATCGCTTCGCAGCCACAATTGATCTCTACAGAGGGGTGTCGATCGCATGTATTTTCACTCGTTTGACAGGCGCGGTTGCGGCGCTGCGCAGGTGGTTGGTTCGTTTCGTTCGTGAAAGAGAATGCATCGAACGTACGCTAACCGAAGTGCTGGCCCGATTTCAAATCGAAGTTCGCGCCGGCGGAGCGCATTGTGGATCGGGGCGCGATGAGGAGCACTGCCGGCAAGCGGTTACGACGCGCAGCGCACACAAGCAGAGCCCGCTCGGCGACGTTCCTCGCAAGAGGATCCGTCGGCCCATCCGCCATCGGAGACGGGCAGACGCGCCCATGCGCCCGAAACGCGCACTTCGCGAGACGCCTGCTGAGTGATTTTCTTTCGCCGGCGTTTCGGGCTCGTGTCGTCGTGCGGCCTACACCAGGCTAGAAAACCTTGCCGCACGCGCGATCTGGCGCCTTTTGCACCGTGTTCGTCCAACGAGTAAACTAAACGCTTACCGGTTGGGCAATCTTGCCAATATGGGACGGAGCTTGTCCGTCCACCGGCCTGCCAACGTTTTCATTCCTCCCGACATCCATAGGCGTGCTCCCCATGAGTCAGCGATCTACTCGTCGTTCGTTCCTCGCCCAGTCGTCCGTCCTCGCCGCCGCTGGCGTAACGGTTCCGTATTGGGTTACCAGCCGCACCGCCCGCGCCGACGAAGGCAAGAACGATCGCCCGCTGGTGGGCTGCATCGGCACCGGCGACCGCTGGATGGGCGGCCTCGCCGATCCCATCCGCGAACATGGTGACATCGTGGCCGTGTGCGACGTCGATCGCAAGCACGCCGAGCAGGGCCGCGAAAAAGCCGGCGGCAAGGCCGACATCTACGAAGATTATCGCAAGCTGCTCGACCGCAAGGACATCGAAGTCGTTTCGATCGTCACGCCCGACCACTGGCATTCGAAGATCGCCATCGATGCGTTGAAGGCCGGCAAGGACATCTACTGTGAGAAGCCACTCACGCTCACCATCGACGAGGGCAAGCTGATCTGCAAGGTGCTGAAAGACACGGGCCGCGTGTTCCAGGTTGGCACGCAACAGCGCACGGAAATGAACCGCCGCTTCCTCACGGCCATCGCCATGATTCGCGACGGCCGGATCGGCAAGGTGCAAAAGGTCACTTGCGCCATCGGGGGCGCGCCGGCCGAGGGGCCGTTCGAGCCGATGCCGGTCCCGCCCGAGCTGAACTGGGAAATGTGGCTCGGCCAGGCCCCGCTCGTCGACTACACCAAGAACCGCTGCCACTACGAGTTTCGCTGGTGGTACGAATACTCGGGCGGCAAGATGACCGACTGGGGGGCGCACCACGTCGATATCGCCAGTTGGGCCATTGGCGCCGACGCCACCGGCCCGATCTCGGTTGAAGGCTCCGCCAAGCACCCGAACATTCCCAACGGCTACAACACGGCCACCGAGTTCCTGGTTAACTGCAAGTACGCCGACGGCGTGGAGCTGGTGATTCGCCACGACACCGAAAACGGCATCACCTTCGAGGGCGACAAGGGCACGTTCTTCGTCAGCCGCGGTTTGCTCAAGGGCAAACCGGTCGGCGAACTCAAGGACCGTCCGTTGCCGGAAGACGCCATCGAAAAACTTTACGGCGGCCAGCCCACCAGTCACATGGCCAACTTCTTCGACTGCGTGAAGAGCCGCAAGCAGCCGATTTCGGACGTCTACTCACACCATCGCGCGATGACGACTTGCCACCTGGCGAACATCGCGATTCGCCTGGGCCGCAAGATCCACTGGAACCCCGAGACCGAACAGATCGAAGGCGATAGCGAAGCCCAGGCCATGCAGAACCGCGCCCAGCGCAAGGGCTACGAAGTCGTGGCCTGAGGCATGCTGCGGATTTCCGGACCGGCTTGAAACGACAACATCTCGCAAACGACAACGTCGCGCAGGCGGCTCGACGCTCCACGACAGGGGTGGGGCGGCTTGCGAGGCGTGTTGGGCTGAGCCCATGTCCTAAAGAAACGAGAGACTTAAAGGAACGGGGCACGATCGGCACGCGAATGCAACGAGCTCGAATGCGGCGTCCAGAGGGAGCGGAGCTACCCTTTGAACGCGCTGACGATGAGCGCCACGTTCTGCCCGCCGAAGCCGAAGCTATTCGTCAGGGCGTGCTCGCAGCGGCCCTCGCGGGCCTGGTTCGGAATGTAATCCAGGTCGCATTCGGGATCGGGCGTGTGGTAGTTGATCGTCGGCGGCAAGACGCCGTCGCGAATCGCCAGCAGGCACACGATCAGTTCCGTCGCGCCGGCGGCGGCGATCAGATGCCCCATCATGCTCTTGGTGCTCGAGACCGGCACTTTAAAGGCATGCTCGCCGAGCGCCTTCTTGATTGCGAGCGTTTCCACCCGATCGTTGACGCTCGTGCTGGTGCCGTGCGCGTTGATGTAGTGAATGTCCGTGGGATTAAGCTCGGCGTCTTCCAGGGCGAGCTGGATACACCGCGTGGCGCCGCGTCCCTCGGGATGCGTGTCGGTGATACGATAGGCGTCTGCCGTCGAGCCGTAGCCGGTCAGCTCGCCATAGATCGTCGCTCCGCGGCGCTTCGCGTGTTCGAGCTCTTCGAGCACGACCATCGAGGCCCCTTCGCCCAACACGAACCCGTCGCGATCTTTGTCGAACGGCCGCGAGGCCCCGCGCGGATCGTCATTGTTCGTCGAGAGCGCGGTGAGCAAATTGAAGCCCGTGACGCCGAACGGGTGGATCATGCTGTGCGTTCCGCCCGAGAGCATCACGTCGACATCGCCCGAGCGGATGAGCTCGGCCGCTTCGCCGATGGCCTGGCTGCTGGCCGCGCAGGCGGTGAGGCAGTTTGCGTTGGGCCCCTGGGCGCCGAACATCGCCGCCAGGTGTCCCGCCGGCATGTTCGGTTCCTGCTCGAGTTCGACCGTCGGATGCAGCCATTCGAGTCCGGCCTTGGTGAACAGGGCCAGGTTAAAGGCTTCGCCGCGCAAAGCGCTGGCCATCATTCGGGCAAAGCATTGAAAGTCTTGCTGACCTTCGCCGCTGCCCAGGTAGACGCCAAACCGCGTTGGATCGAGCGTCGTGTTGAGGATGCCCGCGTCGGTGACGGCCTTCTTCGCGGCGCCCGCGGCAAACTTGGTGTGGCGTCCGCGAAGCGCCCAAAGATCGGGATCCTCGCCCACTTCGCTGACGTCCCAATCGCGCACCTCGGCCGAGATCTTGGTCGGAAAGCGACTGGCGTCAAAGATCGAGGTGTAACCGACGCCCGAGGCGCCTTGCTTGAGGCCGTCCCAGAGCCTATTGACGTCGGTGCCCATCGGCGTGATACAGCCCACGCCGGTAACAACCACGCGACGGCGGTTTTGAGCTCGTCCGATCATGATCCGTTTCCTCGATTACGCTTGAGACCCGGCGGCGGCGAGCAGGCTGGCGGGCACGGTCAACGGCCGCCCCTGGCTGTCGCGTCCGACTTCGAACACGCCCAGCAGCTTGAGCATCGCCAACAGGCTCGCCGGGTCGAACAGCGACTTGCTGCCCGCCACGGACTCGCTCAGGTGCGCGAAAAACAACTGCACCTCGGCTTGGAGCCGTGGCCCGACATGGCTCGTACCGCTGACGATCGCTCCATCCTTGTGGATATCGTCAATCGTCACCTGGTAAACAAGCGAGTCCCCAGGCGCTGCCGAGAAATGAAAGCGGGCCTTCGCCACTTTGGCCAGTACAACCCGTTCTTCGAAATCATTATGCTCGGCCGTCAAGAGCCCGCCAGTCTGGGCAAGCCCTTCGATGACCAACGAATTGGGCATCAACGGGGCGCCCGGAAAGTGATCGTGCAGGTGCCCCTCGGCCAACGAGACGTTCTTGACCGCCGTTGCCGTACGGCCACTTTCGAACTGCGTATATCGATCGATCCAAAACCAGCGCATGGGCAAAGGTTGCCTATAAGTCAGCCTCGGGGAGCGTCCCGCCGATTCCGCCAGACGGTGCGTAACACCGCCAAACGTGCCGGCGGGTTGGACGCAAACCCATAAGCTCGTGCTCCCATAAAGACAGATACCCAAAAAAATGAAACGTTGCCAAAGCACCAAAGCGGCGTGCCGGGAGTAGCCCCTTCCGGCAGTCTCCAGGCAGAGTCGGCGAGCGACTTTCCTACCTAGCCCCGTCTGGCCCACCTAGCCCCGTCTGGCCTACCTATAGCCCCGTCTGGCGCTATCTAGCCCCTGTTCCTGTCTAGCCTGGTGGGTTTCCGCTCAGGCCCCGACCTTGCTTTCTACGTAGCGGCACATATCCTGCACGGTCAGCAGGTTTCCAAAGTCCTGAACCACGGGGTTTGTCGAGAATGACGACAGGTCGGCAAACGGCATCCGGGCTTCCAGTTGCTTCAACCCTTCGGGCGTCACGCGGCCGTTCTGCACGTACTGGGCGTTGGTAAGAATGTCTTCCGGAAACAATTCACCACGCGGAATCTTGATATCGAAGGCTTTTTCCAAGCGGAACACGATGTCGAGAAAGTCGATCGACTCGGCGCCCAGATCGCCAACCAGCCGGGCCTCGGGCGTGACTTCTTCTTCATCCACGCCCAGCGCGTCAACCAGCGCGGCTTGAACCTTCGAGTAAACCTCCTCCTTCGTCACTGACATTTCAAACCTCCGTAAACGAATCACATGCAAGAATTGTAAAGGTTCGCTGCTCCGCTGCTTAGCCCAAAAGCCAAAGAGCCCGAGGCAATCGAAACCAATCGCCGGCGACGTGCTGGCGCCCAGCCCCTCGCGAAACAATGCGAGCCAGCCGGCGAGTTTCAAACCCGTCTGGTTATCGGCCGCAAAATCGTCAAATATCCACTAACTTTGCAAAATGCCAGTCTAGCGATTCAACCTGGGGGGCTCAAGGAGCATGGGGAATGGGTGGTGTCCTAAGCGTGTGCTGCCGGAGGTGGCACGGCCCCTGAGGAAACGAAGGGCGTGCTCGAAGGACCAGGATTTTCCCAGTCAACTTCAGCACGCCCACGCTGCGCTCCGAGCGTGCCACGCAGGCATTTCCTTCCAACAGCACACGCTTAGGACACCACCGGAGAATGCAACTTCCCCGATTTCTGAGGCAAAAGCCAACCGGCTGGACGCGTTCGGAAGCCGTGGCCGTGGCCGTGGTCGTGCCATTGGCCTGTGGCACTCGTACTATGTGAGGGAGCGATACCCGCCATGAACCTGGTACACCTGACCTGCCTGCTGACGCTCCTGCCCTTGCAAGCATCGAGCGGCGCCTTGGACAAGGCTCCGCCTCGCATTGCGCGTTTTTTGGAACTGTGCGAAACGACGCGCCGCGGCGCGATTCTCCAGCTCGAACACGAACTTCGCAAGCAACGGAACGCCCCTCAGGATCAGCAAGCTCCCGCCAAAATTGCCCAGCTTGAAGCCCGTATCAGAGAACTCGACTCGGGCGATGAGCTTCTGGTGCCCGCGATCTCGTTTCCGCCCCAGGTTGGGGCGATTGGCCGGCTGCCCGGAGACGCCTGTTACATCGAGCAAATCATCTCCCCCGACGAGGTGCGCGTGCGTTGCCACTTCCACGTTCCGGTAACATCCGTGCGAAAGTTCCGCGCCTACCGCGAATCGGTGGTCCAGCCCGTCGACGCGGTCATTCGAGGTTGGAGGCGCGAAGTCGCCGAGGGCCAAGACACGCGGACCGGCGAACTATTCGAAGTCACGGGCCGCGAAGTGTATGCCACGGAGCGTGGCTCGGCGCGTTCGATTCTGATCCTCAAACCCTTTGACAAAAAGGAGTTAGAGCCATATCTCAAGGGTCTGAGCAAGCCGCGACAGAGTTCCCCCGCCGAAGCCCCCCCAATCTTCTCGCCAGCACGAGCCTCGCCGGTTCCAGGTAGCCCGCGGCGCCCGTCCCAAAACACCCGCTCTAACGCGGGGGTCCGGTAGCCCGCCCAAATTTGGTATGATAAATCAAACGGTGCTACTGGACTTTCGCGGCGCGGGCGCGCGCGACTGGGCGTTTGTCGTAGGGCACCTTGGCTTTAGAGGTGTGGGATGACCATCAAGGTTTTAATCGCCGACGATCACGAAGTCGTTCGGGCGGGTCTGAAGACTCTATTCGCGGGAACAGACATCAAGGTGGTGGCGGAAGCGGCCACCGGAGAACAAGCGGTAAAGCTTGCTCTCAAACACGAACCCGATGTCGTACTCGTCGATATTCGAATGCCCGAGGGAGACGGGCTGAACGCCCTGGGCCGAATCAAGCTCGACCGGCCCAATCTGCCGGTGCTAATTCTTTCAACTTACGACAACCCGACCTACGTAGCGCGGGCTGTCGCTCTGGGGGCCAGCGGATTCCTCTTGAAGGGGCTCGAAAAAGACAAGCTCATCGAGGGCATTCGTGCGGCCGCGGCCGGGCAGAATGTCTGGACTCGCGACGAACTTCGCCGCGTTACCGGCGCGCTCGCCACGCCCCGGCTGGTGGCTGATGTCGAGGTTCCCCTCACCCAACGCGAGAGCGAAGTCCTGCGGCAACTCGCGTTTGGGCTCACCAACAAGGAAATTGCCCTGGCGCTGCATATCAGCTACGAAACGGTCAAAGAACACGTGCAGCACATCCTGCGCAAGATTGGTGTTTCAGACCGGACGCAAGCGGCGGTTTGGGCTGTGAGGAAAGGGTTGGTATAAAACGAGGGGGACCATCGCGGTCGCCTCGCGCCCCATTTCCTCCTTACTGATCGTTTGCCCGTGCCCAAGTCCACCGACACTCGAATCCGCCGTGCGGAGTCGCACACAGAAAGCATCCAGTACCGCGCTCCCATTAAGTTTGGGGGCCGAGTCGTCACCGACGTCGTCCTGCTTCACGTGGACGTAGAAGTAGAGACGTCCAGCGGCCGGCGCGCGGTCGGCCAGGGCTCCATGCCGTTGGGGAATGTTTGGGCCTGGCCAGCCTACGCCGCAACCACCGACCAGACACTCGCCGCGATGACCATGCTCGGCGAGCGTCTGGTGCGCGAGGCGGACGCATCGGGGCTGGTGGGCCATCCGCTCGATCTGACGCGTTCGCTTGCCGAGACGCACACGAATGCGGCCGCTGACGTCGTTCGCCTGCTGGCCATCGCCGAGCCGATGCCGGTGTTGGCGCAACTGGTCGCCGCGAGTCCGCTCGAAGCGGCCATTCACGACGCGTATGGCAAAATCCACGAGCAGAACGCCTACAATCTGCTCGGGCCCGAATGGGTCGGCGCCGACCTCGCACATTATCTTTCCAGTGATTTTCAAGGGCTTTCCGGTGATTTTCGGGGGGAGTACCTCGATCGCTATACCTTGCGCAAGCCCCAGCCGCGCATGCCGCTGTATCATCTCGTCGGCGCACTCGATCCTTTGACCCAGGCCGACGTGCAAGCGCCGATTGGCGACAACCTTCCCGAGACGCTTGGCGAGTGGATCGCGGCCGATGGCTTGTCGCATCTGAAGATCAAGCTCGCCGGTGATGACCTGGCGTGGGACGTCCAGCGCGTCTTGTCGGTCGAAAGAGTCGCCTGCGAAGCGCAGACGGCGCGCGGCTGCACGGCCTGGTTCTACTCGTTGGACTTCAACGAGAAATGCGCCAGCGTGGAATACATCCTCGACTTCTTGGCGCAGATCGAACAGCGCTCGCCCGCGGCATTCCGCCGCGTGCAGTACATCGAGCAGCCCACGCATCGCGACTTGCGCGCGCATCCCGAAAACCGCATGCATCGGGCTGCCGAGATCAAGCCCGTGGTCATTGACGAGTCGCTCGTCGATTTTGAAAGCCTGCTGCTCTGTCGAGAGCAAGGGTACACGGGCGTCGCGCTCAAAGCTTGCAAAGGCCAGACCGAGGCTCTGTTGATGGGCGCCGCGGCGCAAAAGTTCGGCATGTTCCTTTGCGTGCAAGATCTGACGTGCCCGGGCCGCTCGTTCTTGCATTCGGCCAGCATCGCGGCCCGGTTGCCCGCGGTTGCCGCCATCGAGGGCAACGGACGGCAATACTGTCCGGCCGGCAATCGCGGCTGGGACGAACGCTATCCGTCCATGTTCAACATCACCGACGGCACGCTCGGCACTGCCGCGCTCGACGGCCCGGGGCTTGGCTTCTGAGGGCGATTCTCAGCCGCTCGCCAGAGGGCAACGGCGTTTCTCTCGGCAAAAGGGCTCTACGGCAGCATCACGCGCCCACCGCAGGCCACCAGCGCCTGGCCAACCATGAATCGCGATGCATCGCTCAGCAGAAAGTGGACAACGTCGGCGATCTCTTCCGGCTGGCCGATGCGTTTTAGCGGTGTTTCGCGGACGATCCGCTCCAGGACGCTTGGCTCCACGTGGTCGATGATCTCGGTTTCGATCAATCCCGGGGCGACGGCGTTCACGCGAATATTGTGCGGAATCAGGGCCTCAGCCACGCTCTTCGTAAAACCGATCACGCCCGCCTTGCTGGCGGAATAGGCAATGCCATAAGGCCGGCTGCGCAGCCCGGAAATCGACGACATATTGACGATCCGGCCAAAATTTTGGGCAATCATCTGCGGTTTAACTGCCCAGGTCACGATGAACAACCCCGTCAGGTTGACGTCGATCGTTCGCCGCCAATGCTCGAGCGAGGCGTGCTCGTGCGTCACGTACTCGAAGATGCCTGCGTTGTTGACCAGCATGTCGATTGGGCCGAGTTCGTTGGCGACCCGGTCGACCATCGAGGCAACCGACGATTCGTCGGCCACGTTCGCTGGCACCGCGATCGCCTTGGCGCCGGCGGCTTCGACCTGCCGCACCGTTTCCGCGGCTTCGTCTTCCTGCCGGTGATAGTTCACGGCCACGCGCGCCCCGGCCTTGGCAAGCCGGACGCAGCACGCGCGGCCAATTCCGCGCGATCCTCCAGTGACCAGCACGGTGCGATTTTCGAACTCCCGTTCGCTCATCCGTCGCTAACCTGTGTTCTTGAGCCCGGCGGCGATGCCGTTGATGGTGATGAACAGCGTGTGTTGCGTTTGCTCTTGCGTGGCGGCGTCCAGGTCCTGGTCGCGAAGCTCGCGCAGCAGCCGCAATTGAATGAAATTAAGCGGGTCGACATACGGATTGCGCAGTCGGATCGAACGTTGCACCAAGGGCTCGTTGTCGAGCACCGCATTTTGCCCGGAGACTTGAATCACCCAATAGACGGTCTCCTCGAACGCGTCGCGAATCGCATGATACACCCGCTCGCGAATTCCAGCGTCTTTCACCAGTTCGGCATACAGCCGCGCGATTCCCATATCGGACTTGCCGAGGGCCAATTGCACGTTGTCGATCAACGTGCTGAAAAATGGCCAGTGCCGGTACATTTCGCGCAGCGTGGCCAGCCGCTGGTCGCGCTGCGGCCCGCTGGCAAATGCCGCCAGGGCTTGCCCCACTCCAAACCAGGCCGGCAAATTGTGCCGGCTTTGCATCCAACTGAATCCCCAGGGAATCGCGCGCAGGCTCGCAAACACGTCTCCCCCTTTGCGCCGTGCCGGACGCGAACCGATTCGCATCCCTCCCAGCTCGTTGATCGGCGTTGCTTCCTGCCAATACTCCAGCACCTCGGGCGTTTCATAAACGAACTCGCGATACGCCCGGTAAGCCGTGGCGGCCAGTTCGCTCATCGCGCCCGTCCAGGCGGCCTTCGGCGTTGCGTTCCGCTTATGCGCCGGCGACGAGGCCAGCAGCACGGCGCTCACAAGCTGCTCCAGGTGTCGCTCCGCGATCTCGGGGTGAAAGTAAAACTCGTTGATGACCTCGCCTTGTTCGGTGAGCCGAATGCGGCCTTCGATCGAGCCTGGCGGCTGGGCCAAAATCGCGCGGTTCGTCGGCCCGCCGCCCCGGGCGATCGTGCCGCCGCGCCCGTGGAACAGGGTCATCCGAATGCCACGCTTGCCGCAGCAACGGGTCAGCTTGTCCTGCGCCTCGTACAACTCCCAGGTCGCGGTCAGGTAGCCCGCGTCCTTGTTGCTATCCGAGTAGCCGATCATCACGATCTGTTCGCGGCCTTGGGCCTCGAGGTGGGCTCGGTAGCTCGGATGGTCGAACAACTTTTCCATGATCGACGGCGCGGCGACCAGGTCTTCGCGCGTTTCAAACAGCGGCGCAATGGCCGGCAGCGACTGAGGATTACCGTCGTCTCGAAGACACAGCCCGTGCCACTTGGCCAACAGCAGCACGGCCAGCACGTCGTCCACGCCCTTGGTCATGCTGATGATGTACGGCCCGATCACCTCGGGTCCATACAGCTCGACCGCCCGGCCAATCACCTGAAATTGCCGGAGTGTTTCGGCGGTCGGTTCGGAGAAGGACGACGCGGCGTCCAATGCCGGAGTCGCGGACGCCAGCAGCCGGCTCAGCAGGGCAACGCGCTGGTCGGCCTCGAGCTGAAGATAGTCCGGCGCGATGCTCAGCCGCTTGAAGATCTCGGCCAACGCGTGGTCGTGCGCGTCGCTCAACTGCCGGATATCCAGCCGGGCCACGCTCACGCCGAACACCTTGGCCTGAATCAACGCGTCCTTCAATTGCGAGTTCGCGATCGTGTCGGTCCGCCCGTTCCGCAGGCTGCGATCGATCCGCTCCAAGGGTTCCAGCAGATCGTCCGCCGAGCGAATGTCCGCCATCGGCGAATTGTCGTTCTCCAGCAGCCGCGATTTCACCGGATCGCGATTCGCGTCATCCAGGTTGGCCTTCAGCGCGGCGACCAGCAGCCGGTAGGGCTCCTGGGGATATTGCTCCGCCAGAAATCGCACGTGTCGCGAGAAATCGGCCGCTTCTTCCTGCAACAGTGCCATCATCTCGCTGCTGGGCGCGTGCAGCTTTTCGGAAAGGCTCAGCGAACGATTGAGCTTCCTCACTTTATCCGCATGTTTGGAAAGCGCGAGTCCGCGATGGAGTCGCAGCGTTTCCGCCGTGACGAAGGCCGTCACGTTCGGGTTGCCGTCGCGGTCGCCTCCGATCCAACTGCCGAAAGTCAGGAAGCGGCGTGGCATCTTCAGATGCGGATAAAACTCGGTGAGCGCTTCTTCCAGCGTGCGGTAGACTCGCGGCACGACCTCCCACAGCGTGGTTTCAAAGTAATGCAGCCCCGTCTTCACCTCGTCCGTCACTAGCGGCTTCGCCACGCGGCTTTGGGCCGTAAGCCATAAGATGGTCGTCTCGGCCTGAAGCTCTTGCCGCGCGCGTGTTTCTTCCGCCGGCAGCAGCCGGCCGGTGTCCAACTCGCTTAGCAGCCGGCCGATGTGGCGCAGTTTCGAGATCACCGTGCGGCGTTTGGCCTCGGTCGGATGCGCCGTAAAAACCGGCTCCACGTGCAATTGATCGAGGAGCTGCTGCATCTCCGCTTCGTCGACGCCGCTGCGCCACAGCTCGCCGATCACGCCGCGAATCGAATCATCCATCGGACGAGGCCGCTCCGCGCAAATTCGTCTGCGCAGGACGCGCGCGCGGTGTTGGTCTTCGGCCACGTTAATAAGCTGAAAGTAGATCGTAAACGCCCGGGCCACCGCCTCTAGTTCGGCTGCCCCCAGCGAGTCGACCAGCTCCGTCAAACGCTTTGAAATCTCGGCCGAAGCATCCGGATCGCCGCGGCGAACCTTCGACAGCGCGCGAAAGCGTTCTTCCAGCTCGTAGATGTCAACGCCCGCCTGGCGGCGAATGACTTTGCCCAGGATATCTCCCAGTAGATGGATGTCCGCGGAAAGGGCTTTGTGCGATGGTCGGTGCATAGGGGCAGTGGGCGAAAATGAAATAGGTTCAACGCTTGTGAACGACCGCCAAACCGCCTGCGTCTGAGTTTAGCAGCCCGCCCCGCGGTTCGACAGTCCGCCGGCGAGCCCCAGGGAAACGTCGCCGGCGGCGAGGGTTTTCCTCGCTGACAATTCGGGGTAGGCTAGGCAAACACGCTCGCCAATCCGCCAATTTCCCGCCGAGAGGGTTTCCGATGCTCCGCGTCCTGCCGCTGATCGCGCTGTTGAGTCTGCTAGTCGCGCCGCCCGCATGCGCACACGACGATCATGCTCCTCCGAAGGTGCTGGATGAAGACCTGTACCGCGCCACGCCCATGCCCGATCGGATCATTCTCACCTGGAAGAGCGACCCCGCCCGCTCGCAAGCTGTCACCTGGCGCACGGACACGTCGATCAAACGCGGTTTGTCCGAAATCGCGGTGGCCACGCCGGGCCCTGAATTTATCAAGCACACCCGGCAGTTGGCTGCCACGACCACGCCGCACGAGAGCGATCTCGGCCCTGCGCATTACCACAGTCTCGAGTTCACCGAGTTGCGGCCGGCGACCAAGTATGCGTACCGTGTTGGCGACGGCACGAACTGGAGCGAATGGTTCCAGTTCACCACGGCCAGCGATCAACCCGAGCCGTTTTCCTTCATCTATTTTGGCGACGCCCAAACCGACCTGCGCTCGCACTGGTCGCGAGTCATTCGCGAGGCGCATAGCGACGCCCCCAAGGCCCGGTTCATGATCCATGCCGGCGACCTCGTGAATCGCGGCGTGCGCGACGCCGAGTGGGGCGAATGGTTCGGCGCCGGCGGCTGGCTAAACGCGATGATTCCCAGCATTCCGACGCCTGGCAATCACGAGTATCCGCGCGATCCGGAGCGGCCGTTGCTCCGCCGCGAGCTAACGCACCACTGGCGGCCGCAGTTTACGTTGCCCGAGAACGGCCTCGCCGGGCTCGAAGAAACCGTCTACTGGCTCGACTACCAGGGCGTGCGAATCATTTCCCTCAACTCGAACGAGCTCGAGCGCGAACAAGTGCCCTGGCTCGAGGGCGTGCTGAAAGACAATCCGAACAAATGGACCGTGATCACGTTTCATCATCCGGTCTACTCCACGGCCAAGGGGCGCGATAACCCCGACATTCGCACGATGTGGAAGCCGCTGTTCGACAAATACCGCGTCGACCTCGTCCTTCAAGGACACGATCACGGCTACGGCCGCTTTGGCCGCGAACTGTCCGAAAACGTGGGCACCGGCGCGAACGTCCGCAGTCCCGACGGCGGAACGGTCTTCGTCGTCTCCGTGAGCGGGCCGAAAATGTATAACGTCGAACGCACGCCGGCCATGAGCCGCGCGGCCGAGAACACGCAGCTCTATCAGATCATCTCGATCGACGGCGACTCGTTGCGGTACGAAGCCCGCACGGCGACCGGCGAGTTGTACGACGCCTTTCGGCTGAACAAACGACCCGGAGAGCGTAACGAGCTCATCGACGAGATTCCTAATACGCCCGAGCGGTTAGGAATCCTCAAGAAGGAATAATCGCGTGCCGGACGTCGTGAGTGGAGGGGGCCTGCGCTAACTGCGTTTCGCTACCCGCACCCGGCGCCCCTCGACCGTCGCGCGGCCGCCGGCCAGCAGAGCGAGAGCCTCGGGATAGGCTTCGCATTCGGCTTCAAATACCCGCGCGGCCAGCGAGTCGGGCGTGTCGTCGTCCAATACCGGAACGGCCCGCTGCAAGATCACCGGCCCGTGGTCGTACTCGTTGTCGACAAAGTGAACCGTGCAACCGCTGATTTTGACCCCGTAGTCGAGTACCGCCTCGTGAACATGGTGACCGTAAAATCCCTGGCCGCAAAACGCCGGGATCAACGACGGATGGATGTTCAGCACGCGGTTCTCGAAGTCCGGCGGAATCGGCACATAGGCTAGAAAGCCGCCCATCACAACGTAGTCCGGACGTACGCCGCGGCAGGCCGCGAAGATCGCTTCGCTATACGCTTCCGCGGTTTCGAAGTCGCGGCCACGCAGCACTTGCGTCGGAATGCCGGCCGCGGCGGCGATATCCAGGCCCCGCGCCTTGGCATTGCTCGAGAGCACCAGCTTCACGTCCGCGCGCAACTTGCCGGCGGCCCGTTTTTCGAGCAGGTTTTTCAGCGTGGTGCCGCCGCCCGAGATCAGAACCACGAGCGACAGCGGCTGGTGCGAGGGCACGGTGGGGGTTGCGGTCACGAGTTCACCACTTGCACGTAGAGAGCCGCCTTGATCCCCCCCACGTTGAGCTCGCTGGGCGCCACCCCGGGCAGCGATTCA
This sequence comes from uncultured Planctomycetaceae bacterium, assembly GCA_964598535.1. Lineage (GTDB taxonomy): Bacteria > Planctomycetota > Planctomycetia > Pirellulales > PALSA-1355 > JALHMI01. The sequence goes on along the minus strand of CAZRCI010000029.1, from coordinate 10,106 downwards.
AAGCCCAATTGCACGGCCAACGTCTCGCCCCGCACGTAATCGCGAAATCGCTCGGCCGCGTCCCCGAGCGACTTGTCCTCGGTCACCAGCGCCACGGCGATCCGCGCGGTGTATTCCAGGTTCAGATCCTTGCGCGCGTTTTGAATCGCATGCACCAGCTCGCGGGCGAGTCCCTCGGCAACGAGCGCCTCGTCTAGGTCGCTGGCCAGCACCACCACGCATGCGGCGCCTTGCGCGGCGGCCCAGCCCGGCTTGGCTTGCAGGCGAACTTGCAGGTCTTGGCCGTCGAGCGTGACGTCACCGCCCGCCAGTTTGAGCGTCGCGTTGCCGCGGGCTTCCAGCTCGGCGAGCAGCGCCGCGGCGTCGACCGTCGCCAGGTGCTTCTTCAGCTCCGGAAGCTGCTTGCCCAGCCGCGGACCGAGCCGCTTCAAGTCGGGCAACACCGTGTACGAGATATACTGGTCGGCCTTCTCGGTGAATTCCACTTGCTTGACGTTCAACTCCTCGGCGATCAGGCCCGCGTGGTCTTGCAGCCAAGGCTGCTCGCGGCGATCCGCCAGAATCACCTCGACCTTTGCCAGCGGCTGGCGCACCTTGAGCTTGGCACCCATCCGGGCCGCGCGGCCGAGCGAGACGATCTCGCGCACCAGGCTCATGCGTTCCGAGAGTACCGCGTCGATGACCGTCGAATCAGCCTCGGGAAAGTCGGCCAGATGCACGCTCTCGCGCACGCGGTCGCCAAACTCGGCCGCCGCGAGGTTGCGCCAAATCGCTTCGGCCAGATACGGCACGAACGGGGCGATCAGCTTCGCCGTCGTCAGCAGGCACTCGTACAACGTCCAGTAGGCGTCGAGCTTGTCGGGCGAGGTCTTGTCTTCACTCCAGAAGCGGTCTCGGCTGCGGCGGACGTACCAGTTCGACAGCGCGTCGACAAACTGCGTGATCGCGCCGCAGGCCGCGAAGTTGTCGTACGCGTCCATGTGCTGGATCGCCGCCGCCACGGTGCGGTGCAACTCGCTCAAGATCCAGCGGTCCAGCTCCGACCGTTCCGCGATCGGGCGATAGCTCTTGGCCGCAGCCAGTTCCGCCGGTGTAAGTTGGTCGAGCTTGCTGCCCTTGCCGAGCTGCGCCGCCGGATCGAAGCCGTCGATATTGGCATAGATCACGAAGAAGCTGTAAACGTTCCACAGCCGCAGCAGAAACTCGGGAATACTGTCCTTGATCGCCTGTTCGTTGTAGCGAATCGAGGTCCAGGGCGGCTGGTTGGCAAAGAAATACCAGCGCAGCGCGTCCGCGCCGTAACGGTCGAAGATCTCCGTCGGCTCGCGGTAGTTGCGTTTGCTCTTGGACATCTTCTGCCCGTCTTCGCCCAGCATCAAGCCCAGCACGATGCAGTTGCGAAACGGATGCGGAAAGGGCTGCTCGGGACGGTTCGGGTCCTGCGAGTCCTTGTCCGAGAACAGCAGCGTGCTCACCGCAAGCTGGCTATAGAACCAACCGCGCGTCTGGTCGATCGCCTCGCTGATGAAGTCGGCCGGAAACTGGCCGGCGAACGCCTCGCGGCCTTGGTGCGGATAGCCCCACTGGGCAAACGGCATCGCGCCGGAGTCGAACCAGCCGTCGATCACCTCCGGCACGCGGCGCATCGTGCCCTGCGGATCGAACGGCGAGGTGTACGTGATCGCGTCGATGTATGGTTTGTGGACCTTCAGATGCTCCGACAGATCGGCGTTAGCGGCCTTGGCTTTTTCCCACACCTCGAAGCCCCGCGCGCCGGGCTTCCGCTCCAGTTCTTCGTATCCCGAGATCGCTTCGGCGCGGCCCGTCTTGTCGCATACCCAGATCGGCAGCGGCGTGCCCCAATAGCGCTCGCGCGAGAGAGCCCAGTCGACGTTGCTCTCTAGGAAATTGCCGAACCGCCCGTCCTTGATGTGCGCCGGCAACCAGTTGATCTCGCGATTGTTGGCGAGCATCTGGTCGCGATACTTCGTCGTGCGGATGAACCAGCTCTTGCGCGGATACTGAATCAACGGGTCTTCGTCCGCGCGCCAGCAGAACGGATACTCGTGCAGGTACTGCTCCTGGTGAAACAGCAGCCCGCGGCGTTTGAGCTCGCGCGCGATATCCTTGTCGGCCTCCTTGACCCAGCGGCCCGCGTAGTCGGGCGCCTCGGCCGTGAATTTGCCATCGGGACCCACCGCGCAAATCAGGTCGGGCCCCGCGCCCGCGACAAATCGGCCTCGCTCGGCCTCCAGCACATCGAAGTCCACCTCGCCAAAGGCCGGCGCCTGATGCACGACGCCGGTGCCGCTGTCGGTCGTCACAAAGTCCGCCGCCACGACGCGCCAGGCAATGGGCTGCTGCCCGCCGTCCTTGAGCGCGCCGGTAATGTCGCCGAGCGTCTGGTAGTAGTCGTCGAACGGCGGGCGGTAACGCTTGCCCAGCAGTTGGCCGCCTTGCAGCGTGCGGAGAACCTTGAGCTCTTGCTTGACCTTGCCGGCGAGCGTTTCGACCAGCGCGCTGGCGACGATGAGCCGCTTGCCCTCGGCGTCTTCGACGACGCTATATTCCAGCTCCGGATGCACGGCCGCGAACTGATTGCTCGGCAACGTCCAGGGCGTGGTCGTCCACACCAGCAGCGAGGTGTCGGTCTCTTGCCCGGCGTCGTCCACCAGCGGAAAGCGCACGTACACGCTCGGATCGGCCACTTCGCGATAGCCTTGGCCCACCTCGCCGCTGCTCAGGGCCGTTCCGCCCTGCGCCCACCACCAGACGATCTTATGGCCCTGGTACAGCAGCCCGCGGTCGAACAGGTTTTTGAGCGCCCACCACACGCTTTCGACAAAGCTCTGGTGATAGGTCACATACGCGTCGTTCAGATCGATCCAAAAGGCGATCCGCTCGGTCAGCCGTTCCCACTCCTGCATGTAACGGAACACGCTTTCGATGCACTTGTGCACGAACGGCTCGACGCCAAACCGCTCGATCTCCTCCTTGCTATGGATGCCCAGATCCTTGGAAACCTCGACCTCGACCGGCAGGCCGTGCGTGTCCCAGCCCGCCTTGCTCTCGCACAGTTAGCCCCGCATCGTGCGATACCGCGGAAACAGGTCCTTGATCGCCCGCGTCAGGCAGTGCCCCGGATGCGGCATGCCGTTGGCCGTCGGCGGACCTTCATAAAACACGAACTTCGGAGCGCCCGACCGCGCCTCCAGCGATTTTTTATAGATCTGCCGGTCTTTCCAGAACCGGAGGATTTCGAGTTCGAGCTCGGGAAAGCGAACCGACGCGGGAACGGGACGAAACATGGTGCGAATGGGCGGACCAAATGGACTCGATGAAAACGTCAGAAGAACGGACAAGTAGAGCAGTTACGGCGCTGGGTTTCAATCCGGGGTGTCCCTCGCGGTGCCTGGGGAGCGTTCACGCCAGCGGCCCTACCTCCGGGGCGTCTCGATGAGTAAGGCGTCGGGCTTCTCCATATCTCCACATCTCCATCTCCACGCCCAACGCCCCCTTTCGTGAGAAAGGATTTTGCAATTTTTTTTAGGGTTGCTTGTCCGATTTCACCGCCCATTCCGTCTTTTAAGCGGGAGGGATGATGGACCGGCGTTTGATGAAGCTCCGACATCCCTTCTCCGCAATCCCCAAATTAGGAGTCCGCTCATGTTTCGACGTATTCTGTTCACCACGTGTCTCGCCGCGGCGCTGCTCGGCCCCGCCGCCATGCTGCACGCCAATTCTTACTCCTTCCAAGGTCTCGGCTTCCTCCCCGACCCCTACGAACTTTTTCCCACCCCGTCCAGTCACGCCCAGGGGATATCGGCGGACGGTTCCACGGTCGTCGGGAGGAGTGGCTACGAAGCGTTTCGCTGGACGAAGTCGGGTGGCATGGTCGCTCTCCCCGGATTCGAGAACGACGCCTTTGGCGTCTCGGCGGACGGTTCCGTCATCGCTGGGAGCTCGTTCGTCGTTAATGACACCCTCAATGACTGGACCTGGGTAGCCGCTCGCTGGACGGAGTCGGGCGGTAGGGCTCTTCTGGGAGACCTCCCCGGCGGGAACTTTCAGAGCGAAGCTCTGGGGGTCTCCGCCAATGGTTCCGTCGTCGTCGGGTATGGCAGTTCGGCTGAAGGCACGGAAGCGTTTCGCTGGACGGAATCAGATGGGATGGTCAGTCTCGGCGTTCTCCCTGGCGGCAACTCTAGCTTCGCTTCGGGCATCTCTGCGGACGGTTTTGTCATTGTCGGGCAGAGCAGTTCGACTGAAGGCATGGAAGCGATTCGCTGGACCGAGTCGGGTGGCATGGTCGGTCTGGGCGATCTCCCCGGCGGTGTCTTTTCCAGCGCTGCCCGTGGCGTCTCTGCGGACGGTTCCGTCATTGTCGGGCAGAGCTATTCGGCCTCGGGCTATGAAGCCTTTCTCTGGACCGAGTCGGGGGGCATGGTCGGTCTGGGCGATCTCCCCGGTGGCAGCTTTTCCAGCGCTGCCTCGGGCGTCTCGGCCGATGGCTCCGTCATCGTCGGGTATGGCCGTTCGGCCTCGGGCGATGAAGCGTTTATTTGGAACGCCGTCGATGATGGCATGCAAAATCTCCGCGATGTGCTCGTTGCCAACGGCGTCAGCGGCCTGGATGGCTGGCTCTTACGCGGTGCCGCGGCCATCTCGGCCGATGGGCGGACGATCGTCGGCTACGGCACCAATCCGCTTGGCCAACAAGAAGCCTGGATCGCCACGGTGCCCGAACCCAGCACGCTGCTGATGGGGGCACTGGGGATGGTCGCGCTGTTGCTGTGGAGGAGGCGCAAGTAGCCCTTTGTGCGTTTTCTCTTTTACCCGTTTGCTTTTTCTTCCCGCCGGAGGCCCACGTCTCCGGCGGGTGATGGATTTTTTGAAATCGTGCGCGTTCCACGTCGGGTGCCACTGCTGGCTTGCCAGCAGTGCTCTTTCCAGAATCTTGCCTTGCGCGTCGCGGGTCGAAACGAACTTGCCTCCGAAGGCCTTCCGCCGCTGGTTGTTCAGATTGGCCGAGTCGACTTGAAGCAAGCTCTCACCCAAGAAGGATGCAACAAGGCAAGATCAAAAAACGGGCACTGCTGGGCAAGCCAGCAGTGGCACCCAAACAAAGAAAAGGAGAAACGGGGCCATCACGGATTATCGGTTGCCAGGCCCGCCGGGTAGCGTTTCGGATCCGGCACTTGATCACGCATGGATTTTTTTCATTTTCACGACACGTTCAAACACGAATAGGAGTCTCGCTAATGCCTCGAATTTTTCTGCTTGCCACCTCCCTCGCCGCGACGGCGCTGCTCGCGCTTGCCGCTTCGGCCGCCCAGGCCGTCACGATTCCGACCGTGCCGATCGATAACGCGGGCAATGCGCCAGACACGCACGGCGCCGGCTACGGCGCGGTGGCCTACGACTACCGCATCGGTACGATCGAAGTGACCAACGCCCAGTATGTCGCGTTCTTGAACGCGGTCGCCGCCACCGACACGTATGGGCTCTACAGCCCGTGGATGGGCTCCACGACTCAGGGTGGAATCACGCGCACGGGCACGTCGGGTAGCTACATCTATTCGGTGAAGGCCGACGCCGGATCGTACACGTATGCCAACAAGCCCGTGGTCTTCGTGAGTTAGGGAGACGCGGCGCGGTTTGCCAACTGGCTGCACAACGGCCAACCGACCGGCCCTCAAAACGCCGGCACGACCGAGGACGGCGCGTACACGCTCAATGGTGCTATTACCAACGCCGCCTTGAGTGCCGTGACGCGGAACGGCGACGCGACGTGGTTCCTTCCCACGGAAAACGAGTGGTACAAGGCGGCGTACTACGATGGCGATGCCGCCACGTATTACGACTATCCAACCGGGACTAATACCGTGCCGAATAACAATGCCCCTTCGTCGGACACGGGCAACTCGGCCAATTTCTATGGCAGCGGCTACACGACAGGCAGCAACAGTTATTCTCTGACGGACGCTGGCGCGTATACGGAGTCGGCGAGTCCCTACGGCACCTACGATCAAGGGGGGTAACGTGCGGGAGTGGAACGAAGCGCTCATTAGCGGGTCGTTTCGGGGGGTGCGCGGGCCGGCTTCGCGAACGGCCTGGCCGCCTCGGGCTGGTTCGACGACGACCCGACCTACGAGATCGACGATATTGGGTTCCGTGTGGCAACGGTCCCAGAGCCAGATACGCTGCTGATGGGAGCGCTGGGGATGGTCGCGCTGTTGGGATGGAGCAAGCGGCGCAAGTAGCCCTTTTGCTTTTTCTTACCGCCGCGGTAGCCGCGGCGGGATTCACACACGCAAGCACGGGCAAGAGCCCTTCGCCCGTATTGCGAGCTATAAGAATCATGGGGAGAAAATACGGCGGCCGCGCGGCCTTTTAGTCGCTGGCAAGCCATGCCTGTGGTAGGAATCTCGGGGTGCGCACTCGACGGCGAGCTGGAATGGGCAGCGCACAAAATTGGGCAGAACGAACCGAATGCGATAAGATGTCCCTGACCGCGGGGCGCTCGCCAACAACAGCAACGCGAGATGCCTACGAACCAGGTCCACACCACTGACAGACACGGAGAAAGGAACCCACCTGATGAAAACGTCACTTGCCGCGGCCGCACTCCTGGCCGCATTGGTAGGCTCGGCTACCCTGGCCGTCGCCGATCACCACGAAGGCGGAATCAAGGAAGCCGTTGCCGTCATTGCGCCGACCAAGGCCGGCGACGGCAAGACCCACGGCGTGATCGTGCTCAAGCAAGAAAAGGGCTATGTGCATGTCACCGGTGAAGTATCGGGACTCACGCCCGGCAAGCACGGATTTCACGTGCATATGTTCGGCGATCTGCGCTCGGGCGACGGCATGAGCACGGGCGGCCACTACAACCCGGGCGGTCACAAGCACGGCGGTCCCCATGACCAGGAACGCCACGTGGGCGACCTTGGCAATATCGATGCGGGCGACGACGGCGTGGCCAAAGTGGACGTGAAGGCCGAGGGCGCCGACTTGCACTTGTTGCTCGGTCGCGCCCTGGTCGTGCATGCCAAGGCTGACGATCTGAAGTCGCAGCCCGCCGGCGACGCTGGGCCGCGCATCGGCGTGGGCGTCATCGGCCTGGCCGAAGTGAAGGAGCCGGCCAAGTAGCGCCCGGCCGAGTCGCGCACTCTCGATCTCCGGAATTCTAAGAGCTCCGCGTCTGAGGCGGCCAGCCTGGGGCGCGGAGCTCTTTTTGCATCGCTATTTTGAGATCGCCTCCGTGCGATCTTATCAGGCCGCGGAGCTTTTCCGCAGAGGCGGCTAGGCTTCGTCGACGGCCTGCTGAATCCAATCGAACAGCCGGTCGACCTCGCGGCGCGTGGCGTCGTCGAGCAGGTAGCCCACCGGGCCGCGAACGATCGTGTTCTTGAAGACCCCCTGGCGGACGAGCAGGTGCTTTTCGATTGCCAGGAACGCATCGAGGCTATGTTGTAGCGACACAAGCGCCGCGATCGGCAGCCAGATCTTGTACGCGCGCCGCTCGTCGCCCGCCACGAGCGCCCGCCAGAGTGCGACGATTCCGTCGACCAGGTCGGCGCCGGGCATCGTTCCGACGATGCCGCGCTGATAGCTGTCGACGAGCGCGATGCCGCCGGTGCCTTCGAATACTCGGGCGCGGCCGGCGGTTGCCGCGAGCAGTTCGCTCAGTCGCGGGCCGATGGGGGTGGCCTCGGGTTTGAAGAGCACGCGCTCGCCGAACTCGTCCTGCAAGCGGGCGAGCAGCGCGATCGGCAGCGGCCGGCCGACGTAGCCGCTGGCGTCCTGCACGATGACCGGAATGGTCACCACGCGCAAGATCCTGCGGTAATAGTCGAGCAGTTGCGTCTCGGCGAGCGCGACCGAGATCGGAGGCACCGCCATCACCGCGTCAGCGCCGCACTGCTCGGCGTGCCGAGCAAAGGACTCGGCCGTGTGGCTGCTTTCGGCGCCGACGCTTATGACCGCGCTGCCGCGTCCGGCAGCGCAGCGGCAGGCGCACGCCGCCAGGTCTTCGCGCTCTCGTTGCGAGAGCCGAAGCACCTCGGAGACCATGGCCATCACGATGCCGTCGGCCCCGCGAGCAAAGAGCCAGTCGATCTCGCGCTCGAGCGTCGCGAGGTCAAGCGACTCGTCTGCCACGTAGGGCGTCTGGAAGACGCACAGCACGCCGCGCAATGCGCGGGCGCGTCGGTCGGCTGGCTGCTCGACGCTCATGGGAACTCCCACGCGGGCCGGTTAGGCCGCCTTTCGCTCGGGTTTACGCACTTCGGCCGGAGCGTTGCGCAGCTCGGCCAAGACGCGCACCATGACCGCTTCGGTCGCCAGGCTGACGATTTCGGTCTGCGTGGCCGGATCGAGTTTTTCGCGGCCTTTTTGCACGGCGGCGAGTTCTCGATGGACGATCTCCAGCGAACGGGCGCGAACATAACCGCGGGCTTCGGCGTTACGCATGGTCGTGGCCCGGCGCTTCACGCGTCCCAGCACGGGGCCAATGCTTCGCTGGGCCACTTCATTGGCCAGGTTGACTGCAATTCGGGATGTTCGCCGCCGTTCGAAAAAACTCCAGATGCCCATTTGGCCAGCTCCTTTTGCCTTAGCTCGAATCCCTTCGAATAATGAAACGCATTGGCGGCGATGGGCGGGACGCGTGATGAATCCCGCGCGACGAGCGTCTTGCTCGCTACCAGCATGAGACCGGTCGGTGGACTGTCGAGGCTACCGCGCGATGCGTATGTAGACAATCGTGCCGTGCTGCCGATAGTCTTCAATAGGCCGGGTGTCGGCGGGCGGTTTTTACCGGAATCGCCCAAAGCCCCAGAAGGTTGACCTTGACCCAAACCCAAGGTTTTTTTACTTTTAGCATCGTTGAAGCGGCGCCGTCGCCAAGAGGCTAAGGCAGCGGATTGCAAATCCGCCATCGTGGGTTCGACTCCCACCGGCGCCTTTTTCTATCTTGAAGCTCAGCTCGCGGGATCGCTGACGGACGGATCGAGACGCGCCAAAGGAACTCCCAGGCCCTGGGCGAGTTTTTCCAGCGTCAGGCCGTTGGGGGAATGCTCTCCCCGCTCCAGTCGACAGATATGGCTTTGGGTGAGGCCGCTGCGCGCGGCAAGCTCCTCCTGGGTCAGCTTGGCCGCGATGCGCAGCTCGCGAATTTTCTTGCTGATGCTGGCCGTCCACGGCGTCTTTGTCGCCGTGCCTTCCCCGAGGGACACCCTGCGTACCGTGCCCCTGTTCGGTTCCAGGATTTCCAGGATGGTGCTTGCCGCGCTCTCGCGGGACTCCTCGTCGTCCGTGGTCATGAACTCGCGAATGACCTCGAGCAGGTCAGCGCGGTCGGCGGGCGAAAGCGACCTCGCCTTGGCCTCGAGCACGGTCAGCGCCATCATGGAAACCTTTTCGTCCCAGCCGCGCCCGGCCAGTTCCTTTTCCTTCAACATGGTCCGCACCTCCAACTTGATTCACCTGTCGGCTTCTTGTGGGCCGCGCCGTCAAGGCGCTCCGTAATCGCCGTTGAGATATTTCCGCCACCGTTGCCGGATTCGCACTTTGACGCCCAAGGGAGTCGGGCCGTTGTTCTTCTTATTGAACACGCCCAACACGATGATCAGGCGATTCTGTTTATCGACGCCAAAAAATATCCGGACGTTCAGTCCCGCCAGCACCCCGCCCCAGTCGCGCAGTTCGTGGAAGTCCTCGACGTCGTCGAGCGAAATCGAATCGCTATGAGTCGGGTCTTCCTGCCTGGCCAGATCCTTGACTTGCGCGGCCAGGTGCTTCCGCTGCTCTCGGCTCAGGAACTTGCTTTCGCGCCCGAGCACGCTCAAGAGCCCCACTCCCCATTCGTACCCGGGCGAGGGGCCAGCACCCTTCCGCACACCGACTTGAATTTGCTTCCTCATGGGTTGCTCCTACAGCGACCTTGAGAGCGAATCACGTCCTTATAATATACAATATTATTCAAAAACAAAGGGGCAGAAATTGTATATTATCCGTCCGAATAGGGAGGGTCTGGCCGGAAGCAGGGAAATCACGGACGGCTGGGGGCAACGGGCCACGTGCGAGCGCGATTAGGTATCGGGCCT
>CAZRCI010000028.1:0-65519 GCA_964598535.1 uncultured Planctomycetaceae bacterium | reverse complement strand
AAGCTCAAAATACGGGCACTGCTGGACAAGCCAGCAGTGGCACCCAAACAAGACCTTCAAATGGCAAAGCCGAGGCGTGCGCTAACGAACCAAGAGCCGCACAAGCCACGAACGCGATAGATCCCCCGCCAATACGCGGCGCGGTCGGCCCAAGCAGCGCAGCACGCCTTCGGCCGCGAGGTAACCGCTGCGCACCGCGCCTTCCATCGTCGCGGGCCAATCAGTACGGGTCCAATCGCCGGCGATATGAATCCCATGCACGACCGTCTGTTGCGCCGGGCGAATGCGGTCGAGGCCCGGGCGGGTGCTGAATACGGCCGCGTGCTCCGTGACCATGCGCGCATGCAAAAGCCGTGCATCGGCGGCCTGCGGCCAGATGGCGGCCAATTCGCGGCACACCTCGGAAACCACCTCGTCGCGATTGCGGCCAGCAAGATTCCGCGAAGCGCTGATGACGACTTGATAGTAGTGCTTTGCCGCCGAAGTTTCCGAGAGCCCGCCATTCACATCGCGAGCGTCGCTGGACAGGTCCACCGTAACACTCGGGGAGTCCGCGGGATTCGTTGGCGCGTGAAGCGCGCGGTGGAACACCCATTGGCTGAGCCGACCCACCAGCACCGCATGATCGTGGGGCATGATCGGGCGATCGAACCAGAGATGCACGCCCGTGATGGGCGAGGCGGCCACCGAATCGATTTCGTCGAGCCACGGCCAGCGACCGGCCAGGTCACGATCAACCAGGTCGCGAAGCTTGTGCCAAGGCACGGCGACGATCAAGTGATCTGGCCGAACCTCGCGTCCATCGGCAAGCGCCAGCCGTGGACCGCTTTGGTGGGCAATGCGTTTGGCGGCCGCGCCGAGATGGACCGATACGCCGCGCGCCGCCAACCAACGCAGCAGCGAAGCGCCATAGAGCTCGCTCAACGGCGCCCGGGGAACTTCGACGACGTAGGCTTCGCGGTTGGTAAGAAAGCCATCGACGATTACCTTGCGCGCTGCCGCCAGAGAAGCTCGATCGAGTTCCTCGGCCAGGGCGCTCACGAGGACGACGTTCCAAAACAGATCGATGGCGCGTGGGGATTGGCCCGCCGCGCGCAGCCATGCGCCGATCGTGGGCGAGCGTTCGTCGTCGCGCACTGGCAAACGCATGAGCCGCCACATCGCGCGGGCAACCGCGAGCCGCTCGCGGATCGAAAGGAACTTGAGGCCGCAGAAGGAACCGGCCAGATGTCCGGGAGCGGGCAGCCAGCCCGCCGACAAGTCGCTAGGTTGGCCATCGAGACCGATGAATCGTAGCGTATCTACGCGGCGGAAGAGTTGGTCGATTCCGACGCGGCGAGAGAAATCCGCGAGGTTCGTGCAGCAGCGCATGCTGACGTGCTGGCAGTGATCGAGGGTTTCGCCCGTGGTTGGATCGCAAAACGAACCGGCCCGGCCGCCGAGCGCGCGGCGTGCTTCGAAGAGTTCGACGCGGCAATCTTCGGCGAGCGCAACGGCGGCGGCCAGCCCGGCGAGCCCTCCGCCAACGATCACGACATGCGGGCGCTCGTCCGACATGGTCATGAAGAAGCGGCGCCGAGCGGATCATCGATCGCGGGTCCGCCGGCCAGCCACTGGGAAGCGATCCGCATTTTTTGCCAGCGGCTGAGCTGGACGCGTGTATCCAGCACATCGCCATCGCGGCGTTTAATCTCGGCGAGCAGGGCGCGGTAGACGGCCAACATGCTTCCGAAAACGCGGCGTCCATCGGCCGAGAGGTGCGTAACGAGCCGGCTCCCGGCTTCGTACAAGCTCTCGGCGCGAGCCACCTGGAAACGCATCAGCTCCCGAAACTGGTCGTCGCGCACTCCGGAGCGCAATTGCTCGGGCGCGTAACCAAAATGCGCGAAGTCCTCGCGCGGCAGATAGACCCGGTCGCGATCGGCGTCTTCTTTCAGATCGCGGAGGATATTGGTGAGCTGGAACGCGAGCCCGCAACTTCTGGCTGGGTCGATGGCCTCGCGATTGGTGCAGCCCCAAATGGGCAAACACGCGAGCCCGACGGCGGAGGCCACGCGATGGCAGTAGACTTCGAGCTGGGCAAACGTTTCGTAGCCCGTGGGTTCGAGGTCCATTTCCACGCCATCAATGACCGCTTCGAGATGGGCGTGGTCGATTCCACAACCGCTGACGGTGTCGGCCAGGGCGGGCAAGAGCGGGTCGTCGTGCTCGCCCGTCATGGCCCTGCGGAAGGATTGCCGCCAACCGGCAAGCGCGGCGCGGCGCTCGCCGAGGGGCAGATCGCTGTCCCCCAGGTCGTCGGTGCGGCGCAGAAAGGCATACAGCGCGCACATCGCCCGTCGCTGCCGCTCGGGCAGCAGCAGAAAGGAATAATAGAAGCTGGACGCCGAGCGGCGCGCGATCTCCCGGCAATGCGCATAGCTGGCTTCGAGCAACTCGGGGGGCATCGCTTGTTCCAGCACTCCACTCGTCATCATCGGGGGCAAATCCTTGCCGAACGTGGTTAGGGTATCCTACGGGTCCGCCACCAGCAGGCGGCAAGCAACTTGATTTGGGCCAGTTTGGAGACGCGCGGCCGAGCGTGCAAGACGTCGAACCGGGCCTGGCGAATCTCGCGGGCAATCGCTCGGCCCCCCGCGGTGAAGAGCGCCACGTCCAGCCTCAGATCGCGCGGCATCCGCAGCACGAGTTGGTCGCCGCTGGCGAGGTACTGCTCGGCGCGTTCGACTTCCTTTTCGAGCGCGGCCCGCAATTCGGAAGTCGCGGCGTCTTCGTCGAGCATGGTGAGCGCGCAGCCGTGGCGCGCGAGCGTGTCGGCCGGGAGATAGACGCGTCCCTGCTGCCAGTCGCGTTTGACGTCCTGGCAGAAGTTGATGAGTTGCAGACCCGTGCAGACGTCGTCGGCGAGCCGCCCGCGATCGTCGTCGTGGCAACGGCCAAGATACAGTACCAACCGCCCCACGGGATTGGCCGAGTTGCGGCAGTAGTCGAGTACCTCGTCGTGCGAGGCATAGCGGGCTTTCCGCTGGTCCTGCCGAAAGGCGATCAGCAAGTTTCGGAAGGGCTCGATGGGAATTTCGAACTTACGAATCGTTTCGCGAAGCGCGATGAACACGGGATGTTCGGCTTCGCCGGCATAGCAGCGGTGGAGTTCCGCCTCCCACCAATTCAACAGTTCGAGGCTTCGCTCGGCGTCGCCAGTTTCGTCTGCCAGATCATCCGCCCAGCGACAATAGGCATAGACGGCATGAAAGTGTGGAACGAGGTCGCGCGGCAGCAGCAGGCTGGCGACGGTGAAATTTTCATAATGCCGGCGGGCCAAATCGCGACAATAGGCAACAGCCTCGGCGGGGGTCCAGCGGCGCGCGGTGCGCCGGGCCGGCCCCCATTGGCCCAGCTCGGTGGCTAGCGAAAGCTCGCCCATCTATTTCTTCCGCCCGTCCGTGATATCGTGGGTGGGATTGCGGTTCGCACGATGCGGCTCCGCGGAGGTGCGTGCGACTATTCTCAATCTCGCCGGTACACATTATGATGATTTGCTTACCCCTTGCAAAGGCGGACCGCGGCTCGCGATAGCACGGATGCGAACTGCCGCAAGCCTCCGAGAGCGCCAAGGAGCAGTGGCCTACGCATGAAAATCCTCCTCGCCAGCCCGCGCGGCTTTTGCGCCGGCGTCAACATGGCCATCGAGACGCTGGAACTGGCGATCCAGATCGTCGGAACGCCGGTCTACGTGTATCACGAAATCGTCCATAATAAGTATGTCGTGGAACGATTTCGGACGCGCGGGGCCGTGTTTGTCGAGGATCTGGCCGAGGTACCGCCCGGCGAAACGTTGCTCTATAGCGCTCACGGCGTTTCGCCCGAAATTCGCAGGGTCGCGGCCGAGCGCGGGCTGCGGACGATCGACGCCACGTGCCCGCTAGTGATCAAGGTTCACCTGGAAGCGATTCGCTACGCCAAGGAAGGGTACACGATCGTCCTGATTGGCCACGAGGGGCACGACGAAGTTATTGGCACGATGGGAGAAGCGCCCGAAGCGATCCTGCTCGTGGAATCGCCCGAGGATGTGGACCAGCTTGAACTGACGACCCCGAAACTCGCCTATCTCACCCAGACCACGCTGAGTGTCGACGACGCCAGCCGGATTATTCGCCGGCTCGAGGAACGCTTCCCGCAAATTGTCGGTCCGCCGAAGGCAGACATTTGTTATGCGACGCAGAACCGGCAAGAGGCCGTGAAGATTCTGGCTCGCGAGGCTAACGTCGTGCTGGTGCTCGGCAGCCAGAACAGCTCGAACAGCCAGCGTCTGGCGGAATTGGCAAGCGAATCGACGCCGCGCACCTATTTGATCGACGGGCCCGAAGATATCGATCTGGGCTGGTTCCAAGCGGACGACACGGTGTTGGTCACGGCCGGGGCGAGCGCGCCCGAGACGGTCGTCGAACGATGCGTCAATCTGCTGGTGGACAAGTTTGGCGCGAGCGTCGAGTCACGTTCCATCCGCGAGGAGGAAGTGTACTTTCCGTTGCCGAAAGACGTGCGCCAGCTTCAAGCGGCGACGAAGAATTAAGGCGAACTTAAGGCCCGGAAAAAAACTACGTCCCCCCAAAAAACTACGTCCCGGAGGAAAGCCCCCCCCCGGGACGTGTCTTGTCTTGGACGCGTGCCCTCGACCGGCAGCGCGGCGGCCCCTTAGCTGGAATGCAGATAGCTCTTGAGGTAGTGGTTTTCCATCGTCAGGCGGTCGTGCTGGGTTTTGACAACGTCGCCGATCGAAACGAGGCCGACCAGCGTGCCGTCGTCAATCACGGGCAAGTGTCGAATGCGCCGGACGGTCATCAGGCCCATTGCGTCTTCAATCGAGTCGCAGGGCGTCCCGGTCACGACCTCGTGCGTCATGACGTCGGCCACGCTCAAGGCATTGAGTGGACAGCGGTGACTGGCGCACGCGCGAAGAATGTCGCGCTCGGTGATGATCCCCACCATGCACGCTTCGGAGTTGCGAGAATCAACCACCACCAGCGAGCCACAGTTATGGCGGACCAAGCGATCGACAACCTCTTGGAGCGAGTCATCGCGCTCAATCGTGTGGACGCGGGTCCCCTTGGTTTGCAGAATCTCACGGAGGAACATGGAACGGCCTCCCGCTGGTACGAGTTTTGATTTGCGCGGACGTGAAAGCTGATGCGCACTCTTCGCTGCCGGATCTGCACCCAAAAGCATACCCCGGGGCGGGGGCGAGTGTCAAAAAAAATCTGGCCATGCGTGGCGTTGAACTTCTTGACGATTAGGGCCCTTAGGTAGTTTCCGCGGAGGCAGTTGCGCGGAGGCGTCCGGCGGTTGTGTTTGCCCGCAGCGGCTGGTATTTTTCATAGTATTCGGTCCGCCGCCCCACAGTTCCCACCCCGATAACACCGGCGAGCCCACCGTCGAATTGTTAACGGCGGACCGCTTCCCACCGAGCGAGGAGATTTGATGAGCACACTCCAGCAGTCGAACCAGGAAGAACTTACGTCGGCGGTCAAACGGGCTCGCGACCAACTGGATGCCCAGACGTATGAAACCGTGCAGTGGCATTTCCATCCGTCGACGGGCTGCCCGTTCTGGCTGGA
This sequence comes from uncultured Planctomycetaceae bacterium, assembly GCA_964598535.1. Lineage (GTDB taxonomy): Bacteria > Planctomycetota > Planctomycetia > Pirellulales > PALSA-1355 > JALHMI01. The sequence continues at coordinate 59,904 of CAZRCI010000028.1, read as the reverse complement.
GAAAGCCCAATCCCTGAAGTTCGATCCGCTGAAAGAGGTCAACACGTTTGACGATCTGAAGAAGTTCGACCCGTTCGAAGACGAGTGGCTGCGCGGCGGCCCGGTGCGCCGCTGGGTTCCCCAGGCGTACGCCAACAAGCCGATCTACGTGTTCGAAACGGGCGGCACGACGGGCGTTCCCAAAAGCCGCATCGCCATCGAGGACTTTCGGATCGACTACTCGCTGTTCAGCAACACGCTGCCGGACGAATACTTTCCACACGGGGCGAACTGGCTGATGCTGGGCCCCTCGGGCCCGCGGCGGCTGCGACTGGCCGTCGAGCACCTGTGCCAACATCGCGGCGGCGTTTGCTTCTGCATCGACCTCGACCCGCGGTGGGTCATCAAGCTCATCAAAAAGGGCTGGATGGAACATCTGGAAGAGTACAAGAAGCACTGCATCGACCAGGCGATCACGATTCTCGGCGCGGGACACGACATCCGCTGCATGTTCACCACGCCCAAGCTGCTCGAAGCGCTGGCGCTCGAACTGGAAAAGCGGGGCAAGACGATTCACGAGATGGGCATCACCGGCATTTTCTCCGGCGGCACCGAGTTTACGCCCCAGTGGACCCGGTTCGCGATGGAAGAGTACCTGGAAGGCGTGTACATGACGCCCACGTATGGCAATACGCTGATGGGCCTGGCATGCAGCAAGCCGGTGACCCCGGACGATGGTTACAAGATTTCGTACTATGCGCCGCAACCGCGGGCCGTGCTGGAGATCGTCGACTTCAACGATCCGCACAAGATCGTGGGCTACGGCGAGACGGGCCGCGTGAAGCTGACGACGCTGACCAAGGAATTCTTCGTGCCGGGCTTTCTGGAACGGGACGAAGGCGAACGCGAGACGCCCTACATCAAGTATCCCTGGGACGGAGTGAGCGGCGTGCGCCCGTTCCACGAGTTGGCCGAAGCGACGACCGTCGGCGTGTATTGATCGCAGCCGGAGAGCCCTTGTTGGCGACGCCTGAGAGTACCTGGAGATCCAAGGACTCACGAAAGTCTCCGCCGCAAACTGAAACCCGTTTAAGAGCCCGGCTGGACCGGGGCGGCAGCGCGGTATCCGTACCGATATTCCGCGACCGCGTCGCGGCCCTGGGTTAACACACTGAGGACCACACGTGCTGAATATTCCAATTCTTCGCTGGGGCAAACCCTACGAGTCGCTCGAAGCCGACGAGGTCAAGCACTTCATCACGGGTGAACCGATCGCCAAGGTGAGCCAGGCCAATGGCGGCCTGCTGCAACGCGACATGCGCAAGGCGGCCACTGCCCGCCAGGTACTGCGCGACATTCCGATTGCCGATCTGATCGAACGCGTCAAGAAAGCGGGCGAGCTGTACCTGAACGCGACCTTGCCGCTGGGCGACGGCACACAGTCGCCCGACGAGTTCGCGCACATGCAATCGGCCTCGACCGGGCTGCCCGAGCATATGTGCAAGGCGAACATGCAGAAGAACTTCTTCGTGCTGTCGCACATGGACCAGATGCTCGACGCGCTGACGCGGGGGCTGGACCTGAACATTCTGAGCAACGGGTTCGGCGTGGAAAGCCGGGGCGTGGTGGTGAGCTACCAGGCGCAATCGCCGGCCGTGGGGCTGGTGTTGCCGTCGAACTCGCCCGGCGTACATACGCTGTGGCTGCCGGTGATCCCGATGCAGATCGGCCTGGTGTTGAAACCCGGCCCGCAAGAGCCGTGGACGCCGTACCGGATGACGGCCGCGTTTACGCAGGCGGGCATTCCGGCCGAGGCGATCTCGATCTATCCCGGCGGGCCGGACGTCGGCGCGGCGGTGCTCGCGAGTTGCGACCGGAGCATGATCTTTGGCGGCACGCCGACGGTCGAACGCTACAAGGGCAACCCCAAGGTGCAGGCGCACGGTCCCGGGTTCAGCAAGATCCTGTTGGGCGACGACGTGGTCGACGATTGGGAAAAGTACATCGACCTGATGGCCGACAGCATTTATCTCAACAGCGGCCGCGGCTGCATCAACTGCTCGGGCATTTGGGCCTCGCGGCACACAAAAGAAATCGCCGCGGCATTGGCGAAAAAGCTCGGCCCCGTGCCGGTGCTGCCGCCCGAGGATCCCAAGGCGGCCTTGGCGGCGTTCACGATTCCGGGCGCCGCGGCGGCGATCTGGAACCAGATTTCCGCCGGCTTGCGGGAAGACGGCGTCACGGACATGACCAGCGAATATGGTCCGCGTCTGGAAGAGAAGGAGCGCTGCGCGTACCTGCGGCCGACGATCGTTCACTGCCAGAGCCCTGGCAACACGTTGGCCAAGGCCGAGTATATGTATCCGTTCGCGAGCGTCGTGGAATGCCCGCAGGACAAGATGCTCGAATCGATCGGTCCGACGCTGGTCTGCACGGCGCTGACGAACGACGCGAAGCTTCAACAGCAATTGACCGACGCCACACACATCGACCGTTTGAACATCGGGCCGATCCCGACGATCAAGCTCGACTGGCTGCAACCCCACGAAGGCAACATCGTGGAATTCTTGTTCCGCGCCCGAGCGTACCAGGTGCCTGAAGAACGTCTGGCCGCGATGCGGTAGAAACGGTCGCCTCCCGGGGGACAAGCCCCCGGCGGCGTTCCGGATGTCATACTGCCTGCCCGAATTCACCCCACCGCGATGCGTGCATGATTCCTTTCGACTTCCAGCCGCGCACGCGAATCGTGTTTGGGCCCGACAAGATCGACCTGCTGGGGGCTTTGGCCGGCGAGCTTGGCGCCCGGCGGGCGCTGGTCGTCAGCGATCCGGGGATCGTGCAGGCGGGCCACGCGGCACGCGGGCTGGAATCGCTGGCCAAGGCCGGCATCGAGGTCCAACTCTTCGACGGCGTGGAAGAAAACCCCACGACGGACAACGTCGACGCCGGGGTGGCGATTGCCAAGCGGTATCAACCCGAGCTGATCGTGGGCCTGGGCGGCGGCAGCTCGATGGACTGCGCGAAGGGCATCAACTTCCTCTACTCGGGCGGCGGCCGGATGCAGGACTACTGGGGCGTGGGCAAGGCCACGCGGCCGATGCTACCGATGATCGCGGTCCCCACGACGGCCGGCACGGGCAGCGAAACGCAGTCGTTCGCCCTGATCTCCGACGCCAAGACGCACGCCAAGATGGCCTGCGGCGATAAGAAAGCCTCGTTCCGGGTAGCGGTTCTCGACCCTACGCTGACGGTCTCGCAACCGCCCGTGGTCACCGCGCTGACCGGCATCGACGCGATCGCCCATGCGCTCGAGACCTATGTAACGAAGGTGCGCAACCCGGTCTCTCTGGCTTTCAGCCGCGAAGCGTGGCTGCTGCTGGCCGAGAACTTCCCACGCGTGCTCGATGAGCCGGAAAACCTGGACGCGCGCGGCGCGATGCAACTGGGAGCGTGCTTCGCGGGGCTGGCGATCGAAAACTCGATGCTGGGGGCGGCCCACGCGCTGGCCAATCCGCTGACGGCCCGGTATGGCATCGTGCATGGCCGGGCGATCGGCCTGATGCTGCCGCACGTGATTCGCTTCAACGGCGCGGAGTTTGGCCCTTGGTATCAAGACCTGCTCGAAGGCACGGGCGGCGCGAATGGCTTTCCTCGCCCGGAGAGCGGCTTTGCGGGGCTCGCGGAGTTCGTTGCCGAGCTGGTCGCGAAGGCGGGCCTGCCCACTCGACTCGGCGCGTGCGGTGTCGAACGGGAGAAACTCGCTGAAATGGCGGCCGAAGCGGCCAAACAGTGGACCGGCACGTTCAATCCGCGTAGGGTAGGGGAGGCGGAACTGCTCGCCCTGTACGAAGCGGCGTTTTGATTGCGGTAAAGGCGCGAGAGGGGCTTTTCGCAATGGCGTTCAATATCTGGCCACGAAACGCGATCCGGCGCATGGCTGCGTTTGCGCCACTGGTGTGCGCTATTCTCGCGGCATCCGCTTTCGCCAACGCCGCCACTCCGAGCAACACCTCGCCCGCGAACGCCTGGCCGGTGTTCCGCGGCGATCCGATGGCCACGGGCATCGCCAGCGGCGAATTGCCGGAAAAGCTCGAAGTGCTGTGGAAGTTCAACAGCCAGGACCACGGCTTCGAAGCTACGGTGGCGATCGCCGACGGCCTGGTGTACGCCGGCAGTTTGGATGGCGAATTGTACGTGCTTTCGTTGGCCGATGGGAAGGAAAAGTGGCGTTATCACACGGATCTGGGCTTTACGGCGCCGGCCGCCGTGCGTGAAGGGCGGGTGTTCGCCGGCGACAGCGACGGGCGGTTTTACTGCTTCGAAGCGGCCACGGGCAAGCCGCTGTGGGGCTTCGAAGCCGGCGCGGAGATCAACTCCGGAGCGAACTTCTACAAAGACACCGTGCTGTTCGGATCGCAGGACTCCACGCTCTATTGCCTGAAGGCCGCGACGGGCGAGGAGGTGTGGACCTATACGATCGGCGATCAGATTCGCTGCCAGCCGACCGTGGTCGAAGGCCGGGCGTTTCTGGCCGGCTGCGACGCCAAGCTGCACATCGTCGACCTGGATAAAGGCGAAGCGATCACGACCGTCGAAATCGACGGCCCCACCGGCTCGACGCCGGCCGCGGACGAACGCTGCGTGTACTTTGGCACCGAAGGCTCGACGTTTTTTTGCATCGATTGGCGCGAGGGCAAAGTGCGCTGGACGATGAACACGGGCAAGAACATGCCGCTGCGTTCGAGCGGGGCGCTCGACGCGGCCGCGGTGATCTTTGGCGGGCGCGATAAAACGGTGTACGCCCTCGAACCGGCGACGGGCAAAGAGCTGTGGAAGTTTCGCACGCGAGCGCGGGTCGATTCGTCGCCGGTCGTCGTGGGCAATCGCGCGTTCGTCGGCGCTTCGGACGGACGGCTGTACGAGCTCGATCGAAAAACTGGGAAGAAGGTTTGGGAATATGAGGCCGGCGGTGACTTTGTCGCCTCACCCGCGGTCGCCGGCGGCCGGCTGGTGATCGGCAACATGGACGGCACGTTGTACTGTTTCGGGGCGAAGAAGTAATGGGGCGAGGTTCAGGGCTACTCAGAGTTTCATCTTGGACTGTTCCGTGTGCCACTGCTGGATAAGCCAGCAGTGGCACCCAGCTTGAACTTTTGAGTTACCCTGGGGCGGGGCTTCGCCGTCGAGACTTGCGGAAATCGATTCGGAAAAAGCGGCGCGTGCCGCGAGAGCGAGGTTGAGCAATGGCAACGGAATCGAAAACCGAGGTTGGCAGTTACTTCATCTCGAACTATCCGCCGTTCTCGCAATGGTCGGCCGAGTCGCTCGCCGACGTGCGCGCCGCGCTGCACGCGCCGCCACTTGTGCCGCCGGGCGGCTCGGAGCCGGCGCCGCTGGGGCTTTACCTGCATATTCCGTTCTGCCGCAAGCGGTGCAAGTTCTGCTACTTTCGCGTGTATACGGACAAGCGCGCGGACGACGTGGAAACGTATGTCTCGGCGCTGGCGCACGAAATCGAGCTGGTCAGCAAACTCGAAGTGATGGGCGGCCGGCCGTTTCGCTTCGTGTACTTTGGCGGCGGGACGCCCTCGTTTCTGAGCGGCAAGCAGCTCACGCGGCTGGTGGATCGGCTGCGGGCGAACATCAACTGGGACCATGCCGAGGAAGTCACCTTCGAGTGCGAGCCGGGCACGCTCTCGGAACCCAAGGTGGCCACGCTCCGCGAGCTGGGCGTCACGCGCTTGAGCCTGGGCGTGGAGAACTTCAGTGACGCCGTGCTCGAAGAGAACGGCCGGGCGCACCTCTCGGGCGAAGTCTACAAGGCCTGGGACTGGATTCGCGCGGCCGGCTTTCCGAACGTGAACATCGACCTGATCGCGGGCATGGTCGGCGAGACGTGGGAGAATTGGCGCGAGTGCATTGCGAAGACGATCGCGCTCGCTCCGGACAGCGTCACGATCTACCAGATGGAATTGCCGTTCAACACGGTCTATTCCAAGGACATTCTGGGCAACCAGATCGAAACGCCCGTGGCCGACTGGCCACTGAAACGCGACTGGGTGAGCTACGCGTTCGACGAGCTGGCCGCGGGCGGCTACAGCGCGTCGAGCGCCTACACGATGGTCAAAGACAAGCGCAAGGTGAACTTCAGCTACCGCGACAACCTGTGGCACGGCAGCGACCTGCTGGCGACCGGGGTCGCCAGCTTCGGGCACGCCTCGGGCGTCCACTATCAGAACGAGCCCGACTGGGCCGGATACGTCGGCCGCTTGGAACAGGGAGAGTTGCCGCTGTATCGCGGGCTAAGACCGACGCCGCATCAACGGCTGGTCCGCGAGATGATCTTGCAGCTCAAGACGGGACAGCTCGACGTGGATTATTTCCGCCGTAAGTTCGGGGTCGACATCCTCGACCACTGGCGCGGCGAGTTCCAGCGACACGCGGACGATGCGTTGCTCACGTTCGATGACCAGCAGGTGACGCTCACTCGCAAGGGGCTGCTGCGCGTGGATGGGATGTTGCCGGCGTTCTTCGAGCCGGAGCATCGTGGCGTGCGGTATACGTAGCGCAATTTCTCGAAAGCGAGGCGTTCTCCGCGGGCTTTTCCGCCGCCGATTCAGGGGCTTTCGCGCTTGCCGAGCGGCTGTTACCATTTGGGTTTCTTGCCGGCCCGAATGCGCCCCCTGGTGTTGCCGTATGTCCAAGCCCCGAAACATGGTTGTCGCCCAGAGCGGCGGCCCGAGCCCCGTCATCAATAACAGCTTGCGGGGGATTATTGAAACCGCCCGCGAGCTGGCCGAGATCGGCACGGTCTATGGCGCCGTACACGGCATCGAAGGGGTGCTGAAGGAAGCACTGCTCGACCTCTCGGCCCAACCGGCCGAGGAAGTTTCGCTGCTGCGGTATACGCCGGCGGCCGGTTCGATCGGCACGTGCCGCTACAAGCTCAAGCCGAATCAGACCGAAGATTTCGACCGGGTGATCGAAGTCTTCAAGGCTCACGACGTGGGGTACTTTCTGTACATCGGCGGCAACGACTCGATGGACACGGCCAACAAGGTGGCCGCGCTGGCCCGCGAGCGTGGGCTGGACCTGACGGGCGTGGGCGTGCCGAAGACGATCGACAACGACGTCGGCGACAGCGCGTTCAAGCTGATCGACCACACGCCGGGGTACGGCTCGGTGGCCAAGTATTGGATGCACATGGTGCAGGCCGCGAACGAAGAGAACGAAGGCTCCTCGCCAGCCGACCCCGTGCTGGTGATGCAGGCGATGGGGCGCAAGATCGGTTACATTCCGGCCGCGGCGCGGCTGGCCGATCCGGCGCGCGAGATGCCGCTGCAAATCTACCTGGCCGAGAGCCCCTGTTCCTTGGAGCAGTTGGCCGACCAGGTGAACGACCAGCTTCGCAAGCGCGGGCGCTGCGTGGTCGTGGTGAGCGAAGGGTTCGACGTCGGCTCACTGGGCGAGGTGCGCGACTCGTTCGGCCACGTGATGTTCAGCAGCAGCCAGATGACCGTGGCCCAGGCCGTGGTAAACCACTTGAACAAAGTGGGCCTGGCGGCCAAGGGCGCGGCCCGCGGCAACGTGCCGGGCACCGACCAGCGGCACGCGATCGCGCTGGCTTCGACCGTGGACCTGGAAGAAGCCTATCGTAGCGGCCAGCTCGCGGCGCTGCTCGCCGCGCGGGGCGAGAACGGCTACATGTCGACGATTCTGCGGAACGAGCCGCCGATCTACAGCGTGCGGTACGATAAGGTGCCGCTGGCCGAGGTGGCCAACAGCGAGCGGACGTTCCCCCAGCAGTGGATCACCGCCGAAGGAAACGACGTGACGGACGACTTCGTGCGTTACGCCAAGCCGCTGGTGGGCGAAGACATGCTCACGATGCCGCTCGTGGACGGCCGCTTCCGGATGACGCGGTTTCAGCCGATTCATGCCACGCAAAAGCTGGGCAAGTATGTCCCCCAGGCCGACCGTAAATAAAAAGACCTTTCAAGCAATCGCGATAACATCCACAAGTTTATGTACGAAATTACTCCCCAGCATGAGTTCCTAGTCGGCATCGATTCCGACGGCTGCGCGTTCGACACGATGGAAGTGAAGCACAAAGAGTGCTTCATTCCGAACATCATCAAGCACTATGGCCTGGCCGGCGTGAGCAAGTACGCCCGCGAGGCGGCCGAATTCGTGAACCTGTACTCGAAAAGCCGGGGAATCAACCGCTTTCCGGCGTTGATCGAGGCGCTCGAGTGGCTCAAGCAGCGGCCCGAGGTGATCGCCCGCAATGTCGAGATTCGCATTCCCGCGGGGATCGTCGAGTGGATGAAGCGGGAGACGAAGCTCGGCAACCCGGCGCTCGAGGCCGAGGTACGGAAGACGGGCGACGCGGACCTGACGCGAGCGCTGGCCTGGTCGCAGGCGGTGAACGCCACGGTGACCGAGGTGGTGAGCAACGTGCCGCCGTTTCCGTTTGTGCGCGAATGCCTGGAAAAGCTCCAGGCGAAGGCCGACCTGCTGGTGGTCTCGGCCACGCCGAACGAGGCCCTCGAGCGCGAGTGGGAAGAACACGACCTGGCCAGGTACGTGCGGGCGATCTGCGGGCAGGAAATCGGCTCGAAGAAAGAAACCTTGGCCAACGCCAAGAAGTACAAACCGAACCACACGCTCATGATTGGCGACGCCCCGGGCGACCACAAGGCGGCGGTGGCCAACGACGCGTTGTTCTATCCGATCAACCCCGGACACGAGGAAGCAAGCTGGAAACGGCTGCACGAGGAAGGCATCGACCGATTTTTGAACGGCACGTTCGCCGGCGAATACCAACAGAAGCTGCTGGCCGAGTTCGAAGGCTACCTGCCCGAGTTGCCTCCGTGGAAGCGATAGAACGCCTGAATCGGGTCGCGACTGCATTGGGCCGAAAGCGCCCCCCTCCAAGAACCAACCTAAGCAACAGTAAATCAATTAAATCATGGCTGCGAATTGCGACATCGGACTGATCGGCCTGGCGGTGATGGGCGAGAACCTGGCTCTGAACATGGAGAGCCGCGGCTATCACGTCGCCGTTTTCAATCGCACGACGAAGGTCGTGGACGACTTCATCGGCGGCCGGGCAAAGGGCAAGAACTTCGTCGGCTGCCACACGGTCGAGGAGCTGGTGGCCAGCCTGAAAGCACCGCGCAAGGTGATGCTGATGGTCAAGGCCGGTCCGCCGGTCGACGCCGTGATCGAACAGCTCTTGCCGCTGCTGGACAAGGGCGACGTGATCATCGACGGCGGCAACAGCTACTATGTCGATACCGAGCGCCGCACGACCGAGGTCGAAGCGAAGGGCCTGCTGTACGTGGGCACGGGCGTCTCGGGCGGCGAAGAGGGCGCGCTCAAGGGCCCCAGCATGATGCCCGGCGGTTCGCCCGCCGCGTGGCCGCTGGTGAAGCCGATCTTCCAGGCGATCGCCGCCAAAGTGGGCCCGAACGGCGACATTCCCTGCGCCGAATGGGTGGGGCCGCGCGGCGCGGGACATTATGTGAAGATGGTGCATAACGGCATCGAGTACGGCGACATGCAGCTTATCTGCGAGGCCTACTTCGTGCTCAAGCACGCCCTGCGGCTGTCGAACGAAGAGCTGTACAACGTGTTCGACGAATGGAACCGCGGCGAGCTGGACAGCTATCTGATCGAAATCACGCGCGACATCTTCAGCGTGCGCGATCCGGATACGGACAACTACCTGGTCGACTACGTGCTGGACAAGGCCGGCGCCAAGGGAACCGGCAAGTGGATGAGCCAGTTGGCGCTCGACTTGGGAGTGCCCAGCACGCTGGTGACCGAGGCCGTGTACGCCCGCTGCCTGTCGGCCATGAAAGACGCGCGCACGCGAGCGAGCAAAGTGCTCAAGGGCCCGGCGGCGAAGTTCGAGGACGACAAAAAACAGTTTATAGAAGAAACCCGACACGCGCTATACGCCTCGAAGATCTGTAGCTATGCCCAGGGCTTCGTGCAAATGGCGGCGGCGGCGAAAGAACACGACTGGCCGTTGAACTTCGGCGATATCGCGCTCTTGTGGCGGGGCGGGTGCATCATTCGCGCACGGTTCCTGGACCGCATCAAGGAGGCGTTCGACGCCGATCCGCGGCTCGAGAACCTGCTGTTGGCGCCCTACTTCACCGAAGCGGTCGAAAAGGCCCAACCGGCGTGGCGCCACGTGGTTTGCACGGCGATCAAGTTGGGCGTGCCGACGCCCGCGTTCTCGGCGGCCTTGGCCTATTTCGACGGCTATCGGCAGGAACGTTTGCCGGCGAACCTGCTGCAAGCGCAGCGTGATTATTTCGGCGCTCACACCTACGAGCGGACCGACAAGCCGGGCTCGTTTCATAGCGACTGGCTGCGGTTGCGGCGCGAACCCAAGAAGTAATAGATCCGACGAAGGAAAACGAAGAAGCCCAACCACCGAACGTCCGCCGCGGTTCGTCCTCCCGCCTTTTCAACCGTTCGACTTCGATCGCGCAAGAGAACCCATCATGGCCAGATCCTTTCTTGACGAACTGTTCGGGCTCGATGGCCAGGTCGCCGTGGTCGTGGGCGGCACAGGCGTGCTGGGCGGGGCATTGGCCGAGGGAATCGCTCAGGCCGGAGCCACGGTCGTCGTGGCGGGCAGCAGCGCCGAGCGCGGGGCTGAGCGAGTCCGAGCGATCGAAGCCGGCGGCGGCAAAGCGATCTACCTGCCGGTGAACGTCCGCGAGCGAGGCTCGATCGAAGCCCTGCTGGCACAGACGCTCGGCAAGCTTCAGCGGGTCGACATCCTCGTGAACTGCGCGGGCGTCAACGCGGCGAGCGCGTATCTGGAAGTCGGCGACGACGACTGGCAACGGGTGATCGACGTCAATCTGCGCGGAACCCACTGGGGTTGCCAAATCTTCGGGGCCCACATGGCGGCCAATGGCGGCGGCTCGATTTTGAACATCGGCAGCGTGACGAGCGACAAGCCGCTGTCGCGCGTGTTCGCGTATAGCGCCTCGAAAGCCGCGGTGATCAATCTCACGCAGAATGTGGCCCGGGAGCTCGCGCCGCAAGGAGTTCGCGTAAACGCCCTGTGCCCGGGCTTCTTTCCGGCGGAACAGAACCGGGCGATTCTGGATGCCGACCGCACGGCGAACATCATGACCCAGACGCCGATGGCACGGTTTGGCGAGCCGGAGGAGCTGGTCGGCGCGGCGCTCTTGCTGCTCTCGCAACGGGCTGGCAGCTATATTACCGGCGCGGCGTATTACGTCGATGGCGGCTTTACGGCCATGCGGTTTTAGCCGCGCGGGGCCTCAAAGTTTCTCCAGCCGCTAACGATTCCGCCAAGACGCTCCCCGGCAGCCGCTGTACGCGCGCGCCAGCCCCTTTGCTAAGATGCTAAGCGGCTGCGGGACGCTAGCATTCCGCGCGGGGACGTCTGGTCTCGGCACGCGGAAAAAATTCTCGCCACGCAGCTCTTGAAGATCCGGCCAAACGCCGATAGTATGTACAGACGTTCACTGCCGCCATGAGGGAACGCTCATTGAAGCCCCCCTCGCCTTGGCCGCCGTGTCCGTCGCATTCGCTGGCCAAAGTCTTCAAGTACAAGGAATCCCTATTCCCATGGTCACCGCCACCAAATCGAACCATCGTATGGCCAAAGAATCGAAATCGACCAAGAAGACGAAAGAGCCCGCCAGCGTCCTGGACGGCAACGCCGACCTGCGCAATACCGTTGCGCAGATCGAAAAGCAGTTTGGCGAAGGGGCAATCATGCCTTTGGGTTCCGCCAAGGCGACCCAAATCGAAGGCATTCCCACGGGCAGCCTGTCGCTGGACCTGGCGTTGGGCGGTCAAGGAATCCCCAAAGGCCGCATTATCGAGGTGTTTGGCCCGGAATCGAGCGGCAAGACGACGCTGGCCCTGCATGTCGTGGCCCAAGCCCAAAAGGGCGGTGGTATTGCGGCGTTTATCGACGCCGAACACGCCCTGGACCCTAGCTGGGCCAAGAAACTGGGCGTCGACCTCGAGACGCTGTTGGTAAGCCAGCCGGGCAGCGGCGAAGAGGCGATGCACATTACCGAAATGCTGATCAAGTCGAACGCGGTCGACGTGATCGTGGTCGACTCGGTCGCGGCCCTGGTTCCGAGGAAAGAGCTCGAGGGTGAAATTGGCGACTCGCACGTCGGCCTGCAAGCTCGGCTGATGAGCCAGTCGTTGCGGAAACTGACCGGCACGATCAACCGGAGCAAGACCTGCGTGATCTTTATCAACCAGATCCGCGAAAAGATCGGCGTGATGTTCGGGAGTCCCGAAACCACTCCCGGCGGACGGGCCCTCAAGTTCTACAGTTCCTGCCGCATTGATGTCCGCCGCATCGGTCAACTGAAAGAGGGAGAAGAGGTCGTCGGCCAGCGGGTCCGTGCGAAGGTCGTGAAGAACAAGGTGGCCCCGCCGTTCCGGCTGGCCGAGTTCGACATGATGCACACCAACGGCATCAGCTACGAGGCCGACGTTCTGGATCTGGCGATCGTGCAGAAGCTGGTCGTCCGCTCCGGCGCCTGGTTCCGCTATGGCGATGTGCAATTGGGACAAGGCCGTGAAAAGACCCGGGCCTATCTGCTGGAAAACCCAGCGCTGGTCGAGGAGCTGAAGTCGAAAATCATGGCGGGAGGCGAAGTGGTCGGCGGCAAGGGCGAGAGTCCCGATAACGACGCTGATGCGTAGTCACGCAGTGATGCTGATGCGTAGTCACGCAGTGATGCTGATGCGTAGGCCGAGTTGCCTCATACTGGCGGAGAGCGGAGCAGGGCAAGGTGGTCGTACTCTCGAGTCGGCCCGCCGCACCTGCCAGTAATCCACGGTCTAACCTTTTATCTATATTCGATCTGCCTATATTCGATCTGCCCTTGGCGCCCCCCCGGTCGCGGCCCAAGGGCTTTAGGCCGCGTCATCTTGAGATCGCATTCTTATGCGATCATGCGGTCCGTCGCATACTTCTACGGCCTGTGAGCGGACCGGGGACATGGTCCATGAGCGGTGCGCACCCTCCCTGGCCGTAAACCCGGAATACGGCTATCATTAGACGCTTTCCTGAGCCTTGCGCCGTGCGCTTTGGACCGCCGCGGCGATGAGGCTCGAAATCCCTCGGGTAGCGTCCGAGGCCATCCCGCGCGTCTCGATCGTCCGCTGGTTGGGTCGCTCCCCCCTCGTAAAATACCGAGTCTATGAAAACCGACGAACTTCGCGAAAAGTATCTCGACTTCTTCGAGTCCAAGGGTTGTGTCCGCCGCCCGAGCGACGTGCTCGTGCCGCGTTGGGATCCTTCGGTGCTGTTCACGCCGGCAGGCATGAATCAGTTCAAGGATCACTTTCTGGGAAAGGTGAAGCTCGACTTCACCCGGGCCACGACTTGCCAGAAGTGTTTGCGGACTGGCGACATCGAGAACGTGGGGCGGACGGCCTACCATCACACGTTCTTCGAGATGCTGGGCAATTTCAGCTTTGGCGATTACTTCAAGCGCGAAGCGATCAACTGGGCCTGGGAATTTTTGACCAGCAAACAATGGCTGGGGCTGGACGCCGACCGGCTGTTCGTCTCGGTGTATCTCGACGATGACGAGGCGGCCGAAATCTGGGCCAAAGACATCAAGCTGACGCCCGACCGGATCAAGCGGATGGGCGAGGACGACAACTTTTGGCCGGCCGGCGCGCCGAGCCAAGGGCCCGACGGCGTCTGCGGACCGTGCAGCGAAATCTTTTATATGCCCGACCCCCAGAGCGAGGTGGAGATCTGGAACCTCGTATTTACGCAGTTCAACCGGGTGGGGAATCCGCCCGACAATCTGCGGCCGCTGCCGAGCAAGAATATCGACACGGGCATGGGTCTTGAACGGACGGCGGCGGTGCTCCAAGGGGTGCCCACCAATTTTCATATCGATATTCTGAAACCGCTCGTGGACGCCGCGGCCGAGGTGTGTCGCACGCACTATGAGCTTGCCTCGGAAAACGGCCGTCGGCTGCGGCGCATCGCCGATCATATTCGCGCGTGCACGTTCGCCGTACACGAGAACGTGTATCCCGGCCCGAACAAAGAAAAATACGTCGTCAAGCGCCTGTTGCGCCGCGCGGTGCTCGACGGCCGGCAGTTGGGCGTCTCTGAGCCTTTCTTGCACAAGCTGGTCGCCAAGGTGGCCGAGGTGATGCGCAATCCGTATCCCGAACTGGCCGAGACGGTTACGCGCGTCTCGCAAGTCATCGAGCAGGAAGAGAGTAATTTCTTCGGCACGATCGACACGGGGCTGGACCGGATCGAGCGGCTGTTCACGCAGATGAAGGCCGATAGCCGCGAGATGGTGACCGGCGCCGAAGCGGCCGAGATGTACACCACGCACGGGTTTCCGCCCGAGCTGTTCGAGACGCTGGCCGCGGAACACAATTTGGGCTTCGACTGGGCCGGCTTCAAGAAGGAAATGGAGCAGCACGGCATCGAGTCGGGCGCCGGCAACCGCGTGGAGCTGTTCAAGTCGAGCCCGATCGACGCCTTGAAAAAGACGCTGCCGGGCACCGAGTTCCTCGGCTATGAAGCGACCTCGGCGGACGGGCAAATCGTGGGCATCATCGCCCAGGATGAACTGGTCGAACAGCTCGCGGAAGTGGGGCACGAGAAGCCGATCGTGCTGGTGCTCGACCGCACGCCGTTCTATGGCGAGTCGGGCGGCCAGGTGGGCGACACCGGCGAGATCAGCGGCCCCGGATTCAAGTTCGAGGTGACCGACACGCAAAAAGAAGGCGCCTTCACGCTGCACGTGGGCCACTTGCGAAGCGGCAAGCTCACCCAGGGCGACCAGGTCGCCGCGACGGTCGAGACGCCGCGACGGCTGGGCATTCGCCGAGCCCATTCGGCGACGCACTTGCTGCACTACGCCCTGCAAAAGCACTTGGGCAAGCACGCGCAGCAGCAGGGCTCGAAGGTGGATCGCGACTGGTTGCGGTTCGACTTCACGAACCCCTCGGCAATCGCGCCGGAAGCGCTCGCGACGATCGAAGCGGAAGTAAATCAACTCGCCGCGTCGGCGGCCAAGATCCAATGGCGCACGATGCCCATCGCCAAGGCCCGCGAGACGGGCGCCATGATGCTCTTCGGCGAGAAATACCCGGACGTGGTACGCGTCGTGTCGATCGGCGATTTCAGCAAGGAGCTTTGCGGCGGGACGCACCTCGACAATAGCGGGCAGGTGGGACTGTTCAAGATCGTGGGCGAAGAAAGCGTTTCGGCCGGCACGCGGCGCATCACGGCGCTAACGGGCGAGGCTGCGCTCGAACACGTTCGCAAGCAGGAAGCGGTGCTCCACGAAACCGCCGCACTGCTCAAGGTGCCTGCGAGCGAGATTCCTCATCGCGTGGCTGCGTTGGCCAAGGAAGTGCGCGAGCTGAAAAAGCAGCTTTCCTCGGCTCCCAAAGCCGGCGGCGTCACGGCCGAAAAATTGCTTGGCGAAGCGGTGGAGCAGGGGGGCGTGCGCGTCGTCGTCGCCGAAGCGCCCCAGGCGGACGCCAACCAAATGCGCCAGCTCATCGATCAGCTTCGCAAGACCGCGAGCCCGGTGGCCGTGCTGCTGGGTTCGGCCGGCGACGGCAAGGTCACCCTCGTGGCGGGCATCAGCCGCGACCTGGAAGCGCGCGGACTCCACGCGGGCAACTGGATCAAAGCCGCGGCCGAGCTCGTGGGCGGGCGAGGTGGCGGCAAGCCCGATATGGCACAAGCCGGCGGTAAAGATGTTGCCAAACTTGGCGAAGCGTTGGCCACGGCCAAGGCCGAGGCGCTCAAACTGCTGGGAAAATAGCCGGCGGCCACGTACCGCAACAGGGAACCGCAACACGGGGAACAAGCGCCGAATAGAACAAGGGTCGAATGCCAACGAAACTGGGCATTCGACCCTTGTTGAATTCATGGACGGAGTTGCGTCAATAATCTTAGAGGGCGGCCTTGAGCGCCGTGAGGGCGGCCGGATAGTCGGGCTCTTGGGCGACTTCCTGCACCGTCTCGGCGTAGACGACCTTGCCATCCTTATCGAGCACAAACACGCCGCGGGCCAGGATCTTGAGCTCGTCGATGAGCATTCCCCAGTTGGTGCCAAAGCTGCGATCCTGATAATCGCTTAACGAACGCATGTTCTTGATGTCTTCGGCGCCGCAGAAGCGGTTCATGGCGAACGGCAAGTCGAGGCTGACCGTCACGGCATTAATTTTGTCGCCCAGCGATGAGAGTTCCTGATTGAATTTCTTGGTTTGAACCTGGCAGACCGGAGTATCCAGCGAGGGGACCACGCTGATGAACGTCGGCTTGCCCTTCCAGTCGGCCGGAGTGACGGCTTTCATGCCGCCCTCGAAAGCGTGCAGCGTGCAGGCCGGAGCCGCCTGTCCCACCGCGACCTCCTCGCCGACAAGGGTCATGGGATTGCCTTTGAAGGTGATAGCACCGGGTCGAGCCATGAGTTCGCGATCCTTTCCATGAAGTGATAGCAGTCAGGTGGTCTACAGGGCGGTAGTATCGCGCGAATCGGGCAGTGCTTCAAGGGGCGGCGATCTCGAGGGCGGTGGCGCGCGTGTGAAAACTGCGCCCTGTCGTTGCCAGAAGTACAAATCGGGGTAAGATGGCTTCCGTGCGGCCAATGGCGGACCAAATAGGCGGTCTCTTCACTTTGCCGCGCTTCGAACAGACTTCTGTTTGCTTTGTTGGCCGCGTGTAATCAAGGCCGGCGAAGCCCCTCCTTAACCGCCTGATGGATGGAGCGACTCATGGCCCAGGCAAGCCTTGTCCGTAGCGATTGGGAATTCGAAGTAGAACGCGGTCCGGATTGGCTGTTTGTCCGCCCTCGACGAATGTCGGGCGAACTCGGCGCGGAAATCTTTGCCGATCAAGTCTGGAGCTTGCTCGAGCAACACTTCACCCATCGCTTGGTGCTGGAGTTCGGCGAAATCGACTTTCTCAACAGCGCCCTGGTGGGCCAGCTCGTCTGGCTCTACAAGCGGATTCACACGCACGACGGAATCCTGCGGATCTGCGAATTGACCGACATGCAACACGAAGTGCTGCGCGTCAGCCGGTTGGGCGGCTATTTTCCTCGCTATCGCAATCGCGAGGACGCCGTCATGGGACATGCCTGGCCGCGGTAGCTTTCGCCGCGTGGGGATTCCGCTTAGTTTCTGGCCACGACAACGGCATTCGCGGGTCGGTTAAACCCACTTTGGCGAATTGACACGTTGCGTCTCGTCGAGGCAGGCTCGCGGTCACGGAACGACCGGGCCAGGCACGGAAGCAAGCAACTCCGCGCGGCCCGCAAAGCAAAATTAATGACCTGACGTTGTCATTCTGGAGTCGTAACTCCCGGCGAATGACGCGGCCCGTCGAAGACCTCAACGAGCCCTATCCGTCGTCTGAACAAGCCAGCGGCCTGCTAGATCCACGTGACCTCGAGTTGATTCTCGATCTCGTGGACGCCATCCACACGTCGCAGGGCTTCTTGCGCCAACTGCTTCTGGTAGTACGAGCTCACCGTTCCGCGCAACGTCACTCGGCCCTCGCGGGCTTCGAAGTGCAGCTTGCGCCGGGTCAGGTGCGGATGCTTCTCGATTGCGGATGAGATGCGTTTTGAGAGCGGGCATTCGGCCACGGTGGTCATAGGCATGAAGTTCCCGAGCTTGAGAGTCAACCGTGCGGCGGCGGAATTCAACCGGCACACCGCTGGCGCGGTACCGCCGCGCCCGATATCCAATTCATCGGAGAGCCTAGGCGAGGTACGGGAACGTATTTAGATCCATAACCTGGGTTTTTCGGCAAAAGTGTTTCGCTTGTAACGATTGTGCCGATAGCAGCTAGCAGGGCCCGAAGCGGCGCGCGGAAAGCGCAACGACGAACTTGGCGGCCATTCCAAATGTGTACGAGGTCAAAGCTTATACGGCCTACGCTTGGAATATGCTGACCGCCGACCGCAATTCGCCCCGGACGATTCCGCGCCGCAAGGCAGCGGGGCCGCTGCGCGCGATTACCACCGATGCGCTCGCGCCCTTCGAGTGGCATTGGCCCGCGGGACACGCGGTCGGAACCTCTCCAGCAACCAGCTTTGCCTGGCTGGCGGCCGCGCGCATGGCATTTTCAGAAACGGCCGAGCTGCGCGTGCTAGCGGCGCAACGCGATGAAGATTCGCTGGCCGCGATTGCGCTCGCGGCGGTGCGTCGCGGCGCAAGCTGGCAATGGCAGCCGCTGGGCAGCGAGTTAAACATGCCGGCCGACCTGGCTGGCCGCGACCCGAGCGCCATGCGTCTTGTGGCGCGCGAGCTGGTTCGGCTGGGCCATCCTGTCGAATTCTCCCGGATGGTAGCCGACTCGCCAGCGATCCCTGCCATTCGTCAGGCGGCCCGCGGCCGGGCCCTGGTTGTGGCTGCGTCCGCGGAACCAGAGTATTACCTCGAACTCGACGAAAGCTGGCCGCGGCCCGAAAGGCGTCTGGCGCATGCCGAGCGCCGCCAGTATGAACGAGCCCTACGTGAGGCCGAACGTCATGGAAGCGTCTCGACCGAAATCCATGCGCCGGACCTGTCCGAGCTACCTCGGCTGCTGGACAGGGTTTTCGAGTGCGCCGGGGTCTTCGAGAGCGCCGGTCCGGCAAGCGGCGCGGCCACGGCTACGCTCGCGCGGCATCTGGGTGAAGCGGTCTTCTTCCGACACTTCGGCGAAGCCGCGAGTATGAGCGGCTGCCTCCGTATCGGGCTGTTACGCATCGGCGATCGAATCGCGGCCGCCGCGCTGGCCGTGGAACGCGAGGATACCCTATGGCTGCTGCGGAACGTTTGCGCTCCACGCTTTGACTACTGTTCGGCGGGAAAGCTCCTGGCGCGCGAGATGCTGCACTATGCGGCGGAAGCCGGCGTGCGGCAGTGCATCGTTTGGGAAAGCCAACGCGAGTGGCTGCGCGGATGGCCCTACGCACAACGCCCCTGCGTCCGCTTGCGAGTCTATCCGCTAGGTATCGCAGGACTGGCCGCCGCAGTAGCCGACGGGCTCGTGGCTCTGTGGAGCAAGCCGAGGCATTCGCCGTGCGGTTAGCCCGGTTGCACTACGGGTTATCCCGTCATCGATTAGCCCGTTAACCAGGCAGGCCGTTCGCCCGCGGCGGGCAGCTTGATCACGATGGCGTTGTTGATCGCGGGATGCGCGCGAACTTCGTCGAGCGCGGCCGCGGTGGGCGGTTGATCGAGGTTGAGCACGCCCAGCGCTTCGCCGCCTTTGGTTTCACGTCCCACGGCCATCTGGGCGATGTTGATCTTATGCTTGCCGAAGATCGTGCCGACGGCACCGATGATGCCGGGCACGTCCTTGTGGCTGAAGACCATCAAGACACCGTCGAGGTAGGCGTCGAGCCGGAAGTCGTCAAACTGCACGAGGCGAAGCATCTCGGTGCCAAAGACGGTACCCGCGGCCTTGTGCTTGCGGAGTTCGGTTTCGACCTCGGCCAGGACGACGGACGTGAACGCGCCGGTTTCGGACTTGCGCTGCTCGACGAGTTCGATTCCGCGCTCGCGCAACAGCACTTCGGCGTTGACGATATTGATCTCCTGTTCGAGGGCGTGTTCGAGCAAGCCCGCGGCAAAGCTGGCGGTGATCAGCTTGGTGTTCTTGCCGGCCACGTCGCCGCGAAACTCGAGCGTGCAGCGTTTGATCGGAGCGGCCTCGCACTGTGCCAGGAGCAACCCGAGCCGGTAGGCGACGTCCAGATAACCGCGCATTTCCGCGAGCGTTTTGGCGTCGAGTGGGGTCATGTTCACCGCGTGGCGAATTGCGCCGGTGGTGAGATAGTCGACCAGCAGCCCCACGCCTTCGACGGCGACCTGCGCTTGGGCCTCTTCGGTGCTGGCGCCAAGATGTGGCGTGGCGAGCACGCCCGGCATTCCGAACAAGGGGCTATCCGTGCAAGGCTCGGCTTCGAACACGTCGAGGGCCACGCCGGCGATTCGGCCGCTCTTGAGCCCCTCGGCCAGCGCCGCTTCGTTGTAGATGCCGCCCCGGGCACAATTGACGAGCCGCACGCCCGGCTTCAACTTTTCGAGCTGCGGCAGGTCGATCATGTTGCGAGTCTCGTCGGTGAGCGGGGTATGAACCGTGAGGTAGTCGACCTGCGGGAGCATGTCGGCGACGCTGGCGGGCTCGAAACCAAGCTCGGCGATGCGCTCGCTGGAGAGGAACGGATCGAAGCCCAGCACGCGCATCTGCATGGCCTTGGCGCGCGTGCCCACGGCCTGGCCGATACGTCCCAAGCCGACGATCCCCAGCGTTTTTTCGGCGAGTTGCGTGCCCATGTATTTGTTGCGGTCCCACTTGTGCTCGCAGAGGCTTTGATACGCGGGCGCGATGTTCCGCGACAGGGCCAGCATCATGGCCAGGGTGTGCTCGGCCGTGCTCAGCGTGTTTCCGGCCGGCGTGTTCATGACGACGATCCCCAGCCGCGTGGCGGCCTTCGAGTCGATGTTGTCGGTGCCGACGCCGGCGCGAACGATCGCCCGCAAGCGATGGTTGCCATCGAGCGCATCGGCGGTGATCTTGACGCCGCTTCGGCAGATTGCGCCGTCGGCTTCGGCCAGCGCCTGGCGAAGTTCTGGGCCTTTGAGTCCGGTGCGAACTTCGACTTCGATGTTCGGGGCGGCGGCGAGCAGGTCGAGCCCCTCTTGCGCCAACTTATCGAGCACGATCACTTTGGGCATGGTCACTCTCAACAACAATCGACAACGTAAATTTCAGCAACTACGAAGGTATTTCTTGTGCCTGCTGGGCGGCACGCAACGCACGGCTGGCCGCGGCGGCAGCTTCTCCCAAACGGACCGGCTGGCCTAATTCATCGAGCGCGAGCTCGATTGCGGCCAAGGTGGCGATGATATCCAATTCATCGAGCAGACCAAAGTGGGCGATTCGGAAGATCTTGCCTTTGAGCTTCAGTTGCCCGCTGGCCAATTTGACACCATACCGCTGTTCGAGCAGTCTGAGTAGCTGGCCGGCGTCCAGATCCGCGGGAACGCGCACGGCGGTCATGCCCGCGGCCGGGCGGTCGGAAAAAACCTCCAGCCCCAGGGTCAGGATCCCAGCTCGGGTCATCTCAGCCAGGCGGTGGCAGCGTGCCCAAATGTTTTCGATGCCCTCGGCCCGAATCAGTCGCAAGGACTCGGCAAGGCCCGCCACGAGCGTATGGGCGGGCGTCCAGGGAGTGTCGGGGCCTTGGAGCTTCGCGCGGTGCAGCTTGAGGTCGAAGTAGAACGCCTGGGGCTGGATGCGGTCCATTTGCCGCCAAGCCGCGTCGCTCACGCTGAGCGCGGCCAATCCAGGAGGAACCATTAAGGCCTTTTGCGAGCCAACGACCAGCACGTCAATATGCCACGCGTCGGTAAGGCATCGCATGGCGCCCGCGCCGCTGATACCGTCTACGATGAACAAGGCCTGGCTATCGGCAACGACCTGGCCGATGGCTTCGACATCGTGCCCCGTGCCGGTGCTGCTTTCCATGAGCGTGCCGAACACGGCCACGGCGTCGGGATGTTCGCGTAACGCCAGGGCAACCGATTCGGCGGAGACGGCTTGCCCCCAGGGCACGGCCACGCGATGAACCAGGATGCCGTAGCGGCCGCAGATCTCGGCCCAGCGCTGTGAAAAAACGCCCGACTCGAGAACAATGGCCTTGCCCCCGCGGGGAACCAGATTCGCGACGGCCGCTTCCATGCCCCCGGTACCGGACGAGGCGAGCAGGACGACGTCATTTTGCGTCTGGAAGACGTCCTGGAGCCCCTCCAGGACTTCGGCCAACAGGGCTCGAAACTGGGGTGTCCGGTGGTGCGTCACCTGGCGGCCCATCGCCTGGAGCGCGGCTTCTGGGACCTCGGTCGGTCCGGGCGTCATCAGGCGTTTACGAGGCATGGCCGGTAACAGCACATTGGAAAACGAGTCATTGTAAGGGGTTCGAGTGCGTTTGACCACTGGCCAGCCATTCGGCCATTTCATCGGGCAGGACGCGCAAGGCGTGCCATTTTGTCACAGCATGACCGATTTCGCACAGCTAACCCTCGAGCATCCGACTGCGGAAAACCGCCATAGCTGCGTGGCGGAGCGACTCTCTCCGGCTCCGGCACGGTAAATGCCCCCTCTACGTATAGGAAATGGAACCGGCTGCGGGCGGCGGCCATGGAGAGAAGGAACGATTTCTCACCCAAGTCACTACACGGCAGCGAGAGGCGAGGAGGGCAGTAACCATGACGATCGACTTGACTACAAACTATCTGGGATTGCGGCTGACAAATCCCGTCGTGGTATCGGCCTGCCCGCTGGTCGGTGAACTCGACGTGTTGAAGCGGCTGGCCGATCATGGGGCCGCGGCCGCCGTGCTGCCATCGATTTTCGAAGAGCAGTTCGAACCGCCCGAACTCGCCGAGGACGCGGGCTACGCGGAAATGGAAGCGGCCGCGTACTTCAATGAGCTGAAGGCCTACAATCGAGGCCCCGAGGCGTATCTCAAATACCTCGAGAGCGCAAAGAACGCGGTCTCGATTCCGCTGATCGGCAGCATGAACGTGCAGCAAGGGGGCGACTGGCTCAAGTTTGCCCAACGGCTCCAAGACGCCGGCGCCGATGCGCTGGAGTTGAACGCCTATCTGCTGGTAACCGATCTTGGCACGACGAGCCGCGACGTGGAAAACCGGTACACCGAGCTAGTCTCCGCGGTGCGCGACCAGGTCACGATTCCACTGTCCGTGAAGATTGGCCCCTATTTTACCGCGCTGCCAAACATGGCGCGACGATTGGTGGAAGTCGGCGCCGACGGGCTGGTGCTGTTCAACCGGTTTCTGCAACCGGAGATCGATCTGGATTCGATGCGTGTCGTGCCTCGATTGTCGCTCAGCAACCCGGACGACATGCGTTTGGCGCTGCGTTGGATCGGGCTGCTGCATGGCCGGCTCGAAACATCGTTGGCCGCAACGACCGGCATTCATTTCGCGGATGACGCGATTCGCATGCTCATGGCCGGGGCCGACGTGGTGATGGTGGCGTCGATGCTCTATCGTCACGGCGTGAATTCTCTGACGACGCTCGTTGGCGGTATCGAAACCTGGCTCGAAGCGCACGAATATCGCTCCGTCGACCAAATTCGGGGAATGTGCAGCCAACTGCGCTGCCCCGATCGGGCGGCGTTCGCTCGGGCCAACTATACCAAGGCGATTTCGAGCTATGCGATGGGCACGGAAGCCGGGCACTAGCGAGAGACGATGAACGGCCTGTTAGCGGACGGGCGTCTGCTGCGGCGTCGTGACGATGCGGGTGCCATCCGGTGGAGTTTGCACGGGGGCTCCGACGGCAAACTGCGGCATGCTGAGGGCCACGACCCGCGAGGCAAGTTGCGGTTGGTTGGGATTGAGTTGCAACGAGCGTTGGTAGTTCGCCAACGCCTGCTGGGTTTCACCAGCGTCCTCGCGCAGCTTGCCGAGCGCCGCGAGCGCGCGGGCGTTGGTCGGTTCGACCGTCACGGCTTCGATCAATTGATGTTTCGCGGCGTCCCTGTTGCCGGACTCCTCGTAGATTCTCGCGAGTTCGATCTTGGGCTCCGCGAGATGCGGATTTCGCGCCGCCCAGCCTTCCATCAGGCGGTAGGAATCCGCCGCACGACCGCGCTCGGTGAGCAGCACGGCTAACGCACGGTAGCAATCCGTGCGATTCGGATCGCGATCCAGGCAGAGGTTGTAATAGCGCTCGGCCTGATCAAGATCGGCCGGCTGATTGTGAAGCTTGCCAAGCTGATGATACGTGCGGGCGAGGTTGTAATATCCGTCCGGATTGTTGGGGTCCGATTGGATCGCTTGCAAAAACTTTTGCTGCGCTCCCTGATAGTAGGCCTGGTCGAACATCCGAACGCCATCGGAATTTTGCGAGTTCGCAGCCAACGAACAACCGCACGCGGCCACAACCAACGCGACGAGGCACGCGGCGCCAAAGCGAGAGCCAGACGGTTTTGATGCGGCATTCACGGTTAATAAAAGGGAGCCCGCGGGACACACGGTTCGGTGAACGAAAAGGTTCGCTAGAATCGGCTGCGCGGCGGACAATATCGTTGAAGATGCCAGGCCGCAAGAGCAGTTTTGCCGCGACCCGAAACGCCAGCGGCCGCACGCCGTTCCAAAAACGACGTGCGGCCGGGAAAACGCCGATCGCTCCCAGGGAGGGGGGAACGCGTGCTCGTGGAGTGTCCGTTCGGTTTCGTTGGGATGACGCGTAACGCCAAACGCTAGGCTTGGAGCCCCCTGACGGGGCACTCGCTGCTGAAAAAAAATCAGCAGGCTGCTAGCACTCGACCGCGCACAGTTGTCTGGATTCGGCAGCACCATAGTCGGCGTGCTTCTTTTCGTAACCCAGGGCGAGCAGCACTTCGAGCACTTCGCTGCAGGTGGGAAACATCCGGCCGCTCGAACGCTTGTATTGGTCGAGGGCATGCATGAACTCGATTTCAGCGTCCGTGTAGTCGCGTTCGCAGGTGGTCGGATCGATTTGCCGGCGGCGATTCACCTTTTCACGGCGCTGACCCCCACGACGCTCGGCCGCGACGGCCACGACATCCTTGCGACGTTCGGTGGTGCGCCGGTCGCGCCCCTTGCGACTGTCGATGGTGGCCACGGCACTTGCGCTCCGCTTGCTCTTCGTCGTTGTCTTCGCCAAGGTTAAACCCTCCTGATTAAGTAGCCTGGTGAATCTTTGCCGGATGGCTAAAAAAGGCAATCGACTGGAAGCTACCCAAGAATTTACGGCTACAGAAAAATGACCGGTGGTATCGGTCGTGCCGGTTACAGAAGGGTTCCGGAGCTCCGGCAATGGCCCACAGAGGGAAGGGCCGCCTCCGGTAGCATGAGACGCGGAGACCGCCGAAGCCGGGAGAGAGCCCCACAGGCCCGGCAAGAAACGCGAGCCACGGCACCGTTTGATAGCGCCGCTTGGCGGGAGCCGCTTGATGAGGCCAACGCCGCCTTTTTGTCGAGGACGGCGAGCGAGCCGACAAGGAGGGGCGCGGCTCCGCCGGGCCATCACGCCCCGAAACTTCTCACCGCTACGATTCGCGCAAGCGGTTCTTCGACCAGAAGGTCACGGGCAGAGAATCGAGAATCAGGTTGAACGTCTCGTTGACCGATTCCGTCACGGGCCGCAATTCATCGCTCATCTGAGCAGGCCAGATGCTGGCCCCCTGTGACCCGTAGGGCGGCTCGGGAGGACGAACGCCACGTGGTCCGGCCACTCCCGGCATCATGAGCACCACGTTGGCCAGTCCGCGGCCGGTTTCTTTGGCGAGCTCGGCATAGGGATCGGTCGAAGCGTCATTATCCGTGGCCGAAGCAAAGACGGCCCCCAGCAGCGGCACGCTCTTCCAGCGGGCAGGATCGAATTTGACCTGCTCGCCCCGCTCCACTTGCTGAACGCTGGCCGGCGCCGGCGAAGGAGCCACGGCCACCAGCTCGCGATTGGCATCCCGAGTGAGGAAGAACGCCACGAGAACCGCCGCGGCCGAACTGAAGACGGCGGCAGCCCACGCCGCGATCGCGTCCGAGCGAGGCCGCACTTGGTAAGCATCGAGCACGCGGACGGCCAGATCTCCGGGCGCTTCGGGCATATCGAGCGTGGAGACCCCCTCGAGCAACACGCCATAGGCCGCGGCCAGATCACGGCAGCGCTGGCAACTGTCGCAATGCTCGTGAAGCCGGGAATCCCACTCCGGGCGTCGGCGCTCGTCGAGGATTTCGTCCAAGCGTACTTCAAACTCGCCGCACTTCATTATTCTTCAGCTCCTGCACGACCCCACGTTGCGCCAACCGCGCGATCAATTCGCGGCGGGCACGATGGACCCAGGTTTTCACGGTGCCCAGCGGACAATCCAAAGCCTCGCTGATTTCCTGATAACTCATTTCGTGTTGATGAAACAGCAAGAACGCTTGCCGGTATTCATCTCGTAATGTCTCGAGCGCCAACTCGACCTCTTCGGCCAGGTTTTTGGCCGCGGCGTGCTGGAGCGCGTTGTCGCTGATCTGCTCGACGAGCGAAGTCGCCCTGGGCTGCCGCTTCCGCGAAGCCAACAGCGTGCGGCAACGATTTCCGGCAATGGCTAGAAGCCAGGGCAGAAACTCCCGCGTGCTGTCCCAGCGATGCAAACTCCGCAACGCCCGCACGAAACTCTCTTGCGTAACGTCCTCGGCGTCTTGACGATGCCGCAACATACGGTAGCAAAGGCCAAACACCTGACCGCGGAAGGTGTCAACCAGTTGCAGCATTGCTGCCTGGTCGCCGCGCAGGCACCGGTCTACCAACTCACGCACATCGTCGGACAAACCGTTTCCTCTGGCTTGCAAGCCGGCTACAGAGAGGAATACCACGGATGAAAGCCCCGGGTTTCACCGAGACCGGAGCAGGGCGGATCAAGCACGTCCGCCGAGGCCATTCTAGGCGGAAAAACCCGGCATTACCAGAATCCGAGCGTGGCGCAGACGCGCAACCAAGCGGTCGCTACCGCCCCCCCGGGAACACGAAACCGCTGCCTGTGCCGGAAAGACGGCGGACTACCGCCGGATGTCTTCGCAGATGTCGCGCAGCTCGCGAACGGAAACATCCTCGAGCCGCTGCCCGCGGCGATCGAGATGCTCGTTGATCTTGATCGCCGTCTCTTGCATGACCTCGTGCGTTTCCGCCGAACCGCCGCAGAGCAGGAAATTTTTCCCGCGCGTAATTCGCGTTTGACCGTCTTCGGCATCGAGGCCCAGGCCTAGCAGGGCACGCTTCGTCTTGGGTTTCGCGGCACGCATCAGAAAAGCCTCTCGCGTTCTCGGAAGAAAAGCCGGTTGTTCAGCCAACCGCTGGAAGCCGTTCAAAGTATAGAAAGACGCCAAATTCAGGGTCAAGTTGGGGCCGTGGAAACTCCCGGCCGGTAGTTCATGGCCGCTCAAAATACGATCGTTGGCGCGGGCTATAACCATTTTGACAGCGGGTGATGCGGAACCAAGAGAGCCCCTTACAAGGCGACCGTCGATCGGCTGGAAATTCGTCCCCGGACCGTGTTGCTTTGCAAACCGGAACCTCCGGATTCCAATTGATCCGGCGATCAGCCGCCGGTGACCGCGTCGCGCGTGAGCTGCCTGGCAATCTTGAAAGCCGCGAGCAGCGTGTTGGCCCGAACCTCCATCTGATCGTTGGAGAAATTGATGGGCGCCGTGCTGACAGGTAAACCGGCAATGGCGACCGTCAAAGGCAGCAGGTCGAGAAACTCTTTGTAGCGACGGCGCAGGGCGTCTTCATCGGCAGCCATGTTTGACATCTCTCCAGAGCAGCAGCGAGGGATCGGAACCGGTCGTGGCGGATAAGAACCGGCCACGTCACAAGCTCCACAGATACCCGCCAGAGCCACGCGCAGCAAGCCGGCGGGCACGAATCCGAGGCCCAACGCCATCGACGATATTTCAACGGGCCGTTAACGGCGTTTTCGCATCTGGCTGAGGATCGAAGCCGCGGCGTCTTTGCTGTCCTTGGTGGCCGGCTTGGCAAAGGGACTCGGCTTGGATTTCTTATCTTCCAGATCCTGTCCGTCAATCGTCTGCGTATTGGCGAGATTGATGGAATCGGTATCCATGAATCCGGCTTCGCGCCCCTCTCGCTGGACGGTCTCGTCGCTGGCCTCGCCTTCGAGCCAGCCCGTGACATCGAACGGATCCTTGGCCGCGTCGGACGCGGTTCGCTCGACGGCCTGCTTGACGTCGACCACGGGAGGCCGCTTGGGAGCGCCGATGTTGTGGGCCACGACGACTTCGAATCGCAAGGCTCCCACGGTCAGCAGGTCGCCGTTCTTGAGCTCACGTTCGCCGGCCACACGCTCGTCGTTGACATACGTGCCGTTTTTGCTGCCGAAGTCGCGAACCGCGATATAACCATCCTCGACCAACAGGGCGCAGTGATGACGACTGATCAACTCGCTGCCCGGCCGTAGATGGCAATCTTCGGCCCGGCCGATCAAGAATTTGGACGCTTTCACCGCGACCTTCTGACCGGCGTGTTTTCCCTCGAGCACCTTAAGTTTTAAGTCCATTGTCCGACCCGATCGCCTAGGCGACGACAATCACAACTAGGGATGCAAGCGTGCCTTGTAGACCACGATGGCCCACGC
Source organism: uncultured Planctomycetaceae bacterium (assembly GCA_964598535.1). Lineage (GTDB taxonomy): Bacteria > Planctomycetota > Planctomycetia > Pirellulales > PALSA-1355 > JALHMI01. Next base: position 31,702 of record CAZRCI010000028.1, on the reverse strand, counting down.
TATCAGACTGCGCCAGCAGGGATTGTGGATGAAGAATGGATCAATGCGCCGGTTGCTTCTCTGTGCCGCTTGCTTCTTTGTGCCGCAAGAATAAATAGCGGAGCCAACCAGCAATTCGCCTGATACCATGCATTATGTCAACTCATCGGACACAGAGCAATCTGATTCCAGCAAATCTGCCGAATCCGTAGTTTGCGCCCGGAAGCATGAAAAGGATTCATGGTTTGCGAGAATTCCCTCGGAGAAAACTCTTCGAGAAACAAGCGTCTCGTCGGGAAAGACTCCGCCCCGGCGAAGCGCGACATCACCGCGCTAACGAGCTCGGCGGCGTTGCGCGTTCCCGAATGAATCCGCAAACTTGCTAGCGTTTTTCCGTCCACGCGCCGGCCGTGTATTTTTCCAGCGCTAGCGTGCGGGTCTGATCCAACTCCAACTCGCCGAGGCCGCTGCCCACGAGGCGCAGTCCCAGGCGATCGGCAATCGCCCGCGACCAGCGTTCGGGAATCGGCTCATGAAACAGCTTTTTTCCGGCAATTTCCCAGATGCCCGCCACTTCGGGAGCGTGCGGGCTGCGTGCCAGGATGAGCGAACCGTGCTGAAGAATGGCGCCGCGACGACGGCGCTGCGCGCTGCCGCACACTTTGATGCCGTCGCACAAGACATCGCCTTCGGTCTGGCGGAGAAAGCACAAGAATGGCTGCTGAGGAGCGGCAACCGAGGGCGACTTCCCGCGCACCGCGAGCGACACCCCCCATTCGATGAGGGTTTCGCACAGGGCCTCGTGCACGGCGTGGTAGAGAAAGGTCGCGTTGGCAGCCAGCGGATGAGCGATGGGCAGCGCCAAGCTATAGGTCCACTCGCGATCGTGCATGATCGCGCCGCCGCCGGTCTGCCGACGAACGAGGTCGCAATCGCGACTGGGAACGTGCTGTCGCCGCTCGCGATAGGACTGAAAGTAGCCCAGCGACAGCGTGGGCTCGCTCCACTGATAAAATCGTAGCGTAGCTTGATCTTGCTCGGCGGCGCTTTCGAGCAGCACCTCGTCAACGGCCATTTGCCAGGCGCCGCCGGCCGATCCTTCGAGCATCCAGCGACAGGTGATTTCAGGCATCGTCAGTACGCTCATGGCTCAAGACGGCCAACCGTTCGAGCAGCGCGAGCGCCGCTCCCGACTCGATGGCCTCGGCGGCCAGCTCGGCGGCGGCCAGCGGCGTTTCGGCCTTACCGGCCAGCCACAGCGCAGCGGCGGCGTTCATGACGACAATCTCTCGCGAGGCGCCCGATTTGGCCGCCAAGACGCCGCGAATCACGCGAGCGCTATCCTCGGGGCCGGTGACTTGCAACGATTCGAGGGTCCTGGGCTGAAGGCCGAAATCGCTCGGCGTCCAACTGAAGCTGCGCAGTCCCTCGGACGTGACCTCGGTGACGCGCGTGGGGCCGGCCAACGTGACCTCGTCGAGGCCATCTTCGCCGTGCACGACAATTGCCCGGCGCGCGCCGAGCAAGTGCAGCGCCTCGGCCACGAGCGGGCGCAACTCGCCGCGGCCCACGCCCACGACCTGATAGGGAGCACGGGCCGGATTCGCCAGCGGGCCCAGCAGGTTGAAGATCGTAGGAAAGCCGAGTTGCTGGCGGACTTCGGCCACTTGCTTCATCGACGGATGCATCAGCGGCGCGAAGCAAAAGCAAATGCCGAGCTCTTCGAGACAGCGTTCGACCTGGGGAACGGCGGCCGCGACATTGACGCCCAGCGCCGTGAGCACGTCGGCCGAGCCGGTGCGGCTCGTAATGGCTCGATTGCCATGCTTGGCCACGGGCACCCCGGCAGCGGCCACGACGATGGCCGCCGCAGTGCTGATATTGAATGTTCCAGAGCCATCCCCACCAGTACCACAGGTATCGAGCACGTCGTCGCGCGTCGTGCGAATGGGCGTCATCCGCCGCCGCAAAGCCCGGGCCGCTCCGGCGACCTCTGGGGCCGTTTCTCCCTTGGCCCGCAAGGCCGTGAGCAGGATGCCAATCTGGCCGGGCGTGCAACGGCCTTCGACCACGGCGTCGATCGCGGCGGACATTTCGTCCATCGAGAGATCTTCGCCGCCGGCTAGCCGTCCTAAGATTACTTCGATCACGATCATGCTTCCTCGTTGGTTTGCTCGCTGGCGAACCCGCTCGCAATCGGGCGACGCCGCCTGATTCTAGCGTCGAACGCCGGGTAAGGACACCGGAGGCAAGCCCCGGCGCGGCCCGACGTTAGCACATGGTATAGTCTTGTTAGAAGGGGCTCTCGGCTCTACAATCCCCGCGCCTCTTTGCAGGGCCGGCAGGCTGAAGTTCGGTTTTCATGCGCGACAGATTCGAGAACGTCATGCTGACAAGAAAGATTCTATTGGACGTGGACCCGGGCATCGACGATGCCGTGGCCCTGTGCATGGCGCTGTTCGATCCACAGCTTGAGGTTGTGGCCATTACCGCCGTGGGCGGAAACGTCCAGCCGGACCAAGCCACGCGAAACGTGCAGTCCCTGGTCGAGCAACTCGATCCGCCACGCTGGCCGCGGATCGGTGTGGCCTCCTCGCCCGACCTGGGGTTGCCATCGCGAAACGTCGTCCTGCACGGCTCGGACGGCCTGGGCAACGCAAACTTCCAAGTCTCCGAACTCCAACACCGGCACGCCGCCGACAAGCTGATCTACGACGAAGTGCGCGCGGCGCCCGGCGAGCTGACGATCGTGGCGCTAGGACCGCTCACGAACGTGGCCCGGGCCTTCGCTCGCGATCCGTCGCTGGCGGAGCAAGTGCGCGAGATCGTGATCATGGGGGGGACCCTGGCCGGCGTGGGCAACATCACGCCGGCGGCCGACTTCAATATCTACTGCGACCCGGAAGCCGCTCGAACCGTGTTTCGCTCGGCGGCAGCGACGAAAACCTTAATTCCGATCGACATCACGCGGCAGGTAACCTTCGGGTTCGACCTGCTCGATCGTTTGCCGCCGAACACGAGCCGCGTGGGCCGGGTCCTGGGCAAAGTCCTGCCGCACCTGTTTCGTTCGTACCGGCAAGAACTGGGCTACGAGAGCATTTGCCTGAACGATGCGGTGGCCCTCGTCGCGGCGTTGCATCCCGAGTTGTTCGAGATCGAACTGACCGCAGTCGACGTGGAATTGGCCGGGGAGCTCACGCGCGGGGCAACGGTGTTCGATCGCCGCCGAAACCGCGAGTGGCGAACGAATATCTCCGTGGCCACGAAGGTCGACGTCGCCGCGGTGCAAGATTGTATCCTGCGTGCCTTCTCGGCCGCGGGCGCGGCGTCGCGCGGATAGCGGCCGCGTCAGGTGCCGCGCATCAGGCCATACCATTCAATGTGCTTGCGCGGACAGTAACGCAGCGCGTGCTCGCGGCAGTAGGGTTCCAGCCACGCGCCCTGTCGCTCGAGCGCTTCGGCCTCGGTGCCTTGCGGCATGAGCATGACGCGATCGCGGGCAATCTCTGGAAACGCGCGCAGGTAGGCCTCGACATCGAGACACTCGTCCCGAGTATCGACCACGAACTTGAACTGGTATTCGTACTCAGCCACCAGGCGGCGGACGACCTCGGGCGCGTGCCGGGCACGTTCGTGCCGCTCGCGCCAACGAGAGGCAAGCCCCGCGTCCGGCGCAGAGCCAGCCAGCTTGGGGCTGATCGACATCAGGTCGCACGCAACCGGCAGATACAGCGTGCCGGCCGTTTCGATCGTGATGTGCAGCCCGCGACGGCGCAGCTCCTCGGCAAGCGGCAGCATTTCGGCGAACAGCATCGGCTCGCCCCCGGTAAGCACGACGTGCCGAGCTTCGAGCGTCTCGACCCGGGCCAAAATCTCATGCACGGCCAGGTCTTCGCCCTCGGGCTGCCACGAAGCGTAGGGCGTATCGCAGTACCAACAGCGGAGATTGCAACCGCTGGTGCGGACGAACACGCTGTCCGCGCCGGTCAGAAAACCTTCGCCCTGCCGGCTACGGTAGATCTCGGCGATTCTCATGGGCGGTACGGCGTTGGATCCGGCAACCCCGCCTCGGCAAAGCCCTTGAGCCGCAACTGGCACGAATCGCAGTGCCCGCAGGAGTTGCCCGCGGCGTCGAGATCGTAACAGCTTCGCGTGAGCCCGTAGTCGAGACCGAGCGCCGTACCCGCGCGAACGATGTCGGCCTTGGAGAGATTCACCAGCGGCGTGTGAATCTTGAACTTGAGTTGCCCCTCGACGGAAGCCTTCGTGGCCAGGTTGGCGAGCCGCTCGAAGGCCGCGATGAACTCGGGCCGACAGTCGGGATAGCCGCTATAGTCGACCGCGTTGACGCCGATGTAGATGTCGGCCGCGCGCACGACCTCGGCATAAGCCAAGGCCAACGACAAGAACACCGTATTGCGGGCCGGGACGTAGGTAATCGGAATGCCCTCGGCCAGCGCGCTCGCCGGGCGATCCTTGGGCACGGCGATGTCCGCGGTCAGCGCACTGCCGCCGAAGGCGCGAAGGTCGATCGGAACGATCGTGTGCCGGCAAACGCCCAGATGCGCGGCCACGCGTGCGGCGGCGTCCAGCTCGGCCCGATGACGCTGGCCATAGTCGAACGACAGCGCATAGAGGTCGTGCCCATCGCGACGGGCAATGGCGCCGCAGGTCGCCGAATCGAGGCCGCCAGAGAGCAATAAAACCGCGGGAACTGCCATACCACGCACACCGTGAAGAAGCCCTGCCCAAACGAAGCGTATCATTCTATCAACCTGTTGAAAAATGCCGTCGTGGCTTTTTTCAACCTCGCCAAGTGCGGAGCCAAGCTCCGCACGGCTCGCAAAATAACGACTCCGCGTCGCCCCATTTTGTCATCGCATCCTTACGATGTAACAGCCCGTTGAGTTTTTCAACGGGCTGCTATGATGGCGGAAATGATTATTCCACGAAAGGACCGCACATGGCCGACGATTTCCGGCAAATCCTCGAGACATTTCCCAATCAGTTCCCGCAGCGGGACTACACGATCGAAATCCGCTGCCCGGAGTTTACCAGCGTGTGCCCCAAGACGGGACAGCCCGACTTTGGCGTGCTGACGTTCACTTATACGCCGGACGCGCGGTGCGTCGAGCTCAAGAGCCTGAAGCTGTACCTCCAGCGGTTCCGTAACGAGGGAATCTTCTACGAGAACATCACCAACCGCATCTTGGACGACCTGGTGGCGGTGCTCGATCCGCGGCGGATGACCCTGGTGGCGGCCTTTACGCCGCGCGGCGGAATCTCGACGAACGTGACCGTGACGCACGAGAAAGGCGCCTAGGCCGTTTAGTAGGGTCGAGCTTTGCCACTGGCAAGCCACTCTTCAAACAGCGCGGCACACTCGTCTTGGAGTACGCCGCCTTGCACCTTCACGCGGCTGCCGCCGAGACGGACGATCTCACTTGCAGGAATGGCCAGTTCGTTGAAGCCTGCGAGCGTGGCATCGGCGATCGAAGCTCCGAAGTAGACCGTTTCAACGCGGGCCCAATGCAGGGCCGACATGCACATCGGGCAGGGCTCGCAGGTGGTGGCCACGACCGCGCCGTCGAGATGAATGCCGCCCGACTCGCGGCACGCGGTGCGCAGCGCGTTCACTTCGGCATGGGCCGTGACGTCGGTGGTCAAGCGGACGAGATTGTGCTCGACGGCCAACACGCGATCGCCGATCGCGATGGCACAACCGAACGGCGATTGGCCGACCGCGAACCCTTCGCGCACCTTGTCGATCGCCAGCCGCATCAGTTCGTCGACATCCATGCGAAGAAGCTCTTGCTAGAGGCTGTCTGAGATTCGGCTAAAGATGCCGTGCATCACGTCGAGATAGAGCTGCGCTTCTTCGAGCGGCATAACCAGCGGCGGGCTGACGCGCAGCACCTTGCCGGCCAAGGGCCCCAGCAGGTGGATCGCCCGCCCCTGGGCATCGCCCCGGTAGCAGGCCTCGACGCAGGCCGCGGCCACGCGGTCCGCCGAATGGCCGTCGACCGGCGCCAGCTCGATACCCCAAACGAGCCCTTCGCCACGAATGTTGGCCACGCAGGGCAGCTCGCCCAGCCGCTGGAGCCCGTGCTCGAGGACGCCGGCCAGCTTGCGGGCGTGGGGCAGCACATCGGCGGTCTCGAACTCGTCGAGCGTGGCGAGCACGGCGGCGCACCCCAATGGCGAGGCGCTCCAGGTGTCAGACCCCTCGCCGTAGTGCATGGCGGCAAAGACATCTGCCCGACCGACGGCGGCATCGACCGGAATGCCATTGCCGAGTCCCTTGCCCAGCACGACGATGTCCGGCTCGACGCCGTAGTGCGTAAAGGCGTACATCTGGCCCGTGCGTCCGAAATTCGCCTGCACTTCATCGAGGATGAACACGATGCCGTGCTCGCGGCAGAAGCGCTCGAGCAATTGCAAATACTCAGGCTGCGGGTGATACGATCCGCCGCCGCCGAGATACGGCTCGGTAATCAGGCAGGCGATCTTGCCGGGGTGCTCGGCGGCGAGCGTTTTGAGCTCTTTTTCATACGGTGCGAGGTCGAGCTTCTCGCGGCGCTTGGCCAGGTTTTCGCACTCGGCGGTCGGAAAGCTGAGAAAGCGGACGCGGGGGTCGCGTTCCGGATCGCGTTCGCTGCCGGTGACGGCCCCGGCCAGGCCCTTCTTGCCGTGGAAACCAAAACGCGTGGCCAGAATAACGTTCGCGCCAGTGCGAAAATCGAGCGCGGCCCAGATGGCTTTCTGGACGGCTTCGCTGCCGGTCGCCGACCAAAGCACTTGTTGCATGCGAGCGCCGCCGGGCTGGCTCTGCAAGCTACGGAGCAGGCGTTCGGCGGCCTGGACTTCGAGCGGCACGGCGGCGTTGTACGACGTGAGCGTGACGGCGGGGAAAAAGTCAACGCCGGCGGGAATCTGCGCGAGGCCCATGTACTCCAGCACGCGCCGCCACCAGCGGGTTGGATTGTGCCCCAGGTTAGCCACGAGTACGCCCGAGGTGAAATCGGCGAGCTTGCGTCCCTCGGACGTGTAGTGATAGGAACCCTCGCTACGGGCGAGCACGGCCAGGCTGGGCGTGTAGGTGCGCTGGCTGAGGGGCTCGACCTCGTGCAGCCGGCGGCGCAGCTCGTTCGAGGCGTCTTCGCCCGGATGTTGGATCGCCGCAGGTTGGTCGCTGGCTTGTTTCATGAGGTACTCGATGGCATTGGATTGTCAAACCTCGGGTTCGTAGAGAACCTCGGGCTCGGCCGAGCCGGGCTTGTAGAGCACGAGCCCGCCGCGTGGTTCGTTCACGTTGACGAGGCAATTTGGCGTGCCGGCGGCGTGGCGGGCCAGGATCGCTTCCATCGCCTCGACCGCGGCCACGGTTTGACGGTCGGCTGACACGTCGTTGTATCCCAGGGTTCGCGCCGCGGATAAGCGCTGCGCGCGTTCGCTTGGCGGTCCGCCGAATTCGACCTGGGCCACTTCGCGCACGAAGCGTTCGAGCACTTCGAGGCCGTAGCCACGCTGCGCACGCGCGCCCCACGGCTCGAGAAACGTGCCGTTGTAGTGGGTGTTGATCGTCGTTTTAAGCTCGGTGGGCGTGCGGCCTTCGACGGTAAGCTCCACGCCGCGTTTGCGACTGTGAGCGTTCCAGACGCCATTGTCGAAGCGAAACTGCACTTCTTGCTCGACGTAACCGGGAAAGTTGTCCGGAGTGACCCAGGAGGTGTGGATGTCGAAGGCGGCCTGACGACCGTCGTCGTACTGGTAGATCATCCGCAGTTGGGTGGAGTCCCAAGTCGGTCCGTCGACGGGCCCGACGAGTCCCCGCTGGCCGGTACATTGCACGCTCTGCAAGCGACCGCCGAACGTGAAGTCGATCAGCTTGATGTAATGCACGGCCACGTACGTGCCGGGATTGCGGCCCGTGATCCACTCGGCAAACTGGCTGCCCGAGATGCTCTTGGGCTCGAGCAACGTGCAGTAGCCGTTGTTGACGTGCCGCAGCACGTCGTCCTGGACGAGCGTGCGGAGCTTTTTGTGGTCGGGGTCGAGCAACTTGTGATAGACGACCTTGGCCAGCACATCGTGTTGTTTTGCCAAAGCGGCCAGCTCGTCGAGCTCGCGAAGCGAAAGCACCGAGGGCTTTTCGATGAGCACATGCTTGCCGGCCCGAATCGCGGCGGCCGCGGCCGAAAAGTGCCGATCGTCGGGCGTGGCCACGCAAACGAAATCGACATTCGCCCCGAGCAACTGTCCGATGCTGTTCGGTTCGGCGAAACTCTGAAACGGAGCGATTCGGTCGGCGGCGCTTTGACGATAAGTGTCGGCCCGACGGCCCGTACGGCTGGCGACGGCGGCCAGCTCGACCCGGCAGACGCCAACGCCCGGCTCAAATAGCGGCTGGCGGTGAACCGTCTCGAAGAATGGCCGGTAGGTTTCGTCGAAGATCATGCCCATGCCGACCATGCCGGCACGGAGCGTGTGAAGCGGAACAAGAGCAGGGGGGCTGGTCGCATTCATAGGCCCCCAAGATACCGCGTGAAGGACATGGGTTCCAGGAGCGCGATCTGGTGGGCGGCTACTTCTCTTGCACGGCGAAGGCCCTCATCGAGCGCGAGCGCCGCGGCGTGAGCGACTGGCATGAAATCTTGAACCGTTTGCCGCGGGTGCTGACGCCGATGTCGCCTTCGTTCTGCACGTGGCCCTCGGGCGTCACGGAGTGTGCTAGAACTCGCTCGCGAGACCGCCGAGGCGTGTATCGGGGGCGGCCAGCACCACGGTTTTGTTCAGCCGCGCGGCCTGCGCCGCGGCAACCACTCCGGCCGAAGTACCGCCATAAAACGACGAGATCATACCCGGGCTCAGCGCCTGCGTCGTACACGGCGCAAGTGTCAAAATCGCGACAAACACCCAGGGGGCACACAGCCCCTGGCAGATCGAGGGCAACCGGCTGAATCCTCCGGCAATTCGTGGTTTTAGTCGAGGAATCTCCCCCAGAAACGCCAAGCATCGTGCGCAAGGGCCGCGATATCAACCGGCCGACACTCTGCGATCGCCAGCGAGAGCCCAAGCTCCCCGCGCAGTCGAGGCAAACGATCGACCTCGATAACCTAGGATTGTGAGTCTGGCAGAAGGCACGAGCGGCCGCTGCCAACGGCGATCGTGGTCTATTTCAGCCGCCGTGCGATCGCGCGATCTGGTGAATGCTGCCAGACGAAATTTCCCGTGTGGGTGGTCGCGTACGATACGTTGCTCAATACGTTTGAAAACGCTGCGCATGATTGAACTCACCGCCATCCGCCCCGAGATGTTTCCCGAACTGCGCGACGGCATTCTGCGCGAGTTTAGTCCACAGGTTCCCGCGACGGTGTGGGAACGCGTGTTTGTCCGACCGGTTGAATCGGAAAGCGAACCGCTCGGCTACGCGCTCCGCAACCAGGGCACGTACGTCGGCGTGCTGGGCATGATCTTCAGCCGCCGGCATATCGCCGGGCAAGAGCGGCGGTTCTGCAACTTGCATAGCTGGTATGTGCAGCCCGAACATCGGATGCGTAGCTTGAGCTTGCTCAAGCCGCTCGCCGATCTGCGAGATGTCACGATTACGGACTTTACCGCCACCCCAGCGGTGCGTGCCATTTCCGAACGCCTGGGGTTTCAGAACCTCGACAGCACATCGGTCGTGCTGCCTCCGCTGCCGCGTCTGTGGCCAGCGGCCGCCAAGCTGACTGAAATCACGAGCCCTGAAAGCCAGGGCTATGGCGTCTTGAGCCCGATGGAGCAGGTAATCCAGCGCGATCACAGTAAGCTGAATTGCGGACACTTACTGGTTCAGGAGGATGCGGGCTACTGCTTCATCGTGTATTCGCGGATCACGCACGGCCGGATACCACGGCTGTTTGCGAGCTGCCTCGTCCATTACGTCAGCGACCGGCGGCTGTTTGCTCGACACCATGCGGCCATTCGGGCACATTTGCTGCGGCACGGCAAAAGCTGCTGCGTGGTGGTCGATTCGCGGTTGCTGTCGGGCGTGCGGGTCCCCCGAAGCTTGCAGGTGCAGGCGCTCCCCAAGATCTACCGGTCACCGGACGTTCCGCCGGAGCAAATCGATGGGCTCTACTCGGAGCACGCGTTCTTCAAGTTCTCGACCCTCCCGACGCTGAAGAACATGGTCAAGTCGGCCACCGCGTTTGGTTCCTGAAAGCCGCTTGGCGTGTGGCCTGGAACCGTAAGCGGGATTGGCAGCCGAGGGCGTTCTTCCCTCCCGCGGCCCCGCTCCTTACCTCACCTCACCCCCGTTCCGCTTGTGAGGCCCCCATATGGATGAATGCACGGCGAGGCAAACCCCACCACACAGAGGGGGTTCTCGTAGAGCTTTTATTACTTTGCGCAGCTTTTGAGTTGATCCAATAGCGGAGTTAGTTAGGATGATTGGCAGCTCCTAGAATTATTGCCCCCCAGATTTGAGGTATATTGCTAATGATCGAGCTTGCCAATTTCACCGCGCGTCACACCCCACCAATACATGGTCGTCGAGCACTTTGGGGGGATATCGTAGTTCGGCAAGCTCCGCGATTGGCACTTTGCACCGCCATCGCCTGGTTGGTAGCGGTTTCGAGCGTCTCGGCCGCGACCGTCTACGTCGAGCGCGCCACGCCGAATGACAACGGCCGGGGCATCACCTATCACGGCACCAACAATGGCGGTAGCCGTGCGTTCTGGTGGGGTGGCCAGCGGCTGGTGAATATGTCGGACTCGCCGACTTTCAATAGCTATGAAGAGATCGGGGTGTTCTGCTTCGAGCCTTATGCCGATCTGTTCAAAAACCCGAATGATGTTCACGAATACACGCTCGGCACGCTGGACGAATTTGAATATCTTCGCCCGGGAAATCCCCCCGCGGCGCCGCTGACGAACCAGCAAAAAGATCTGCTGCTGAAACTCGCGGACAACGCATATCCGGTGCTGCTGGATGACAACACTCCAGACGATTTCGCCATCAAGGCCACGGCCTATCAGGTCGTGCTTTGGGAAATTCTGAATGACGCCGGAGCGAACCCGCTGAGCCTGACCAACGGGCTGACGCGCGTCGATTTTACTACTAGCGGCCCCAACCCGGACGATCCTTGGGTGGCTGACATGCGGGATCTGGCCAATAGCTGGATCGCTGCATTGAATGCGGACAGTTGGTCGGTCACCGGGCAGTATGAGTACCAGATGCTGCTGAGCGATGAATGGCAAGCGCTGGGTTATCTGGTTGAAGTCCCGGAACCGTCGAGCTTCGTCTTGGCCGGCTTGGCGATGGCTGCCGTGGTGGTCGTCCGCCGACGGCGCCGCACCTAGAAAAAGCAGCCGCGGACCATTCCGTTGAAACACGGAAGCTAACGTCCGTGAGCGTGCCACAAGCAAACAGCTCGTCGAATCCGTTCGACGAGCTGTTTTTTTGCGCGCTTATGGGCTCTGATCGGGGGATGCTCGATGCGCACCTGCTGCCGCGGGAGAAATAATTCGAGAGCGGCCGGCGGGCAGCGCGGGGGGCGATACTTTTTCCGTCCCCACAACACGGCATGGCGCGAAGCGGATCGAAAAAGCCCGAGACGACCTCTTGTCACGGGCCGCGCCCTAGGGGCACAATGTGCCTCTTACCTGATTTGTTGAGCGGCCCGTTTTTGGCTGGCCTCGCTCGCCTCCCCGTTCGAGATCTCCAGCCCCCGAAGGTGCCATGTCTCAAAACGCTCAAGTCACGCTCAGCGGCTTCGGTGACGAAGCGGCCAACCAAAAAACGGCCGTCCAGCAGTTTGCCGCGTTCGCCGCGATGGGCTTGCAGTATTACAGCCTGCGGTTCATCGACGCCGGCGACGGCATCAAGAACGTAATGAAGCTCGGCAAGGGCGAGATCCAAACGATTCGCCACCTGGAAGACGAATACGGCTTGAACGTGGCGTCGATCGGTTCGCCGCTAGGCAAGGTTAAGCTGCTCAACGTCGAAGATGGCACCCAGAATGCTTACGTGCCGTTTAAGAAATATCTCGAAAAAGAAGTCAAGAAGGCCTGCGATATCGCCCATGCCTTTGAGACGAAGCTGATCCGGGGCTTTTCGTTCTATCATCCCAAGGGAACCGATCCCTGGGAGCACGTGCCACAAGTGGTCGATCAGCTCGGCCAGATCGCCGAGGCTTGTCTCCGCAGCGACCTGACCTATGGCGTCGAGCTGGAAGCGAATCTCGTCGGGCAAAATGGCGAGATCCTGGCCGAGATCCACCGCCAGGTAAAGAACTCGGCGCTGGTGTTGATCTTCGACGCTGGCAACCTCACCTGCCAAGGTTATTCCGCGGCCGAGGTGCTCGAACAGTTCCGCTTCATGAAGCCGGGACTCGGATGGATGCACATCAAGGACTACCGCCATCCTGAACCAAGCAAACGCCAAACGCACATCGACGAAGAAACCCTGAAGCACTTCGTGCCGGCCGACCTGGGCGATAGCGGCCACGAGATGATCTTCAAGGAATTGCGAGAAATGCTCCCGAAGCTCGACGCCAAGTTGCGGCGGCGTGGAATCCCGGGGTTCATCCTCGATCTTGAACCGCACGTGAAGGCCGGCGGCCAATATGGCGGGTTCAGCGGACCGGACGGCATGGGCGTCGCCCTGCGGTCGCTGTGCCGAGTGCTCGATTTCTCGAAGATCGACTACCACCTGCGCGACTTCGAGGACATCGTCGCGGCCCGCGGTTTTTAATTGCCATCGCGGCGCGCGGCCAAAGCGTTTCGTTATTCGGTCGCTGGGGACTCGTTTTCGCACTGTTCGGCGGCGGCAAGCTCGGCTTCGGCCTCCCGTTGAATGGCCGCGATCTCGGCGTCGACTTCTTCGAGCATCGCCCGTAGGCCCCCCCGCCGGCGCCGGCGAATCGTCGCCACCACCTTGTTGGCGGCCCAAATACTCGAAGCCATCCAGTAGATGCCAACCACCAGGATCACGATGCCCACGGATTGCATCGCCGCATTGCCCGACATGTACAACACGAAGAACGCGGCCGCGAGGCACGCGGCGCTGATCGCCAAGGTCACATAAGCCTGCTGCAAGGAACGCCGCTGGCCGTGCGTGTCGATCGCGCTCCGCGCATGGCTGAGCCCAATCTCGCGGAGCACGTTCATGCTCGACTTTTCTTCAGGCGCTTTGCGGCGCGCCGTCTCCAGCGGGGCGGTGGCGACATCAAGCACCAGAGAGGCGGGTTCGCGTCTGTCCGCCGGCTCGGCATCGAGAGGGGCCGGCGGCGGCTCGTCACTCTTCCGACGCTTGGGCAGGGTTCGTTCGACAACCGGCGGCGGGGCAGGCTGCCCGTTGCGCAAGCGGGTCATGAACGCCGCGATGTGCGATTCGATAGAGTCCTCATCGTCCGCGTGCGTGAGACGGCAGAGTGTCTCGTTCAGCGGCATGTGTTCCGTTTCGGCATCGCTGGGGGACATGGGACGATAGGCTTGGCGAGCGGGCGAAAACTCACTATAGGCTACGGCGTCTTCTTCTAGCTCGTCATCCACCGGAGCCGGGGAACGCATGGCGGAGCGGGATATGTGCGACTCCCATGCCTCACGCTCCACGGTCAGTTGCTCACGCTCTGCATCGAGCTGCTCGCGGGCTTCGGCCAGTTCACGAGCTTCGGCATCGAGTCGGTCGGAAGCTCGCGAGCGTTCTTGCGCGAATGACTCGCGCTCCTGCCTGAGCGTTTCGAGCGAGGCTTCCAGCTCTTCGCGCTGCCGCTGAAGCTCGGCCTCGGCCGCCAAAGCCGCGTCTGGTTGCAGGTTCTGTTCGGCAACCTCGACCGTCAAGTCCGCCGCAGGCCGTGCGGCCAATTCCGCCTCGCGGAGGTCGAGTTCCTCGGCACGAGCTATGAGTTCGCGCCGAGCCGCTTCCACTTGTTCCAACTGCTGCTGGTGTTCGCCAACGCGAGCGGCGAGCAAATGTTCGCGATGCGCCAGTTCCGATTCACGGCCTTCGAGTTGCTGGCGAAGCTGTTGCAGTTCGGACGCTTGGGCGGTGGTATCGTCGGCCACGACGGTGTCGGTGCCCGCTTCGGTGTTCCCTTTGGTGGCCGCCTGCAACCGCTCGGCAAGTTCCAATTCGCGAACCGAAAGCTCAGCGGCCAGGCGTTCCAGCTCCGCGGATCTCTCGCCCAGACGCTCTTGCTCGGATTCGTGCAGTGCCGCGATCGCCTGGCGGGCGGCGACTAGTTCGGCCTCGAAATCCGCGAGCCGAGAACCCTGCGATTCGATCTCCTCGCGGCTGCTGGCCAAAAGCTGGAACTCTGCATGGAGCTGCTCGCGGGCGCGGGCGCATTCGGACTCCGCGGCGGCCAACGCTTCGCGGGCCGCGGCCAGTTCCTCGCGGGCGCTCATTTGCTGCGATTCGAACGCGCTGCGGCAAGCGGCCAGTTCCTCCTGGGCTCTCTGAAGCGAGGCCTGCGCCTCGGCCAGCTCCGCTTCGCGGCGCACGAGCTCGGCGCTACGTTCCTCGAGCTCAACGGCTTGCCGCTCGAGGTCGGCCTGGCGAGCCGCGACGGCGGCCTCGTGCTCGGCGAGCGCGGCCTGCCGGCTATCGAGATCCTGGCGGCCCTGGGCCAGCTCGCTCAGCTCGCCACGCTTGCGTTCGAGTTCCTGGGCCGCGGCGTCGAGTTCGGCTTCGCGCTGAGCCACGTGATGCGTCCATGCCGCTTGAGCCTGTTGTTGCGCAAGTTCGGCGTCTCGGCGAGCCGTTTCGCGTTCGGCTTGCCAGGCTCTACGTTCGGCTTCGATCTCAGCTCGTCCGCGGTCGAGCGTTGCCAGCTCTTCGCTGAGCTGGTCTTGACGCTGGTCGAGCTCTGCCCGAAGTCGTTCGAGCTCCGACTGCCACTCGGCATGTTGCGGCTCGATCGATTCCAACCGTGCGCGAAGTTGAGCGGCTTCGAGCGCGTATTGGTTTACGAGCGGGGCGGCCTGTTCGAAACGATCGATTTCTTCGCGCAGTTTGCGGACTTCCTCCACGAGCTTGCGTATCCGCGGTCGCCACCGCTTCGGACGCGGGACGCTCGACGTGACCTGCCGGCTTTCCGACGGCGCTGGCCGCGAGGCAACGCGCGCGGCGGCAGACTCCAACAGGTTCGGACGGCTGGCCGGCCGGCGGTCAAGAACGACCGTGCGACCGGCGTCGAAAGGGTCCGCCGGGGGGCCCTCCGCGGCCAGGACTTCGAGTTCGATGGGGCCAATCGTAATACGGTCTCCGGCTTCGAGCACCGCGTCGGCAACCGGTTCGCCGTTGACCCGGCTGTTCGGCGCCCAGGCCCGGAAGACAACTCCGCCCGGGCCTCGCAGAATCAAGGCGTGAACCGCGCGCACTCCGCGAGCCCGCAAACGCAACGTGCAGTGGGCGGCGGAGCCGATCGTGCATTTGGCGGCCGTAAGGCGAACCACTTGCCCATCGCGAGCGGTACCAATGATTTTAAGCAGCAAATCGGCCACGGGCGTGCCGAGCAACGACAGGGGAGGTTGCGTGCTAGCGAGAATTGCCATGCTTCAAGTTCCAAAGCCGTCGACGTTTAGGGGGCATCGTCGAAGAAGACCATTCGTGGCGTTCTTCAACCGTTGGGGCCGGGCGAGCAGTATGGCGCCCTGCCATCTGTACCTTAGGTCGCCCGGCGGAATTGCGGGAAAAACCCGCTGGACGCCAAGCTGCCAGCAGGGTGTTCGCAGGCCGATTTAGGAAGAACGGCTGTATATCTACGTGGATTCTGCCGATTATCCGGAGGGCGAAAGTCACCCGCGAGTGGCCGAGGGCCGGCAAGGCGTGCCAAACGTCATGCGTGCCGCCCTAGGCAATTGAGGGCGAGAAACGTCTCGCCAGGAAGAAGGCGGTTTACACCGACCGGGCGGTAGGTTTCAAGCCGAGCGGGCGAGAGGGTCGTCGGACGTTTGGAAGACTGTGAAAAAAAGCACATACGCGGGGAACACTCCGCGCCGGCGCGGCGTCGGAAAAATCCGCTTGGATTTTTGTGACCCGCGTGAAACTTGATGCGTACTATATTCTGGTTGCGGTAAAAATGGCGGCAACCAGAGGCGTCGTTTTCAAACGACATTACCAGGAACTTTTTCAGGGAAGTTTTGGCAGCGGCTTGCTGGGGCCTCAAATCCTTCGGCCGCACGAAGACAACCGGATATAGAGGTGAAGGACCTATGGCACGCAAAGACGCAATCCTGAGCATGCGCCAAATTTTAATCATGCGCCGCGACGCGCTTCGCACGGCACTGGCCGGCGACTTGAGCCTGCTCAAAGAACTTCGGGCCCAAACCGCCGGCGACATGGTCGACGCCGCGCTGGATTCGGCGCAGGACGAAATCAGCTCGCAATTGGCCGAGGTGGAAAGCCGCGAATTGGCTTCCATCGAAAACGCCTTGGAACGAATGCGCGAGGGCAAGTACGGCGTGTGCGAAGGCTGTGGATGCTCGATTCCGATGGCCCGGCTGAATGCCCTGCCGTATGCCACGTTGTGCATCAACTGCCAACGCGAACAAGAACGCTACGGCAGCACCGGCGGCCACGACGCCGACTGGGGACGCGTGCTCGACAACTCGGGCGACAGCGATCTTTCGATCAACGATATCGAGATCGACGTCTAGCGGGCGGCTGCAAAAGTCTGTCGGGACTTGTTGCAGCGGCCGGCAGAATAACGACTTACGTCGTTATTTTGGGATCGCGCTCATGCGACCCTAACAGAGCGGAGATATCGAGGCACCAGCGGAATGCACTGGTAAGGCAAGGCGAACGGTCTTTGAACCTCGAGCGGGTTTGGAGCAAGCCGCCGCCGGCCGCCAGTGCATTTTCGTTGGGTCAGCCAGAGAATCGTCCGCGCGGCCAAACGGCCGGCGAGCGTTCCGCGCAATTGCCAATCCGCGGGGCGCGTCTTATCGTTAAAGGCGATTACGCGTTCGTCTGACGTTGTTTTTCCAACATCGCATGCGCCCCGAAGGCAACGTCTAACGGCTTTTACGGTAGAATTTTCGTGTGGCGACCGTTGGCAGAATGTGTCAACGCGGCGTGAAGCCGTGCCTCACGGCTTCAAACTTCAATTCGGGCCTCGTGGAGTTTTCGCAATGTTTCGTCTGGTTCGAGCGGCGTTGGGAAGTCTCGTGGCCGCAACCCTCATGCTGCCCGCGGCGAGCATCGGGTTGGCACAAGGGCCTGAAAACGCCGATCGGGCCCGGCTCTACGAGGAGTTGAGCCGCGAATCGACGGCCATGGCCCAGCAGAGCAACGTGCTGAAGGCGGTCGCCCGGCTGGTTCGGCCCACGGTGGTCCATATCGAGGCGGACAAGGTGGAGCGCGGCAGCGCGCTCGTGCGGGATAATCACGTCGAGGAAGCCGGCAGCGGCTATATCGCCGAAATCAGCGGCCGACCCTATATCCTCACCAATCGCCACGTCATCAAGAACGCGACGAACAACGCGATCAATATTCGCCTGGCCGATGGCCGCGTCTTGCATCCGACGCGGGTCTGGAGCGACCCGGCGACGGACATCGCCGTGATGGAAGTCGAGGCCAAGAATCTCGTGCCGGTTCGCTTCGGCGATAGTAATCGGATCGAGATTGGCGACTTTGTCTTGGCGGTCGGCAGCCCGTTCGGTCTGAGCCATTCGATTACGTTTGGCATCATCAGCGCCACCGGCAGGCGAGACCTGATTCTTTCCGAGGACGTGAAGTTTCAAGACTTCCTACAGACCGACGCGGCCATCAACCCGGGCAATAGCGGCGGTCCGCTGATCAATCTGCGCGGCGAGGTGATCGGCATGAATACGGCGATCGCCTCGAGCTCGGGCCATAACGAGGGGATCGGCTTTTCGATTCCCGTGAACATGGTCAAGTTCGTGGCCACGCAATTGGTGGAGCACAACAGCGTCGCGCGCGCTCAACTCGGTGTGCAGCTCGACCATAAGTTCGACCCGGGCGTGGCGATCAGCGTGGGATTAAAGCGTTCGCAAGGCGCGAAGATCTCGAAGATCTTTCCCGGTTCGGCCGCCGAAGCCGCCAAGCTTCAGGTGGGCGACGTGATCTTGGAGTTTGCCGGAATTCCCGTGGACAACGACGACCATCTGGTGAACCTGGTCGGCATGACCGAAGCCAATCGCGAGGTGGCGATCGCGGTGTTGCGCGACGGCCAATCGCTACGACTCACGGTGAAGCTCGGGATGGCCGCCGAAGCAGACCGGCTGTTGCCGAAGAAATAGCGAGATCGCCCCCCTCCGACTCGGCTTTTTTTCCCAGGGCCGTGGCAATCGGCTAAGCGGGCGCCGCCCCGGGGTCTGGTTTGTCTTCGACCGGCGGATGGTGCGGAGCCGGCTTCGGCGCGAACACCAGCACGGTCACCGCGCCGGCGACAACGACAATCAAGCCGGCAAAGAACATCGCGTGCAGGTCTCCCCACTGGCCGGCCTGGGTCACGCTCACGAAGGTGTTCACGACCGGGGCCCCGCCGAATACCAACGGCATCACGAAGATCGGCTTTCCGCCGAAGTTGAAGGCCATGATGATGCCTAGCGCGCCGATGGCGCCCGCGGCTCCGCCGGCCAGGCTCCAGATGGTTCCCGTAAAGGTGAAACGTCCGGGCTCTGCCCACTGGAGCAAGATCAAGGTCGGCACGATCACCGCCATGAGAAAGTACGAAACGCCGACGCAAATGAAGGGCCGCAGCCGGCTACCGGCCATCGCCATTTGCCCACGATGCAGCGTCGGTCCATAGACGCCCCAGGAGAGCGCGGTCAGGGCGGTGAAGATGGTCACCATCCCCCAGCGTTGCAGGGGGGATTCATTGGCGCCAATCGCTCGGCGCTGTGCATTCGCCTCGCCGGCGGGCGTTTCCGTGGCGGCCGCGGCGGGGGTCGCGTGGTCACTGGCCTGCGCAGCGGGCGCGGGGCCGTGGCCGCCTTGCGGGCGGAAGATCAGCACCGTGACCGCGCCGACAATCACCAGGATCAGCCCGGCGATGAACACGGGGTTGATCTGTTTGAACGAGCGGCTCCAGTACATCGTGAGAAAGGTATTCACGACCGGAGCACCGCCGAACACCAACGGCATGACGTAGATCGGGCTGCCACGAAAGGCGAGCGCGAGGATGATTCCCAGGGCCCCCAACGCGCCAGCAGCGCCAGCGGCCAGACTCCAGAAAATACCGGTCGAGCTCCAATAGCCGGTTTCGCCCTTGAGTTGCAAGGTGACGATCGGGGCAAGCACCGCGATGAGAAAATAGGCAATGCCGACACAGATGAACGGCTTCAGCGAGCTGCCTTCCATGCCCGCACGCCCCACGGCGAGCACCGGTCCATAGACGCCCCAGCAGAACATAGCCAGAAAAATGGCAACCAGCAGGGCAGCAAGGCCTTTCATAGCGGCAATCGCTCCTCGAATATCGGCGGACCAAAATGGCAGGCGGCCATTATCGGCTAGCAGCCCCGGACATGCTAGGGGAAGATCCGGCCGCCGCCCCTCGCGCACAGGAGGCGTGGCGCAAGTTGCTGAGGATTGGTGATCGCAACAAAGCCGACGTTCGAGCGAACCGGAACGGGAGGAGAGGCTCTCGTCAGGCGGCTGACTTTTTCAGCAGCCCTGCTAATTCCAGTTCGAGAACATTCGCCGAAAGATGCGCGGCGTCTGAGCGCGGGCAACCGCATCTTCGTATGCCCGGCGATAGACTTCTTGTTGCCAGGCCGTGGCCACGGCAACGTGAAGCGGGCAGACAACAAAGCCGGCCGGGGGCGCGGGCGTTTGAGCCGTGACCTGCGGCTGAGAAGGCGGCGGAGGTGGCAGGAAGGCGTCCATGCGATTCGAATAGCGGGTGATACGATTGGCAAACATTTCCGGGGGACTCCTTCGCCATCTATCGGCCGACAGCAGCTAGCACCTGTGATTTTTTTCGCGACCGCTCGTTCCAATCCCACCGCCCAAGATGCACTCGCGTTCAAGGTGACAAGCTGCTGTCAGCACACACATGCCATGCTCGATGGTCACCTTCACGACCATGTTTATCGACTATCTATAGCTAGCGCGGCGAACGAGAGGCATGACATTGCCTCGGTTTTCAAGATTGGAGGTCCGCATCCTCCGAGAGTCCCGCAAAGTTCGCCGCTGCCGCAAATTCTGCGTAAACCGCCATTGCCTATGCTAGCCGCGCTGGCTTATATTCGCTGCTTGCATAGCGTCGACCCGGACACGCGGGAGACCTCTGTGGATGGTTCCGATGTTTTGATGCGTCGGCGACTGGATGACCAGAGCGACGCGGGATTCACCCCGAGCACAAGTTGTCGCCTTCTAGACGGAACGTTTCCGCCGCTCACGACACACATCATGTGAGCCTTCGCCGGACGGCAACAGGTACTCAGGCAAGCGAAAGGATTTTTGCTATGAGCACTGCGATTTTGGAACGGACATTCTTTGGTGCTGCTTCGCACTCGCCGGCGGGACACGCTCCCACGACCGCAGCCCCCACGGCCGGCAACTACTGCGTTGTGCCCCGTTGCACGATGAAGGTCGAGAAGTGCGCGGGCGGGATGAAAATCCACTGCGTGTGCGACGACGAGGTTTCGTGCCTCACGCTACAGAACCTGTGCAAGGCGCTGTGCGACGGCCTGTGCAGTTGCTGCTGCACGCTCAACGGCATGACCGTGTGCATGTGCAACCTATGCTGCGGGATTTGCACCTGCGAGCCGACCAAGGACGGCGTGTGCATCACCTGCAAGAGCGGCGATAAGGCCTGCTGCGACATGATCCAAGCTTGCTGCGACTGCCTGGCCAAGTGCTTGGATTCGGGTTGCTGCTGCTACGTGTCGTTCCAGGGCACGCCGGTTTGCTGCGGCTGCTGCTAAGCGAGCCCGGCAACTGCATGGACGGACGAGGAATCAGCCCCGGCGGGTGCTTCAACCCGCCGGGGTTTTTTCTGGGGCCGCCTTTTCGCCAACGGGCTTGGCGTCTTCCTCGATACGCGTGGCCGGAACATCGAGCCCATTCTGATGAATGGTCAGCTTGACGAAGCGTCCGCCGTCATCCGCTTCAAAGTCGAGCTTGGCGTCCACCGGCCGGCAGTAAAAGTGCGTCTCGCTCGTAGGGTACAGGCCAATCCGCGGTTGGCCGGTGAGCTGCAAGTAGAGCCGGTCCTCGCTACGCGTGATCTCGACCACGGCAAGCGGAGTGATGCGGTAGGTTCCGACCAGTGGTTCGAGCTTCTCGGCCGAGAGCTGGATCGTTTCGGGAAACGTGAACGGCTTTACGTCGTCTCCGCCGAAGAGCTTGAGGAGGCGAAAACCGAGCCGTGTGACGTAATCGGTCGAGGTGTTGCCCAGCACGACCACGCCGATTTTCTTCTCGGGCTGCATGCCAAGGAACGAGCTGTAGCCGCCGGTTCCGCCGTTGTGCCAGACGAGCTTATCGGCACGCTGCAACTGCCAGCCCAGCCCCACATCGCCAACCGCGTTCTCGGGGTTCTGGAAGTGCATTTGGTGCGAAAGGGCGATTGCCCGATCGAGCTTCGACGGCGTGAACCCCAAATTGGCGGCCAGGTACTTGAGCAGATCGGCGCTGGTGGAACGCAATGCGCCGGCGCCAGCCAGCGTGGGAATATCCCAATTTTTGACCGGCTGGCCATCGGCGTCATGTCCCTGAGCGAGCCGCTTGCGATCTTGATCGTCGAGCGTGATGCGCGTGTGCGTCATTTCCAGCGGTCCGGTGATCGCCTGCCTCACCAGCGTTTCGTAGTCCACACCGCGTTTGTGTTGCAGGACGTGGCCTAGAAGCCCCATGCCCAGGTTGCTGTATTGCGACTTCTCGCCGGGCTTGGTGCGAAGCTCATGCTTCGCCAAAAACTGCTTCAGTTGCTCGACCGTGTAGTCCGCGTAAGGATCTCCCGGATCCTCGGGCGCGAGATTCGAGGGGAGCCGCGGCAAGCCGGAGCTGTGCGTCGCCAGATCGACAAGCGTGATCGGGCGTTCGCCAAGGCCGGGCACGGACATCGTCTCGCCGAGGTGCTTTTGCGCCGGGTCGTCGAGCCGAACGTCGCCGTCTTCGACCAAACGGGCCAGGATGATCCCGGTGAACGTCTTGGTGATCGAACCGATCTCGAACAACGTTTCGGGCGAAGGCGGCGCTGGGGTCGCGTCTGAAACCACGCCGTACTCGAGCGTTTGGGTTCCCCGTTCGTTGATGAAGCCGAGGGCCAACCCTTTCACCCAACCGCCCTCGATCAGAGGTTTGACGAGCGGGTCGACCTTGGCCGGATCAATCAACTCCTCGGCGCGGGTGGCCGAAATCGCAAGCGTCAGCAAGAGCGCCAGCGGCAACCAAGCTCGTACTCTCCGCAAGGTGTTCATCGCCGGATCTCCGCACATGGAAGTTTGCTCTTAGGACATCGCGTCAACTCATTTTTCGCACGATCCAATCGCCCAGGCTGGCCGAAAGCTGCGAGATGGCGAAGATCAGCCGCGCCTTGCCCGGCACGATCAGCTCCGCGTCGCGTCGCGCGCACGCCCGCAGGATCCGTTCGGCGAGCCAATCGGGGTCGATCAGCTTGACTTTGACTCCGCCGCCGGGGTTGCGAGCACTGGCCGGTAAGCCCGAGATCTTCTCTTCGGAATACGTTCGCGTCTCCTGCCGCTTTATTGGACCCGGCGACACTAAAAGTACGTGCAGTCCTTCGGAACCGAGCTCCAACCGCAGTTGAGCCGAATACGCGCTGACGGCGAACTTCGTGGCGGAGTACGCGCCCATATAGCGGGCGGCCGTCTTGCCGGCGAGCGAACCGATGTTGATGAGCGAGCCGCGCGACCGGAGCAGATGCGGCATCGCCGCGCGCGTGCAACGGACGAGCGCCGTCAGGTTCAGATCCATGAGCTCGGCGAACTCCTCGGGCGTGGTGTCGATCGCCGCGCCGCGAGCCGAACTGCCGGCGTTATTGACCAGTACGTCGAGCCCGCCGAACACCTCGATAACACGGCGAATCATCGCGTCGACGTCGGCTTGCTTACGGATATCCGTCGGAACGGCGAGCACCTCGCTCCCGAACGCGGCAAGTTCGCGGGTCGCGGCATCGAGCTTGTCGGGCGAACGGGCAGCAATGGCCACGCGAGCGCCTGCACGGCAAAACGCGCGCGCGATGGCGAGGCCGAGTCCGCTCGAGCCGCCGGTGACGAGGACGGATTTATTTTTCCACGAAGTCATGCGGCGCCCGGAATGCTTTTCCCTATTTCATTTCCCCTGGGCTCACGAACCGACGGTATAGGGCGCGCGTTGGGCTCGGGTGAGCATGCCGGTGGCCTCGCTGTCGCCGACGAAATCTTCTTTTTCCGGATCCCACGCGAGCTTACGGCCGAGGCGAATCGAGATATTGCCGAGGTGGCAAGCGCTGACCGAGCGATGCTGGCTAACGACATCCGAAATCGGCCACTTGCCGTGCATCCAGGCTTCAAAGAAATTGCCCATATGATCGCCGAGCTTGGCCGTGTTGCCTTTGTACAGCTCGACGACCTGGGCCATGACCTTTTCCTTGAGGGCGGGGTCCGCATCCTGCTCTTCGATCGGTTTGCCGGTGAGTCGCCCCCGATTGACATAAATGCGGCCCTCCGTGCCTTCGATGAGAACCCCCTCGTCTCCAGGCGGTTGCGCCCGCAACAACACCTTCACACCGCTCGGGTACTCGTAGTCGACCGAGACGAGCTTGGGGGTATTGAAGCCGCCGGGAATGGTGGGGAGCGCGGTCTTCGTGCCATCGATCGAGATGGGCCCCGAGTTTTCGATATCCATGACCCAGTGGGCGATGTCCATGTGATGCGCGCCCCAGTCGGTGGCGATACCGCCGGAATATTCGTACCACCAACGGAAGGTATAGTGGCAGCGTTCGGGGCTATAGTCGACCTTGGGAGCTTGCCCCAGCCAGAGATCCCAATTCAATCCGTCGGGCAACGGCTGCGACATAAACGGGCCGCCCTCGGCAGTCGAGAGCGGCAGATTGACCGTGATCGTCTGGAGCTTGCCCAAGCGGCCGCTGCGGGCCGTGGCCACCGCGCGCCCGAAGAGCTGGAATTGGTCGCCGCGCTGCTGGGTGCCGACCTGCATGACCTTTCCGGTCCGCTTGACGGCGGCGACGAGCTTTTTCCCCTCGTCGATGGTGAGCGTCAACGGCTTCTCGCAATAGACGTGTTTTCCAGCGTCGAGAGCGGCCAGCGCGATCGCGGTGTGCCAGTGATCCGGCGTGCCGATGGTGACTGCCTCGATATCGCTACGATCGAGCAGCTTGCGGTAGTCTTCGTAAATCTCGGCGCTGTTGAAGTGTTCGTTCTTGGCACGCTCGGCGTGCTGGCGTTGCACGTCGCACACGGCGACGACGTCGCCATAGTTGCTTGCGCGTCGCGCGATCCCGGTTCCTTGCCCGCCCATGCCAATGGCGCCGACCAGGGGCCGATTGTTCTTGGATTCATCCCCGCGAGCGCGAAGCGAGCTCCAGAAGGGGTTGGCCGCCAGCGCTACCGCGCCCGCGGATGTTTGAACGAATGCACGCCGGGTCCACTGCTTACTCATCGCGGTTCGTCCCTCGGGGGCCTTTCAAAGATCGTGCAGCCCGCCTGAATACTTCAACGGGCTTTCAGCTAGCGAGCAAGTTTAACCGCCAGCGTAGCAGGCTGCCACTTGCGGCGGACCGGGGCCTACTTTGTCATGGAAACCGGCTCGAAGTTCGTAACCTGCCAGTGGATTTCGAAGTCGGCCCCCAAAACCACCCGATCATATTTTCGAGGAAAACCGTATTGGGGGTCAAACTCGGCCCGTTGGATGACCTGCGAAGCACCCGGCGCGCCGAACGACTCGGCGGGGGTTTCGGCCATCTCGAGTTCCTCGGCAATCGTGTCCATCATGCCGGGAACGGTCCAGTAATACCAAGTGCGCTCCTGACGGGGAACGACCCCGTCGCGTTCCATCTTGGTCGCCTCGCCGTTGCGAACCTCGACGTGAATGCGGCCGGGACGGTTGCCGGTCAGTTCCACGTCGAGATTATAGTCCTTCGGGCCGTGGGCGTCCCAGCGTTGGGAGGCGGCCTCGTACGCGGCGCGATCGACGAGCGGCGTCGAGTTGCGATTGAGAAAGGCATAGGTCAGCACGCCGGCGCCAATCGCGGCCGCGCCTAGAAGCATGCCCAAGAGTAACCGCGCCGGACGAAAGCCGCGCGACGGCTCACCGTCGCCAGACTCGTCGGGCACTTGGCTTTGGCTGTTGATGTCGGACGTTGCCATGCGGTGGTGTATCTTCCTAATGAGGCGCGAGAGACACCGCCGGACAGCTCTCCGAATTCCCCACGGCGGCTGGCCAAATCTTATCGCGCGCGGTAGGCTGAGGCCAAGCGTGGCTCCAGGCGGGATTGAGCGATTGATTGTCAGATGCCCTAACCCCTGGAAGGTTTCCCACGCATGGTCGACGCCGCACGCCTGAAGAAACACGCTCGCACGAAAATCGTGGCCACGGTGGGGCCCGCCTGTCGCACGCCGGAAAAGCTTGCCGAGCTCGTGCTCGCCGGCGTCGATGTGTTTCGTTTGAACATGGCGCACGCCAGCCGCGCGGAACATGCCGAAACGCTGGCTATGATCCGCGCGGTGAGCGACCACTTGCAGTTGCCGCTGGCGGTGCTGGCCGATCTGGCCGGTCCGAAGATTCGCCTGGGGGAACTGCCTGGCGGATTGATCGCATGCGAAAGCGGCTCTGAGTTTCGCTTCGTTCGCGGTGAGCAGTCGCGCGTGGCAACGGATTTGGTGGCGAGCTATGCCCCGCTGATCGACGAACTGGCGGTGGGCGACACCGTGATGCTTGCCGACGGCACGGTAGGAATGAAGGTCCTCGAAAAGGGGCCCGACTTTGCCCGCTGCACGGTCACCCAACCGGGCGAGATCCGCAGCCGGCAAGGCTTGAACCTGCCGGGCGTCAAGCTGAGCGCTCCGGCGATGAACGACGAGGACCGCCAGAACGCCATCTGGGCGGCTGAAAATCAAATCGACTTTGTCGGCCTGAGCTTCGTGCGCCAGCCGAGCGACGTGCTCGGTTTGAAGGAATTGCTGCGGCAGCATGGCTCAACCGCCCGGGTGATTGCCAAGATCGAAAAGCCCGAGGCGCTCGAGCAACTCGACGCCATCGTCGCCGTGGCGGATGCGATCATGGTTGCCCGAGGAGACCTGGGCGTCGAGATCGACGTGGCGGAAATGCCCCTGGTGCAAAAGCGCATCGTCTCGGCCTGCACCGTGCATCAGAAGCCTTCGATCATCGCCACGCAAATGCTGGACAGCATGCAGCACTCTCCGCGGCCAACCCGGGCGGAAGTGACCGACGTGGCCAACGCGATTCTCGACGGCGGCGACGCCTGCATGCTCAGCGGCGAGACGGCGATCGGCAAGTATCCGCGGCAAGCCGTGGAAATGATGAACCGCATCGCCCGGGCAACGGAAGAATTATTTCGCGATAACGAACCGCGTTCGACGGGCGAGTTTCGCGCGGAAGGCTTACACCCGATCACGGCGGCGGTCGTGTACGGGGCAGGGCACATGGCCGCGGAACTCGACGCCAAGCTCGTGGCCGTCGTCAGCCATTCCGGCGCTACGGCGCTCGCGCTCTCGAAGCAGCGAACCTACGTTCACACGGTGGGCATCAGCGATAGCCCGCGCACGCTACGGCAGATGTGCCTGTACTGGGGAGTGATTCCGCTCCGCGACGTGACGGTCGACGATTCTGGCACCACGATCGACGCGGTGACCGCGTGGGGATGCGCGAACGGCACGCTGACGAGCGGCGACTATGTGGTGCTGATCGCGGGGCTCGGCCTGGATGCCGGCTCGCACAACCAGGTGACCGTGCATCGCGTCGAATGAACGAGCGTCAGCTATTCTTTCAGATGTTCGTCGAAGAAGGCCCACATGAGCTCCAGCTCTCGCTGACGATATTGGCCGCCGAAGCCGTGCCGCTGGCCTTCGAAAATTGTAAGCGTGTGCCTGGCGCCGGCGGCTTTCAACGCCTGGTCCAGAATGCGGGCCTGCCCCACGGGGACGATCGGATCCAAATCGCCTTGCAAGGTTAGAACCGGCGGGTCATCACTCGTGGCATAGGTCACGGGACTCGCGGCGCTGTAGGTCTCTGCCGCTTCCTCGGGGATGCCACCGAGGAACAATCGAAACAGCCAGGCCAGCGTGCTTTCGCGTTGGGCAGAGATCATCTCCGTGGGCCCAAACACGTTGACCACGGCCTGCACGCGGCTGGAGTAGCCGGGATTGCCGCTTTCACCTTCGAGCTTCGCCCGATCGTCGGTGAGACCGAGCATCAAGGAGAGGTGCCCGCCGGCCGACCGGCCCGTAGCTCCAATGCGATTGGGGTCGAGGTGGTACTTTTTGGCGTTTGCGCGCAACCAGCGGACGGCGGCTTTGACGTCGTGGACTTGCGCCGGGAATCGGGGGGCGGCGGTTGTCGTGTCCTTCTGTTCGGCATCGAATTTCATGAGGCGATAGCTGATCGTCGCCCCCACGTAGCCGCGCTCGGCGGCCTCTTCGATCAGCCCGCGATAGTTGCCGCGGTCGCCAAGATACCATCCACCGCCGTGGATGAAGACGATCGCAGGAAAGGGGCCGGTACCGTCGGGACGCGCAATGTCGAGTTTGAGCTCCTGGCCGTCGCCATTGCCGTAGGTGACTCGTTCCTCGACGATCACGCGTCCGGCGGTCGCTGGAGCCGCGACGGCCGGCGCCGCGGGCGGCTGAGCCGCGACGACGTTTATCAGCAATGATGTGGCAAAAGTTCCGCACGTCAAAAGCGTGGCGACAGAACGCCGCCAAGGTAAGAAACTAATCACGGTGGTACTCCTCGATGATGCCGGTCGTTCAGGGATCCTCGCGGCTCGGCCAGCGGCACGGGGGGGAAGCGTGACGCGGTTTCAGCCCGTTGCTCGTCTAACCACCTGTTGAAATTAACCGTCGTGGCCTCTTTCAACCAGTATCCCCTGCGGAGGCTTTGGCTCGGCACATGCCTCGGCGGCGCGAACTTCATTGCCGGTCATACCGCCCGAAGCACGTAGAAGGCATAGCCGTACGCCTGACCATAGCGGCGGAACAGCACGATCTCGGCTTCGGTTTCGGCGATGACATGGCGCATGGCCGCGCTGGCCTTCGACCGCAACTCGAGCATGCGGCGTTCCAAGGGATCGTAGTAATGATCCCACCACGCCGATTGCGGTAGCCGCTCGATTGCGAGAACTTCGAAACCGGCGTCCTCGGCACGGGCCGCGTTTTCGGCTTCGTCGCCGGCCGAGGGATAAGCGGCGTGCCAGAATTCACGGGCAGGTTCGGGCCGATTGTCGGTGAACCAGGTAAATTCAGAGATGACCGCCAGCCCTCCCGTGGCCAGAAGCGGCCGCCACCGCGCGAGCGCGCCGTGAAGCGTGAGGTGGTAAGCCGCTCCCTCGGACCAGAGCAAGTCGAGCGATTCGGCCGGCCAATCGAGGGTTCCCATGTCGGCCTCGACCGAGTGGATCAGGTGGGCAAGTCCCATCTCGCGCGCCCGCCGGTTGAGCTCGTCGAGGAATCGCGATAGCAGATCCACCGCGGTGACGGGAGCACCAAACCACTCGGCCAAAACCAACGCGGCCGCGCCGGTTCCACAGCCCAAGTCGGCCATTCGCGGCTGCACGGGGAACGGCGGCAAGCGTTGGAGCATTCGCCTGGTAAAGGACTCGTCGCCGGGACCTTGCCGCTCGAGGCTGGCGTGTAGTTCGATCCGAGCCGCCAATTCCGCGTCGCTGGACTCCATACGCTTATTTCCTGAGAGATTGAGACCCGGCGAGGCCCAGGCTTCGGACCGCTTCCTACCGCGGACACGGCACACGTTACGCAGGTTCGCAAGTACGGATACAATATCAAGTACGGATACAATATTTTGTGGATTGGCGAGGGGCTTAGCGCGGCCTGGGATGAGTTCGAGCGCGGGTGTTGCGAGCCAACAGCCAGACATCGGCCGAGAACCCGTGGGAGTTCTATGCCCGGGGGGGCCGGAAACGAGCCCCGATCCCGGCCGATTGGGAGACGGAACTGGTGTGGCCGTCGACGAACGCTTAGCTTCAGCCGAGGACACGGCCAAGTATGACTCGAAATACCGCGAGCGTCCCATTGCCCCCCGAGCTCGAATATCTGCGTGAACCAGCGCTGGCGCTGGTCGATAACGAGCGGCAGATCGTGGGCTGCGGCCAGGTCGATTTCGGCGTTCTCGAACGCGCGATCCGCGACCAAACTCGCGGACTATCTCCCCAGGATGCGAACACGCTGCGCGAGCGGCACCGCGTATTGCTCCACCGTTGGCTGGCCGATCGCGCCGCGAGCGAAGAGCGGCTTGTCGTTGGGTTACGCTTCGTCGCCATGCTGCTCTGCTGATGTGAGCGTGTGCTAGCCACCGGCAGCAGGCCGCCGAACTTCGCGTGCTATCGCCGTCGCGGCAAGGTTTTAGGGCCGCGCAAGATTTTCCTCCTGCGAAACTGGTGCTGGTTGTACTCAAGTTAGGGGGGGAGACGCTCGATACTTATGGTGCCCCCCCTCTGAAGAAGAGCCGCGGTGTTCTTAAATGGGGTGCCAACCACATGTAGGCTGGAGCCTGAGTCATGCGCGTGCTAGCAGTTCTGATCCTGTGTGTAGCAACCGCGGCCGGATGCACGCGCGTCGTCGTCAATAAGAATCCCGGCCAACGAGATCGCGGCATACGTTACTACCGCCCCAAGCCGTATCTGTTCATCACGCCGGGCGAAGTCGGGGGCAAAGAATCGGGGCCGACATTTGCGACCTATCAAAAGAAGGCCGTCGAAGCCACGCTGAAGGCCGCCGCCGCGAACGGCGTGGTACGCGACCGAGCGCAGCAGGCCCAATACAGCGTGTCGGACACGGAATTGATCGCAACGCCGGGGGCCGAGGTCAAAACCGGCTCGCTCGACGACTCGAAGACCGAACCGGGCGAGAAGATTTCGATCTCACTCGTCTACATGCCGGACTTCGCCGAGGAATATTCGATTCGCCTGATGCCGGGCCTGGGGATCGGCGAGTTGCAACTTGAGCTCAAAGACGGTTGGAACTTGACGACCGTGGGCATGAAGACCGATCAGCAGACCGACGAGATCATTCAAAGCACGGCCAACTTGCTCAGCGCCGCGGCACCGATGTCAAATAACAATCTCCTCGAGAAAAAACCGCCCCTTCCCGGCTCCTCGGGCTGCATGGAGCTGCTGGCGACGAACATTCCGTTTGGCTTCTACGAGGCGGTCATCGCCGAGGATAACTTCGGCCGCAAGCAGCTTTATGGCTGGCGGTACATTGGCTTCATGCCGTTCCAATCGTGCCCGGTGCAGGCTTGCGGCATGGACCAGGTCGGCTGCCACGATCCGGCGGTCATCTATGGAATGGTCATCGGCAAGGATGGAATTCTGCGGTTCGAGTCGCTGGCGCGCATCCCGGAGCTTGCCTCGGATTGCGGTATGGCGGCAACTTCTTCCCCGCAGGCGACGGACGAAGCCGCATTTGCCGAACATCCATCAGGTCCGAGGATTCCAGCAGGTCTGAGGGTTCCGGGCGTCGCCAACCGGTTGCGACGGTTCAAGTGATCCGTTTCTGGTGAAGCCAATCACCAGCTTTGGCGGGGACTGCTTGAGCACCTCGACTTGAACACCTCGAGATGTCGCGGAGCCACCCTGGCTCGTGGACGATGCGGCCTGGGACCAGAAATGCATTTCGGGCGTTCGGGGCATTCACGGTGCGCAGAACGGCGGGACGCGCACTTCAGCGATCCATGCCACAGCACTCAAGCATCGTCGCCCGTTTCCGCGTTGTTCGTCCAGGCTTGGAGTGCCTCCTGTTCGACGAGTTGTAGCCAAGCGCCGTTCGGGTATTCGTGGGCCCACTTCTTGAGTGTGAGCATCATGCCGCTCACCTCGTAGTGGTCGTCGAAGCGGACCATCTTGCCCCTCTCGAACCGCATGCGGAGCATGACGAAACCGCCTTTCTGTGGCGGCGCCTCTGGAATCCGAACGTACTCTCTGCCCCAGACGATCACATCGTTGCGGTTGGCAATCATGGGGGGATCGTCCAGCATGCCTCCGTCACGGACGAAAATCCCAAAGAACGTCTTGAAAAAGCGATCGAACTCATCGAGTCCTCGATATTCGCCGGCAATCGGGTTCGTGGCCGGATCTCCTTCGACATAGGCCACGATGTCCGGCGAGAGGATGTCTAGCGAGTGCTGCACGCAATCGCCCTGATACTGGACGTAGTTGGCCAGGAACTGGCGGGCCAGCGTGGCGGGATTCGCGAGCAGATCGGCGACCGTCACGAGGGCGCCCGCCTCCCGAAACGTGCTAGCCAACTTCTCGGCCGTCCGTTTGCTGATGGGCCCGCCGGCCTCGGCCTTGGCGATGACTCGGACGCTCAGATCCGATTGGGTGGCCAACTCTTCCTGAGTCCATCCCAACTGATCGCGAAAATATCGAACCTTGGAACCATCCGAAGCGGCAGTCTGAGACATAGCGGGCCATTCACCGGAGTGCAGGGCTGAATTTCTCGTTCGCAGGTCGCGACAAACAAGCCGTTGTGACCCGTTCAGCAACCTCATTAGAGCGCTTCTAAGCTAGCTCGCACGCTAGCTGGTTTTTTGGTTTTGAGGGCA
>CAZRCI010000027.1:49668-67782 GCA_964598535.1 uncultured Planctomycetaceae bacterium | reverse complement strand
CCATCTGCGCAGCACCATACCTAAATCGCGCTACTTCAGATTAGAAGGCGTATAATCCACTCCGAACAGGCTCAAAGCATACGGGCATGGCGCCGTCGGGATACAACGCGTTGCGCGGCTTGATTTCGGCGGTAATCTCCGTAGAATCAATAATAATTCTTGTTTTTAGAAGCAGCTAAACTTACATGGGCTGCATTCGTCGCTCGCTGGTCACATCGTTATGTCGCAAGACTTTTCCCTCGGCACAGTGAACGTCGCTCTCTCGCCGCGCGAGCGGTTCGAGGAGTTCCTTCAGAGCAAGGGAAAGCGAATCACGCAGCAGCGGCTGATCATTGTCGATGAGGTGTTCCGCCGCCACGACCACTTCGACGCGGAAGATTTGATTCTGCACCTGTCGAAGGTGGCTGAGGCGCAACGCGTTAGCCGCCCCACGGTCTATCGCACGCTGAGTGAACTGGTGGACGCGGGGCTACTGCGGAGCATGAATCTCGGCGGACGCACGGTCTACGAGCACGATTATGGCTACCCGCAACACGATCATCTACACTGCGAAAAGTGCAACAAGTTGATCGAGTTCCACAGCGACGAGTTGGCGGCGATTGGCGAGGCGCTGGAACGGCAGTATCAGTTTCGCGTTACCGGCCATCGGTTGATTTTCACGGGCCTCTGCTCCAACTGCCGGGTACAGAAACGGCCGTCGCGCAAGCTGGACTTGGTTTGACGGCGGCCCGCAAGGCGCTCGTGGCTGTTTCGACAAACTGGCCATGAGGGGAGGGCGACGATGATCAGCGACGATGCTCCAGTTCGTATCTACGAAGCCGGCAATGAGATCGAAGCGAGGCTGCTCGTCGATTGGTTACAGGAGGCCGGCATCGCGGCCCGTATTGCCAGCACGGCCATCGAGCCCTTGGCCGGCAAGGTGCCGTTTCAAATTGCCACCTGTCCCGTGTGGGTTACTACAAGGGACGCGAGTCGCGCCCGTGATGTATTGCCCGCGTTCGAAGCACAACTGGCGAAGCGAGTCGGCGAAGCGGCCTTCTGTTATCACTGCGGCAACGCGGTTGTTGAAGGGCTTTCGCCGTGTCCGGGGTGCGGGGGCGAACTTGACTGGTCGTAGCGGTTGTCGACACGCTTTCGGTACGACGACCAATGCCAGCAGCGTGATGATGAAGAACACCAGCAGTACCCAGGCCAGACCTTGCAGCGTTTCGACCACCGAGCGATAGATTTCCAGAATTCACCGCTCGCTTGTCAACAGCCGCGCGTGCTCGCGTAGATATTCGGCCAGTTTGTGCTGCTCGTCTTGCTGGCCGCCGCGCAGGGCCAAAGCCGCGCGTTCAAGTAGTTCCTCCGGCGGCAGATGATCCGCGCCGACGAAAATTCGCCCCGCCAAATCCCCCAGCACATACGAGAGATGGTTCTCTGGCCGATCCGCGGGCCGCTCGCGTCCGAGCACCTCGGCAAGCGCGCGATAGGCAGTCGCCAGGTTCCGGCGATCGAGGGTATCCATCAGAGCGATCCTTGTTGCTCGTGGTCGGTCGTCAAGAAAACTTCATGCACGTCGAGTTCGCTGGGACCGCGAAACATCTCCTTGGGAGCCCGATTGGCGTGGGCCTTGGCAAAGGCTTCGCTGCGCGTCCAGGCGACGAAGTCATCCAGGGATCGCCACCAGGTTTTGACTTCGTAATAGCCTTCACGTTCCGGAGCGTCAACGAACTTGCCAGATTCGTGATCGAATTTCATCGGCCGCGGGCGATGGACCTCGTTGCGAATAAAGCCGGGCGCTTGATCGACCAGATGCACGCGATTGCGAAAGCGATCTTCAAAGTCGATCTCGTGTCCCTGGGCGACCGGGATTCGATTGGTGACGACGATCATGGCTTGTGTTCCGTTCGTGTTTCATATTCGGGTTCCCGCCTCGCGCGAGCACCGGCTTTACTTGCTTGCGCCAAACCGCTTGCACGTTTGGCGATGTTTCGCGTCACCCGACTGAATCGGATGGATGTTGCACGCGAGCTTCCTGCTAGCTAACGGGTGGGAGGGTCGCAGCCTTCGCGTAATTGTAAAGGTTTAGCAGACTGCCGGCACGCGGTTTGTCGATGAATGCCAACTGCTGAAATCCTAGGGCCTGTGCCTGCCGTGGCGGTGGGTAAAAAGTTTCGGAATGGATCAGGTTCGCGGCCGTAAGCATCCGAATATCGAGTATAGGCAGGCCGACCCGCCACGGCGTTGACCCACGTCTTTTCCGTTCGGCCGCCGGCAATCACGTCCCGAAGTCACTTCCCACTTGCGCCGATTTCGCGCCCAGGCCGGTTCCCGCAATACCCGCCGGCGTGGCCGCGTCGTCGCCCACGCGCCAGCACGAGGATTATTGAGTATGCGAGTGTTCACCGCCGCTAGCCTGACCGCGGCCTGCTTGGCGATTGTCACGAGCGGTTGCTCGACTGCCAACACGCCGTCTTTTCTCACGTTCGGCAAAAAAACGAAACCGGTGACGGCCGATGGTCCGCAACTGACCAATGCCCCGCCGGCTCCGACCACAGGCACCGTGGCCGCAAATGCCCCGACGGTGTCGATGCCCGCCCCTGCGACGGGTTGGAGCAATCTGCCAATGTATCCGGGCACGACTTATCCCACGACGCCCCACCCGGCTCCGGCGATCGCTCAGGCCCAACACACGGCCTCACCTTATGGCGCGCCACAAGCTGCGCCGGCCTACGGAGCGATGCCTCCGGCCATGACGCCAGCCACGGCCTCTGCGCCGCATGTTCCGCCAGCGGCGCAGAGCTACTCCCAGCCGCCGGCAGCAAACACGATGGCAACGGCCGTTCCGACGGCGCCGCCTTCCGCGCCGGTCTATACGCAGCAGGCTCCGCCGTATACGCCTCCGACGAGTCCTTATTCCGCGTCTGCAAATCCGTATGCGGCGCCAACCAATCCCTATGGCGCACCGAGCGCGCCCTACACGGCCCCGCCTGCCGTGCAGAACGCGGCCAATCCCTACGGCCCCAGCGTTACACGCTAGCAGGCCGCCGAAAAACGGCTCGCGCGTTTAGCGGTGTTGCGCACCACCCGACGGAATCGGATGGATGCTTCACGAGGGCTATGCAATAGCTGACCGCTCGAACGGCCCGGGCATTTCATGCGATTGGAATGCCCGGGCCGAATTGCGTCGTCGTTAGCTTGCGTCCGAGCGAAATGCCCCAGTGGCTGGCGGGGCTTCCGCCGATCACCAGGATGGGCCGCTTCGCACGGGGATTCCGACGGCTCGTTTCCGTTCATCTCGGCCTGGTGATGCCGGTTGTGGGCGGATTTCGGGCGATTTTTCAAGCCCCTGGCGGTGTGCTTGCCGCGCGAGGTAACATAGGGCACGCGACGCGGCCGCGATCCCAGTTTTTGCCCCCCCTTCGATCGACTTTGCCACTCCCATGCAACGCGCAGGCCATGCACACTTCAGCGACGAAACGCACCACGTTGCCGAGCGGCCGTTGTTGCTCGAGTTCGAGCACGTCACGAAGTTCTATGGGGCCGTCATTGGCATCAACAATGTCACGTGTCACGTCGGGCCCGGTATCACGGGGCTCCTGGGCGCCAACGGCGCCGGCAAAAGCACGCTGATCAAGCTCGCCAGCGGTCAATTGCGGCCCAGCCAGGGGCGCGTTCGGATCGGGGGCCATGACGCCTGGAGCACGGCGGCCAAGCACCATCTGGGTTATAGCCCCGATATCAACAGCTTCTATGAGGAAATGACGGGCCGTGAGTTTGTGTACGCGATGGCCCGATTGCACGGCTTTTCGCGCGGCGAGGCACGCGAACGAACCGAGCACGTGCTGGACGAAGTCGGCATGGCCGATCGAGCCCAACGGCGGCTCGCCGGTTGCAGCCACGGCATGCGGCAGCGCATCAAGCTGGCCCAGGCCCTGGTCCATGACCCCTGGCTGCTGCTGCTTGACGAGCCGCTTACGGGCATCGATCCCGGTGGGCGGCGCGAGATCAACGAGCTCCTCTTCCGACTGGCAGAGCAGGGCAAAACCATTCTGGTGTCGAGTCACATCCTGGTCGAAGTCGAGCAGCTTTGCAGCGCGATTCTGATGATGTCGCGCGGGCGGCTGATTGCCGCGGGCACATTGGCCGAGGTGCGGCAGATGATGCAGCATCGCCCGCAGGTGATCGAGGTCGTGGTCGAGCCTTCACGCCGCGCGGCCTCGCTCCTGGCACAGCACGAGGACGTGCTGGCCGTCGAGATGCGCGACCCGGCGTTGGTGGTAAAGACGCGTAATCCTTTGGATTTCTTCGCCCGGCTGGGCGAACTGGTGTGCGAGCAGGGAATCGAAGTCCGCCGCATCCAAACGCTCGACGCGGGCGCGGACGCCGTGTTCGACTATTTGCAGCAGGGCAAACGATGAGACTACTTCGCGCCTGGAGCACGTTGGCTTCGCTGTCGTTCGTACGGCTGTTCTGGTCCACAAGCACGCTCATGGTGATGCTGCCGCTGGCCGGTTGTCTGCTGTTTGTCTTGCGCCGGCACTACGATCATCCGGAGTTCACTCAGCATGAGTTTCGCGAGTTTAGCGAATTTCTGATCGTGGTCTTCGCGTCGTTTGTCGTGCCGATCTGCGCACTCGCTTTCGGGACGGCCAGCGTTGGCGGCGACCGCGAAGACCGCACGCTGGTGTTCTTGTTGGTGCGGCCGATCCCGCGGTGGCTCGTGCTGCTGGCCAAGTTCAGTGCCACCTTGCCGCTGGTTCTGGGCATGGTGCTCGGCAGCTATTGGCTTTATTGCCGGCTGGCGGGTGCTGTCGGCATGGTCGCGTTTGACCTGTATCTGCCGGCGATTGTCTATATGACCCTGGCCTACGTGTGCCTGTTCCATCTGTTTGCGGTTTCGTTCCGGCACGCCACGATCATTGCCCTCGTCTATGCGGTATTCATGGAGACGTTGATTGGTAACCTGCCTGGGATCGTCAAGCGGGTGGCCGTCAACTATTACGGACGTTCGATTCTCTATGCGGCAGGCGAGGCCGATGGCGCGCGCATGCCCGAGAATTTTCAACCGCTTTCGATGCAGGTGGCTACCTGGGCCTTGGCAGGCATCGCAATCGGGGGCTTGCTCCTGGCGTGCGTGGTGTTCTCGCGGCGTGAATATCGCGACCTCACCTGATCGGTAACTGAGCAGGCACGCGGTATTTACTTGCCGCTGAAGCAGTTGCGCGTACTCGCGTCAGGCCCCCTGCCGTCTTGCCTGTGTCCATGCTCCGTGGGTGGACTCCCCCTTGTGGCAGGTCGTAACCGCTGATATAGTTTTGGTTTGGATTTTCCAAGCGTGGGCGCCCTCTCCCTCCCCTCCTCGGGCAAGTGGATCCTGGTAAGGCGCCAAGAAGGCCGCGCGGAACCATTTGCCGCTCGGCCTAGAATGGTCTAGGTGAAAGTTATGAAAGACGAAATTCATCCCGAATACTTCGTGACCCAGGTCAAATGCGGCTGTGGCAACTCGTTTACCACACGCAGCACGCGCCCGGAGTTGAAGGTCGACATTTGCAGTGCTTGCCATCCGTTCTATACGGGCAAGCTGAAATTCGTCGACACGGCCGGACGTATCGAGAAGTTCAAGAACAAGTTTGCCGCGGCCGGCTATGCCAGCCTGAAGCGCGGCAAGAAGGCGGAAGCCAAGACCGAATCGTAGCTCGGCACGTTCAAAGCGCCGCGTTCCCTGCCATGGACTCCAGGGCGGGAGGGCGGCGTTTTTGTTTTGAGCTCGGGAGCAATTCGTCGAGAGCAAGGGGGGCGAGCCCGTCGTGCTTCTCAGGATGTCCCCCACGTTGACGCGGCCTCTCCGCTGGTATTGGTTTCCAGGTTCCTCGTGGCTAGCGCTTTGTCACCGCTAAGAGTTGAGGTTGGAGATCACCGGCAGGGCACGAGTGCTCTGTCAACGCTCGATTTTCGGGGTCATGTTTCGCGAAAGCACTAGCTTCAAAACGCTTGTGCGGTTGGCGGTGTTGCTCGTCATCCGAATGAATCGGATGGACGTTCCACTAGGAGCGGCCTGCCGAGGCGTCCTGACGAACGATCGGCAGTCGCGAGAGCCTTTGCTAGGGAGGGCTCGAAGTCCGGTAATCTCTACTACTCGGAGGCGCCTCAGGTGTCTTTGCGCGACCAGCTTGAAAACAAACTAAATCGTTTCGAGGAGCTCGAACGGCAACTCGTCGATCCCGAGATATTGGCGAATCCCGGGCTTGTGGCCGCTGCCGCGCGCGAGCACGGTTCGCTTGGCAAGTTGGCCAAAAAGTATCGCCGGTTCAAAGCACTCAACGATCAGATCGCCGAAGCGCAAGAGATGATCGAAGGCAAGGACGCCGAGCTGCGCGAGATGGCCGAGGCCGAGATTCCCGAGTTGCGCGAAGAACGTGAGACGCTCTGGGATGAACTGCTGGGGATGACCATCGGCGGCGAAGACGCTCAGCGAGATCGGATCGTCATGGAAATCCGCGCCGGCACTGGCGGCGACGAGGCGGCCCTGTTCGCTCGCGACTTGTACGAAATGTACAAACACCATGCCGAGACGAAGGATTGGAAGGTCGAGATTCTCGATATGAACGCCACGGAGCTCGGCGGCTTCAAGGAAATCATCCTTGGCATCGAGGGCGAGGGAGTCTACCGCGAGTTGCAGTACGAAAGCGGCGGGCATCGCGTGCAGCGTGTCCCCGAGACGGAGACCAAGGGGCGCATCCATACCTCCGCGGCCACCGTGGCCGTGTTGCCTGAACCGGAAGATGTCGAGGTCGATATCAAACCGGATGACTACCGCAAGGATATTTTCTGCGCGTCGGGGCCCGGTGGACAGCACGTCAATAAGACCGCGTCGGCGATTCGTCTGACACACCTCGAAACCGGAATCGTCGTGCAGTGCCAGGACGAGAAGAGTCAGCACAAGAACTTCGCCAAAGCGCTGCGCGTGCTCAAGACCCGGCTCTATGAGGCCAAACGCCAGGCCGAGCACGAAAAACGCGCGAGTGAACGTAAGACGCTTGTCGGTTCGGGAGATCGCAGCCAGCGGATTCGGACCTATAACTTCGCGGAGAACCGCGTCACGGATCACCGCATTAACCTCACGCTCTACAAGCTGGATTCGATTTTGGCCGGCAGCGTGCAGCCGTTGACCGACGCATTGACTGATTACGATCGTCAACAACTGCGCCGTGAGATGGGTTCGGACGACTAACGGCACGTGGCAGGCGCGAGGGCGCCTCGGCGAGCGCAACGTTCCCTGGAACGTTCGATTACAAGTAGAACCTGGAGTTGAAGTCAATCAGCAGGCTTTGGCAATCGGCGGGCGTTGCGTGCCTGCGGGATCTGTGAACCCTTTTGCGACAATGGGAATGCTGCCATGACTGAAGCCTGGACCATCGGGCGATTGCTCCAATGGACGGCGGATTATCTGAAGCAGCACGGCGCTGAGAACCCCCGGCTCGAGGCAGAGGTGCTTCTCGCGCATGCTCGTGATTGCAAACGCGTTGACCTTTATACGAGCTTTGGCGATGTCGCGGAGGACGCGCTAAGGACGCGTTTCCGCGAGCTCGTGAAACGGCGCGCCGAGGGAACACCGTTCGCCTATCTCGTCGGGAAACGCGAATTTTATTCGCTGGAGTTTCGCGTCTCTCCCGATGTGTTGATTCCCAGGCCAGAGACCGAGTTTCTGGTCATCGAACTCTTGGATGAAATGAAACGGATGCCTGCGGGCGAAACGCCCATCGAGATCGCCGATGTTGGCACGGGCAGCGGGATCATCGCGGTTAGTGTCGCCAAGCATGCGTCGCGCGCGCGTGTTACGGCCATCGATCAAAGTCCCCGGGCGCTGACCATCGCCCGAGAGAATGCCGAACGGCACGGCGTCAGCGAACGAATGACGTTCGTCGAAAGCGATTTGCTGAGCGCCATTCCTAGCGAACGGCGGTTTGCTATCGTTGCTAGCAATCCGCCGTATGTTTCCGAGGCGGAGTATGCCGCGCTATCGGCGGAAGTACGCGAGCATGAGCCCAGGATGGCGCTGGTAGCCGGTCCGACGGGGACAGAGGTCATCGAACGGTTGCTATCACAAGCGGCCGAACGGTTGCTTCCCGAGGGGGCGCTCTTGCTGGAAATCAGCCCCATGTTACAACAGCGGGTCGAAACGCTCATTGCCGAGGCCGGCAACTGGCGCTTGACCCGAACCGTGAAAGATTTGGCCGGGCATGCGAGGATCGTGGTCGCCCGGCGAGCGGATGTCCCGAAATAGCTCGGATCGTGGCACGGACTTAGCCACCAGCGGAAGCAACTCATGGAAGCGTTGCGCATCATCGGCGGACAAAGCCTGCACGGCACGGTTGCCGTCAGCGGATCCAAGAACGCCACGCTGCCCATCATGGCCGCGGCGATTCTTTGTGATGGGCCAGTGAGGCTGATCGGAGTCCCGCGGCTGACCGATGTCCACACGCTCGCCGAGCTTCTCAGGAGCTTGGGCGTTGACGTGCATCGCGACTTGGCCGGCAATCTGCGCTTGGAAACCATTGAGCATTGGCCTACTCGCGCGTCGAAACGTCTGGTGCGGCGCATGCGGGCCAGCTTTTGCGTGTTGGGGCCGCTGTTGGCCCGGCGGGGCAGCGCCGTGGTTCCGCTGCCCGGCGGTTGCAACATCGGTGAGCGGCCTGTGGACCTGCATCTTGCGGGGCTTGCCGCGCTCGGCGCCGATCTGCGCATCGATCGAGGACGCGTCGTCGCCGAAGCGGATACGCTACGTGGCGCGCGGATCGATCTTCGCGGCCCCTATGGGAGTACGGTCACCGGCACGGCCAACGTGCTGAGCGCGGCGGTCATGGCGCGGGGCACATCGATCATCAGCGGCGCCGCCACCGAACCCGAGATTGTCGATCTGGGGCGTTTCTTGATCGCCGCCGGGGCGACGATTCAGGGGCTCGGCACCGATACCTTGGAAGTCACAGGGTGCGAGGCTCTGGCCGGCGTCGAGCATGAAGTGATTCCCGATCGCATTGAAGCGGCCACCCTGCTTCTGGCGGCGGCCATCACCAAGGGGACGGTTTCCGTCACTCATCTGCGTCCTGGGCACCTTGCCGCAGTGATAGAGGGGCTTATCGCCTGCGGCGCGGATGTCGCCGTCGGCAACGACAAAATCACGGTTCACGCCAGTGCGCGCCCCCGGGCGCTCGATTTGATTGCCAAGTCGTACCCCGGCGTTCCCACCGATTTGCAAGCGCAGTTTACCGCCCTATTGTCGCTGGCCGAAGGGACGAGCATCGTTGCCGACGATGTGTTTCCCGATCGCATGTTACATCTGGCGGAGCTTGCACGGATGGGCGCACGAATTCAACGCCAAGATCGGCTGGCCGTTGTCAGCGGCATCCACAGGTTGTCCGGCGCGGACGTCGTGGCGACGGATTTGCGGGCCGGGGCTGCGCTTGTGTTAGCGGGCCTCGCCGCGCGAGGAGAAACCACCGTGCTTCGCGCCGAACATCTCGATCGCGGCTACGAAGCGCTGCCGGCGAAGCTCAGGCAGCTCGGCGCGCAGATTGAACGGT
The DNA here is from genome assembly GCA_964598535.1 of uncultured Planctomycetaceae bacterium. GTDB lineage: Bacteria > Planctomycetota > Planctomycetia > Pirellulales > PALSA-1355 > JALHMI01. The sequence continues at coordinate 58,213 of CAZRCI010000027.1, read as the reverse complement.
TGTCTGGAGGCCGAACCTCTGGGGGCGCTCCGACGCATCCAACAGCCCTGGATGGCGAATCCGGTAACCGCCCGATGCGTGTCGCTTAGCAGGCAGTTGGAGCATCTACCTTGGGCAGCTAGCAGTGTCCGTCATTCAGCCGGCGGGTAAGCTGTCTATCAACGTGTCGCTGCAGCGGCCGTGGATCTTAGGGAGCTCGGCTTGGGCGAATCCGGCAGCTTGTTTTTCGTGCTGGTTGTAAATGGGCTGAAAGCCACACGCTGTTTGCCGGCGCAAGCCTAGTGGCCCAAACGTACCATGCAAGTACCTGCCTGCTATCGCGTAGCGTTGGCCGGACTTGGCATGTTGGGCAACGGGGTTGATTGTGTGTGGGCGACCCGCGGCTGGAAGAGCGACCGGTCTTGACACCCCTGGCTCATTCCAGGATAGTTCGCCGCCCTCATGTAGATCCTCGTCGCGGCATTCCCGTGGGCGGCACGCGGAAATGATAGAACGAACGACTCACTATCCTGCGCACCTGGCAAAACTCGTGGCTACCCGGCTGCGCAGTCAGCATGGTGGCGCTCCGCCCGAGGCCGTGCTCACACGGCTCCTCGAGACGCTCTACTTCGCCAGTCTCAAGACGGACGAGGGGCGTCCTATTCTGTGTACTGTCAACTATGTTGATCCTGAGGAACCGGTTGCATGTGGCGTGAGGCGACCGGCGGATTGCTGGAGCCACGTTCCCTTTGAGCGTCCGTTGCCCTTCGATGTGCGCACGCTGGTCAAGCTTGCCCGGGCGGTCGATCCAGCGGTTTCTTCGCTCGCGGTCTATCGGGACAAGAAGAACAAGCTTTACATTTGGGGCATGGTTGATCAGGAGCCGCGTCACAGTGAGTTTATCACGCTCAGTGCGGCCGCTACTCCGCCCAGGCCAGGATTGTTTCAGGCAACCATTACGGGCGCGGGAAACATCTCGGTTTATCAAAGCGACACGCTCATCGGCAGCCTGGAACAGAATACGCTTGTCGAGGAGTATCACGACGTGCTCTGGGCGGGGCCTGTGCATGAACTACTCGTGAGTTATCTCCGCGGCTACCTGGTGGACACCGCCGGCCGGCGGCCCGAACACATCGCGCCCGAGGTGCTCGAAGCGGAGCTGTTGATGCGGTGGATCAATGCGATCTGCCGTATTCTGATGAACATTCAACGCTATCGGCATGGCGGTGGATTGTTGATCACGCCGCAACAAAACCTGGACGGGTTGAACGTCAAATACAAGATTCGCTACGATCGTCTGCTTAAATCGCTGCGAGGTCTCGTCGAGAGCCAACTGCTGGGGCAGCTACCAGACTCGGACCCTCAAAGGCACGAACAGCCGGCCGAGGCAATTCTGCCCTATGCGATCGAGGGCGAGAACGTGTTCGATCGCGAGCTCGTGGAACGCATGAAGGAAATTCTGGGTTCGGTCCGGTTCATTGCGTCGCTGTCGTGCGTCGATGGTTTCGTACTGCTCGATCGCCGCATGGTTGTGCATGGGTTTGGCGTCGAAGTGCGAACGGACAATCTACTGTCGGACATTTCGATTGCTCGCGACTCGCACGCGAGCCACAAGCTGATGCGTCCTGGCGAGCTGACTCAATTTGGCACGCGCCACCGGGCGATGATGCGCTATTGTTTCGATAAGCCCGGCGCGCTGGGCTTCGTGGTTTCTCAGGACGGCGACATTCGAGCCATGACACGTATCGGCGATCAGCTTGTGCTGTGGGAGAACATCGACGTGCAGTTGGCCTACCGGCCGGCGAGCGGGTTTATTCCAGGCCAGCAACTCAGTCCAATGCTGCGCCGAGTGAACGCGCGCGTGGCATGAACGCCGGCTAGCCTGCGGCAAACGGGGACCACCCCAGATAGAAAGCCGTCCGTAGTACCAGCCAAATGACCGCGCAACTCGCGACGTCGAAGCCCAGGCCGGCCAGGATCATCCGCCGCGAAGCGATCAACCCCGAGCCATAGACGATCGCATTGGGGGGTGTCGATACCGGCAGCGCCGAACCGAAACTGGCGGCGAAGGTCACGCCCATGATCGGTGGCACCGCATCGACGCCCGCCGCTCGAGAGACCGCCATTACCACGGGAATCAGCGCTGTCGCCGTGGCGGCATTGCTGGTGAACTCGCTCAGGACGACGCCGCCGACGATGGCCGCCGCCGTGATCCACCACACGTCGACGCTGCCCAATTGCGCCAAGACGCTGTCGGCAAAGTGATTCACGAGGCCGGTGCGCACCATCAAGTCGCCGAGCGCCAGACCCGACCCAAACAGCATCAGCGTGCCCCAGTCGATGTGATTGAAGTCTTCGGGCAGAAGCGTGAATTTGCGCCGTCTCCAGTCGACAGGCAACAGATACAAGATCACTGGCGCGAGCAGGGCGACGATTTCTTCCGGCAGATGAAGATGCAACCATTCTGACGCGTCCGCGGCGCCGACAAGCGTCAACACGCTAGGGGTGATCCAAAGCGTAACCACCACCAGGAATACCGCCAGCGTATTGAGCTCGCCGACCGACCATCGGGAGAGTTGAGCACGCTCGCGGGCCAGGTAGCTTCGCACCGAGCCCAGGTCGAGGTGAACGGCCGTTGCGGTTATCCGCATCCAGGCCAGCAGCGTCACGCCGAGCGCAAACGCCAAGGGGACGCCGAGCAGCGTCCAACGGCCGAAATCGATCGGGCGGCCGAAGAACTCTTCTTGCCGAAAATAGCCCATGGCGACCACGTTGGTCGTGGTGCCAATTGGCGTGGCGATACCGCCGACGCTCGAAGCGTACGCCGTCATGAGTAGCAGGGCCGTCGCGTAACTGCCGCGGGCGAAGTCCTCGCCCGCCGAGGTGTGGCTCGTGGCAAGCACGGAGATGATTCCCAGCGTGACCGGATAGATCATCGCCGTGGCGGCCGTGTTCGAGATCCACATCGAGAGCAACATGACCGTAAGCCCGACCGCTCCAAGCAAAGTGAGCGGCGAGTGGACGGCGCCCCGGACGCTTAGCAAGTTGAGCGCAATGCGCCGATCGAGACCATGTCGAGTCATCGCGCGGCCAATAAACATTCCGCCCAGCAGGAAGAAAAGCGTTGGGTTGCCGAACGGGGCGAGGACGATTCGCACCGGTTCGAGCGCGGGCGCGGATTCCAACCGCGGCACTGCTCCGAAGGCCACGGCCAAGGCGACGCCCAGCAGGCCTGTAACCGGAATGGGCACCGGCTCCGTCAACCACCAGATAATCACCAACAGCAACACGCCGCAAAGACGGTGCGCTGCAAGCGAAAGCTCTGGCGCCTCGCCAAATGCCATCCAGCCGAGCATTGCCGCCGGCCCCAGCACGAGGCCGATGCGATCCCAGGCAAAATTCGGTACAGGCGGAGTATTGGCTGCGGGGGATGCGGTCACGAGAGCGGATCGAAGGTCAACATGGGGGGATGTGAGACGTGGTGACGCTCGTGATGATAAACGAACGTCAACCGTGAGAACACCCTCGAACCGTGAGCCGTGCTCACAGCGATTTCGCGAACCGTTTCTCCGCTCGCGCGTTTCGTGTCGCCTGAATCGATCGGATGACGTTATACAAGCTTTGCGTCGAGCGTGATTTCGGCCGCCGCTAGCAACTTTGAGACCGGGCAATTCTTCTTGGCCGTTTGGGCCAGTTCTTGAAACTGATCGGTGTCGATCCCAGGCACGACTGCCTCGGTAACCAGGTCGATTCGCGGGATTCCGAAGCCCGCCTCGGTCCTTTCAAGATGTACCTTGGCAGTCGTTTCCACACGGGTTGGCACGTGTCCTGCCTGCGAGAGGCCGTTGCTGAAGGCCATCGTGAAGCAGCCAGCGTGTGCCGCGGCGATGAGCTCTTCGGGATTCGTGCCGGCGCCGTTCTCGAAACGCGAGGAGAACGAATACTGACCTTCGTAGGCGCCGCTGGCGAGTTTTAGCGTTCCCTTGCCGCTCTTGAGATCGCCTTCCCACTTGGCACTGGCATTGCGCGTTGGCATGATCATCTTCCTTTTTGAAATGAAGGCGCAAAATCCACGTCCTATTGCCGTATTTTACGCAGATGCCATCTCGGGTCTACAAAAAACACGCCGGATTGGCAGGGCTGTGCGTTACCTTTCCCGCGAACGTCAAACAGTCCGCGCGGACTCGACGTTCATTGTCGCCCGTCTGCACCGCGTGTCGTTCAATGCACCGCGCAGAGGCCTCAGCCGCGCGGGGCGCCGACGGCAGATGCCGGTTCGGCACAGTTCATCAGCAGTTCCTCGTCGGCCGCGGGATGCAGCCCGGGAGCGTCGTCGGAGTACCATTGTTCGAGCACGGTTTTCCACACGCCAGGACGAGCTACTTTGATGAACGCGTTACGCACATCCTGGCCGCGCGGATGAAGCTGCGAATACTTGATGCCGAACTTGCGCATCTGCCGCCCGCAAAGCTCGGCGCCGTACAACGCTTCGCACAGCCGGTAATGCTCGGCGATGACTTCGCGCTGTTCGTGTACCGTGGGCGGCGGCGGTAGCGGTAGCCCCTTGGCCAGCGCCCGGGCTTGCGCAAAGATCCAGGGATTGCCGATCGCCCCGCGGGCCGCGGTGACGCCGTCGACGCCGGTTTCGCGGATCATGTCGAGACAGGCTTGGGCCGTGAACAAATCGCCGCTTCCCAACACGACGCGGTCGCCCGCATGTTGTTTCACCTCGCGCAAGAACTCCCAGCGGCTGGGGCCGATATAGCGCTGTTGGACGGTGCGTCCGTGAACGGTGATCGCCGCGACGCCCCGTTGGAAGGCGCCATCGAAGATCTGGTAGAACTTGCCCCGGCTTTCCGCCGAGTCGTCGATTCCTCGGCGCATCTTGACCGTAACCGGCACCTCGGGCGGCAAGGCTTCGCGCACGCGGGAGACGATTTCGAGCGCGGTCTCGACCTGGCCCAGCAGGAATCCGCCGCGATGCCGGCCGAGCACTTTTTTGACGGGGCAGCCGAAGTTGATGTCGACGACGTCGAACCCCGCCGCCACCAATTGCCGCGCGGCCGGGCCGAATTCTTCGGGGTTTGCCCCCATGAGTTGCCCCGCGACCGGATGCTCCTCGTCGCTGACGCGCAGATAACGTCGGCGATTGCGGGCTTTGTGCATCTCGTTGACGAACGTATCGAGCATCACCTCGCACAGGGTATAAGGTGCCCCGAGCCGCCGTGCAATCACGCGCATCGCCCAGTCGCTATAGCCCGAGAGGGCCGCCTGGACGACGGGGAAGTCGAGTTCGAATTGTCCGATGCGAAGCGTGGGGAGCATGACTGCCACGAATAGTCCATTGCTGAAAAGACGTCGTGGGTTCATTCTACCTTGTGGCTTGAGCGGCGGGGAGCAGTGCCGTTACCCGGCGGGCTTGAACTGCGGACGCCGCTTGATTTGGGGAAGATAATTTGGCGGTATGAGGCCGGGCAGGTAGTCGTAACAGCGCAAAAGAGTGGCGATCGGGTCGTCGTCCTGCTTCCAGTGGGCGATCTTCATCCAGCGCGCGGCGGTGCAGAAGGTGCCGTACTGCCCGAGCCATTCCTTGGCGGACCGTTTGAGGAAGGTCTCCAGGGCGGCGGCGATTTCTTCGTCCGTGTACTCGAGGCCGAGCCGGTGCCGCGCCAGAACGTAGCACATGGCGCCTTCGTCCAAGATATGGTGGATATCTTTGGGCCGTTTGAGGCCGGCGCTTTCGTAGCGTGCAATCAGCGTGTCGTAGCGTTCCGCCTCAAGGTAAACAGGTAGTGCTCGCTGGACGTCGAGTTGATTCGGCTCGGTATGCTCGGCGGCGAAATGTTGTTCGTGCGAGTCAACCTGCTGATTGAGAAGCCGCTTCTCATTGGCTCCATTGTGCAGCCATTGACACGTCGCAAAGTCGTCAAAAAGCGCTGGTCTGTCCGCGCGTTCGTATTCTTTTCTCTCCGTGGAAATTCGGAGCAGCGTATGGGCTTTGTCAAGCAATTTCTTGGCGTCGTCGAACAAGCCGACCAGATAGCTCTGGATCGTGACGGCCAAGGTCGGAGAACCGGTAATCCCCATGGTCTGCGCATGGAAGGCGTCTTCGTAGGAGACTTCCATGAAGATCGCGATTACTGAATCGGATAGCAGACGGCGTCGTTTTTCTGGATCGAATTGCATTTAGGCATCCCTGGTAGAGTTTTTTGTATTTCCAGTATCCGGGGTATACTTCGGTGGCTTGAGGCCGGGCAGGTAGTCGTAGCAGCGCAAGAGCGTGGCGATCGGGTCGTCGCCCGGCTTCCAGTGGGCGATCTTCATCCAGAGTGCGGCGGTGATGAAGTTGCCATAGCGTCCGAGCCACTCCTTGACGGACCGTTTGAGGAAGGTCTCCAGGGCGGCGGCGATCTCTTCGTCCGTGTACTCGAGGCCGAGCCGGTGCCGTGCCAGGACGTAGCACATGGTGCCTTCGCCCAGGATGCGGCGGATGTTCTTGGGCTGCTTGAGCCTCGCGCTTTCGTAGCGTGCGATCAGCGTGTCATAGCGTTCCGCTTCAAGATAGGGTGGGAGAGATAGTTGCACGTCGCCCTTGTCGGGTTTAGTTCGTTCGGCGGCAAAGCGTTTTTCCGTCCAGTCAACACTGAGAACCAGTGATTCCAGGTCTGTCTGCCGGTTTACCAACCAATTGGCGATGGCGAGGTACTCCAGAACAATTCCCATCCCAACCTTATCGTATTCATTCTGCTCGTGCGCCACGCGAAGGAATGTATGGGCCTTTTGTAAGAGCGCGGAACCGTCAGAAGGTAAGCCAACCAGGTAGCATTCGATAGCAATGTTAATGATAAGGCAGCCACTAGAGTCCATCGTTCGTTCATGGGATATTTGTTCATATGAGAGGTTGTATAAATAATCGAGGAATTCCGTTTGTAGATTGCGTCGACGGCTTTGGGGGTCGAATCTCATCTAATCACCTATTGCAGAATTCTTGGCGTTGCCGGCGCCTGGTGAATCCGGCGTGTATTTCGGCGGTTTGAGGCCGGGCAGATAGTCGTAGCAGCGCAAGAGCGTGGCGATGGGGTCGTCGTCCGGCTTCCAGTGGGCGATCTTCATCCAACGCGCAGCGGTGATGAAGTTGCCATAGCGTCCGAGCCACTCCTTGACGGACCGTTTGAGGAAGGTTTCCAGGGCGGCGGCGATCTCTTCGTCCATGTACTCGAGACCGAGCCGGTGTCGCGCGAGGACGTAGCACATGGTGCCTTCCCCCTGGATGCGGCGGATGTTCTTGGGCTGCTTGAGTCCCGCGCTTTCGTAGCGCGCGATCAACGTTTCGTAGCGTTCCGCCTCGAGATAGGGGGCTAGCGCTAGTTGCACGTCGCTCTTGTCGGGTTTAGTTCGTTCGGCGGCAAAGCGCTTTTCCGTCCAGTCAACGCAGAGAACCAATGATTCCAGGTCTGTCTGCCGGTTTACAAGCCAATTGGCGATGGCGAGGTGTTCCAGAACGATTCCCATTCCATCATTGTTGTATTCATTTCGCTCGTGTGCCACACGAAGTAACGTATGGGCCTTTTGTAAGAGCGCCGAACCGTCAGAAGGTAGGCCAACCAGGTAGCATTCGATGGCGAGATTGATGGTGCTACATCCCAAGCCACTCATGGTATTATCCTGGAATGCTTCCTCGCATGAGTGATCATAGTAGATCTTGAGAATGTCTTTTTGCAGGTTGCGTTTTCGGGCTCTAGGGTCAAACTTCATCTAATCACCTATTGCAGAATTCTTGGCGTTGCCGGTGCCTGGTGAATCCGGCGTATACTTCGGCGGCTTGAGGCCGGGCAGGTAGTCGTAGCAGCGCAAGAGGGTGGCGACCGGGTCGTCGCCCGGCTTCCAGTGGGCGATCTTCATCCAACGTGCAGCGGTGATGAACCTACCATAGCGTCCGAGCCATTCTTTGACGGACCGTTTGAGGAACGTCTCCAGGGCGGCGGTGATCTCTTCGTCCGTGTATTCGAGGCCGAGCCGGTGCCGTGCCAGGACGTAGCACATGGTGCCTTCGCCCAGGATGCGGCGGATGTTCTTGGGCGGCTTGAGTCCCGCGCTTTCGTAGCGCGCGATCAGCGTTTCGTAGCGTTCCGCCTCGAGATAGGGGGTTAGCGCTAGTTGCACCTCGCCTTTGTCGGGTTTGGTTCGTTCGGCGGCAAAGCGTTCCTCTTTCCAGTCAACGCAAAGGACAAGCGACTTCAAGTCCGTTCGCCGCTCCAAGAACCAATGGGCGATGGCGAGGTGTGCAAGAATGGCCCCGATTCCAAATGCGCCATGTTCCTCATTCTGTTCGTGCGCGCTGCGAAGGAATGTATGGGCCTTTTGTAAGAGCGTGGAACCGTCAGAAAGTAAACCAACCAAATAGCATTGGGTTGCAATGTTAAGGGTAATGCAACCACTAGAACCCAGCGTTCGTTCGTGGAATATTTTTTCGTACGAGAGATTGTATAAATAATCGAGGACTTCCGTTTTTAGATTGCGTCGACGGCTTTGGGGGTCGAATCTCATCTAATCACCTATTGCAGAA
>CAZRCI010000027.1:0-49568 GCA_964598535.1 uncultured Planctomycetaceae bacterium | reverse complement strand
TGATGAAGTTGCCATAGCGTCCGAGCCACTCCTTGACGGACCGTTTGAGGAAGGTCTCCAGGGCGGCGGCGATCTCTTCGTCCGTGTACTCGAGGCCGAGCCGGTGCCGTGCCAGGACGTAGCACATGGTGCCTTCGCCCAGGATGCGGCGGATGTTCTTGGGCTGCTTGAGCCCCGCACTTTCGTAGCGCGCGATCAGCGTTTCGTAGCGTTCCGCCTCGAGATAGGAGGTTAGCGATAGTTGCACATCTCCCTTGTCGGGTTTGGTTCGCTCGGCGGCAAAGCGTTTTTCCGTCCAGTCAACGCAGAGGGTAAGCGACTTCAAGTCGGTTTGCCGCTCCAAGAACCAGTTCGTAATGGCGAGGCGTTCCAGAATGGCCTCTCTTCCAAACGTGCCATGTTCCTCATTCTGTTCGTGCGCTATCCGAAGCAATGCCTGGACTTTTTGTAAAAGCGCGGAACCATCGAAAGGCAAGCCAACCAAATAGCATTGGACGGCGGTTTCAAGGGTAAGGCATCCCGTGGAACTCGTCGTTTGTTCGCGGAACGCATTCTCGATCAAGTCATAAACAATCTTGAGAATGTCCTTTTGCAGGTTGCGTTTTCGGACTCTAGGGTCAAACCTCATCTAGTCACCTATTGCAGAATTCTTGGCGTTGCCGGCGCCAACCGTAATGGTTTGAAAAGTACGCTTGTCCAATGATTGAGAGGCATGGACTTTATCCTCATTAGAAAGCCGTGATGATTGGACCGCATCGTACGCTTGTTGAATGGCATTATTGCGAGCGGGTGTGCCTTTCTGAAACGTTCTCGACGGGCGTAGTCGTACGGCTGCGGTGCGATATTTCACGTCCCACAATGTAACCCGCTTGGTGCGCAGATTGAACGTGATGATGTCGGCGCCTTGCATGCCCTGCTTTTGGCCCCAGAACAGAACGACGTGGTCCGATAGCGAGTGCAGATAATAGGCCATCATCTCTTCGCTTTCGGCGGCCAGTCTCAGGTTGATGGCCGAGGTTCCGTCCGGTCGAATGGGGTATCGCTGCCGGTCGACCGGCGGCGGCAACGGGGGCTTCGAGGCGGGATCGCGCTTGCCCGCCTGCTGGGGACGCCGCTTGCCTTTCGTGGGCTGCTTGGGCGGAAGGGACGGCGGCGGGCTTTTTCCGCGCGGGCCGCGCCGGTTGCGGGCGCCGTCACTGGGCAACGGACGATATAGCGCTCGGGGCGCCGTTCTCCCGCCCAGGCCACTCGCCCCGCTCAGACCGCTGAGCGCGGCCAGCAGGTCGCTGAGACCCCCGGGAAGCCCGGGGTTTAGAAACGCGACGGTACCGCCATATTCGGCGGCCAGTTTGTTTCTGGCCTCGCGTTCCCATTCCAGAGCCAGCTTTCTGCGTTCCTCGGGCGGAAGATTCCAGTATTCCTCGAGTTGCTTGCGGCGGATATTTTCCGCTTGTAGCTCCGGCGTGACGGCTTGAATCGCCGGCCCTTGTTGATGCCGTTGTCGGGCTTCGTGGAGGAACAGCGGCTCGGGCAGCAAGGGGCGTCCTTCGCGGCGCCTGAGCAGTTGCTCCTTGTAGAAGAATTCGAGCCGCATTCGCTCCTCTTCCGAGAGGCCGAACAGCTTTTGCATGCGAGCCGCTTCGAAGATCGCGGCGGCGGGAATAATGCCGTCGGGAGCCGCGCTGTCGGTTTTGGGCTTTTCCGCGAAAGGCGTCAAAGGCGACGAAGCGTCCGCGTGTGGCGAAAACAGTTGCTCGTGGGAAAGAGGCCCTTCGGCCAGCAACTCCGTGGCGTCGTCGCCAATCCGATCGGCGATCAGCCGCCCGAGCGAGCTCAGGGTGGCGTCCGTCAGCCGCAGCCCGCGCGCTTCCCAGTGGGTGGCGAATTGCGCGAGGGTCATCGGCCACGGCCGTTCGAGCGGATAGTTGAAAAGGTCGTCGAGCAGGCCGTGCAAACTAACGACGAGGCGTTCGTATTGCCGGTCGAGCTGGCGGTTGATGCCGGCTTGAACCTTTTCGAGCGCGGCTTTGAGCGATTCGGCGGCGAGTACCATTGGGGAGTTTCTCCTGTTGGGGCGTGGTCATCGTCCCCAGAGCACGCGCTGTTGTGCGCGGTACTCGTAGAACTTTTCATCCAGCCGTTGCACGGCCTGGGATGCCAATTTTTTGAATTCCGCCTTGGCCTCTTCGAGCGCGATGCGGCTGATGCGTTCGGCGTTGGCCACCGTGATCTCGACCTCGATTTGCAAGCGTTCGACCCCGGCCTTGGTGGAGTTGCCGTCGCGCTTATCGAATTGGGGCGGCAGGCGCCGAATCGTGATCGGGGCCATTTCCGGCGGTGCCGAGCCATCGAACGGGGATGAGAGAGGCGGCGGCTCGGCGACGTTCGTCTCGGCCGGCAAGGGCTGCCGCTGAGGCGCGTTCTCGCCGAAGGCTGGCGGCGGGGAGAACAACTCGCGAATCGACGCGCGAAGGTCGCGGTGCTCCGTTGGTGGTTGTTGTAAAATGCGCTCGAGCCGTATCTGCCGGTCGTGGGCGGAAGGGAACGCCGCCGAGTCGTGCTCTTGCGAATCGGTCTCGTCGTCGCGCGGTGTTTCCTCGCGGGCGTCTTCTTGCGGTGGCTCTTCGTCGCCCTCCGGTTCGACGGTCCCGGATTCGGTGAGTTGGCCGGGCTCGTCCAGCGATGCCGTTTCATTGCTTGAAATCGCGTGTTTCTCTTGCTGGTCATCGTCCAGCGGATCGAATGAATCGGTCGTCATGTGCTTGTCCTCCTAGAATCGAATGCGTGCCGCGTACCCTCAGACGACCATAAACGAACTGCTGGCCCACTTTCACCTGGCTAAAATGGCCATCTGAAAAATTCGCGTGAGAACGCGAGTGGCTCTATTTTGGGACTTGACCCAAGCGGGGCGTCTGCGGTTGACGAACGCGCCGAAAGCGCGAACACTTGTGCTTGTCGCGGTCGTCCATGTGGATGGCGCGGGCGAGGTTTTGATCTTCACGGAACATTGGCGCGGGCATGAAAATCGTCTATCTGGCGGCCGGAGCGGCGGGCATGTATTGCGGCAGTTGTCTGCACGACAACACGCTGGCGGCCGCGCTTACCCAGTTGGGCGAAGACGTGTTGCTGGTGCCCACGTATACGCCGCTGCGGACCGACGAGGACAGCGTCAGCGATTCGCACTTGTTCTTCGGCGGGATCAACGTGTACTTGCAGCAGTACTTGCCGATCTTCCGCCATACGCCGTGGTTTCTCGATGCGCTGTTGGATCAGCCCGGCGTCATTCGTTGGCTCACGCGCGGCGGGCCGAAGGTCGAAGCTGAAAAGCTCGGCGCACTCACCGTCTCGATGCTCGAAGGCGAGCACGGCCGCCAGCGCAAGGAGGTTCGCAAGCTGGTACGATGGCTCGAACACGAAGCTCAGCCCGACGTCGTGCATCTCTCGAACGCGATGCTAATCGGCGCCGCCGCGGAGATTCAGAAGCTTGGCATTCCCGTCGTCAGCACGCTCTCGGGCGAGGATATCTTTTTGGAAAAAATTCCCGAGCCGTATTACAGCCGTGCGCGGGTCGTGTTGCGTGAGCGGGCCGCGCGGCTCGATGGCTTCGTGGCGCTCAACCGGTACTATGCCGACTACATGGCGGAGTATCTCGGCGTGTCGCGGGATCGCTTGCAGGTGATTCCGCACGGCCTGAACCTGGCGGGGCATGGCGCGCGGTCCAGCGAACCTCGCTCGCCGCAGACGATCGGTTACCTTGCGCGCATCTGTCCCGACAAAGGCCTGCACAATTTGATTGACGCGGCCGAGAGGCTCCTGGCCGACCCCGATACGCCGCCGTTCCGGGTGCGCGCGGCCGGTTATTTGGGAGCTCTCGACCGCCCGTATCTCGAGTCATTACAAAAGCGGACCGAGTCCTGGAATCGTCCCGGGGCGTTTGAATATCTGGGCGAGCTCACCCGGGCGGAGAAAATCGCCGCACTCCAGAGCTTCGACCTCATGTGTCTGCCGACAGAGTATCGCGAGAGCAAAGGTCTCAGCGTGCTCGAAGCGATGGCCAACGCGGTTCCCGTTGTGCTCCCAGATCACGGTACGTTTCCCGAAGTGGTTGAAAGCACGCAAGGCGGTGTTCTCTATTCGGCCGGCGATTCGGCGGCGCTGGCCGTCACGCTCAAACGCCTTTTGCTGGAGCCGCGCGAGGCGGTCGAACTCGGAATGCGGGGCAAACGGGCCATCGCCGCTCGCTATACAGCCGAGGGAATGGCCGAGGCAACGCGCGTTTGGTATCGGCAAGTGCTCGCGTCCGGGCGGGCGGCGGGCGGCTGACGGCTGGGCCTCGCCCGCCAGAGGTTGCGAACCACCAAAATTTGGGGGTAAATAGCTTGCATTGCGCTCTTTCGCAACGGTACATTAAACCCCGCGGCGGCGGCATTTTTGCCATCGCGATGCTGGACGCGTGTCACCGAACGGGGGCGTGGCGGGGACGCGTCGGCAAGCTGTGTCCGTCGGCAAACTGTGTCCACAGCAGGTTACACCGCGCCCCGTGTGTCCGAGTGCGCAGAGGAATCTTGTGATGGCGAAAAAGATTTACGTCGGAAATCTGCCCTGGTCGACCACCAACCAATCGCTCGAAGCACTATTTAGCGAGCACGGCAAGGTGCGTTCTGCCGAGGTGGTTACCGATCGCGAAACAGGCCGCTCGCGTGGATTTGGCTTTGTCGAGATGGAATCCGATGACGAAGGTCAGCAAGCGATCGATGCTCTCAACGGCGCCGATGTCGGCGGGCGGGCAATCACGGTCAACGAGGCGCGCGAGCGAGCTCCTCGGCCGGGCGGCGGGTACAACCGAGGCGTCGACCGGTAAGTCGGCCCGCACGCCGGTCTCGAATGCGGCGATTCTAGCAGGTTGCTGAAGAAGGCTATCGTGGCCCTTTCCAGCCTCGCGAAGTACGGAGTTGAACTCCGCACCGGTCGCAAAATAACGGCTTGCCGAATTCACGTTTTGGGGCCCCGAAAGCTAATTTGAAGACATGCTCTAAGGATTGACTGGGCAGCGCCCAGGTTTCGGGCGGGGTGTGTTTCTTGTTTCGCAGGCGTTTTCTCGTTTCGCAAGGGTGAAAACATTACGGATCTGTAAGGTTTGGGCCTATGCTAGAGAAAGGGGGAAGGCGTGCGCCTTCGCTCACGAACCTTTTTCTGGAGCATTCGCCATGCAAGCCGCCAGATTTGTCGTCGCGCTCTTGCTGGGTACCGGAGCGCCAAGTAATGTTGTCGCCGGCTACGGTTTTGACGCCGTGCCAGAATCGAATTTCCATCATGGTGCTGGGCAGTTCTATGGCGCTGATCAAGTGCCGCGAGTCACGAACCATACGGTAGTGGTGTTCACCGCCTATGGCGTCGATCGCGTTCCGGGCAGAATGTCCGGTGAGGTTGAAGAGCACCCCCATCATGTGCTGATTCGGGAGACCATTCAGCATCTGACAGCGGCTGTCGAAATTACGCCGGGCTCTCGGGCAACAACGCGAACGACACCATCCGTTGACGATTCGCGTTTGCGACCTTCACGGTCAACTCGCAAGTGCTCGCCGGCGCGGTAGTCTGCTCACCGCATGTCTCTAGCAGCCTGGTGAAAAAGATCCACGGTGACTTTTTTTCAGTCTCGCGAAGTACGGCGCTGAATTCCGCATTGCCCGCACAATAAGGACTTGCGCCCGCTATTTTGGGATCGCATTCCTGCGATCCTATCAGGGCTGCTGATCTTTTCAGCCGCCTGATAGTGCTCCGCCAACGTTTTATTTTCGGGCGCCTTGTTCGTGGGAGCACTCGCTTGTTTGCGCCAGGCTCTTGCATGTTTGGCGGTGTTGCGCGTCACCTGACGGAATCGGGCCGACATTCCATTGGGGCTAGTTTTGATGGGTGCGTAGGCTGGGATGAGTTGTGTGTTTGCGGATTGGTGGGTGCATGGAGTGACTGTTACGGTTCGTAAGGTTGCGCGCAAACTGTCGGTTATTCGTCTCCGATAGAGATTCAGTAAGACGGTGCCTAGTCGGCCGAAGCAGTCTGTTCCGGCATTCCGCCCGAGATTCAAGCCGCAGACATTCGCTTACTGGAAAGTAATCTAGATTCGGCAACATTCTGCTAATCCGCAAAAATTAGCCGGAATCGATGGTTTGAAGCAACATGTTGGGAAGAGCGGCCCGAAAAGGCAGGCACATCCACCCGTGAAGGACATGTAGGCAGGGAAGCCGTCCCCATGAAACGCGACACATTCAAATTTTGGCTGGCTGGTTGGCTGGGAACGCTGGTGTTGCTGGCGTCGGTAGCAATGGCGCAAGAGCCTGAATTGGTAGCCAGCCCTTCGCCGTTTGCCGCGCCGATAGCGAAGCGGTTGCCCGATGTAAGCGTGCTTCCCGATCCGCTTATTTCGCGGGTGACCCATCAAGAGGCGGCGCCGATTCCGCCGCCGGCCGGCAGCGACGAGCTTGACGAGCTTCGCGAGCGGTTGGCCGCGACCGAAGAGCAACTGCTCAAGATGGCCGAGCAGAACAAGAGCGCAGCCGAAAAGTTGATGGAGTTCTTGAACCGAAAGCCCGCTGGACCGGATTTACCGCTGATTCGCTTGAGCGGCTTCTTTCAGGTCGACGACGGGCTCTTTAGCCAGGGACCGGAAAGTCGTGCAGTTCTGGGCGATATCAAAGACGGCATCGGCTTCCGCCGGGTGCGTCTCCAAGGGTTGGGCGCCGTCGCTGAGTTCACACGCTACAGCGTTGAAGTCGACTTCGCGGTACTCGGTCGGCCAAGCTTCATGGACGTGTGGGCAGAACAGTCCAACATTCCGTTTTTTGGCACGATTCGGGTCGGGCATTTTCGTCAGCCGATGTCCATGGACGGCCTCACCAGCATTCGTCACTTGGAGTTTCTGGAACGTAACTTGTCGTTCCAGGCGATGGATCCCTTCCGCCGCACGGGCATCATGGCCTACCGCGTGTCGGAGGACGAGATGTCGACGCTGGCATATAGCGTCTATTCCACGGGCTTCACCTTCTTTAACGGCGCCGATACGGCTTACGGAACGATTGGCGACACTCGTTATGGAACCGAGATCGGTGACAGCGGCGGCATCTCGTTCGCGACCCGGGCGTCGCACTTGTTGTACTATGACGAGCCGTCCGAAGGACGTTACCTGCTGCATCTTGGCGGCGGTTACAGCTTCAGCATGATCGGTGGGGAGGGCACTTCCGGCCCGTTTGCCAAGACCTACGAGGCTCGTTCGATTCCGGAATTCTTCATTGGCGATTCCCTCGGCGGCGGCCTGACCGCGGCCGGCACTCCGTGGGTCGTTGATTCGGGGCGTATCCTGGCGGACAGCTTTCATTTTGCCCACGTCGAACTTGCCGGCAGTTACGGCGCGGCGCATTTCCAGTCGGAGTTCCTAGGCACCTCGCTCAACCAGATGAACGGCTCACCGGTCTTTTTCTATGGCGCATATCTGCAAGGCGGCTATTTTCTCACGGGCGAAAGCGTCGGGTACAACAAGCAGACGGGTGTGCTCGATTACGTCATGAAGCCCTATACGGATTTTTTTGGCACCGGGCGCAAGGGTTCGGTCTGCGGTTGGGGAGCCTGGGAGCTTGCGTTCCGTTGGTCGTATCTAAACGTGGCGGCGACCAACATCGAGCCGGGCAACATCTTGCCAGGAATCGCGGGGCCGCCGCCGGTGCCCAATCCAGGGCAGATCAACGAAACCACCCTGGCGCTCAACTGGTGGTGGAATCAATACACGCGTGTGCAATTCAATTGGATTCACTCGATGCCCGTGTACAACACAGGCGGTTTCTCGCCGTTCGATATCTTCGCCACCCGGTTTCAGGTGGAGTTCTAAAAGCGGCCTCTGCCGCCATCGAACGGGGAGCGCGACCGAATGCCTGCTGGCGGCGCTAGCATAGCAAGCACCTCCGGCAATCTTTACGCGGTGTGATTTTTTCGTGCGTTCAGTAAGACTTCACGTCGATAACTGATGACGTGTTGACATGTTGTGCGTGTCGCCGCTATAAGCTTCCCCTCACTCGGGTTGAGCGGGGGTGCTCGGAGCGGCACGCTGGCGCGCACCGGCGCTTCTCCCGTCCCCGAGTCCAAGGATGCTGTCTGATGTCATCGTCTTCTCCTGCTGCCGGCGCGATTTCAACCACCAATCCGACGCTGGCTCGGTTGCTGCACATCGTGGCCGAGTTTCTCATTCGCCGGCGCATTCTGCTCTCGGCGATCGTGTTCGCCCTGCTTCTGGCGCAGGACGTCGCCTACGGGCCGAAGCCGCATGACATCACGAACTTTCGTGATCCGTTCAGCGTCGTTGGCGTGCTGCTGGTGTTGGGTGGCCTTGGCCTGCGGAGCTGGTCGGCCGGAATTCTGCGGAAGAACGCCGAGTTGACCATGATCGGCCCCTACAGCGTGATTCGAAATCCGCTGTATGTCGGTTCGTTCATGATGATGTTCGGGTTTTGCGCGCTGATTGCCGACCCGACGAACTTTCTGATCATTCTGGGGCCGATCCTGGTGATCTACATCGTTAAGGTGCGCCAGGAAGAAAAGCTGCTGGCCGAACGGTTCCCTGAGCAGTGGGCTGTGTACAGCAAGGCCGTGCCGCGCTTCTTCCCGCGTATTCGCATGCCGAAGGCCGCGGCCGAATGGAGCCTGGGACAGTGGGCACGGCATCGCGAGTACCAGGCGTTGTTGGCGTCGCTGGTGGCGCTGGCCGCATTCAAGCTCTGGTTCGAAATGTAGTGTGCTGAGTCTGGCCGAGCCTCCGCTCGGCGAGCGGAGGACATGACGGATCGATGCGATTGCTCACCCGGTATGTCCTCCGCGAAGTCGGCCAGATCTTCCTGGTCACGCTGATTGCGCTGACGTCGTTCATGCTGCTGGTGGGCGCCGTGCAGGCCGCGCTGGCGCAGGGGTTGGGCGCCAAGCAGATCGTTATCGCCTTGCCGTACCTGTTGCCGCAGGCGCTAATGTTCGCCATTCCGGGTACGATCTTATTCGCCGTGTCGATGGTTTATGGCCGCATGTCGGCTATGAACGAGATCGTCGCGCTCAAGTCGTTGGGCGTCAGCCCGATGGTTGTTGTCTGGCCGGCGCTGGCGATGGCCGTGATGTTGAGTTTTGCCACGGTGTGGCTTAACGATCTGGCCATGAGCTGGGGCTTCTACGGCGTCAAGCAGGTGGCCATCGATTCGGCCGAAGAGATCGCCTACAGCGTGCTTCGCACACAGAAGTCGTTCAAAAGTGATGTGCTCGAAGTTACCGTCAAGGATGTCGTTGGGCGCGACCTCATCGAACCGCGGTTCCGCCTGGCGGCGGGGGACGATGGGCAAATGGTCGATATCTCGGCCAAGAGCGCGCAGCTCCGCTCGTTACCCGGCACGGGCAAGCTATCATTGCTGCTCTATGACACGATCATCGACGGGCCAGGCTTTTCCGGCGAGTATCCCGACGAGGTGATCGAACGCGAGGTGGTCATCAAAGCCGACCACGGTAAGGATCCCTCGCCGTCGCACTTGGCGCTGCATGAAATCCCGGGGGCCATCGAGCGGCAGAACGAACTGATCGAGCAACTCAGCGAACGGATGGTAGCCCTGGCCGGCAAGCAAGTTTTAATGGGCGACTTTGACCAGCTTAGTGTTGGTGTCTGGAACGACGGCGCGAAGAACCTCCAGTTTCAGAAGAATCAGCTTTACCGGATGTATACCGAGCCGCCGCGCCGGTGGGCGAACGGCTTTAGCTGTTTGTGCTTCGCGCTGGTCGGCACGGCAATGGCCATCCGCATGCGGAATGCCGATGTGTTGACCAGCTTTGCCCTGTGCTTTTTTCCGATTCTGATCGTCTACTATCCGCTGCTCGCCTTTGGGCTCGACCGGGCGAAGGCCGGCGAGATCCATCCCTATAGCGTTTGGCTGGCGAACGGCATTTTGGCCGTGTGGGGCATCTGGCTTTTACGCCGCGTGTTGCGATATTAGTGCTCTGTCAACACTAGGTTTTCGGGTTCGCGTTTCGCGAGAGCACTCGCTTACTTGTTTGCGCCAAACCGCTTGTGCGTTTGGCATCGTTTCGCGTCACCCGAATAAATCGGGTTGCGGAGCGTCAATCTCTGATTCAGTCGGCCTACATCAGCGTGCGCCGCCTTCGCTGCACGTCAGAGGCGCACGCTTTGCCAGCCGCCCATCAGAAATCGGCCGCTGATCAGCAGGCAGCGCACGAGCACGTCGATAACCATGGCATACCATGCGCCCTCGACGCCCCAGTGCCAGTGGTAGGCGAAGAGCCATGCCAGCGGCAGACGCACGCCCACGAATCCGATGAGCGTAAACAGGAGTGGCCAGCGCGTATCGCCCGCGCCTCGCAGCGCGCCGGTAAACACTTCCATCAGGGCAAACGGAGGCATTGCAAAGGCGACAATTCGTAACAATGCCGGAGCGATCGTTAGAACGCCTGTCTGTTCCGGACTTACAAATAGCGAGACGATCGCGCGGCCACCAAAGAACATTACCATTCCGGCGCCAGTCAACAATCCACAGTTCACGGCGCAGGCAACCACCACGGCGCGCCTGGCTTTGGCGTAGTTCTTGGCCCCCAGATACTGTCCGCAGAGGGTTGCGATGGCGACCTGAAAGGCGTATCCCGGCAGATAGGCGATCGATTCGATGCGCACCGCGACGCCGTGTGCCGCGAGTTCGTCGGTCGAGAGGGAGCTGATAATCGACAAGAACGTGAGCTGAAGAAATACGATCGAAAGCACGTCGAGCCCGCCTGGCACTCCGATTCGCAGGATGCGCCGCATGAGCGTGAGGTCTGGCCACCAGGCGCGCAGGTCGACGCGAACGCCAGATCGTCCGCGCAGGAGCACCACGAACGGAATCATGCCGCCAAAGAAGTGGCCGCACGCGGTGCCGATGGCCAGGCCGTCCCAGCCCAGTTCTGGAAATGGCCCGGCGCCGGTGAGCAATCCCCAGGACACGATAATGTTCACAAGGTTGACGATTACCATCGCGATTAACCCTGTGACCATGTCGCCCGCCGCTCGGAGGCAGTCGATTCCGACTGCCTCGAGCATCATCATGGGCAGCAGCCAGATGAGGAGCCGTAGATACCGAGTGGCTAAAGCCGCGGGTTCGCCTTCCAATTGCATGGCGGGGGCGAACGAGTCGCACCAGTACCAGGCGGCCGCGGTGAAGACAACGGCCAGGGCGCCGCCCAGGGCAAACGACTGATTGACTACTCGGTTGGCATTAGCCCGGTCGCCCGCGCCGATGTAACGCGCGGTGAGTGCCAGCGCGCCAATTGCGATAAACGAAAAGAGCTCCGTGAGGAGCCAGATTCCGTACGACAAGACCGCCATCGCCGCCAGGTGCGAATCGCTCAGGTAATGGCCGGCGAGCAACGTGTCGGAGAACCCGACGAGCATCACCAGAAGCTGTTCGGTCATTACTGGCCATAGCAGGCGCAAGAGGGGACGCAGAACACCCTGTCGTTCGGTAAGTTTCAGAGTTTTCGGCGAGTTCAAGGACACGGGCTCCGAGCGATCGCTTCACGGTGGCTTAGCGTCTGAGCCTATCCGCAAAGTGGTTCATCCGGAATTGCAGGCCCCCGCGAACTTGACGCCCCGCTTGACATGGAACGTCCGAGCACCTAGAGTTGGCGTTGGTCGGACCGCCAGATTCTTAGGCGTAGCTTGCGCATTGGCGGTTGAGTTTTTCGATGTATTTTCTGGTTCAACGAACCACTGTTTGGGCCTTTGCGGCCTTTTTCGGCTGCGTTTCGCTGCTCGGCCCGGGCTGGCATTCCGTCTTTGGTCATCATTTTCATGGCTCGACGGCATGCTCGCACGTAGCGTCGGCTGCGAATGCTCGCGACTGCGCTCCCGGCTGCTGTGCTTCGGCAGATAGATCGCAACCGGTGGTTCCGTCGGCCCCTGTCGAAGGGCCACGGATCGTTGCGCAAGCGGAATTGGCGCACTCCTGCCCGCTATGCCAGTTCTTTGGGACGGCTCAATGGGCCGCTAGCGATGCTCCCGCTGTTTTGGTGCTGACAACCGCGGAGCTGCTTGCTCCGTTCGCACCATCCTGCAAGTGGGAGTTGGTCGGGCTTTATCTCTCACGAGCGCCTCCGCGTTCGTTCTGCCTTTACTAGGGCGTTGCGGGTGACCGCCGCTGCGGTAGCTCGTGCGCGCTTGGCTCTGGGCAGCATTCCGCTGCGCGGGCAGGCAAGTCCCTTGTCGATGAGTGGGGCCAGTACTCGCGACGGGCGCTGCTGCGTTTCATTTTTCTGCGAATCACGAATGCGCCTTCCTCCGGTGGGCGCCGAGCGATAGCGGTCCGACCAGCCCGTGCTCGCGCGCCCCCGGAGTGGAGGTTAACGGACCGCATGCGCGCCTAGGTTGGTGTGCTGGAACTTTTCCAGAGGCATCTTTCGAACCATGAAGACAACTCGCGGCTTTACGCTCGTGGAACTGCTGGTGGTGATTGCCATCGTCGGCTTACTGGTGGGACTGTTGATTCCCGCCGTGCAAGCCGCGCGAGAAAGCGCGCGGCGCACTCAGTGCGCGAGTAACCTTCGGCAAGTCGGTTTCGCCATCATGCGGTATTGCGATCAGCATGCCGGACGCTGGCCCGAAACAAGTCACACGGTAGAACCTGATCCGGTGACCGGCAAGTTCGACCGGGCGTGGATCTACACGCTGGCGCCTTACCTGGAAGATGTGGACGCGATCCGCATTTGCCCGAGCGATCAACTTGCGCACTTGCGATTGTTGGGGAAGGGGACCAGCTACTCGCTGAATGGATATTTGTCGAATGAGCTGCGGCCTCCGAATAACTTTGACAACCGGCGTAAGGTCGCCTCGATGTCTCAAACCGTCGTGGCGTTTGAGCTTTCAGAAAAAAAGGACTCAGGCGCGGAACGCACCGGCAACCCGGCTGACATCGATCCCTATAACGATCATGTCCATTCGTTCAACTGGTTCACGATGTCGAACCAGAATCAGAAAAAAGTGATGGAGGCGATCGCCAACGAGGTGGCCATCGATCGCCACCACGAGACGACGCACTTCTTATATGCCGATGGCCACGTGGCGTTGATTCCCGTCGAGCAACTCCAGCAATGGGTCGATCAGCCATTCAATTTTGCCAAGCCGCCGTCGTAGGCGACGTGCAAACACGGTTCGATTTGCCATGCATGTACGGAAAGGAGCGAACTCATGAACAGTAGCTGAACGCCCGGAGGTTTATCTATTCGTCTGTCGCGATTCGTGCGGTAGCGCGCGGAGCGGCGACATGAAACACAAGAGTGCTTCCGGGGGGAAACGCGCATCTTGCGAGTGAACCGCGATTGAGGGACCGCCTTCAGTAGTGGCTCTCGCTCCCGAGCTGTCGGCCGTTACTGGCGGCAGCTCACAAATGGCTTCAAGAAACTCCTCTTTGATTTTTGGAAAGGTTTTCCCATGCGGAACTTTGTTTGGCTATTGTCTCTGGCGGTTCTGGCTCTGAGCGTTTGTGGCGCGAGAGCCGACGAGATTCACGGTCACTTTGATGTCGTACCGTATGCGTCGGGCGGCAAGATCATGACTGGCGGGCGAGACGACTCGACGCTTGCCACCGTGACCGAGCTACGAGTTTTCGGCTACGAGTTCGGTGAAGAGCCATCCGATCCCTATTTCATTGGCGATCCTGGCTTCAACAATGGCGCATTCACGATCGGCCTGTTCCCGAACGACGGGCTACTGCCGCAGGGGCACACCCTGAGATTCGATCTGATTACGAATCTCGAGTATTGGGATGGCGCCGGCGCCGTGAATTTCAGCGCCGCGCCGACCGGCGTCGACTTGGGGTTGAGCCGTGGCAGCTTCGTCACTTACGTGAGCGGCGCCGGAGCAACGGGCACCGCGCCTTCCATTGGCTCAACGGGAACTTCGGGACGGATGCACGTGCATCTGGGTTCGGAGTTGCGCTACGATGGATCCAGCGATCCTTCCGCGCCAAACGCTCCGGAAGGGATCTATTTGATCGGCATCACGCTCAACCTCGACGGCTCGGGCCTGGCCGATTCCGACCCGATCTATTTCGTCTACAACAATGGCCTCGACGAAGAAGTCCACGAGTTGGCGATGGAATGGGTGGAGAACACGTTCGTGGTGCCCGAGCCGCAGTCGTGGCTGATGTTGGGCACTGCGCTGATCGGGCTGATAGCGGCTGGACGCCGGCGTATCCCTCGTGCGGGCATCGCGTGCTAAATGCATCCCCGGAAGACGGTCCACGGTCGAGAAGTGGCTTAAGGCCCTTCTCGGCCGTGAGGCCGCGCCGGCGAATTTTCCGCGACAGGCAATCGCTTTGCACACGAAGCGCAGAGCGCCTATAGGCTAAACGTCCATCCGGTCTCAAGACAGTCGTGGCACGCTGGGAAGCCTACGATGCTGATGCCGTATGGTTGCTCAGGACACGAGTACCGCTTCGGGCGCCCGTTGGCGCTCCTCGAGCGGCACGCCCACGGCCAACACCGTGCCGCCGCTCGAAAAGGCGCCGTCGATTTTTTGCGTCCAGGTCACTTCGACCACGAACGACAATCGCTTCTCCCTGGCGTGGAAGTTCAGCATAACCGTTCGGGTAGGCACGGCCTCGATATGCTCAAACGAAATTACTCGTGAGGAAACCTGCTGTAACGTACCAACCAGTGGCGGTAGCAAGATGCTCGATTCGCCGCGTTCGTCGACGGGCACGATTTCCAGCGGGTAGTCCGAAATCAAGTCCAATTGGTCTCGCCGGCGGTTTCGCTGTGCCGTGCCGAGCTTGCCGCGCATGTCGTAGGCTGCCTGTTGGGCAAGCTGCCGGACGGCCGCGTTGATCGAATCGATCGTGGCCGTGTGTTGATGCATTCGATCGAGCCCAAATTCGAATCGGGCTTGCATGGCCAAATTGCGTAGTTGACGCATGCGTGCCTGGCGCAGACGGTCGATGCTGCTCAGTCCGAGCGCCGCCGCCAAGCCGAGGGCCCCCATTTGTGCCCAGACCTGTTGCCAGCGTTCGTCCAGCGAACGGCCATATGCGCCGGCGAGCAAACACACGCTGATCCAACCGATCAGCGTGGGCGCCGACATGATACGCCATGTCTTAGCGGACTTTTGTTCCATCGCAGCCCCCAAAAGGAAGTTGTTCTGCAAGAAGCGTAGAACACGCCGGGCGGGCGTCAAATGAACGATTTTTTCACGGTCGATTACCGATTTGCGTCAGACGACGTAAGACATCGAGAGGAGCGGCTCAGCCCCCGTTGTGATGGTCCTTGCGATCGCTACAACCGGAGCAGGAGGCCGCTCCAACAGCGGAGGCCTCGGCATCGAGTTCCGCGGCAAAGTCCCCGGTCAGCTTGCCGCCGGAGCCCTGGAGGTTCGGGTAGCGTTCGGCAAACGTCCGGACCAGGTCGTCATAGGGCACGTCAGCAAAGCAGCCGTAATCGTGTAGATACTCCATGTAACGTTGGCCCGTGAGATCGAACGGGTGGTAGATGGAATCATGCACTCCGTCGAAATCCAGCGGCGCAAGCCGCGCTCGTTCGCACAAGGTGCGGTTAAACGAGACCGTCGCTTTCACCCAACGTTCCCGCAAGTAAAGTTGGTTGTAGCCGTGGTAGTAAAAGATGTTGGTGCCTAGAAACTCCAGCAATTTGCGGGTGGCCATATGGTTGCGAACGTTGGCATAGCACAATCCACAGGGGATGCCTACGGCGCGGCACAGCGCAGCCAACAAGACGCTCTTGGGCACACACCACGATTGTCCTCGTTGGAGGGCATTGGTGGCGCGTAGCGTTTCCGGCGCGAGCGCAAGGTTATAGGCGTCGTAGCGAATGCCATCTCGCACGGCATAAAACAGCCGGCAAGCTCGTTCGACTTCGTCCGAGACGCCCGAGGTAATCTCTCGCGCCAGGTCGCAGATAATGGGCGATTGGCTCTCAACAAACGGTGTTGCCGCGAGAAAGTCTGCCGGATTGCGGTCCATTTGAGATTCCTTTTTTTGAGCGATAGAAATCGCTGGCATATACCGTCTGTCAACCCGACTTACAACCCATTCGGCAAACCTGACGTATTATTAATTATTGCGAGGGAGTAGTGGCCCGAATTTTTGAGCACTTCCATGCACTTCGAGTTGCCAGAATCGCGGCATTCGCTTAGTGTAATAAAGTTCATTTCGACGATTAAGAAACCGCTTCAAAACCGCGCTCGAGTGTCATGAGTGCTGCCGTCGCCGCTCGCCAGGCAGCCTCGATTGTGCGAGAGAACTCTTCTCGGTTTTGAATCGATTGCCGAGTTGTGGTGGCCGTGTTCGGCTCCTTTTTGTCTGGCACGCGCAATGTCTTGCGATCCTGTGGAAATAGATCAATCTCAGTTGGCGGAAATGGCACGTACGTGTGCCTGCTTTAATTTTCGCAAAGCGTCACGAAGCGTCACGCAACTGTTTGACCAGATTCTTGCGCCGACCGGACTCCGCTCGACGCAATTGGTCATTCTGATCACGACGCAGCTTCTGGGGCCAAGCAGCATTGCGCGGCTGGCACGGGAGCTGGTGATGGATCGCTCGACGTTGACGCGGAACCTCAAGCCGCTGATGAACATTGGCCTGCTGCGATTTACCCACGGCGAAGGAAAGCATAAGTCGGTTGAAATAACCATCGATGGTCAGGCCGCGCTGCTTCGCTCGGGACCCTACTGGAATCAAGCGCAGTCGCAATTGGTGAATCGGTTTGGCGAGGAAGCGTGGAACCGGATCATGGCCGATCTGAACGCAATCGTCGAAGCAACACGCTCGAGCGCCGTTTGAGCCGCGGTCTCGCATTAGATTCTCGCGTTAGATTTCTGGGCCCGCTCGACGCGTATCGCCGTTCCCCCAGCGGCCGCGGTAGTCTTCCACCGGGTACTTGAGCTCGTTCTTTCGCATCTTGTCGCGCATTGCTCGGCTCACGTCCAGCCCCAGTTCGTTGGCCAGCGCCAGAGCATAGCAGATCACGTCGGCCAATTCCTCACCAGCGGCGGTTCGCCGGGCTTCATCCTCGGCAATCTTGCGCGACTCCGTCGAATCGAGCCATTGAAAGTGCTCCATGAGTTCGGCCGCCTCGATGGCCAGCGACATGGCCAGGTTCTTAGGCGTATGAAATTGTTTCCAATCGCGTTCAGCGACAAAACGAGCAACGAGTTCACGCAGGTCGGCGACGCTGGTTCCGGCGTCGAGGGGAGCTGACAAATTCATTGTAGTAGGGTGCTCACTGAAGATCGGGTTTATCTGTTACCGCGGCTGCGCGCTACGTTGGCGACGCAAGCTGACGCCATAGCGCCTCGACCGCGTCGCGCCCGACGACGGGAGTTTGGCAGGTGAAGTTTTCGCACACGTAAGCCACTGGCTGCGCGCTGTTGGCCACCTTGCCTTCAAACATCGGCGCCAAGGCGCCGGGCGATGTTATGGCGGTTGAAGGGCGGCAGGCGACGACTTTTCGTGGCAGGAACGTGTGCCGCAACGCCGCAAGGGCGGCAGCCGTCTCGGGGTGTTGCGGGTCGCCCACCAAGACAATCTCGGGTGTCGCGCCTTGCAAGAGGTCGATGGCCAGCAGCATCTGGCCGCCGGCCTGCGGCGCGTGCTCGACGATCGACGCCGCGGCCTGAGCGGTGCGCTCGGCGGCTTCGAGATAGTCCGCGCGTCCCAGCAGCTTACCAAGACGCACGAGCGCGAGTGCCGCCATCGAGTTTCCGCTGGGCATGGCGTTGTCGTAGAATTCCTTCTGTCGGGCGATCAGCGCTTCGTGATCGTGGGCCGTGTAAAAGTATCCGCCCCGTTCCGCGTCGGCGAAGTGTGCGATGACATAGTCCATCAGTTCGACCGCCGCCAGGAGCCAGCGCTCGTCGAAGTCGGCTTCGTACAGGCTTACCAGCCCCACGGCCAGGCAGGTGTAGTCGTCGAGATAGGCCGTCAGCCGGGCTTGCCCGTGGCGCCAGGTGTGCCAGAGCGCGCCATCGGCCCGCCGGAGTTCGTGCAAGAGAAACGTAGCGGCTCGTTGCGCCGCCGCGAGATATCGCGGTTCGTCCAGCACGCCCGCGGCTTGGGCCAGCGCGTCGATCATCATTCCGTTCCAGGCCACGAGCACCTTGTCGTCGAGTCCCGGCGGCACGCGCTGGCCGCGTTCGGCCAGCAGTTGAGTGCGCCAGCCGGCGAGCCGATCGCGCAGCTCGTCCGCGGTGGTGGTGAACGCCGTGGCCGCATCGTTCAGGTTACGGGGCAGGTGCAGGATGCTTTGCCCATGCTCGAAGTTTCCCTGCGGCGTGACGCCATAGACGTGGCAGAATATCTCGGCCGCTTCCGGACCAAGCACGGTCTCGATCTCGCGCGGCGTCCAGACGAAGAACTTGCCTTCGACCCCCTCACTATCCGCGTCTTGCGTGCTGTAGAAGCCGCCGGCCGCGTCGGTCATCTCACGCAGCACGTAGTCGCACGTCTCGCGTGCGACGCGTGCGTAGTCGGCCTCGCCCGTGATCAGGTAGGCGTCGAGATAGCACGGCACGAGCAGGGCGTTGTCGTAGAGCATTTTTTCAAAGTGCGGCACCAGCCACTGGGCATCGGTCGAGTAGCGATGGAAGCCGCCGCCGAGCTGGTCGTAGATCCCGCCGGCCGCCATCTTGTCGAGCGTGGTTCGCAGGACGTGCAGCGTCTCGTTGTCGCGCGTGCGGAACCAGTGCTGCGCGAGTAGCCGTAGATTCATCGGGTGCGGAAACTTCGGCGCGGCGCCGAACCCGCCGTGCGCATGGTCGAAGGAACGGAGCATGGCGCTCGCCGAACGCTGTACGAGTTGCGGCGAGAGGGCCTTCGGCTCGGCTGGTCCGATAGCCAGGCCGGCCAGATGATCGGTGAGCGATTCGGCTTGCTCGATCGCCTGCGAACGGCGTTCGCGCCAGGCTTCGCCGACGGCCAGCAGCACCTGATCGAAGCCGGGCATGCCGCCGCGCGCGTGGGGCGGCCAATAGGTTCCGCCATAGAACGGTTTGAGGTCGGGCGTGAGAAAGACCGACATCGGCCAGCCGCCGCGGCCCGTCATGAGCTGCACCGCATTCATATAAATCTGATCCAGGTCGGGCCGTTCCTCGCGATCGACCTTCACGCACACGTAGAGCGTATTCATGAGCTGCGCGATCGGCTCGCTTTCAAAGCTCTCGTGTTCCATCACGTGGCACCAGTGGCAGGCCGAGTAGCCAACCGATAGGAAGATCGGCTTGTCTTCGGCACGCGCCCGCTGGATCGCCTCGGCGCCCCAGGGATACCAGTCGACCGGGTTGTTGGCGTGCTGGAGCAGGTACGGGCTCGTTTCGTGGGCAAGGCGATTGGACATGAGTTGAACGCTCGATAAGTAAAAAGTCGAAGCGGCGCGAGGGCCACAATTGGGTGGCTATTTCCGCGAATTCGCTCGAAATGTGTTGTGGATGAATTTGCGAGCACTTTGCAATTTCCTATATGGATCCACAACTGACCCACGCGCGCGGGGCCGCAGGTTCCGTGGTTCCTCTAAATTGAAATTGCAGGTCGTCATTTTCATGCCTCCAGAACAATGCATCGAATGTACGCTACCAGAACCGCTGGCCCGATTTCAAACATTTTGCGGTGGTGTGCGTGGCGGTTGGCGGATCGTGGTTGGTCGGAAGGAGTTCGCGGTCATCGCGAGCACAACCTGTGTGGCGCTGCATGAGGTGGTGTTTGTGGCCCGAGGGAACAGGAGCCGGGCCGCCGCGCCGGGGGAAAGCTCACGCCTTCGTGACGCCGCGATGCGCCGCTGGCAAACCGAGCGATTGTCAGCTACATTTCACCGCCGTTATTAACTTCGCTGGAGCCTTTGCGATGAACTTCAAACTTGTTGCCGGTTTGGCGCTACCGCTGATCGCCGTATGCAATCTGGCCCGGGCGCAGCAGCACAAGGCGGACATCCCGTACGTCGAGAACGGCCACCCGCGCCAGGTGCTCGACGTTTACCTGCCCGAGCGGCCCGCGGCGGGGCGACTGCCGGTCATGTTCTGGATTCACGGTGGCGGATGGCAGGTCGGCGACAAGGCGGATGTCGCGTTGAAGCCCAAGGCACTGACGGAGCAGGGATTTATTTTCGTTTCGACGAACTATCGCCTGTTGCCCGAGGTGGAGATGGACGAGTTGATTCGTGACGTTGCCAAATCGCTCGGTTGGGTGTCCAGGAACATCGGCGAGTATGGCGGCGATCCGCAGCGGATCTTCGTCGGGGGACATTCGGCCGGCGCCCAATTGGCAGCCCTGTTATGCACGGACGATCGCTACTTGAAGGACGAGGGCGTTTCCTTTCACGCGCTCCGAGGATGCATTCCGGTCGACGGCGACACGTATGACATTCCCAAGATCATCATGACCGCCGAATTTCGGCAGACGCTTTACGGGGGCAAGATGTTTACCTTCGGTCACCGGCAAAAGTTCGGGAACGATCCGGAGAAGCACGTCGATTTTTCGGCGGTGACGCACGTTGCCAAGGACAAAGGCATTCCGCCGTTTTTGATTTTGTACTTCTCGGGCAATCCCGATACGACGGTCCAAGCCCGGCGGTTGGAAGCGGCGTTGCGCGGCGCGAACGTTTCGGCCCAGGCCGTGGGCAAGAGCGATACGAACCATCGCCGCTTGAACAATGAGCTTGGCACGCCCGACGATCCGGCGACGGAAGCGTTTCACGCGTTTCTCGCGCGGCACGCGGCCGCCGGACAAGAAGCCTCGAGCCATCAGAAGTAAGGCCGGCCGCGAGCGTCAAGATTTTTTGGCCGATTCCGGAGCTCGAGGTTTTGACGTTGCGCGCTTTTGTCAGGCAAAACCTTCTCGCCAGACAACGCCCTGTTTTGCCCCTTGCAGGGGCGGCATTGCGCGGGGGAGGAACCCATGCTCCCCCGAGCGATGGCCCGGGGCTGACATGTTACCGGTCTACGGCCGAAGGAACGGCTGGATCATCGCAACGCGTGCACCGTCAAAAGCGCGTACCATCAAAACGAGTGCTGCGCTCCTGATAAACGCCGCGGCTCGCCGATCAGGGAATTTTGCCGCATCCCAAGAGGCGTGGCTCTGCCCAGGCGGGGCAGGGGGGCGATAGAATGCTACCGGTTTCGAGGCCCCCGGGGCGCCGAACGACGAAGCCGGCCTGATGAACCGCGGCCGAACCGCGTGAGAAGCAGACATCGGCCGGCGCCCTTTCAGGTTCGCATGGAGTGTATGACCGGACGTATGATCAAATCGCTACCTTCAATCATGGGGCAATTGGCCAGCCGCAAAAGCCAGCACAATGTGCGCGTGCTGGGAAAGCTGCTCGTGGCCTTTGGACTGCTGGTGTTCACGTTCAGCGCGGTCTTTCAACTGATCATGCGCTGGGAGGGACAGCAGCATAGCTGGCTGGCCGGCGTCTATTGGACGTTGGTGGTGATGTCGACGCTCGGGTTTGGCGATATCACGTTCGCGAGCGACTTGGGACGCTTTTTTTCGATCGTCGTTCTGTTGTCCGGAACGGTGTTCATGTTGATCTTGTTGCCGTTCACGTTCATTCAGTTTTTTTTCGTCCCGTGGATGGATGCCCAGGCGGCGGCGCGGGCGCCGCGGAGGTTGCCCAAGGATACCCACGGCCATGTGGTGTTGACGGGATTGGGGCCGGTCGACGCGGCGCTCATTCGGCAATTGCAACGCTCCGAAGTTCCCTATGTGGTCGTCTGTCCCGAGTTGACGGAAGCTCTGCTGCTGCACGACCAGGGTTACCGGGTGATGGTGGGAGATCTGGACGACCCGGACACCTATAGCCGGTTGCAAATCGACAAGGCGGTGTTGATTGCAACCACGCGTTCGGACATGACGAATACGAACGTGGCCTTTACGGTGCGCGAGATCTCGGACACGGTGCCGATCGTGGCGACGGCGTCGTTTCCGGCCTCGGCGGATATTCTGGAACTGGCCGGTTGCAATCGGGTGTTGCAGCTTGGCGAGATGTTGGGGCAGTCGCTGGCGCGGCGCATCCTGGGGCGGGACGCCAAGAGCCACGTGATCGGCCAGTTTGGCGACTTGCTGGTGGCCGAGGCCGCGGCGGCCGGAACCCCGCTGGTTGGCCGCACGCTGGCGGATATTCGGTTGCGGGACCACGCCAAAGTGAACGTGGTGGGTGTCTGGAACCGTGGCCGATTTCAACTCGCGGGTCCCAACACCGTGCTCCACGAAACATCGGTACTGGTGCTCGCCGGCTCGCGAGCCCAGCTAGACGACTACGATGAACTGTTTTGCATTTATAAGCCTGCGCTGGGGCATGTGGTGATCATCGGCGGGGGGCGCGTGGGGCGCGCCACGGCCAAAGCCTTGGAGGTCGAAGGAATCGACTTCCGAATTGTGGAACGCTCACCGGAGCGGCTGTATTTTTCGGAGAAGTCGGTCCTTGGAGACGCGGCCGAGCTGGAGGTCTTGCAGCGTGCGGGCATCCTGGAAGCTTCGGCCGTCGTGGTCACGACACACGATGATGATATGAATGTCTATCTGACCATCTACTGCCGCAAGCTGCGGCCGGATATCCAGATTTTGGGACGGGTTACGGTGGAGCGGAATATCTCGACGCTGCACCGCGCGGGCGCGGACTTCGTGCTGTCGTACGCCTCGATCGGCGCGAACATTCTGCTGAACCTGTTGCATCGCATGGATACGTTGCTGCTGGCGGAAGGCCTGAGCGTGTTCCGCTTGCCGATGCCTCCGGGATTGGCGGGGCGCACGCTGGCTCAATCGGAGGTGCGCGAAGCCACGGGCTGCAACGTGATTGCCGTGGTGCACGAGGGAGAAATGCAGATCAACCCCGAGGGGCACCAACCGTTGCCAGCCGCCGCCGAGCTGATCGTGATTGGCGACGCCGCGGCGGAACAAAGGTTCATCGAGCGGTTTCCGCAAGCCGGTTAGCGGGCGCGAGAAACGCCGTGGCGAGCATCACGGCGAGCGGGCGAATCGGCGCGATTGTGTCGCCCGAAGCTCATTCTGTTTCGCGGGGCGGGTGTAATTAGCGCGCAACGCTTTTTAGGGAAATGAGTTAGCGACCTAGGGAAAAGCGTTGCCAAAAACGCGCATTCTGGTTCCAATAGGTGACAAGGGATCAATGCACGTTTCGGTCGCGCCCCCAGCGCGCACTCTTCCACGGGGGATACCAGAATCATGAAGCGGTCGCTTGGGATCGTTCTTGTCGCGATTGTGACGTTGCTCGCGGTCGCTCCGGCAGTCGTTATTTCGGCAGTGGTTACTTCGTCAGTGGTTATTTCGGCAGCGGTCGCTTGGGCGGGGGCTGCGGGGAACACTGCTGAGAAGATTGGCGTCGAAGCGAAGGATCTCACGTTCAAAGACATCCGCTACTTGAATCGTTCGTTGCGGGATCTGGGCGAAGCGAAGATTTATGCGCTGGTGTTTCTGAACACCGACTGCCCGCTCGCGCAGCGCTATATGCCGCGCATGGAAGAGTTGCATAAGAAGTATGCGGAGCAGGGCGTGCAGTTTGTGGCCGTGTATAACTCGCAAAGTGACACGCCGCGCGACATTGCCGCGCACGGCTTGGACGCTGGCGTGACGGTGCCGCTGGTGTGGGACGAAGGGCAGAAGTGCACGCGGGCGCTCGGCGTGGAGCGCGTGCCGACGGCCGTGTTGTTGGACGGCGCGACGAAGAAAGTCGTGTACCTGGGGCGGATCGACGATCAGTATCGGCCCGGCGGCGTACAGCCGAAAGTTGGCCGTCACGACCTGGCGGAAGCGATTGACGAACACCTGGCCGGCAAACCCATTTCGGTGGCTACCACGCCGGTCGATGGCTGCAAAGTGACGCCGTGGCAGCAGCCGAAGTTCGATCACCAGGTGACGTTCCACGAGCATGTCGAGGCGATCTTGCAGAAACGCTGCCAGAATTGCCATCACGAAGGCACGGCCGCGCCGTTCGGGCTGGTGAGCTACGACGAAGCCCAGTCGCACGGTGAAATGGTGGCCGAAGTGGTGCGCGACGGCCGGATGCCGCCGTGGTATGCGCACAAGGAGCACGGCTCGTTTCAGAACGACCCGAGCCTGACGCGCGAAGAACGCGATCTGGTCGAGGCCTGGGTGCTGACCGGGATGGAGAAGGGCGATCCCTCGCAAGCGCCGGCCCCGCTCGAGTTTGAGAAAACCGAATGGCGAATCGGACAGCCGGACCTGGTGCTGACGATGGATAAGCCGCAGAAGGTGCCGGCCACGGGGTTCATTCCGTATCGCTATGTGTTTCTAAAACCGGCGTTCGAGGACGACACCTACGTCGAATCGATCGAGATTTTGCCGCACAACCGGGCCGTGGTGCATCACTGCAACGCGTTTTATGTCGATCCGATTTCGAAGAAGGCGGGCACCAACACGTTTATCACGGGGTATGTGCCCGGCGGCGTGCCGTTTACGATGCCGGCCGGCATGGCCCAGAAGATGCCCAAGGGCGCGGTGATCGGCTTGCAGGTTCACCTGGTGACGACGGGCAAGCCGGAAGATGTGACGATTTCGATCGGGTTCAAGTATGCCAAGGGCATCGTGAACAAGACGACACATTTTATTTTGCTGGATCCGCGGGGCATCA
Organism: uncultured Planctomycetaceae bacterium; assembly: GCA_964598535.1. Taxonomy (GTDB): domain Bacteria; phylum Planctomycetota; class Planctomycetia; order Pirellulales; family PALSA-1355; genus JALHMI01. Next base: position 24,902 of record CAZRCI010000027.1, on the reverse strand, counting down.
AGATTCCGCCCGGCGATTCGTTTTATGAAATGCAAGCCAGCCGCAAGCTGCAAAAGGATGCGACGCTGCTCGGCCTGTTCACGCACATGCATCTGCGCGGACGCGATATGACCTTCCTGGCCCATTACCCGGACGGCAAGTCGGAGACGCTCTTGCAAATTCCGAACTTCAACTTCGAGTGGCAGATCGGGTATGTCTGCCCGCCGGATAAGAAGATTCCCGCGGGGACCGAGTTGCAGGCGATCGCGCACTTCGATAACTCGAAGTTCAATCCCTACAACCCGGACCCGACCTACACGGTGCCTTATGGCGATCAGTCGTACGACGAGATGTTCAACGGCTTCATCTTTTATGTCCACGATGAGGACCAATTGAACCTGAAGATCGACCCGCAGACAGGGCATGTGCTCAAGGACGAATTGAGCACGGCGGAGTAACACGGTTGCCGGCACCGCTTGCGCGGGTGAGAATATTCGAGCCCGAAGATTTTTTTCAGGAGCGCTGCCAGCGCTTGTCAGGGAGGCTGGCAGCTTCGATAATCCAGCGGCTGCGGGGTTGCCGATTTGTCTCGAACGCCCGCCGGCTCCGCGGGCCGTTGGCCCCCCTGAACTTCCATCCTTGAATTAGAGGAACGAATGATGCGTGCATCTGTGACGTGTGTTACGGCCGCCTTGCTGCTGATCCTGTTGGGAACTTCAGCCAGCGCCGAGGAAAACTGGGTGTCGCTCTTTGATGGCAAGACGCTGGAAGGTTGGGAGAAAGTCGGCAACGAGAAAAGCGTGTGGGAAGTCAAGGACGGCGCGATCCACGGCTCGGGACCGGCTTCGATGCTGGTGTGCACCCAGGGGCCGTACAAGAACTTCCGCTATCGCGCGGAGATCAAAATCAACGACCGCGGCAACTCTGGCCTGTACTTCCGCACGACGCGCAAGCCGACGTTTTCAGATGGCTATGAAGCCCAGATCGACAGCACGCATACCGATCCGATTCGCACGGGCTCGCTGTATGGTTTGTGCCACGTCTACAAGCGATTGGTTGAACCCGACGAATGGTTCACCTACGACATCACGGTGCGTGACGACGTGTGGCGCGGCCGGCAGATGACGCGGATCAAGGTCACGGTGAACGGCGTCGAGCTGTACGAATACTTGGATTTCGAGAAGACCTGGAAGGACGGGCACTTTGCCTTCCAGCAACACGACCCGGGTAGCAAGGTCGCGATTCGCAAGGTCGAGGTGCTGGAACTGAAGTAAGAAGTTTCCAGGAAGCTTCGTTCATTAAAAGAGCCCGATGCACGAGCAGGGAGCTTGTGCATCGGGCTCGTGTTTTGGTTTGCCGCCGCGCGTTTCGAGCGTTCATCGGAGCGGCGCGCGGTCGCTCGACCAGCTCTTCACGGCGAGGGTCGTGTGGCCCTCGCGAATCTTTGCCGAAAACGCCGCGTCATCTCGATAGCGATAGGCGATCTCGTTGATCCGGGCGCCCTGCTTGGTGCGTTGGAAATTTTCGTCGATCTTGATCAGATTGAGTTGGTAGGCGAGTTCGTCTGAAAAGGCGGGGAATAGTACCTGATAGGTGTAGGGCACCTTGCCCGGCGCGATTTCGTTGATGTGCCGCACGATATTGGTCGTGCAGTTATTGGTGAGCAGGTTGTAATTTTCCGGCTGTTCCGCCAGTTTGTTCGCCCGTTGCATGACATTGGTGAACAGTTGTTGGATCTGCTCGCGCGAGGCCTGCGCCCGGTAGACATATACGTCCGACATCCAATGGATCGTGCGGAGTTGAACCAGGTCGCGTTCGTCGCCGACGACGTAGATCAATTGTGTCGGCTGCAGGAAGCTTTTGACCGGGTCAAAGTCGTCTCCCGGCTTGCGGCGCAACTCGACGCTCACGGCCACGTAGTCCTGGCCGTCAAAGCCAAAGCTGAGGAACGTGTGCGCTCCGCCGGGAACTTCGGCGAACGGAACGACGATGAAATCGACCGAGTCGAGTTTCGCGAGGTCAAAGGTCTTGTCGTAGTGTCGAACGGTGTAGTCTTCGGCCGAGCGATATTCGGTATTGCGAATATTGTGCACCGTAACCTGGTTGCCTTGAAAATCCGCCGTGGAAAGCACCGCGTGGTTTGGCGACCACTCGCTCTTCATGCCGCGGCAGCCCTGTGCGCAGATGACCAGCATCGCGCAAACGACGAATGCACGCACCTGGGCAGTTCGCATGAACATCGGCATCATGGGCAGGCTGATTTCCTTCAGGCCGCCGCACCAGAGCTGGCAACAATCGGCAAAGACGTGAGCGCGCATCGCGCGCCGCGGGAGTAAATAGCATCTCGTGGCCCGTGAGCACAAGAGCGCCTGGCCGACGCGGGCACGGCTCGCCCGCTAGCAGCGCCGTGCCATCAACTACACCGCAGCGGCGAGGGTGTCCGCGAGCCCGTTAAATTGGCCGGCTTTCCAGCACTTGCACGTCGCTCGCAGTCGCCACCACGCGTTCCAGCCGGAAACCGCCCGCGGCGAATAGTTCGCGATACTCGTGTTCGGTTCGTTCCTTGCCGCCGGGCATGACCATCATGTTCAGGTCCAGCATCTTGCTAAAGCTCGGTGCGTTGCCCGGGGGAACGATTCCCTCGACCACCAGGAGCTTGCCGTTCTCGGGGATTACGTTGCGAATGTTGCGGAGGATGACCAAGGACTGTTCGTCGGTCCAGTCGTGAATGATATGTCGCATCAGGTACGCATCCGCGCCGGCGGGCACCGCCTCGAAAAAGTTCGTCGGCGTCAGTTCCAGTCGATCGGCCAGGCGGCCGTCCGCGGCAATTAGCGGCTTGGCCCGCTCGAGCACGCCCGGCAGGTCGCAGAGCATGCCGCGGAGCTTGGGAGCGGCTTGGAGGACCGCGCGCAGCACGCTGCCATTTCCGCCGCCGACGTCGGCCAGCACGCCAAATTGGCCAAAGTCGTAGGTTTCGATCATCGCCGCTGTCTCGCGGCCGTGGACGCTAACCATCGCGGCATCGAACGTGGCGGCCTGTTCGGGATGTTCGCCGAGCCAGTCGAAGATCGGCTTGCCGTATACTTTGTCGAAGGCGGTTTTGCCGGTTCGCACGCTGTAGAGCAATTCTCCCCAGGCGTAATAGTGTTCTTCGCCCATCATGATGGCCATGGCGCGTTGCGAGCCCGGCACGTCCTCGCGCAATTGTTCGGCGAGCGGCGTCAGCTCGAAGGCGCCGTCCTCGCGCTCGCGGTAGACCCCTTGGCTGGCGAGCGCGCGCAGCACGCGAAAGAGCGGTTCGGCGAGCACGCCGGCGCGTGTGGCCAGCTCGGCGGCGGGCAGCGGCCCACGTTCGTGCAGGATGTCCGAGATGCCCAGCTTGGCCGCCACGTATACGGCTTGCGTCGACCAATTGGCAGTGATCAGTTGTCCCAAGCGCGGTCCGTCGCTCATGCGATGAGCCTCCCGATGATCGTGCTCTCTGGCACGGCTTGATTTTCCGCGAGCGGTGGATGTAGCTGACGGCGTTACGTCACTTCGGGGATCACTTCCGAGGTGCAGTTGGGACAGCGGCTGGCTTTCTTGGAGATCATAGACCGGCAGAGTGGGCATTCCCGCGTGGCGGGCGGTGGAGGTGGCGAGAAGCGATTGACTTGCTTGACCACCAGAAAGATACAGAACGCAATGATAATGAATGTCACCACGTTATTGATGAAACGGCCGTAATTGATCGTGGCGATGCCCTGGGACTTGGCCCAGGTGGCTGACTTCGCCGCTTCGGTAAAGTCTTCCGCGGTCTTGGCGTTGAGCGGCAGGGTCAGTTCTTGGAAATCGCCCACCTGGCTCACCGACAGCAGCACGCCGATGGGCGGCATCATGATGTCGTCGACCATCGAGGTGACGATCTTGCCGAATGCCGCGCCGATAATCACGCCAATCGCCAGGTCGATGACGTTTCCCCGCAGCGCGAACTTCTTGAACTCCTGCAACATGGCCCGATCCTCCCAGCGATGAGTGGGGTAATGATGAATCGCGTGCTCCAACGCGCCTTCTTTATAGCGAGTTCCGGCGGTTCGGTTGAGCCCTGTAAAAGTGGCGTCCTCCAAAAAAAGATCCGCGCCGGCGGGCTGGGCCCCACGGGCGCGGATCGAGAACACGGGATGCATGCCAGCCGCGAGCGCGCGGTTTTAAGGCGAGCTCAGCGCTTGGTCGCCGCGCCGAGGTTTGCGGCTTGAGGCGAGGACAACGCCCAACGCCAATGTCGCCAGCACGAGCGAGGACGGCTCGGGAACGAGGCGTTGCGTGAACGCGATGTTGTCCAGCGTGCCACTGTGGCGCGGTACTTCTTCGTCGAAGACGACCGGCTCGACGTATTGGATCTTGAGCTCGGCCGTCGTCCCCGCGAACGAGACGACGTTGCCCGCAAAACGCCGCAAAAAGCCGGGCTCATCGATTTCGACCAGCGGAATTTGCACGTCGTTGAGATAGATTTCGGGTTCTCCTCCCAGAACGACAAACTCGAGCGCCTTGGCCCAGGCGGGCACGTCGCCGGTTTGCGTGATCCACACGGAACCATATCCTGGTTCGACGCTACCGGCCATTCGTAGCGAGAAACGGCCGGCGATCGACGTCTGATGCGAAGCGGGCCACTCGGGATAGTAATTGTCGTCGATCAACTCAATGTAAGGACTCAGTCCCAGATGGGGAATGCCGAGGTAGACCGTCGCCGTGTCGGGCGCCCCCACCGGCGGTTGCCAGCCAGGCAACGCCAGATCCCAGGCGAGATGGCCGAACATCGGATCGTTGACGACGACGGTCGCCTGCTCAAAATCGAGGTTCACGAACGGCGCGGCCCCCGCCGGATGCACCGCAATGCAGGAAAGCGCTACTAATCCGGCACGCGCGAGATGTCGCCAGGTTGGAAGATTCATTGCCAGCCCCTCGGAGGATTCGGTATTTCTAATCGCGGCGCGGTCCGATCAAAAGACCACGCAGCCATGACACGCTTGTCACACGCACGCGAAGAAATATTGGGGCTAGCGACTCACAGTGCTGACACGAGGGCAAAGAGTTGGTTTAGCCCTTCCAGGTGGAGAAAGGCATCACTCCCCAAGATAGAAAGCATTCTAACGGCGATGAGAAATCCGTGCCAAGAAAAAATCGGGAATTACGTGAATGCGCATCGGCCGCGGCAATCGGGCATGTTATTGCACCGGCTTCAGCAGCACACCTCCGAATTGCATCAAGGCGCCGCGCGGCGGGCCCGAGGCGCGGAGCGTGATTTGTTGCGTTCCGGCGGGGAGTTCGATTTCGCCCCCAACGATCTCCACATAACGGTCGAGGCTGCCCGTGGCGGCAATCGTTCCCGAGAGCCGTGGGTTGGCGGTGGCGGCTTCTGGCGTCGGAGAGGCGGCTCCGCCGGCTTGAACTTCGAGCGTCCAGGGGTTGCCGGCATTTTCGTCGAGGCACGCGTAGTTGAGGATCATCTGATACTTGCCGGCCCGGGGCAGCTCGACATTCCACACCGCTTTGTCGTTTTCGCTTTCCCACTTGCCCAGATTTTTGTAGAGCTGTTCCAGCACGATCGTCGGGCCGTAGATTTCGCAGTTCGTTGGGTAGAGTTGCAGGGTGCCGTCGGTCGTGGGAGTGACGAGCCGTGGCTGATTCGCTTCGAACACTTTGCGCGGCGCGCCCGACCCACGCACGTGCGCGATGACGTTGGCCAGGTCCTGCGGGGTCATATCTTTTTCCAGCCCCTCGGGCATGAGCGACTTGCCGGTGGCTTGCAGCGTTTCCAAATCGGTTCGCAGAATCGTCTGCTGCTTGCCCTCTTGGCCCAGCAGGGTCACGCTGTTTCCGGTTTCGCTGGCGAGCAGGCCGGTGTGCGTTAATCCCGCGGTGGTTAGCGCCAGGTAATCACGGTATTTGGCCTCGATCGCTTTGTTCGGGTCGAGAATCGCCGTGAGCAACGATTCTGGCGACAGGTCTGTCAACGAGGCCAGGTCCGGGCCGACTTCGACGCCCACGCCGCGCAGCCGGTGGCAGACGGCGCAGCGCTTTGCAAACACGGCGGCTCCGGCCGCGGCATCGCCGGGCGTCGCGAGCACGGAACGATATTGCTCGACGACTTGTCCGCGGTTCGACTCGATTCCCCCGGCGAGCAGCGTGCTTGCTTTGCCGCGAATGGTATCGTCTCCCGATTGTTGGAGACGTTGCCGGCGCGTGGCGTCGATGTCGGCTGCCGGCACTTCACCGCGTTCGACGGCTGCTAGGAGAGCCGATTGACCGCTCGGCCGACTCAACAATACGTCCAGGATTTGCGAACGAAGTTCCGGCCCGTGGCCTTTCCAGCCGGAGAGCAGGGCAGGGGGGACCGTGTCCGAAGCGATGCGAGCGAGCGATTCGACCGCGCTGGCTTGTACGGCTCCGCTGGTTTGTGGCACGAGCAGCGCCACGAGCGACGCGATGTCGTCGGTCTGCGATTCGGCGCTGCGTCCGAGCAGGCGAATAGCCCGTAGCCGCTGACCTTCGTCAGCGTCGTCGTTCAGCGCGGTTTCTCTTGCAAACGCGAACATTTTGGCCAGCGCCTGGTCGGGATCGTACTTCTGCCAATCCGTTCCGCCGCCGGCTAACGCGTCGAGCAGGCCCGCGAGCGCCGTGAGTTGCCACGCGGCGTAGCGATCTTCCCGCGGCGCACCGATCCGTTTGAGGGCCGCCGTCAGAGTCGCTTCATCGTGATAGGCCGTGGCCAGTCCTACGAGCTGCTCGAGCAATTCGGCCGGCGGTTCGGCCGGGGCAGGCACGGCGAGCACGGCTTCGGTTACGCCGGCCAGATTCTGGGGATTCACGGAGCTTAGCACGGCTGCCGTCAGGTAGGGATCGTCGCGATGTTCGAGCGCGAGTTGGCCCAGGGCTTTGCCGCCTCTCGGATCCTCCCATTCGCCGAGCGTATAGGCCAGTTGGAGTTTTACTTGCGGATCGCGATCGTTTGCCCGTTCGAGCAATCCTTCGCCCAGCGCGGGAGAGCTACTCAAGTGCCCCTCGGCGATTCGGATCGCGTGTCGCCGGACGCCCGGACGTTCGTCGCGCATGGCCGTGGCGATTTCTTCGGGCGTCGCTTGGCCCAAGAGTTCCAGCGTCCACAAGGCTTGCGTGCGCGTGAGGGGCCGTTTGCTTGACGCCACCAGCATGTGCAGCGGTTTGTACGACGCCGGATCCGGCTTCCAGAGTAGCATTTGTTGCACCATGTCGCGTTGCCAGCCGCTCGGGCTGTCGAGCGCGGCGACCAGCTCCGCGGTGGATAGCTTATCTAAACGCGGGATCGGACGCCGCTCGCTCCCAACCGGCGACACGCGATAGATCCGTCCCATATCGCTGCCGGCGCGCAGGTCGACCTGTTTTTGGATCGAGATGGGAATCCATTCGGGATGTTCGATCGTTTGACGGTACATGTCGGTGACCCACAGCGCGCCGTCGGGGCCGGTGACCAGCGTGGCCGGGCGGCACCAGTTGTCGGCCGAGGCGAGGAACTCGCTGTCGCGCTCGTCTGCCGCGCGGCCGCTGTGAAAGGTCAGGCCCTCGGGACGCAGGATCTCGCGATGCACCAGATTGTGAACCGGTTCGCTAACGAACGAGTTGCCTTCGAACGCCGGACCGAACAAGTCATCGCGATAGATGATCGCGCTATTGGCCGAAGTAAATCGATTTGCCGCGTAGAGGTCGTTGTAGCGGGCCAGGGTGCGGCTTGCGGGAAACACCTCGGCCACGCCCGGCTGGTCCGATACGTCGACCTTGCCGTCGATGGCCGGCACGTGTTGGTTGCGCCGCAAGTAATGATCGGCCAGTACGTAATGATAGAGCGGGTTGCTATTTTCGTTGCCGAACCAGTTGTCCCAGTCGTCGCGGCCGCGGCCGTACTGCGAGACGCCCGACTGCGGATCGAGCAGGCCCTCGTCCGGACGGATGCGGAAGTCGCGGCCGTTGGCGTCCACCACCTCGCCGCCGCGGCGATGCAGCGTGAGGCCGCCCTTGGCGCTGTCGGCATGCGCGCCGTAGAGCCAACCGTCCATTCCCCAGGTAAAGCCGTTGGCGCGATGTTGGGGGTTGCCTTCCATAAATCCGCTGTAGAGGATCTCGCGGCGGTCGGCGCGGCCATCGCCATCGGTATCTTCGGCATAGAAGACGTCGGGCGCGCAGGTGACGAGCACGCCGCCGCGCCAGGGCGTCACGCCGTTCGGATAGCCGAGGTCGTCGAGGAACAGCGTGCTGCGATCGTAGCGCCCGTCGCCGTCGGTGTCTTCGAGATAGCGAATGACGCCGCCCTTGGCCCCGCGGCCATCGGCGCCGCGCGGATAGTCTCCCATTTCGGCGACCCAGAGCTTGCCGTCCGGACCGAAAGCGATTGCCACGGGATCGGTGACCAGCGGTTCACAGGCGGCCAGCTCCACCTGAAAGCCCGGTCGCACGCGCATGGTTTGGAGCGCAAGCTCGGGCGACTTGGGCCCTGGAAATTTGACGCTTTCGAGCAGTTTGTCGAGCGGCATCCGGTCTACTAGATCTGGCAACTCGGCGGTGTCTTCATTCTGCACCCACAGCGTGCGGCCATGAATCCAGGCGCCGTTGTTGGTTCCCGCGCGGGCGATTCGCGGAATCGCGTCCTGAGCGCCCGGCTTGCCGCGCACGAGCTCTTGCGACCAGCCTTTTTCCAGCGAGGTGAACAACGCCGCGGCATAGCCGGTGTCATTGGAGTACAGTACGTCGAGCGAGCCGTTCTCGTCCAAGTCGACAAACCGGAGTCCCGTATCGTGGTCGGCGGTCGGCAGTTCCATGTTCTCTGGCAACGTGAAGGGCAGCAATTCCCAGCCATTGCTGTGGCGGCGGTAGATCGGTTGCCGGGCCGACTTGTTCGTGTTTCTTGTCAGGAGTTCGTCGATACCGTCACCGTCGAGATCGAGTAATCGCATCGCCGCGAGCTTCGCGTCGGCGGGCAGGCCGCGCACCAGACGCGGATCCTGGATCCAGGCCGTTCCGTCGAAATGCCAAGCGCCGCGCGTTCCGTCGAAAACCGTGGGGCGGCGATCGTCATGCAACAGGCCAAACCGGGCGTCGGTTCGCGTCAAGTCCAGCGGAAATGGACTCTCGGTCCATTGTCTCAGCCTGGGCAACCAGACTCGCGTTCGTCGCACCTGGGGATTGCCCGCGACGACGTCAAGGTAGCCGTCCGCGTTCAGATCAAGCAGGCGCGTACCGCTGGCGCCGCCATCCTTGTCGCGCAGGGGTTGCCCGTTCAGCAGGTGCTTGTTGAGGCGTTCGGCGGCTTCGCGAAAGGTGAGGAACTTGATCTTGTTGCCGTGCTTGTTCACGGCGTGGTCTACCAGCTCGACGAGTTGCTCGGCCTTGATCCAGTTGTGCGGATGAAAGACCAGCGTGAATACGCCCTGCTTGACCACGGCGGTGTCGAGTCCACGTTTCAGGTCTTCGATCGTACGCGGATTGTCGGGCTTCTGCACGTGTTGCGCGCTCCAGTCGCTGGGCACCGCGCACGGAAATTCCCAACACTTGCCGCCAATCACGTAGGGATATGGATAGTCTTCCACCGTGACGGCATACGACTTGAACGGCAGATAGCGGCGAAAAATTTCCTGATGCGCGCCGTCGACGACCAACGCTCGCGGAACCTCGGGATCGCTCCCCGTGACGATATTGAACACCGAGCTGTCGATTTCAAGGAAGTTTCCCGACGTCGTCGTCTTGCCGAAGATTTCGGTATAGAACCGCGGGCTGGGGGTGTTCATTGAATCGCAGCAGGGCATTCGAAACGCGACGGCGCGGCTGCCCGGCACGGCGGCCATCTGGTCGACGCAACGATCGTACGTCTGCTTGGCCGCCGCCAGATCGCCCTTCTGCAACAGCGGGCACGGATGATCGAGCGTGTGCGTTTCCAAGCTCACGCCTTCGGCCAGCCACTTCTGCAAGTGGGGCTCGCGCGGGTCGATCTGGCAGGTCATGATGCTGACCGGCGCTCGGCCGTCGATTTTTTTAAGCCGCTCGAGCAGCGGGCGCAGGAACTCCTCCCACCGCTCATGGCCGCGCATGTCGTCGATCGACAGAATGACGACCGCCTCGACGCCGTCTTCGCCAACCCATTGGGGGGTGATCAGCTTGGGGAAGGTTCGCGAGACATAGAACGGATCGTGCTCGTCGAGATACGCGAAATTTTGCCGCGCGGCCGTGGGGATCCTACTGGCCGCTTCAGGTTCAGCCCAGGCTACCGCTGATGGCCACGGCCACGAGAGCCCGCCAAACGAAAGCACGGCCAGGGCAACCAAACTCGAAATCACGCGCATTGCGAACCATCCTGTGGGCTAAATCGAAGCGCCGGCACACCGGGCGAACCTGGTGGTCTGGCCATTATAGTCACCCGCCGGGGGGCACTGGAAATGGCCAAGAAGGCGCGGGAAATCCAACGTCGGACAGGACTTCCGCGTCGTCGCTGCTCTCCGTGCCTCGCGAAGCACGGGGCCAAGCTCCGCACCGCTCGCAAAATAGCGATTTGCGCCCGCTATTCGGAGGCCGCATCCATTTTGGGATCGCAACCATTTTTTTTGCGACGGGCTAGCACCGGCCCCGGCCTTGGTACGTAAAGAGTTTAGCGTCGGTTGGTTTCCGCGGTTCCAAGGGTTCGTTCAGCATGCGTTGACCCGAACCGCCCGCTTCCGGTACCATCCTGCCCCCGGCGGAAAACGAACGCCGCGGGCGCAAGTAACCTTCACCCAAATTGCAGGCTTGTCACCATCATGTCGCACGTAACCGGCTGTCGTTCGTGTGGAAACGCTTCGCTAAAATCGATCGCCCGCTGGGAGCAGCCCAGCGCCAGCGCGAAGTCTCCTTACGTCGCTCAGCCCACGACCGGCTATGAAGAGTTGGTGTTCTGTCCGCAGTGTCTGCTCGTGCATCGGATTGGCGAGGTTGGCCGTTCTCTGGCCGGGGGCGAAGCCGTGCGCACGAGCGACAGCAGCGCGTGGGGCGCTCGGCATCTGACGCAGCAGATCATCGCCACGCAAAAGTTGCGTCCGGCCAGCATGGTGATCGAGATCGGGAGCCGCGACGGGCGTCTGTTGAGCGATTATTTGTCCGCGGGTATTCCGGTGCTGGGCATCGAGCCGGCGGTGCGGTTGGCCGAGCTCGCGCGGCTGGAGTATGGGGTGCCGACGCTCTGCCGCCACTTCGACAAGCCGCTGGCCGTGGAACTGGCCCTGTGCGCACAGGACGCGGATGTCGTGCATTTGCATCATAGCCTCTCGCTGGTGAGCGATCTGGAGGCCGTGATCGGGGGCCTGCACGCGGTCTTGAAAAATTCGGGAGTCGCGGTGATCGAGACGCCCTACATCAAACATCTGATCGAACGCCGGGCCCTGTGGTCGGCGCATACCGGCCAGCGCAACTACTTCTCGCTGACGTCGCTCGCCAATCTGCTGGCGCGGCACAAGCTGGTGCTTCACGACGTGGAACTGGTTGGCGAAGGCTCCGAGCTGCGGGTATTCTTGGGCCGCGCCGGCGAAGCTTCTGGCCGCGTCGCCAAGCTGTTGGCAGACGAGCAGGCCTGGGGCGTCTCGCAATTGCTGACTTATCTACCGCCCCGCCCGGCGAAGGTGGCTTGAGAACGGGCCTTGAGAGCTTGCAATTTCGGCATCGCCCGTGACTTGCGGCTCGGCGCCCTTCATGCCGTCTGAAAATGTCGAATCTCGTCGTGGAGCATTTCGAGCTCGGGGGGAACGAACCCGTGCTCGATACAGCCAATCGCGAGCGTTCGATGCGCGGTTCGGGCTTTCATCTCGGCAACTTCCAACGCCAGGGTTATCTGCGACATGCTGGAAGCCGCGTGAAGGATTTCGGTTTGCCGCGCGGCGGCCTGTTGTTCGCGCTCGGCTTGGACGTATTCTGCCGACAACCGTTCGAGTTCTTGGGCCGCCTCGTCCGCAACCGCCCGGTGGTCGGCCAATTTTTTGGGAACGCCTAATCGCGCCACTTTTTTTCCGAAAGAGACCAGCAACTCGTCCAGGTACTTGGCGAACCTGGGGATTGTATCTTCGGCGCCGTCCGTCGCGGCGGGTTCGTCACCGCAAATGCGCGATTGCCAGTCTGTCAGGTTCAGATTCAGGGCCGCATCGTACTGTAAGTCGACGGCGGCCGATTGGCGAGCCTGGGGGACCCGTGCGCGGACCGAGATGCGGCCATTCGTGGCGTAGCTGTATTCGACTTCGATCTTGGTGCCTTTGGGAAGCCCCGGCGGCAGGTTGCGCACCACGCACATGCCCAATTCGATGCAGTGTTCCGGGCGTTCGCTTTCTCCTTCGACAACGACGACGCGTACGCTGCTTTGGTTATCGCGGGCAGTCGCGAAGCCCCTGACGACCTTGCAGGGCAGGGGAGTGTTTTTGGGAATGATGACGATGTTGCGGTGGCGTTTTTCCCGCTGATCGAGACCAATGATTCCCAGGCTGTGGGAATTGACGTTGATCAGCTCAAACTCCGAGGGAAGGTTTACGGACTCCGGCGACAGGCGCGCGGCGTACAGCGCCGCGCCATGGGCGACTGCTTCGTCGGGGGAGAGCGAACGATCGGGCAATTTGCCCGCGGCTTGTTCGAGCATCGCGGCAATCATGGGCATCCGCGATGCCCCGCCAACCAGTAATATTCGGTCGATTTGATCCCAGGTAAGCCGGGCTTGCCGTAAGACTAACTGTGTGGTGGTTGCGGTCCGGTCGAGCAGATCGGCGGTGAGGTTTTCGAACTCTCCGCGGGTGAGGTCCACGCGCATTTTGATTCCTTGGTGAAAACAGGGAATCGATACGCTGGCGCGCGTGGACAGCGTGTGCTTGGCGTCCTGGGCGTTTTGCCAGAGTTGCGCCACATCGTGCGGATCGCGGCGCGGGTCGCTCCCGTGGGCAGCGATGAACTTCTCGGCAACATGATTCACGAGCCGCTCGTCGAAGTCCCTGCCGCCGAGCTGGACGTCGCCGTCCGTGGCCAACGTGCGAAAGGTGTTGCCGTCGATTTGCAACACGGTTACGTCAAAGGTGCCGCCGCCCAGGTCGTAGACGAGAATTTGTTCTTTCCTGGTCGACGACAGATAGCCAAAGGCCACGGCCGCGGCTGTCGGTTCATTGATGATATCGATGACGTTCAATCCCGCGATGCGGCCTGCCTCTTGCGTGGCGCGCCTCCGCGTCTCGTCGAAGAAAGCCGGCACCGTGATCACGACGTTCTCGATTGTGCCAAGCCGCCGTTCGGCATCTTGCTTCAACCGCCGGAGCACGAAGGCGCTCAACACTTCGGGCGGGACTTGCCGACGGGCGATCGGGCGTCTGAACCGCGAACGGCCTATATCGCGTTTGAAGCCATCGGCAAACACATCCGGATCGAAGACCGCCTGCTTGACGGCTTCTTTGCCGACGATGATCTCGCCGTCGTCCAACGAAACGGCACTCGGCGTCAGGAGGTCTCCCGCTTCGTTTGAAATCGTGAGCGGGCGACCCGTCTCGTCGACATACGCGATGACCGAATACGTCGTTCCCAGATCAATACCGACTGGCGGTTGCGGCATTTCGAGGCGTCTCCTTTTAGGAATCCCCTGCTTGCTGACTCTTGTGGGGGAACCTATCATAACGTGCTCGTAGGGCATTCGGGCAGGGCAGAGAGGCACGCACTCGCTGGATGCCAGGTTGTGTTTGATCCGTATTATAAATGGTTGGGGATTCGGCCGGAGCATCAGCCGCCGGATCACTATCGGCTGTTGGGGTTAGAACGCTTCGAGGCCGACCGGGAGGTCATCCAGGCCGCCGGCGAGCGCCAGATGGCGCACATCCAGAGCTATAAGATTGGACCCCAGTCCGAACTTTCCCAGAAGATTCTCAACGAGATCTCGCGGGCGAAGGTCTGTTTGCTCAACCCCGAAGCAAAGTCGGAATATGACGCTCAGCTTCGAGCGGAGGTTGATAGGCAGACGCTTGCGCCGCCCGTGGAGACTTCAGCATTTGACGATTCCACATTTGACGATTCCACGGCGCCATTTGATGATTCCCTGGCACTTGCGATCGAGCCAGCCGGCTTGGGGGGCCTTGAAACCGCGGGGCTCGATGATTTTGATTCGGCTTCGAAGAAACGTCCGGATTGGCACAGGCAAAGTCTCCGTTTGCCAAAGACGAGGCAGCGACGCCGGGCCGCTCCAATAGCCGTTACGTTGGCCTGCCTGCTGTTGATCCTGGCCGGGATCGCTTTCACATTCGTTGGGGACGGTCCGGCCTCGGACGAACCGTTGGAGGTGGAGGAACCGTTGGAGATGGTTGATCACGCGGTTGCGACCTCAGCGGATATCCCGCGGATGGACGTTCCGGCGACGCTGGATTCGCCGCGGGCGTCCGCATCGCGCCGGGCATCTGCCATGCGGTCGCCGGCGAATGGCCCCGCAGCGGCGAACACCGATACCCGTCATCCGATTCCCACGCAACAACAATTGCGGCAAGCGCAACAACAATTGCGGCAAGCCCGAGACAAGCTTCAGATCGAAGGCAAGATCTCTCCTAATCAGGTTCTGGATGCCGCCATCGCGGAGAATCATCCGTGGATGCGTTACGTGTTGCTTCAACTAGCAATCGAACTGTGCGGGCAAGCGGATTCCGGCCATTGGGCGGAAGCCAGGCGAATCGCCTTGACCGCGGCCGACATGTTGGTTCGCGAATATCAGGTTTCCGGCGATTTTCATAACCAGGTCGAATCGCAATTTCGCAATCCGCCACGCGTACCGTCTGCTGGGGGAAACCTCGAACAGCCGAAGTGAGCCTCCGCCACATCCGGTCGTTTCGCCGCCGATCGACCTCACGAGAAACCAGGCCGAGGTGAAATTCAAGCCGTTGGTCGATGTTCGGCCCCGAAAGTTGAGCCTCGTGGTAACGGGGTTGAGCAATGTGCCCTTGGTAAGGCGAATTCCCGATAGTGGCTAGAAGACACTCGGCAGCCCGATCCGGCTGGTCATTCGGGCTGAAGTTCCGCGTGTGGGCGTCGAACTTTCTCTGCACGGCACGGAGGAATTGTACGTTCGCATCAAACCGCAGATTCAAGATCACGATGGCGTGCTTTATTCCTGGACGGCCAGCGGTATCCAATTATTGAGAGGCAAGTTGGCTCAAACCATCAAGGCTTGCCTTCACGAGTCGAAGTTGGCGGATCAACGCGTGGCGGCTCTCAAGGCCTATGTGAACGCCTCACCGAAAACATCGACCAAGCCGGCAGATCGTGAAAGGTTTCGGGAGCAGCTTCGGGTGGTCGAAGCCGAAGCTGTGGAAACTCAGAACCGGCTAACGGTTCTTCAGGACTGTCGTGACGAGCTCGCAAAGATTGAGGATCTCGGCAAGGAAGTCGATCGTAAAGGGCGAATCAATTTTCGGGTGGTTCAGGTTGTCGATGGCGTTGAAGTTGCCGTTGTTCAGACGAGGCACTAGTGTTCCGTCACACTTAAAATTTGGAGTTGAAGTCAATCAGCGGAACACCAGGTATTTGCTTGCCGCCGAACCACTTGCGTGTTCGGCGGTCGTGCTGCGTCATCCCAATTCTTGGGTGTGACGCAGCACTAGTCGAGCGAATGCTCGTGCTGCGTTACTGCTTGATTTTTGGGTTTTGGCGCCGCTGTTTGTCCAAGGAAGCTTTGCGGAAACCGCCGTTCTTGTCCTTCGACGAAACGCAGCGCTCGTCAGGCAATTCCGCCGACGAGATGCTCGCTCCAGGTGCGAATCGCGATTTCGCCGCCCGCGGCATAGCGATCGAAGAACGCCAGCAGCTCGACGCGCGGAAGTTCGTCCAGGTGCTCCGCAAACAGAAAACGTAGGATGCGCAGCCGGTTGAGCTCGCTGTCCGCGAAGCGAAGCTCGTAGTGCGATGGGCGGACTTGGAACGGAACGCCGAGCCTTGCGAACTCGGCGCGAACGTCTTCGGCCGTGTAGTAGGGAACCGGCCGGCCCAGCAGGCCGAAGCCGTGGCGCCACAGTTCGAGTAGCGTGTTGTCCCAGCCCGCGATCGCGATGAGCAGCTTGCCCCCGGGCGCGACGAGACCCACCAGTTTGGCGAGCGTGTCGGCCAGGTCGTCCACGTAGTACAACGCGTGATTCGACAGCACGATGTCGAACGGCTGGGCCTGCTCTCCCTTGTCCGTGTCCTGCGCAGCGGGTGCCTCCGAGGGCAGGGGCGGCACGCCGCTCGCGACGATCGGCGCCGCGCCGGCAGCCGAATGCCGAGCGTAGTTTGCCAAGCGTCTGGCCGCGGTCTCTCGTTGCTGGGCAACCGGTTCGACCAGATGCAGCGCGAGCCGTTCGGGCGGCCAGGCGAGGAGTTTCAGCAACCGCTCGGTGAACTCGCCCGAGCCGCAGCCGAAGTCGAGCATACGGATGGCCGCCCGCTGCGCGGCAAAGCCCGACAACTTCTGGGCGTAGGCCGCGGCGTCGCTCGCGGCCTCGGTGGCATGCGTCATGAAGAACGCGTAGTCGTCGGCGATTGCCGCGAAGTCTTTAGGCATGGCCGGAAGCGGGCAAACTCGAAAGAGTCAATATGTTGGGGGACGGAGATTATGGCCGGCGGCGGGCGAGCTCGGTCGCGTCGCGTGGGATCGGGCGGCGCGCCTCGGGCGTGGTGAAGTAGCCACGATCCAGAAACCGTAGCGTTTGCTCCATGACGGCCGCGTCGTTCATCATAAACGAGTGCAACACGGGGAGCACGGCGAAGTCGGCAGCCCCCGGGAGCTTGGTGTCGGTCACGCTGACTACCAGATCGTCGTCGCCCGAGAGCCAGGGGTTGAAGCCCCTTTCGCTGCCCCGACCGCCGGCGATGATGCCGAACTCGAACTGGGGAATGGCCAGCCGGGCATGCAGTTGTTCCCAGTCGTGAGCTAGTTGCGTGCCTGAGGAGCCGGCGACCACGTGGAACAGGCCCACGCGGTCGAGCGCTTCAGCGATCTCGGCGCCCTGGTTGGGCGGACCGAGCATGACCATGCGTTTGATGCGCGGATCGGGTTTGATGCCGACCTCGGGTTGCGATTGATCGGCCAGGTAATGGCGGACCACGAGATTTCCGAGGCTGTGGCCGACGAAATTGATCTCTTCGATGCCATCGAGGTGATCGATGATCGAGTCGAGCGCGCGGGCATGATCGCCGACGCTGCCGCGCGTGGTGGGATAACTGACGTTGAAGACGGTATAGCGTCCCTCTTCGGCCAAGTAGCGGCAGAGTTTGTACATCGCCGAGGGTGTGCGGAAGAGGCCGTGGAGCACGACGACCGCGCGGCCCTGCATGGGGGGCAGATTGCGGCGCTCGCGGATCTCGACGAGCTTGTTGCGGCAATCGTCGAACGTGCCCCAGGCGTGTCGCAGGTTGTAGCCGTCGAGCAGGCGATAGTGGCCCGTGAAGACGTTGCGCTGAATGTGCCAGTCGTGGAAGAAAAGCTCATCGGCCCAGAACTGCCGGCCGCCGAGCGTGGGGCTGACGGCGTTCCAATGGCCTAGCGAGGGCTGGGGATTTGGATCCTGGGCGTGGAGCTTGGCCTGACGCCAGGCGAAAGCGGCAAAGACGGCGGCCGTGAAGCTGCGGCGGTTCATCGTCATGGTACTCCCACCGGATCTCGTTACAGGTAGTGTTGCCAGCCTCGCTCGGCGATCAACTTCACCAATTCTCTAATCGCTTCCTCGTCGTGTTTCTTGGCGACCAGCGTGGCGTCGGGCGTGTGGACGACGATCAGATCTTCGACGCCGAGCGTCACGATCAAGTGGCCGTCGGGACCGCGAACAATCGTGCCCTTGGTGCGCAGGCCCAGATGTTGGGCCGAGATCGTGTTGCCTTCGGCGTCCTGGCCTTGCAGCCGGGCGATGGCTTGCCAACTGCCGACGTCGTCCCAGCCGAACGGAGCTTCGACGACCGCGACGTCGGTCGCGTGCTCCATCACGGCGTAGTCGATCGAGATGCCGCGGATGGCCGTGAACTCGCGCTCCAGCGTGGCGGCAAAGTCGGGCGTGCCGGCCGCGGCCGAGATCGCGCGCAGATGCCGCATCATCTCCGGCTGACGCTCGTCGAGCGCGGCGAGAATGGTTTGGGCCTTCCAGATGAAGATGCCGGAATTCCAGTAGAACGTGCCGGCTTCGAGGTATTGACGAGCGACGTCGGCCTTGGGCTTTTCGCGAAACTGGCGGACGCGATAGATGGCTGATTGGCCGGCGGACGACGCGGCGGCGAGCGGTTCCCCCCGCTCGATGTATCCGAACGATTCGGCCGGGTAGGTGGGGCGGATGCCAAAGGTGACGATCCGCTGGGGAGCCTCTTCCACCAGCCGCGCAGCTAGCTCGATGCCCTCGCAGAAGGCGTCGGAGGGAGAAATCACATGGTCCGAGGGCATCACGGCCATGATGCCCTCGGGATCGCGGCGGACGATCTCGAGCGCGGCCAGCCCGATGCAGGGCGCCGTGTCGCGGCGGCAGGGTTCGCCCAGGATCGCTTCGGGCGGAAGCTCGGGAAGCTGCGCGCGGATTTCATCAACCAGCGAGGCGCTGGTGACGATCAGCAAACGCTCGGCGGGCACGAGCCGCTCGATGCGGTCGACGGTCGACTGAATCATCGTCCGCTCGGCCACGAGCTGAAGGAGTTGCTTGGGACGCAGGGCGCGACTCTCGGGCCAAAATCGAGTGCCGCTTCCGCCCGCCATGATTACCGCGTGCAGCATGAATGTCTTGAGGGTGGAGTACAGGGGGATGCTGAAGCGCGCTGTCGGCGAGGCCTCTGGGCGAACCGTCCGAGGCTGCCGGCGCGAACGTTCCGTCGGGAACGAGTTGCTGTCGCTTAAGCTAACAGAAGTACCGCGGGGACGTCACCGTCAGTCCCGGCGAAATGCGGGCCGCGACTTCGTCCGCGTTTTGCGCGAAGAGCGGACTGATTTCGACGGTGACACCCTCGGCCACTTCGCAGCCTGCCCGACGCAGCCAATCGGCATGCAATGCTATCATCTGTGCCTGCACGGTCTCGGGGCTGTCGGTGGAGTCTCCCGGGGCGTTCTTCACCGGCGCGAACGTGCGCTGGGCGTCGACCTCGACGACGATGCTTTGCCGGGCTTCGGGCAAGAGATCGAAGATGAACCGCTCGAACTTGATGGCGTTCGGCTCGCGGGGATCGATTCGCCGGCCGGACGGATCGACGTGGCTTACCGCCTTGCGGGCGACATGAAAGGGCAACGCGGCGCCGCTGGCGGCCATCCGCTCGAGAAACGCCACGTCGAACACGTGGACCGCGGTGTTGCCGGCCCAGAAGATCGGCGAGCTGTCCGGACCGCGACGTTCGACGATCTCGTCCGGAAGTGGGTTGAGGTCGCTGTATTCCAGAATGCGGAGCCGGCCGTCGACGGAAATGACGTTGCCCACCTTTTCGCGGGAGTGACGCTTGGCCACTACGGCCGTCGACATTTCGGAACCGGCGAGCAGGTGATAGCCCAGAAACGCGGGGTCGCACATCTCGACCAGCGGATTGTCGATCTGGCAGTAGAAGAGCTGCCGGAGGCCGCGAGCACGCATGTCCGCCAGGCAGCCGCCGGCGGACAGCGCGCGAAGCGTGCCGCCGTGGCCGTCGGGGCTGAGGGCCAGGCAATGCTTGTCGGCCAAGAGCAAGCGGCCGGTCGTCGCGTCGACGGCTGGCATGGTGCCCTGGCAGAAAACGCGAACGTCCTCGCTGGCGAGGCCAAAGTTCTCGTTCGCGCGCAGGTAGTCGAGCGTCTCGGCGTGCGTGGCGGGGCTCGTCATCAGGTAGAGCGGAATGCGCATGCCGGCCACGCGCGCCCGGGCGGCGATCTTTTCCAGCAGAATCTGAAAGAGCGAGACGCCCGAGATCGGCCCGACGGGGTACATGCCCTTAGGATGCTCGAAGCCGAGACGGCTCCCCTGTCCGCCGGCGACGATCAGGGCGCCGATATGGCCGGCAGAGAGCGCTTCGAGCCCGGCGGCGCTGGCCCGTTCCGCGCCGCTGGCGGCATCCGGATCACGGAGGCGGCGTGCGGGAGGCGTGCTGCAGCGGACCGCGGTGGTGGCCCAGTCTTCGCAGGTCACGCCTCCGCGAAAGAGGTCACGAAGCCGAGCAAGATCGAGCTGCTGGAGTTCGGCGGCCAATTGCTGGCGGGCCGCGGTATCGAGCTCGTCCCAAAAGGCCAGCACGTGTTGTTGATCGAACGGAGTGAGCAGCCGTTCGAGATCTGCCCTGGAATGATTCACGCTGGAGTCCTCCAGAGCATCACGAGTCGAGCGTTGAAAACAGCCTTAGAAACCACGGCGAACCCAGACCCAGGCGAGCACGCATAGAAGCGGAAAGAGTCCGAAGATCATGCCGTAGGTGATGATCGTAGTCCAGGTGTGCTTCGGCCAGCGTGCCATGATGGTTCCAGGCTTGAACGATGAAACGTACGGACGAGAACCGCTTCGGGTTACGTTCTATTATGGCTTGCCCGTGGAACGAGCAAAGGCCTGTTGGGATAGCTAGCCGGAGGATGTTGACTCCCTCGGTACTTTCCGGCGTATGGAGGGTGTAAGCTAAAGCTCATGGAACAACGTGGTCGCCCCGTGCTTCTTGGAAGAAAACGATGTTGATCCGCCTATTTACGTTGACCGGCTGGTTGCTTTTGGCCCACATGGCCGTGCAAGCCGACAGGAGCGCGCGCGCCGCGGTCGAGTTGCCAATCGCCGAGGGAACGGTCGTGCGATTCGCCGACGTGGCCGAAGGCGCCGCCGCGCTGCGCGTGCGAGATGACTATATACAACAGCTCAGCCCGTTCGATTTGCAGGTGCGAACGCGCACGCCGCAGCCCGTGAGCGAAGAACAGTTCGTGACGTTTCTGGCGCAGCATGTGCTTCCCTGGACGGAGCGCGACATCGCGGCGCTGCGGCCGCTGGTGGAAGACTTGGCCCGGAAGATCGCGCCGTGGAAGCTGCCGTTGCCGGGCGTGATCTTGTTGGTGAAGACGACGGGCGGTGAAGAGGGGGCGGCCGCTTACTGCCGGGGGCCGGCGATCATCTTGCCGCGGAACATGATCGAGGGCAGCCAAACGCGGTTGGCAAGCATCTTTCCGCACGAATTGTTTCACGTGCTGAGCAACCAGAATCCGGACTTGAGGCAAGCGTTGTACGCGACGATTGGGTTCGAGCCATGCAACGAAGTGCCGTTGCCGACGCCGCTGGCGGCGCTGAAGATCACGAACCCCGACGCGCCGCGGAACAACCACTACATCACGGTCACGCAAGAGGGACGGACGATGGAACTGATGCCGGTGCTGATTGCCAAGTCGCCGTTCAACCCGACGAGCGGCGGCAATCTGTTTTCGTATCTTCAGTTCCGCTTGATGGAACTGGAGAACGTCGACGGCCGGCGGCAGGCCCGCATCGTAAACGGGCAGCCGGTGCTACACGATCCGGACGCGGTGCCGGACTATCACGAGCAGATCGGCCGGAACACGAAGTACATCATCCATCCGGAAGAAGTGCTGGCCGACAACTTTGTGTATCTGATCAATGGGCGGCAGGAGCTGGCATCGCCGCGGGTCGTGGCGGGAATGGCCGAGGTGTTCAAGGCCGCGGCCGCCGAGCGGCCGGCACTGTAGGGTTTGCCGGTTTGGAAGGGGGGCAGGGCTCCATAACGCGTGCGGGCCGGTGGAGCACTATGTCTCTACCGGCCCGAATCTTGATTGGATCTCGTGTCGAGCGCCGTTTAGCGCTGACACGCCTCGCGCTCGGATTTCGACCACTCGTCGATCTTACGAAAGATTTCTTCGCGATGGATGGGGACATCGGCCGGTCCACAGAAGCCGAGCTTGACCCGGTCGCCGCGGACATCGATCACGCGTACTTCGATGTTGCCACCGATCACGATTTTTTCGTTTTTCTTCCTGCTGAGCACTAACATTTTCAGGACTCCATTCTGAACGACTTTGCTCTTCCAACCTGATACTGTGTTCTCTTCTTCTCGCCCGTAATACGCGGCGAACCGATCAACAGTTCGCCTGCGTTTGAGTATTTTCTTCCCGGCCGTTTCGCATGCTGTGATGCATGCGGCGCGAGCATGGCTACGGAGCAAGGAGCCGCCTACACGTTCCCGATGCAAATCGCCCCGATGCAAACCGCGCGGGAGCGGTCGCCCATCGGACGCGTCTCTGAGCGAACCATGGACATCGCTCGGGTGCGAGCGGTTCGCCGTTGTGTATGCGGTCCAGGGAGTTTTGCGAAGCACGACACCTTTGAGCGTTACGAAACGTAACGCAACACCGTGGAGGGCACGGGTAACGCATCGATCGACGTTTCGGTCGCAAGATGGAATGCCGTGAGAATCAAGCCCCGCACGCGCTTCGTGTACTTCTCTGAGTACAGGATGTGGGCGGCGGCCTGGTTTCAGCCGGAGGGAGCCTATTGGATCCTTCCGTCGTTCCATTCAAGGAGCAACCTAACCTTTCCGCGAAAAGCGAGTCAACATCAGTTTCTTCGCGTCGCAGCGCGGTTTTGAAATTTGTTGGGCGGCAGGTGCGCCGCGGGATCGTGGCCGCCGCGGCGTGCTGGTTCGCAATTCCCCTGGAGGCCGCGGGAAATGTAGGATGGGGGCGGGCCGCCTGGCGCACCGCCGCATGCTAGCATTGCAGTGGCTGTTGTGTCGGACCATGGTTGCCACCGATTCAGCCCTCCGCATCTTGCCCAAGCCCGCTGTGGCCAATGTCTCGATTTGTCCGCCAACCGCCGTCGTGGATTCGCAAGTTCCGCCACGCGGGGCGGGGGATGCTCTTTGCGTTTCGTACGCAGAATAGTTTTTGGGTGCATCTGCCGGTCGCCGTGGCGGTGATCATCGGCGCGGCCTTGCACGGGGTTTCGCGCCTCGAGTGGGCGATTTTAATCCTGTGCATCGCGGTCGTGCTGGCCGCGGAGCTGTTCAACTCGGCAATCGAGCATCTGGCGCAAGCGATCACCGACGAAGAGAGCCCGCACCTTCGCGACGCGTTGGATGTGGCCGGCGGCGCGGTGCTGGTGGCATCGCTGGGAGCGCTGAC
This sequence comes from uncultured Planctomycetaceae bacterium, assembly GCA_964598535.1. GTDB lineage: Bacteria > Planctomycetota > Planctomycetia > Pirellulales > PALSA-1355 > JALHMI01. Next base: position 1,822 of record CAZRCI010000027.1, on the reverse strand, counting down.
CGTGGGAAGCTTGATTCTGCTGACCAGGCTTGCCGCGGCGCTGGGGTTTTAGCAGGCTTGTTCGGATGCCACGGCTTGCGAAGAGGTGCTTCGCGAATCAAGCGGCGACGCGCTGACCATCGCTTCGAGCAAGCGGTCGTTATCGTGATTTTTCTTCGCGGGCGTGGAGATCGGCATGCTGCCGAGCGTCGTGCGGGCGATTGTCCTGACCGGGGGCCGAGCTGAATTCAATGCGGTCGACGAACTTCACGTTGGCGCATTCGTCGATCTCGGACGTGTGGCAAGCGGCGAAGTCCTGGATGTAGAACCGTATCGGGCCGCCAGCTTTTTGCGGCAGCGGCTCGCCGGCGAGGCGATAGATCAGCAGCGCTCGCTCGCGCACGGCGTCGAGAGGGATGCTGGCGTGGAAATCGTCGAGCGAGGCGTGCAGCGTGAGGTATCTGGCCGAGGGCCGGGGCTGCACGCGCGCGAGCAAGCCGGCGAGCGCAACGGCGCCGCCCTGGCGCTGGGGATCAATCTGGCTGACGTCGAGAATCTGCTGCTCCGCCGGCAAGGCGGCGAGCTGCTCGAAGGTGAAGGTTTGCGGCGAAGCGACGTCGCCGTCGACGGTGAGGAGCGGGTGAGCCATGACGAAGGACCGGTTCTTGTTGGCGATTGCGGCGGGCGGAATGCCCATGATGGTACCGCGCGGTAGCGGGCTGGAAAAGAATGTGTCGCGTGGCGTTGGGAGAACGCTTCCGCGGGGCGAGACAATAAAAAGCGAGACAATAAAAACGGGCGCCGTCCCGCGATTGTCGTGAGACGGCGCCCGGTGATCTCCAAAGGGTTGCTCGCGGGCATCCAGCCCGACACTCCTTTACGAGCAACCCATGCTGTTTCCGCAATTGTGGCACAAGTAGCAGTTGCCATTGCGGACGGTAATCGCGCCACAGTTATCGCAACTGGGGGCATCGGTCTGGAAGCTGGCGAATTGATCTTCGCGGCCGGCATATTGCCCGCCGTTCAGATCGACCTGAAGCACGCCGGCCCGTTGGAGCAGGTCGGCATTGGACTTGGCCTTGGTCGCGGCGCCATTGGCGGCCGGCTTGGCGAGCTCGACCGTGGGTTTTGAAGCCGGCTTGGCCGGAGCGGTCTTCGCGATGGGCGATCCTGCCCCGGGCTTTTGCTCGCCAGCCTTCTTGGCGGCGAGCTTCGACTCTGTTTCCGAGTCGTCTCCCTTGGCGGCGGATTCGTCGCCGCCGATCTTGCCGAGCATGGCTTCCTTGTAGCCGGGGAGGAACGTCATTCCCATCCAGCGGAAGATGTAGTCGACAATGCTCTTGGCGATACGAATGTCAGGATTCTTGGTGTGCCCCATAGGCTCGAACCGGGTGTGCGAGAATTTGTTCACATACACTTCGAGCGGTACGCCGTATTGCAAGCTCATCGAGACCGCGGTGCCGAAGCAATCCATGAGACCGCCGATGGTGCTACCCTCTTTGGCCATGGTAACGAACATTTCGCCCGGCCGGCCGTCGGCATACAGGCCCACGGTGATGTAGCCCTCGTGGCCCGAGATGCTGAACTTGTGCGTGACGCTCTGACGCGTATCCGGCAAGCGTTCGCGGCGCGGGGCGGCGACTTGCTTGGCGGCGGCCTTGTCGCTTTCGGTGCTGGTGGAGAGCGGCTGGCTTTCCTTCGAGCCGTCGCGATACACGGCCAAGGCTTTCAGGCCGAGCCGCCAGCCTTCGAGGTACGCGTCGGCGATGTCGGCCGGCGTGGTATCGCGGGGCATGTTCACGGTCTTGGAGATGCCGCCCAGCCGTTCCTCTCGGGCGCCATC
>CAZRCI010000026.1:0-72156 GCA_964598535.1 uncultured Planctomycetaceae bacterium | reverse complement strand
CCGTGAGCTTCCCCGCCGGAACGACCTTCGCCGCGTGCCGCGAAAAGGGGCGGGCCGCGACTCGGCCGGCAACTTACAAACGGCTTCAAAAAAAGCGGTCGAGAAGGGGGGCAGCCCCCTCGGCTTTGAAAACAATTTCTTAACCCTCTACCGGCATAACGATACTCATGGGTCAGCAGTACATCTACCAGATCTCGGATCTCACCAAAAAGCACGGCCAGCGTGAAGTGCTCAAGAATATCTGGCTGGCGTTTTATCCCGGCGCGAAGATCGGCGTGTTGGGCCGCAACGGATCGGGCAAAAGCACGCTATTGCGCATCATGGCCGGCTGGGACAAGGACTTCGACGGGGAAGCCCGGTTGACCGACGGCTTTACGGTGGGCTATCTGCCGCAAGAACCGCAACTTAATCCGGAGAAGGACGTCTTCGGCAACGTCGAGGAGGCCGTGGCGCCGATCCGCCAACTGCTCACCCGATACGATGAGATCAACGCCCGATTTGCCGAAGACATTTCGCCCGAGGAGATGGAAAAGCTGCTGGCCGAGCAGGCGAAGGTGCAAGATCAGATCGAGCTGCACAACGCCTGGGAGTTGGATCGGCAGGTTGAAATCGCGATGGACGCGATGAACTTGCCGCCGGGCGACGCCGATGTGACGAAGCTCTCCGGAGGGGAGCGCCGCCGGGTGGCGCTGTGCAAGATTCTGCTCGAACGGCCCGACCTGCTGCTGCTCGACGAACCCACGAACCATCTGGACGCCGAGAGTGTGGCCTGGCTCGAACGGCATCTGGCCGAGTACACGGGCACGGTCGTGGCGGTGACGCACGATCGCTATTTTCTGGATAACGTGGCCGGCTGGATCCTGGAGCTCGACCGCGGGCAAGGCATTCCCTGGGAAGGGAACTACTCGTCGTGGCTGGAACAGAAAAAGAAACGGCTCGAACAGGAAGAGAAAGCCGCTAGCGCACGTCAGAAGACGCTCGACAAAGAGCTCGAATGGATTCGCATGGCTCCGCGCGCCCGGCAGGCCAAGAGCAAGGCGCGCATCAACGCCTACGAGAAGCTGGCGGCCGAAGATCAGGCCGCGCGCGAGCAGGAGCTGGAAATCCAGATCCCGACGGGCAAACACCTGGGCGATCTGGTCATCGAGGCCAAGAACCTATCGAAGGGGTTTGGCGACAAGTTGCTCATCGAGAATCTCAGCTTTCGCCTTCCGCCCGGCGGCGTGGTGGGCGTGATCGGCGCCAACGGCGTGGGCAAGACGACGCTGTTCCGCATGATCACCGGCGAAGACCAGCCCGACAGCGGCGAGATTCGGATCGGGCCGACCGTGGAACTGGGCTACGTCGATCAGAACCGCGACGCGCTGAAGCCCGAGAAAACGATCTATGAGGAGATCTCGGGCGGACACGACATGCTCGAAATGGGCAAGCGCAAGATGAACGCCCGCTCGTACGTCGCGCGATTCAACTTTCAGGGAACGGACCAGCAGAAGAAGGTGGGCACGCTCTCGGGCGGCGAACGCAACCGCGTGCATCTGGCGAAGCTGCTCCGCTGCGGATGTAACGTGCTGTTGCTCGACGAGCCGACGAACGACTTGGACGTGGACACGCTGCGGGCGTTGGAAGAAGCGATTCTCAACTTTGCCGGCTGCGTGGTCGTGATCTCGCACGATCGCTGGTTCCTCGACCGCGTGGCGACGCATATCCTGGCGTTCGAGGGCGACAGCTATGCCCACTGGTGCGAAGGCAACTTCGAGACCTATGAAGCCCAGCGCAAGGAACGGCTGGGAATGGAAGCCGACCAGCCGCACCGGATTCGGTACAAGAAGCTGCAGCACTAATAGCTCGAAAAGAAAACGGGCTGCGTCCCCTGTCATAAGGAAACGCAGCCCGTTTGTTTTTTTTATCGCTGCCTGCCGGTCGACGAGGTCGTCGTTATGCTCGACGGCGCCTGCGGCGCGCCGCGACGAGCAGGGCCACGGAGCCAAACCCGCCGAGAATCAATGTTGACGGCTCGGGCACTGGAATCGTGGCCACGTCGATCAAGAAGCCCGCACCCGCGATGCCGCCACAGTCCCAGGGCTCGACTTTTGGCGGGTGATAACCGCCGCCGAACGTGAGCGGCCCCGCTTGAGGCGCACCGGTGATGGAGCCTTCGGCCGAGATCGCGCCCGTGGCCAAATCGATCGTGTAGAGCACGTTCTCGACCAATCCGCCCGACAGCAGGGACTGGCCGACGACGTAGCCGATGCCGGTCTGGCCGGAGATGTCCATGCCGTTGAACGAGAGCAAGATGCCGAGCCCGAGGCCGAGCGAACCGACCGTTTCCAGGGTGCCGGTATTCTGCGGCGACTGGATCGTCAGGACGTCCATGGCCGCTTCCAGGTTGTAGAGCGTGGTGCTCGTGGCGCCGGGATAGCTATTGGTGTAGGCGCCTTGGACGACTTGCGGCACGGCGCCGGCATTTGGGTCACCAACCGTGAAATTCAGCGGCGAGTCGTTGGCGATCATCGCGCCGTTGTTCGGGTTCACGCGGATGTTCCTGCGCTGATTCGTGAGGACGCGGATATTGTCGTTCACCGGATCGAAATCGAACGACTTGACGATGTCGACCACACTGAGGGCCGCGCCGACGCCGACGGCCGCGCCGGTCGCCGTGTTGATTTTGTAAAAGCGGTTGCCGGTGCTGAACCCATAGAGTTCACCGGTCGAGGGGCGGAAGTCGATCCCCAGCAGCGTATCGCTCCCCAGGCCCGTGATGCCCACCGCGGAGCTGATCTCGCGAGACTGGCTATCAAAGGTGACAAGTTGCTGCCCCTGGGTCAGGCCGTAGAGCAGTTCAGCACGTGCGGTACTACCCGCGAGAAAAACAAACGCGGCCGCAAGGACCACAATCCATCGTGTGTGTGTCATTGTCTGAATCTCCCAACAAAATCGGCGTTGTCGTGCGGTGGTGTCGTGTGAGTGGATGGGAATGAGCGCCAGCCGCGCGGTTCGCGAGCGCAACGCGTTCTTTACCGATGCAATCGCCGCGGCAAGCAAGCCGCACGGGGGTGTGAAGTTCATCCGTGGGTGGCGTGAAATCGCAGAGCACCGCTCCGAGGGACCGGTCGCGGCACGTAAACAACGGGTGCACTGTGCGCGCAAGCGCGCAAACAGGTGACGCATTGGCATAATCTCTTGATTGGGGGGTAAAAGCCGGCGACTGCGGACTTTCGAGGAATCGCGCTGAAGCCAGCCTGGGCTTGTGAAGAGCGGACCTATCGACGCGGCGGCGTCCCGAAGCGCGACGAGACGCGCTGCGGACTTGGCACCCGAGTCAAATTTGTCCGTCGGCTGGCTAGCGTTCCTCTACTAGGTGAAGGGCCTATTCCTGAAGGGCCTGTTCCGACCCTGACAGCCTGTTCCAACCCCGCAGATCAGAGTGGCAGGCGGCCGCTCCGCGCCGTTCAACGGGGGCAGAGCTACAATAACACCCCTGCAAGGATTTTTCCATGCTCAATGCGGTAAAATTCGGCGATTCCGCTCGATTCCCCCGCTTGCAAGCTAGCATCTGGCGGCTATACGGGGGCGTTTTTGCGTTTGGCAGGGCCCGTCACCAGCGCGCTAGCGCGGCCTCGGCGTCAAAAAATTGTCGGCAGAAGCAACCGCGGAAATTCACCTCGATTTTTGCAGGGCGTATCGCAACTCCCACGTATCGAGCGCAATGGGTGACGCTAAACTCGCAACGCGGACGGCAACGTCCGCGCGGCATTGCGAGGGCGAACGACCCTTGACCATCTGCGCGTCGGAACCCTATATAAGAACTAGAGTTGGTTATGACAGCGTCCGCCGAGAAACGCGGACGCACGAGCAAGTCCTTTAGACCGAGGTACGAACGCCGTGTCGATCATTCGCGTTGGAAGCACGAAGAAGTATGCTGATGGCTGGGAAGCCGCTTTCGCCAAGGGCAAGAAGAAGTCCGCCACGGCCAGCAAGAGCGCCAAAAGCACTGCCAAGAAAGCGACCAAGGCCGTAAAAACCACGGTCAAGCCGGCGAAAAAGAAGAAGGTCAAGAAAAAATAAGGCTATCGTGCTTCTGGGGAAAAGGGAAGCACTTCCGCCCCGAGGCAGCCGCCTCTGGATCACGTCACACCGGCGGACTCAGGACACCGGCGGACTCAGGCGCGGGAGATGAAGTCGCCCGTGCGCGTGTCTACCTTGACGGCCTCTCCCTGCGAGAGGTATTCGGGCACCTGGATCACGAGGCCCGTCTCCAGCTTGGCGGGCTTGGTGCGGCTGGTGGCCGAGTTGCCGCGCACGCCGGGATCGCACTCGACGACCGTCAACTCGACGGTGGTTGGCAACTGCAATCCCACGCACTCGCCATTGTAGATTAAGGCCTGTATGCCTTCGAGCGGTTCGGTGATGTACGGGGCTTCGCCGGCGACGTCTTCGAGCGTCAGCGAATACTGGTTGTAGTCTTCCTGATCCAAGAGGTGCATGTGCGTGGCGTCGGTGTACATGAGCTTCACCGAGCGCCGCTCGAAATCGGCCTCTGGCAGCGATTCACCGCCCTTGAGCACGATGTCGACTTTCTGCTTGGTGACCAGGTTCCGCGCTCGGTATTTATAGAGCGTGGCCGCACCGCGGGCGGACGGGCTCTGCACGCTGATGGTCTCAATCATGCAAGGCGCCTCGTTGAAGACCACCACCGCGCCGTTCTTGATATCCTTCGCCAGCATTAGAAATTCCGCCGTTTGGAGAGCCGAGTTACATCGGTCGTTGACGCCGCCAGTTACATCAGGGTGCCGGACTGCGGGTCGATGCCCACGCCACCGGTCAGTTCGACCATTGCGTCGAGCACGATCAGCAGCGCGCTGGGATCGAGCATTTCGTCGGCTTCTTCCTCGGGGCCGTCCTCGGACATTTGCTCGAAGTGCAACAAGTCGATACGAGCGTCGAACTCCTTGATTCGGCGGAGCTTCTTGCGTTCCTCGGCATCGAGCTGCGCGTCGGCGAACTCGGCCTCGAGCGACTCGATACTTTCGGCCACTTCGTCACCGGCAACGTAGCTGATGTCCAGGGCCGCGTAGTCGTCGGGCGAAAGCACGGTGATCGACTCGAACCGGTCGTCCTCGTCGGCCACGGCATTAGAAAGCTGAAAACGGTCGCTCAAGCCGTTCAACATCCGCTCCACTCGCTTGAGCGACGGCCGGCGGCTGGAATCGAACAGCACGAAATACGTTTCGCGCCACTTGTACTCATCGCGTTCGAACATCGACATATGCTACTGCCCCCAGTCGTCTTCCGGCGGGCCGAGCCCACCTTGCCAGGCCTCCAGCGCCGCGAGCATCTGATCGCGCTCTTGGGGGCGAGCCCAAACGCTTTCGCCCTGTTCGAGGCGAATCTCGTACTGACCCTCGCGTTCGCAGTCTTCGGAGCCACAAAAGTGCGGCGTCGACGAAACCCACATAACGCGATAGAGCGGCACGTGCTTGTCATCTACAATGCAAAAAATCGACATCTCTAATGATCCTCGACCCACAACTTCGAGCACTGGCTCGGACCGCTGAATTATACTTGCCCGAGCTCGATCGACCGGCGCGTGGCGGCTTCGACGGCGGCCATCAACGTGCCGCGCAAGCCCCCCGCCTCGAGCGCCTCGAGGCCCGCGATCGTCGTACCGCCCGGGCTGGCGACTCGATCCTTGAGCACGGCCGGATGCTCCCCAGTTTGCAACACCATTTTCGCCGCGCCCAGGAGCGTCTGCGCGGCCAGGGCAAGCGCCACCTCGCGTTTGAGCCCCATCCGCACGCCACCGTCGGCGAGAGCCTCGATCATGACATAGGCAAACGCCGGCCCGGAGCCGGAAAGGCCGGTCACCGCGTCGAGCAAACTTTCCTCGACTTCATAGGCCACGCCAACGGCGGCCAAGAGATCGGCGACCAGACGGACATCGTCCTCCGTCGCGCCGGGACCGCGGCAATAGCCACTTGCGCTTTCCCCCACCAGGCACGGCGTATTGGGCATGACGCGGATCAGCCGCGTGCCGGGTAACAGCGAGGCCAATGTTTTCAGCTTCACGCCGGCCGCGATCGAGATCAATAGTTTCCGTGGGCCGCCGTTGTGCAACTTGGCCAGCGCGGCCGAAATCTGCTGCGGCTTGGTCGCCAGCACAACCACCTCGGCGGCTTCGACCAAGGCCGCATTATCGGCCACCAGCGTTGCCCCGGGCACGGCGTCTAAAAATGCCCGGCCGGCGGCTTCGACCGGATCGGCGGCGAAGACGCGTGCTGGCAACACCAGCCCCGAGCGGACAAATCCGGCCGCCAGAGCGCGGGCCATTTGGCCGGCGCCGATAAATCCGATCGAGGGCGAATACATGCGGGTTGGAATCGCTAGGGCGGTGAGGAAACAGCAGGCCGGCCAGCCAACAGACCAGACCTCTCTGCGACTAATCTAGGTTCGCGCGGCCCCGGCCGCAAGGAAGCTCATGTTGCGCAAATGCCCGCCATCTCGCTAATTTGCGGGGGCTTCTGGAACTCTCCCCCCACCACCTTTGACGGCTACGCGGCCAACCGGCCTTTACAGCTCCGTTGGAATTTGGGATGGTTCCCGCCCCACACCGGGCAAGGTGACCGCCGGTGATGCGCGCGAGGCCGTAAAAATGACCTGCCGTCTGGAGGATGCTCGACATGCGATCGGTAGCTCTGATGCTCGCCCTGTGGCTGACCCTGGGGGTCGCGGCACGCGCGGAAATGCCCTTCACCTGGGTGGGCGGAAAAACCAAGTCCGCCAAAGGCGCCGGGGCCCATGTGCCAACGGCGGTGACCAAGATGGCCGGCGCCCCTAAGCGTCTGGTCCAGGGTACCAAAAGCATGTTCACTCCCAAAAAGCCCGCGAAGAACACCAACAAACTGGGCACCGTCGCCGTGCACAAGCTTCATCCGGAGCCCGAGCAACCGGGCTTTTTTGATCGGCTGTTCGGTACACAACCGCAGGATTCTTCGCCAGCGACGATGGGAGAATGGATGTCGATGAAGCAGGTCAAACCGTTCGGTGGCTCGAAGCCCATTCGTTAGCGAGTTTCCAGCGATGCGAGCAATGTGTTGGATGCTGGCGCTGTTGATCGTCGCGACCGGGCTCTCGCTGGCCGGCTGTGCACAGCACACTCCCCCACCGCCGACGACCATTGGCGATTGGATGAAGATGGAACAGGTTCATCCGTAAAGCACGACGGGCTTCGGCCAAACATCCATGCACCGATTCACTTGGCGATACGGCTGGCTGCTGGCAACTCTCCTGACCTTGGGGTGCGCGGGCCCACTGGCCGGCTTGGGGCAGAACGAAACCGATCGGGCCATCGAATCGGCCGCCGCGGATTCGTCGTTTCCCAGCGCTGCCGAGGCCGGAATCGCCTCGGGCTCGTTATAATCATTGAGAAAACGATAGAATCGCTAGAAAGCGATTCGTTCGCGTCCTTTTTTGAAATACGCCCGTTTCGTCAGTCCCCACCGAACTGCCATGCTTTCAAACACGCCCCATTACGTTCGCTGGTTTGCCCTGCTGGTTATTTTGTCGCTGTGTGTTGGTTGCGATCAGATGACCAAGCAGATCGCCCGCGATCAGCTTGAAGGGCAGCCGATGCGCAGCTACCTGTCGGACACGGTGCGGCTGGTGTATGCCGAGAACCCTGGCGCGTTCTTGGGGTTGGGAAGCAACTTGCCGCCCCAAACCCGCTGGCTGCTGCTGGTGGTGGTGAATAGTATCGTGGCCTTGTCGATCGGCGTCTTTGTGTTGTTTCAGGCGTCGATGTCGCCGCTGAAGACCCTGGCGTGTGCGTTGCTGCTGGGGGGTGCGATCGGCAACCTGATCGATCGCGTGCGTTTTGACGGCCTGGTGATCGACTTCATGAACCTGGGCGTTGGCCCGTTGCGCACGGGGATTTTCAACGTGGCCGACGTGGCGATCACCACCGGAGCGATCTTGCTGATTCTGCCGCAGCTTGTCGCCTCGCCCGAACCAGACGAGGCAACGTCGGAAGCGTCTGATTAGCGGCCGCCGCAATTCCCCACGAGAACTTTGCATGCCGTGCAGAGGCATTCCCGCTTATGGAAGGCGGTCAGGTAACCAACAGCTTTGCGCCCGCGACGAGCAGCACGACCGCCAGCACGAAGTGCAATGCGCGAGGCGTTAGATAGCGGCTACCGAGCTCCGCCCCCCAGAAACCGCCAGTGGCGGCAGCCGCGGCCCACAGGCCCACTTCTCGCGGCAGATGCGGCATCGCGGTGAGGTTGCCGGCGAAGGCAGCGGACGAATTTATCAGAATAAAAGCGGCGCTCAAGCCGGCGGCTTCTCGGGTACCGGCCCACCAGTCCTCGTGTGGCGAGGCGGCGATCGCCGCCCGCAGGAGCGGGAGTGCAATCGCGGGCCAGCGCGGCTATCATGGCGTCTTTGCCTGGCGGATAGGTGCCGGCGGCACACCGATCGCATTGCCTCGGGGGCAATTCTTGCTGCCCGGCCTGTGGAGCCACGACTTTTGAGACCGCGAATTGCTCTGATCGTCTGGCCGCTGCTGGTGGTGCTGTTTGCTGGCGTTTCGGGGGCCATAGCCGACGAGCTCGACCAATTGCTCCAGCAAGCGCACCCGTGGGCTCGCTTCGGAAAGGGCGCGTGGCGGCACGTGCGCATCGTGACCCAGAATTACGACACGGACGGCAAGCCGACGGATGGCAGCCTGACCGACAACAAGACGACCGTCCTGGAAGTAACGCCCGAACGCGTCACACTGCAAGTCGAAGTGACGGTTGAGGTGGCGGGCCAGAAATTCCCCAGCCAGCCACAGACGATCGTGCAGGGCTATGCCGGCGAAACGCTCGGCAAGATCGCACCGGCCAAGACGCTCGAACCTCAAACCATGAGCGTGGACGGTCGGGAAATCCGCTGCGAAGGACGGCAACTGGTCATCACCGGCGGGGTCACGGTCGAAGAGGCCGAAATCACGTTTGCCGCGGGACACCAACCGGCAATTTTGCGGCGTCGGAGCATGCTACGTGAAGCGAGCGACCGCAAGGAGTTGCAGCAGATCACCAGCCAGGTAATGGCGCTCGATATGATCCGGCATCTCCCGCGCCGCCCGACCCCGAAGGGAGCCTATCTGGTCCGAGCGGATCAAAAGAACGACCGCGGCACGACGATCACCTGGAGTTGGCATGCCCCGGAGATTCCTGGAGAAGTGATCGACGAATGTTCGCATAAGACCGACGCCGAGGGCCGTGTCGTGCGCCGCACGACGCTCGAACTCGTAGATTACGGCCTGGGCGAAGTGTTCGAGGTGGAAACCAACGACGAGCCAGAGATTCCGGCCTCGTCGCGACGAACCCGGCGGCAGCAGCGGCGGGGACGTTAGAAAATTGTTATGGCAAGCGTTGCTCACTTGACGCGGTGGATCGTCACCGGCCGGACATTGTGGCAATTCCCAGCCCAAACGCGTTGCGTCAAGGTTGTCGATTTCTTGACCTCGCGGCTATAATGGGAATCCCGAGCTAGGGGGGGCCTGGATTGGGATTCTCCTCGTCACCGCGTGAGTTTCACACGCTTCATGTCCGACTCGTTCAACGGCTATTACGTTTGGCTCGGAATTCCGCTCGGCGAGCAACCGCCCAATTATTACCGGCTATTGGGAATTTCGCTCTTCGAGTCCGATCAGGACGTGATCGACCATGCCGCCGACCGGCAGATGGCCCATGTAAGAACGTTTCAGGCGGGGCGACACGCGGCACTTTCGCAACAAATCCTGAACGAGTTGGCCGCTGCGCGCGTTTGCCTGTTGAGCGCCGATAAGAAGGCCGAATACGACGCAACCCTGCGGGCGAAGATGGCGTCGGCCCCGGTGGCGGGCGTCATGCCCGTTGCCAAGGCGGTTCCGTTGGCTCAGCCGTTGATGCCACCGCCTGCCAAGCCCGCCGGCCCCATGGCGGCGCCGGTAAAACCTGGACCGGGCGCCCCCGCGCCTACGCTGGCGGCGCCCGTCACGGCCAAGCCCGGCGCACCGGTTTCGGCCAAGACGCCAGCACCCGCGAACACGCCCGCTCGCAAGGAAGATGCCGATCCCTTTGGCTTGCGTGCGGCGGCGGGGCGGCGGCCCGTGGCCGCGAAAGATAATGAGAGCGGTTCGCTGTTCGACGAGGCAGACATCAGCACACCGGCGACGACGAGTGTCGATTTGTCTCGCCGCGCGGATAGCTCTGATGTTCTGATTCAAAAGCTGACGGTCTATGCTTTTGCAATCGTCGCAAGCCTGATCCTGCTGTCGATCGGCTGGAACACGCTCACACGTAATTTTGGGCCTCCGAGCGAGTGGTTCAAATCGCCCGAGATTGTGGAGCCGACGCCGGAACCTCCCAAGCACGCCGCTCCGCCGGCGCCGTTGCCTGTGGAGATCCAGTCTGCACGAGCTGCGGGCGAGGAAGCCGAAAACACGCCCGAGGCTGGCCCCCCAGAGCCCGGGGAAGACGCGGCGAGCGTACCGGCGCCATGAAGACGCGGCGAGCGTACCGGCGCCATAGCGCCCCCAGTTATCTTTTGCCCGCATAGCGAAAACAGTCGGGCGTGTGATCGTCGACAATTCCCACGGCCTGCATCCAGGCATAAACAATCGTGGGGCCGACGAACTTGAAACCTCGCTGTTTGAGAGTCTTGGACACTTCCTCGGAGAGCGGCGTTTTGGCGGGAATCACGCCCGAGGTGTTGCGCAGCGGCTTTCCGCCGGTGAAGCCCCAGGCGAATTGGGAGAAGTCTTCGCCCGCGTCCACCATCTTCAGGTAGGCCCGCGCGCCGCCGACCGTGGCTTCGATCTTGGCCCGGGACCGCACGATTCCCGGATTGGCCAAGAGCCGCTGGATGTCCTTTTCGGTGAAGCGGGCGACGCGTTCGGGATCGAACGCTTGAAACGCCGTTCGGAATGCTTCCCGCTTCTTGAGGATGGTGAGCCAGGACAAGCCGGCCTGAAATCCATCGAGCATGAGCTTCTCCCAGAGCGCGCGGCTGTCGCGTTCGGGCGTGCCCCACTCCGTGTCGTGGTAGGCTTGCTCCAGAGGGTCTCGATTGGCCCAAGCACAGCGTGTGGGCATGACAGGCAATCTCTCTCGCGAGACTTGGAAAACCATTATTTTAACGGGCCGCCAACGCGGAGTTTAGCCCCGGGGAGTCGCGGCGGCGGGGCATCAGCAACGAAGCGGACGATTGCCAATCGCGGCGAATGGCTGCATAATTCGTGATTCTCGCCGCGGCCCGAGGGAGCGTCCCCCTATCATGCAAGACAAATTTGGCTCGACCGGCATCACGTTTGACGACGTTCTGCTCGAACCGCGTTATAGCGCCGTGGTGCCCTCGGAAGTCGACGTATCGACTTATCTGACGCGTAGCATTCGGCTGAACATTCCGCTGATCAGCTCGCCGATGGACACGGTGACCGAGCACGAGATGGCGATCGCGTTGGCCCAGGAGGGTGGCATCGGCATCATTCACAAGAACATGTCGATCGCCCACCAGACGGAAGAAGTCGACAAGGTGAAGCGGAGCGCCAACGGCATCATTACCGATCCGGTAACGCTACCACCGGATGCCAGCGTTGCTCGCGCCCGCGAGGTGATGGACCAGCACAACGTGTCCGGCGTGCCGATCACGACTTCGACCGGGCGTCTGGTGGGGATTCTGACCCGCCGCGATCTGCGTTTCCTCGAGACCTCGGAACTACCGATCTCGGAAGTCATGACCCGCGAGCCGTTGGTAACGGCTACGGGAACCGTGACGCTTGAGGAAGCTGAGAAGATTTTGATGGCAAAAAAGGTCGAGAAACTTTTGCTGGTTGACGAAGATTACACACTGACCGGCCTCATCACGATCAAAGACATCGACATGATGAAGCGGTTTCCGAACGCCTGTAAAGATGGGAAAGGCCGCTTGCGGGTCGGAGCCGCCGTCGGGGTACACGACTACGACCGGGTCGAAAGCTTGCTAGCGAAGGACGTCGACCTGCTCGTCGTGGACAGTGCCCACGGACATTCGAATAACGTGATCGAGACGGTCAAGAATTTGAAGCGTCAGTGGAAGATCGACGTGGTCGCGGGCAACGTGGCCACGGCCGACGGATGCCGCGACCTGATCGAGGCGGGCGCCGACGCCGTGAAGGTGGGCATCGGGCCCGGATCGATCTGCACGACGCGCGTCATCTCGGGCGTGGGCGTACCGCAGATCACGGCGATTTACGAAGCGGCCCAAGTCGCGATGAAAGAGAACATTCCGATCATTGCCGATGGCGGCATCCGCTATTCGGGCGACGTGACCAAGGCCCTGGCGGCCGGAGCGCATGTGGTGATGATCGGCGGATTGTTCGCCGGATTGAGTGAAAGCCCCGGCGAGTTGATTTTGTATCAAGGGCGCAGCTTCAAGGTTTATCGCGGGATGGGTTCGCTGGGCGCCATGATGCAAGGCTCCAGCGAACGCTACCGCCAACGCGGCGCCGAACGCAGGCCCGGTAAGCTCGTGCCCGAAGGGGTCGAGGGCCGGGTACCGTTCAAAGGAGCTTTGAGCAGTTTCGTTTATCAACTTGTGGGTGGGTTGCGGGCCGGAATGGGCTATTGCGGCACACAGACCATCGACGAACTGCGCACGAAAACTCGGTTTATCAAAATCTCCACGGCTGGAGTACGGGAGAGTCATCCGCATGACATCGCGATTACGCAGGAAGCGTCCAATTACAGCACGGCTTCGGGCGACGATTCTTAGTTGGCCGAAGCGTCGCGCGCGCCACATGGGCCAAGCGGCCTGCCTGGCCGCGCTCGTTGCCGCGCAACTCGCCGGGCCGCAACTCGCGTGGGCTCGCGAGGAAGCATTCCGGCCGGTGGCCAGCGGCGCAACAACCGCAGTGGTCTCTGCCGACGCGCTTCAATGGCGTGCGCGCGGCAGCAAATCGATACCGGTCAAGCCCGCGAGCGCGATTGCCGAAAAACGGCCGGCCGCGCCCGCAGCGATCGAAAACGCCGCGCCGGCCAAACTGGCGACACAACGGACCACGGCGAACCGCTTTTCCTCGACGCACACCCGCTCTCGCCTGCGCGACTCGGTGATGCAGGTCAGCAATTATCAGGATCCCGAACGGCCGCCATTTGAAGACGCGCCGGCCGGCCCTGTGTCGCGCGACGAGCTTCCGGATCCACTCGATTCTCTGAACGAAGCACCGACGCCTTTGGAGGGAGCGCCGCCGGCGATGCCCAACGATCCGGCGCCGCGGCTGCCCGGCAGAGACGCCATCGAAACGCAGCCGCAACCGGTCGACGACCTGTTCCGCGACGAGCCGATCACGCCGCCGCGGCAACCGGCCACACTCACGCCGGACGAACGGCAGCAGTTACTCGACCAGGGTCTGAGCACCGATCCTGGCGGTCCGGGATGCGTCGACCAGCGTGACGAATGCCAGCGAGCGATTCAGGAGTTGCAGCGCCGCGACATTACCACGATCACCGTGGGGTTGCTGATCGAAGGCCAGGAAGGCACGGACTTTCCGTGCGACTGTCTGATCGGACGCGACTTCGACGCACCGAAGTTCGCGGGGCGCGACTTTGCCCCCACGCTCTTTACTTGGAAGGCGGCGGGGACGTGTCATAAGCCGCTGTACTTCGAGGACGTGCAGCTCGAACGCTACGGCCACTCGTGGAATCCGATTATCCAACCGTTCATGTCGGGTGCCCACTTCTTTGTCAGCGTGCCGCTGTTGCCCTACAAGATGGGCCTGCGTCCGCCCAACGAATGCGTGTACACGCTGGGTTACTACCGGCCTGGTAACTGTGCCCCCTATATGTTCGAGCCGATTCCGCTCAGCCTAAGAGCCGCGGCATTCCAAGGGTTCGGCACGGCGGCCTTCGCCTTCTGGTTCTGGCCGCCAAACTAAACGCGGCCCGACCCCCTGAAAAGCACAAACCGCCAGCGAGGCTAAATAGCTCGCTGGCGGTTTTTTTTATTTGTGTTAAACGGTCGCCGCGAACGGCTAACGCGCGCGTTACTCGCTGATGATTACTTCGCCGAGCGGGTAGCTCTGGCCGTCGTGAATGCCGGGCCCCTGGTTTTGCCAGATCATGGCCGAATTGGACGGAACCGCTCCCCGTTCGACGCCACGTTGATACCGGCGGCGAACCGCGTTGCCGTAGAAGTGCCCTGGCCGTGACGGACGGTCCAGGATGTGCATCGAGCGAATCTGTTCGCGCGACAGATTCGGGGGATTCCGAGCCACTGCGAAAGACGCCACGGCGAATTGCGAAACCAAGAGCAAAACGAACAGGCAGATGCGAACCATCGGTCAGTTCTCTCCTCGCAGAACGTACACATACAGAGTGCCATGCGGAGCAGGAGCGCCCTGGCAGCCACTCGACCGCGTGGGACGCACCTCTGCTCATTAGGCTGCCGAAAACATCGCCAGCCCCGTTAAGCTGGCATCGGCGCTGCGGAAAGAACCGCTTGTCGGAAAATCGCTCGCCGGTTGGGGATTTCTCCTATAGGTAAGCCGAAATTGCCAGAAAAACGGTTCTTGCTGAAGCGCCACCCGGTAGGATCGCTACAGCCGAGAACACCCGCTCAGCAAGAAGTCGCTGGCACCGCGTTTGCACCACAAGCGAGTAGGGGTGGTTGCTCGCACGGTCGCGGACAACCTTCGTTTTCTTATCAGTTTTCTTATCCTGGGTACGATCGTGACGAATCGAACGAGGTGCAACCATGAACACCCGGCAGCAATCGACGCGAAATCCTTTTGAATCTCAGTTTAACTACAAGGCGCTTTGGGAGGCGAACCTGGCGTGGGGCATCATCGCTTTCGCCATGCTGGTGCTCGCGCTGGCGATTTGGGCCTTCTCGTCGCCGGCCAGGTATCAGCCGCAGATCGAGGCGCCCAGCAACACGCCGGCGGTTGAAGTTCCCGCCGTGCCGGGGGCCTAGCCAGGCTGCGGAAAAACTCCGCAGCCTGATAAAAATCGCACGGAGACGCTCTCAAAATAGCGACGTAAGTCGTTATTTTGAGAGCGGTGCGGAGTTCACCTCCGCGCTTCGAGAGGCTGAAAAAGTTCACGACGGACTTTTTCAGCAGCCAGCTAGAGTCATCGCGCGCGTATCATCCTCAACCCAAGCCACGTGGGCGTTACAATGTCCCACGCGGGTCGCTTACCTTTTCAGCGTCATGGGATCTTCGGGGGGACAAGCTTGAGCGTCATCAGCCGGGAACAATCGCGCATGTTGGATCGGCGCGCCGTGGAAGAGTACGGTATGACGGGCGTCATGCTTATGGAGAACGCCGGCCGCGGAGTGACGGACGTGCTGTGCGCGCTAGGAATTCCCGGCCGCGTGGCGATCGTCTGTGGCCGCGGCAATAACGGGGGCGACGGTTATGTGATCGCAAGGCACCTCGACCTGCGCGGATACCAGGTGCAAGTGGCGCTGTTGGACGATCCCGCGAACCTGCGTGGCGACGCGGCTCTGAACTACCGTGTTCTGGAAAAAAGCGGCGTGCCGGTCTCGCCGTGGAACGACGCCGAGACACTCACCGGCGCCGCCTGGATCGTCGATGCGATTCTTGGCACGGGCGCGCGTGGCGAACCTCGCGAGCCCTACGCCCCGGCAATCGACGCGATGAACCGGAGCGGTATACCGATCTTGGCCGTAGACGTTCCCAGCGGTCTGGATTGTGAAACGGGAATCGCCGCCCGGCACACGATTCACGCCGCGCACACCTGCACGTTCGTGGCGGCCAAGCCGGGGCTGCTGCTGGCAAACGCGGCGTCTTATGTGGGCAAGCTACACATCGTGGACATCGGCGCGCCACGAAAGCTGGTCGAAGAGACGCTCTGCCGGAACGCAAGCCGCCGGTGACCCGATTGCCGGGCGCGTTCAGCAGCGGGCGTGTTTCACTCCGCGGGCGGCGGTTCGTACTCGAAATCCTTCCACTTCATCGGGCGGCGGAAGGGTTCGATCCGCAAGGTGACCTCGCCGTTCTGAAAGATGCGGACCGTGCCGTTCGATTCGCTGATGGCCACGGCCACGGCATTTGTCTTACGGCTGATGGCGGCGGCGGCCCAATGTCGGGCACCGAGCCCTTTGGGCAGCGTGATGTTGTCGGCCGGCGCATCGATATATCGGGCCGAAGCTTCGACAATGCCTTCGGCCGAGACGATGATCGCGCCGTCGAGTTGCGAAACTTCCTTCACGCCCTCGCGCACGCGAGGATCGTCCAGGTTACGCTCATCGCGGCTGTATCCGCGCACCGGGTCGAAACCGACGGGATGGCTGCTGGCCAATACCTTGCGCGAGTCACCTACGACAAACAGCGCGCCCACGGGCTTACCTTCGCGTCCCTCGCGCCCGATTTCGACGGCCATATCGACAACGATTTTCAGCGTGTCGAGAGGCACGCGAGTTTCGAGCTGCCGCAGGTCGCGCGAGGTGAGCTGCCCCAGATGCTCACCGAGATGGATCAGGCTGATCGAATCGGCGACGCCGCCTTCGAAGCCGCTATAGACCGCGACGACCAACGCCCCCGATGCGAGGATATCGTCGGCCACGGCTTCGAGAATGGCCTGCGTCAGCTTCTCATAGACCGGCGCCTCGGGCATTTTGAGGACGACCGTCGCCAGCCCGGCGTCGCCGGCGCCTTCGATCTGCTGGGCGAAATCAGCGGCAATCAGCACTTTTTCGCCGGCGGCATGCTCTTTGAGACGATCCCACTCGGTTGGCCCTTCGAGCAGCACCAAAATGGCATCGGCGCTAGCCGACTTCGAAAGCCGGGCCGCGGCGTCGAAAACCGTCTCAAATTGGTCCGTAAAGTGAAATGTCTTCACAGGTTGCGTCACCGACAAACAACAACGACTCGCCCCCGAGGAGGCCGGCAGAGCAGGGGAGGAGGGCAAACTGGCCACGGCACGGCAACCAATCGTAGAACTTTTTACCTCGATCAGCAACGGCAAGCAGTTGGATGCCACACACTTGCGGCTGGTCACCGGCAACGCGATCCGAGGCCGGACCGTCAACGAACGCGACCCAGGCCCGAAAAACTCGGACCTGGGTCGCGAGGAGGATCGCGTCCTGGACGCGGAAAACTAATCGGCGGTCGACCGTCGGGCTTCGAGCCACCGGGCCGACGACTCTTCGACGAGCGGCGTCGATGGCAAGGGAACGACATCTTTGAACACGCGCTGCTCGTAGAGCAACAGGGCGTGCAAGGCATGCCCCAGGGGGCCGATTTCCCAAGTGCGCCGGTCGTTGGCGAGCATCAACGTTGCCAGGTAATCGACGGCTTTGATCATCCGGGGATCCTGGAGTTCTTCGTCCGAGAGCGAGTAGGAAATCCACTCCAGGATGTGGCCGCTGGTCTTGATCCGGCGGTCGATGCTGGGATCGTTCGCCCGACGTTCGAACCACGCGGTGCTGAAACTGCCGTCGGGATTTTGCAAGCCGAACGTATAGCGATGGTAGTCGCGGAGGAAGATCTGTGCCCGCTTGAAGTCGCCGGTGATTTCCTTGCCCTTCTGGGCGCGTTTCTTCACGGCATAAGCGTAACCCATCAGGCGATGGGTGCCGCCGCAGGCCGCGCCGCGAATCGGCGCTTTGAGCTCTTCGCGGACAAGCCGTTCGATCGACCAGCGCTGCCCGTCCGGGGTGGTCCAGGTGGCGTCAGGATCGAGATAGTGGGACAAGGCAATCAGCTTGAACGTGAGCTCTTCGCCCGCGACGCAGGTTTCCATCTCGCGGTTGATCAGGTCTTGCAGCGTGAACTGCCGCCCTTCGACCCGCATGGGATAATCGCGGCTGACGTGCGACTGCGCGAGGATCGCCAGGAACTGGCCGCCGTGGCCTTGGACACCGACGCCGCGGCTGGCGTCGATCTTGCCGCGATTGATGAGCAACATGCGCTGATCGCGACACGGATAGTTGTAGCACATATAGCCAATGGCGTTGACCTTTTCGCTTCCCAAACCGTCGCGATAGATCTGGGTATCGACGCCATAGGCGATGATCGCGTGCATCACTTCCCACGGCGTATTGAGCCGGGCGCTTTGATGGCGTGGATAGTTGCGCGCGAGCACGGTGCGGACCTTTTCGCACAGCTTGAGCATCTCGGGCGAGAGCTGCCCGGCAGGCTCCTCGACGGGCGCGGAATCCGACGCCACGGTCTGCTTTGGCTCGATCGCCTGGGCCGGATCGATCTCGGTGGCGCGCAACGTGGATTTGACCACGATTGCCGGAACGTCATCCTTCCGCGGGCGTTTTGGTTCGAGTTCGCCGGCCCGAGGACCATCGCTGCCTAGGCTGCCAAACAGCAATAGCTCGTTGGCCGCCGCCGACAACGGATCGCCGCCGGGCAGGTCGATCAATAGTCGCCGTGCTTCGCGAATTTGTTCGCTGGCCACGGTTTCGCTGGCGTGGGGATCCGCCGCGGGCGTATCGTCCGGCTGCGAAGCCGTGATCTCATTGATTCCCGCCGGAATCAAAGTCGGCCCGGCAAAATCCGCGGCCCCGGCGGGCGCCGCCACCCCCGCCCAAGCTCCGACCCACAGGGCGCACCGCATGCCCGCGCCCGTTAGTCTCCCTTGCTTCATGAAAATTCCCCCAAGCGCTGCATGCTCCGATCCGCGCGGAACTATAGCGGTCGATATCCTTAGTAAAGTCCGGCAAGATCAACCATCTGGGATGACGGGATGCTTGCGCGACGATGCCAGCACGAGCTGGACGGGTATTGATATCGGCCGCGACTGGCGTCGCACTTACGTCGGCGGAGATTGTTTTCGGCGTTGTAATCCGCCGGGAGTTCCCAGTTCGACGAGCGAAGGGAACGTCGTGGCGGTTGAGGCGAGCCTGCGGTTTTTGCGGTGTGACGTCAGCGACCTAATACAGCGTGCGACGCAGTTTTTCGGCAAAGCTTATCTCGGCGGCATCGGTTTTCCCGTTGGACGCAAGTTCGCGCCACGCCTGTACGTTGTTTCCGAAGTCGCGTCCGCTGATTATCGTGAGCGCACGGTGAGCTTCGGCCTGCATTGCCGGATCGCCGTCGGCCAGGGCTTCGGCCAACGGCGCCAAGGCCTTCGAGTCGCCGGCCTTGCCCAATGCCGCGACGGCCGACATTCGCACGTCTTCGTTGGTTTCGCTGCCCAGCATACGGGTCAGTTCGCGCACGGCGTCTTCGCCGCCACGCTGCCCTAGGCACTCGCACGCCACGCGGCGGGTTTCGGGCTGTTCGTCGTTTAGCGTACGAATGACCACCTCAGCGGCGGCGGGCTGTGGAAATGCCGCAATGGTGCGCACGATCTCACGTCGCACCCAATGGTCATTTTCCGTATCCAATTCGTGCGCCAGCTTGGCCACGAGCTGGGTCTGCTGATCGGCCGGAAGCTTTTTGGCCCGCAAGGCAAGCTTGCGGAATTCGTTCACCCGATCTTTGGGGGCTTTAATCCCATAGATCTGCTCGGGCGTCTTGCGAAACGGTCGGACCATGAAATTGCGCGTGGCCGACATGGTATCCGCGCAGCCAACGGCCGTGCTCATCGCGGCAAGAATCGCCAGAACCAGGCTGGAAAGCCGGCTGTGCATGGCAGCTCGTAGTGGTGGATCGATGGGATACGGACCGAAAGGAAGCGGGCTTGTAGCAAAACGGGCCAGCGCGTTCCAGGGCAGTTTATTGTTCCCACGCACCCGGCGATTTTCCGGGAAGCAGACGTCCGTTCGCGGAATTTTCTCAGCGGCTTTGCCGCCGCGTGGCTGCTAGCAGCGCAACCGACATGGGTGATTCGACTGGCGGCATGATATGATCGAAGAAGCTCGCTCCCCGTCTCGGTTATCCAACTCCCATCTTCCGGCAGGCCGGCAAGGTCCCCCCTCGTGCAGAGATTCTGGCTGGCTCTGTTGCTCGGATGGTTGCTGGCGCCGCCGGCCGCCGCGCTCGAGCACGTCGCCTTTCGGCAAAATGGAGAGGAACGCACCATCACCGGTGAGGTTGTGGTCACCGCCGCCGACGGAGGTATCTTGCTGCTCGCATCCAACGGCACGATGTGGGCCATCGAGCCCGAGGATCTCGTCAAGCGTTACAGCGATGACACGCCGCTGACGCCGCTGACGCCAGAAGCCCTGGGACGCGAGCTGCTGGGGGAACTGCCCCCGGGGTTCGACGTCTATACGACGAGCCACTACGTGATTTGCCACGATACGTCGCGCGAGTATGCTGCCTGGTGCGGCGCGCTGTTCGAGCGGCTGTACCGGGGGTTCACCAACTATTGGACGCGCAAGGGGTTGAAACTCCAAGAGCCGCGGTTTCCGCTCGTGGCCGTGGTATTTCGCTCGCGCGAGGCGTATGCCCAATTCTCCAAGGCGGAACTCGGCGAGGCCGCGGAAGCCATCGTGGGCTATTACAGCTTCCGCACCAACCGAATCACGATGTGCGATCTGACCGGGATCGAATCGCAGCGCGCCGCCGGAAATCGCCGCTCGAACGAAGCTCAGATCAACTTGATGCTTTCGCGTCCCGAGGCCGAGCATTCGGTGGCCACGATCATTCACGAAGCCACGCACCAAATCGCATTCAATAGCGGACTGCAAACCCGATTCGCGGACATTCCGCTGTGGGTCAGCGAGGGCCTGGCCGTGTTTTTCGAGACGCCCGATTTGTCGAGCGCCCGGGGATGGCGGACCATTGGCGCCTTGAATCACAATCGGCTGACGCAGTTTCGGAAATACCTGGCCAATCGGCCTGCCAGCTCGCTCAAGTCGCTCATTGCCGACGACAAACGCATTCGCGACACGCGTACCTCGCTCGACGCGTATGCCGAAGCATGGGCCCTGAACTACTATCTGCTGAACCATCATCCTCGGCGTTACGCCGAGTATCTGAAGATGCTCTCGGAGAAGCCGCCGCTGGTGTGGGATGATCCGGAAACACGCGTGGCGGAGTTTCAAAAGGCGTTTGGTCCGAACCTGAGCCAACTGGACGCGGATTTCTTGCGCTATATGCAGCGGCTTAAATAGCTTGCCCGCTGGAATCGGCCCGCGTGGCCTACTTCCAGCCCGCTCGCCCGCAGCCTTTCATGACGGGCAGCCGTGTGGCTATAATCGGAACGTCCCTCCCGCTCGCCGTAACCCTCGCAAGGATCCTGCCTCATGGCCAATCAGAATCCTCCCGCCGATTCACGTCGTACGTTCCTTAAATCTTCAGCCCTGGTAGCCGGCGGGGCCCTGGCCTCGGGCATCTTTGCGCCGCGCGTCCACGCCGCGGGCAGCGACGTGCTGAAAATCGGCCTGATCGGCTGTGGTGGGCGCGGCACGGGCGCGGTGGGCAATGCCTTTGCGGCCGACCCGAACACACGGCTGACGGCGGTGGCAGACGCGTTCCCCGATCGCACGGCTCGGGCTCTCGAACAGTTGCGAAAGACGGACGCGGAACGCGTGAACGTCGAAGCCGACCGCGTGTTCACGGGCTTTGACGCCTACGAAAAGGTCCTGGCGACGGACGTGGACGTCGTGATCTTGGCGACGCCGCCGCACTTTCGGCCCACGCACCTCAAGGCGTCGATCGCAAGCGGCAAGCACGTGTTCTGCGAAAAGCCGGTGGCCGTGGACGCTCCGGGAGTGCGCAGCGTGCTGGAATCGTGCGAAGAGGCGAAAAAGAAAAACCTGACCGTCGTTTCAGGCCTGTGCTACCGCTATGACCCACCGAAGATGGAAACGCTCAAGCGAATTCACGACGGCGCGATTGGCGACATCTTGACGATGCACGTGAGCTACAACACGGGGACGCTCTGGCATCACGGCCGCGAGCCGTCGTGGAGCGATATGGAATTTCAGATGCGCAACTGGCTGTACTTCACATGGCTGTCGGGCGACTTCAACGTCGAGCAACACGTCCACAGCCTGGATAAAGCCGCCTGGGCGATGGGCGACGTGCCCCCGGTGCGAGCCACGGGGCTAGGCGGTCGACAAGTGCGCACGGGGAACGAATTCGGCAACGTCTACGACCACTTTGCCGTGATTTACGAATATGAAAACGGTACGCGATTGTTCGCCAACTGCCGCCAAATGGCAGGCTGCTCGGTGGACGTTTCCGACCACATCATCGGCTCCAAAGGCAAGGCCGAGCTGATGCGGGCCGTCATCGAAGGCGAGCAGCCCTGGCGCTATCGCGGTGAGAAACCGAATATGTACGAAGAAGAACACCGTGCGATGTTCAAGGCCATCCGCTCGTCGAATCCGATCAACAACGGCGATTACATGGCCAAGAGCACGATGCTAGGGATCATGGGGCGCATGGCCGCCTATACGGGCCAGACGCTCACCTGGGAGCAATGCCTGAACTCCAGCGAAGATCTCACGCCCGCCAGATACGAATGGGCCGAGGTCAGCCTGCCGCCAGTCGCGATGCCCGGCCTTACGCGTTTCGCATAGCGCGGATCGTGAAGCCTGGGGAGCATCGGCGCCGCGACCGCTCCCAATAAAAAAAGATCGCTCGCAGTAGCAAGGGTCGACCATTAGCCCGGGGAAGCGGTTTCCTGGGCTTTAACCTGCGCGAAGCTGCGCTTCCACGCGGCGAATGGCTTCTTCGAGGCTCAGCGTTTCGGCACGCGATTTTTCGCCCCCCGCGGCCATGAGACCTTCGATTTTCTTCTGTGCGGAAATCACCGTGCTGTGGGTCCGCTTGCCAAAGTAGTTACCGATTTCAGAAAGAGGCGCCCGCGTATATTTTCGGGCCAGGTACATGGCCAACATGCGGGGCTGGCTGACCACGCGGCTCTTGCGGTCGGATTGCAGCGAATCCGCTTCGAGTCCGTAGACCTCGCAGACGGCCTTGGCAATGTCCGGCAGCTTGACGACGCGCTGCTGGTCCATCAGATCGACGAGCGACTCTTCGGCCAGGGCGAGCGTAATCGGCCGATCGTGCGTCAAACTCTCGGCATGCAACCGCTTGAGCGCGCCGATCAATTCGCGGGCTTGCGTCGTGAGCGTGGCCGCAAGATAGGCAAGCACGTCCTCGGGCACGTCGATGCCGAGTAGTGCCGCTTGATTGCGAGCGATGCCCAGCCGCACGGCATATTCCGCGGGCTCGAGGCGGCAGACCATGCCGCCGGAAAGACGCGAAGTCAGCTCGGCCCCCAACACCTTGAGCGCGGCGGGCGAGCGATCGGCGGCAAAGACAATCTGCTTTCCGCCACGTAACAAGACGTCGATCGTGTGTTGTAGCTCGCCGATCGTGGCTTTCTTGCCGGCCAGGAAGTGGAGATCGTCGATCACCAGCAGGTCGAGCTCGCGATACTTGGCGCGGAAGCTGGCCATGCCGCTTTTGTGCAGTGCGTGCAAAAACTGGCTGGTAAACTGTTCGGCCGAAAGATAAACCGCTACCGCCTTGGGATGCGTCTTGCGGAACGCGGAATAGATGCCTTCGAGTAGATGCGTCTTGCCCGAGCTCGCGGTCCCGTGCACCATGAGCGGCGAATAGCCGCCGGGCTGAAGAACGGCCATCTGGGCGGCCTTGTGCGCCAAGCAATTCGAGGTCCCCACGACGAAGCTGTCGAGCGAATTGAGCCGGCGGCGAAACCCGCTCTCGATCGGCGCGGGATTGGCTTTGGCAACCGCGGGCACCAGCGGCTGCAGCAGCGACGAGGTATCGTCGGCAAACAACTTGGGCCCGGCGGCGAGCTCGGCCTTGGGTGGCGGGTCGCTGGCTGGCTTCCCCTCGTTACTGTTGGAAGCATCGCTCCCTTTGACGGCGCCGCTGACTGCCACGGCCTGCTGGTCAACCCGAAACTCGACCGCCAGCGGACGGCCGCACACGTCGGCGGCGCTGGCTTCGAGATCCTTGCGAAAGTTCGCGCGAAGCCAGTCCTGATAAAACAGACTCGGCACGCAAACTTGGAGGGCATCGGCACGCAACGTAAGCAACGTCGTGGGTCCAAACCAGAGCTCGTAGCGATCGGCGCCCACGCGCTCGGCAAGCCGGGCTCGAATGGCAGAGATGAGTTCTCGATCGTCCGTGATCACCGCCATCGCTCCCATACTGTGCGCGCAACACCACCATCAAACCACTGGACCGAAGAACACCTGCGAGACTGAACAGCCTCGACCTACGCTAGTGCATCTGATGGGGGCGACTTTTTGGCGCTCGCGGTTCATCCGCCAAGCAACCTCTCGTTGTCACCCGAGACGCCGATTGTACGACTGCTAGCATCGCTGTCAAAGGGCTGAAAACGAACCACCGCAAGTTGCGCGCAGAGCCGGTGCGCCGCGAGTCGCAATTCGCCGCGAATTGTTTTCGAGGCGTGAGCGTAAGTCACGTCCAAAAAAATTTTCACCCCCGATTCGCGCGCGTGGAAAAACTGTTCGCGTCCTTGGCGCCGCGCGCAACCTCGTTTCGCAAGCTACAATCACACAGCGACTTGCGCGGCGATCTCGAATGTCACCGTGCCGCCGATCTCAGGCTGTTGAAATAGCCTGGAGCCGTCTCGCGCGGGCTGGCAGCAAATCATCCCAGCGCGCACACATAGACGCACTGCCGGCTCCATTCGATAAATTCACAGGCTGCATAAACGGCGAGCGCCGGAAAATTCTTCGCATCCACGGCAACCACCAACCGCGCGCGGCCGGCAGCCCGCGTCATCCACTGCGCATGCCGCACAAGCTGCACGCCCAGGCCTTGTCCGCGAACCTCGGGAACCACGCCCAGATAGGTCAGCTCCCATTGCGATTCGTCAGAGACATCGGTGAGCACCAGACACCCTAGATCCCGGCCGGCGTGGGTCGCCACGAGCCACCGCTCGGGCGCGAATCCGCCCGCCGACCGATATCCGGTGAGAATGTCATCGACCGAGCGCATGCCTTCCGTTTCTGGACAATCGAGCGACCCCTTATAAGTGCGTTGCATGACCGCGGCCAGGCGTTCGATGCCCGCCTGGCCAACGTCGTTTAGCTCGCACGCCAGCGCGGGAGGCCGCTGCGGAGCGCAGGACGACAAACTCATCAGAAGGAGAAGCTTCGCCACTTCCCGCCATCCCCCCAGGTTCAGCAACTCGGCATCGGGGCCATCGGGCGAGGACACCAAGGCGTGGATCACCCGACAGGCGGCCTGGCGGCAGCGATCTTGGGCCGCGTGCAGCAGTTCCACAGCGGTTTCGCGCGGTTCTCCCGCCAGCAGCCGCGGCGGCGCCAGCATTGCCATGCGTCCGGCGAGCAGATGTACGCGGACGGCGCCGACCACCTGTCCGTGGCGGAGCGCTCCCAGCAGCAGCGAAGCCACGTTGCCGGCGCTTGCGCGTTCAAACTCGCGTGCGCGCTCGGCGGCGCGCAGCGTGGGCCAAAGCAGCGTTTGAGCCGCCTCTCGTTCGTGGGTCGCAACGAGTTCGCGCAGCGATAATCGGTCGCGATGCATGGTCACGATAACACGGAATATTTGGCAAATAGGCTCAGGTTGATATCTTGAGAGAGAGAACTCGCCGCGCAATTTATTCTTGCACAACCAGGTGGACCGATGAAGCGCATCCTGCCGCTTGTCATGTTTGTTGCCTACGGTCTTTCCTTGAACGTTCCTGCGGTGGCCCAGGCGCAGCCTATTTTAAAACGCGTGGAGGAAATGCTGCGCGACCAGCTCGGCGGTCTCCGCCAAGGAGAGACATCGGCCGAACGAGGATACCTGGGCCTGATTGGCGATGATACGCCCGACGGCATGGGCGTTGTAATCCTGGAAGTTTATCCCAGCCAACCCGCGGCCCAGGCGGGGCTCGTCGCCGGTGACATTATCACGGCGGTCAACGGTCAGACAATTCGCACGATGGACGAGCTTGCCGCGGCAGCCTTCGACAAGCCGCCAGGCACGAAGCTGGCTTTGACTGTCGGCCGCGACGGCGCCACACACAAGATCGAGGTTCCTCTGGGGCGCAGGCCAGCCGAGACCGGCCCGGCCAACGAACTGCCGGTGCCTGATGAAGCAGCCTCGGAAGGCACGAATTCTCCGGCGGGGCCTGTCGCGTCACCGCCCTCTGGACCGCGACTGGGCGTTCGCACCGTGGCCGTATCCCCCCAGGCGCAGCTCCAAAACAATCTTCCGGATCTGGCCGGTGCCCAGGTCATTCATCGGGCCGAAGGCTCGCCGGCGGCCAAAGCCCAGATACCGCTCGGCGCCATCATTACGGCCATCGACACGACGCCGATCAAAACGCCGGAAGAACTCGCGGCCGTGATCCGCAACTCGAATAAACCGACGGTGCAAGTGACCTATGTCCTTGAGGGCCAAACCCGGCGAGCCATCGCCACATTGATCGCCGCGTCCGATGTCCAACCGCCGCTCATCGAAACGCAGGCACGCAAAGCTCTGGGCTCGTCCTTGCCGCCCGGCGAGTCTGGGACGACACCGGCGACGCCGCCCGCGCCTCGGCCAGAGCCACCCTCGGCGACATCGGACCTGACCAAACGTATCGAGGCCCTGCTCGAACGCATTGAAGCGCTCGAACGCCGTATCGAAACCCTGGAAACGAAAGCGTCCGATGGCTGAGCCAAAGGCTTGTGGCGATAGATGACCTACGGTCGTTTGAGCGCGAGCTCGACAGAGTACCGCGTGAAGGGCTCGTTTGAACGCAATACACTGGCGGTCTGCACGCGCAGCTCGCTGACGGGCTTGCCGTTCCACTTCACCTGATAAAGCTGCAACGAAGGGTCGCCGGTGGCCTGCGGCAGAAAGCTGTACTGCTGCATGACGAGCGCCACGAGCTTGCGAGGATCGCCGGTCGTGCCGCGAAAATGGATCAGCTTGACGCGTTGATCTTGATCGAAGTAATAGGTCAGCGAACCGGCCAGGTCGTCGTAGCCCGTACCGCTTACCAGCGGCACGCGATACCCCTGCATGTCGAGTTCCGCCAACCCGACCGTGACGCGCGGCCAGCGCATCGCGATCCATTGCGGCGTGGCGTTGAAGTTGATCACATCGTTCAGGCTTTGCGCCGTATAACCCTCGGGCGGCAACTTGCTTGGCTGATGCGATCCGGCCAACGAGTGGCCGTGCGCGGCGAACGCCGCCGGAGTTCCCGTTGGATAGGTGGGAATTGCCAAGGCCTCGGCGGCGTTCTGGGCGTGCTTCGCGGCCGGGTCTGCGGGGGCCGTGAACTCCGCGACGCGCGATTTGATCGTATCCCACCACTCGGCGCCGGTCGACATGACGTACGGCACGCCTACCGCGCTCACCATCACGCCGGAGAACATGAATTTCCGAATTATCGACGGGATTGACATACGACGTAATCGACTGAGCGCCGGTTGGAATAGGAGTCCCCCAAAGGCCTGTCGAGTGCGCAGGCCGCCGCTATCCGAGTTCATCGGCCGGCCGACGCTCCGAAGGCCAACGATCTGGATGCCCGAGTCAGAGGCTACGCAGCAGGGGAAACCGCTAGATTGCGGGAGAGCGTTACAACGCTTCTTATCCGGCCTGGCGGCCATCGAAGAACCTGGCCGGGATGGCAGCGCGGCGGGCCCCGCCGCCACATTCGCTAGGAATCGCCCCGCAAGGCGAACGCGGCCGCGGCCAGCAATAACAGTCCGCCCAGAAATGGAATCCAGACCATGAGACGCCCGGCCCTTGGAGACGTTCCGAACGCCGGCGCGTCAGACGCCGTTGAGGTGGAGGCTCCCTCGGTCGCCGTGGATTGTTTTCCCAAGGGTTGGGCCAGCACGTCGTCGAGGGCTTCGAGCCGCGTATCGAGCAGAGCCGCGGCGTACTCGGTGTCGCTAAAATACGCGGCGCGCTCGCGGCCCATTTCTATTCCCAAGGAAGCCAGCATGTGCTCCACCTTCTCGGGCGCGTAGCGGCGGCGAAGCTGCTTGACGTGCGTTTGAAAGGCCTCGGTTTCAAGAGCCTCGCCGATGGTGGGCCAGCGGCGTACGAGATGGCGCTGATTCTGGGTCAGAACGCGGTGCCGGCACAAGGCCGCGATCTGATCGAGCCCCATTTCCTGCGCCTGCACGGCGGCCAAGATCAGAAGCTTCGCGCGTACGAGCGGCTGGCGGCGCATACGGCTGGCTCGCGCCAGATGCAGATACATTCCCAACAGATGGTGAGCGGTCGGCATGCGCGGCGATTCATCCGAAACGTGGTCAACGGCGCGGTCGCTTGTTGTGGGAACCGCCACTATATGGTAATGATCGAACTGACCGCGGGGAATCAAGAACCAGAGAGAATGTCGTGGATGTCGAACTTGCCCGATGGCTGATCAGTCCACAGGGAACGGAAGCCTTGGCGTGGGCCGGTTCGTTGTCAGGAGAACTGGCACGCCGCGTCAAGCGACTCCGCGAATCGCTTTCGCCGGAACAAGCAGCGGCCGTCTTGCAGCAAGTCGAACTCCGCGAGCGAGCCCGGACCAAGTTCACCGCGGCCGAGCGGATGTTCTTCACGCCCACGGGACTCGAGCAAGCGACCGACGAGAGAATCGCTCAGCATAAGGCCGAGCGGTTTCGCGGGCGGCGGCAGGTGTACGATCTTTGCACGGGAATTGGCGGCGATCTGATTGCATTGACAGCCGTTTCGCCCACCACCGGCCACGACCTGAACGACACTGCGGCCGTATTTGCGCAGGCCAATGTCGCGGTGGCGATCGAGCGGCATGTCGAGGTCACGTGCAGCGACGTCACGACCCTGGATCTGTCGCAGTGCGAGGCCTGGCATCTTGATCCGGATCGACGGCCCGACGGCCGGCGCACAACGCGCGTCGAGCTGCACGAGCCATCGGCCGACGCCATATCGACCCTGCTGTCCCGCAACGACAACGCCGCGATCAAGCTTGCGCCCGCCGCCACGTGGCCTCAGGCGTGGACCGCGCGGGCCGAGTGGGAATGGATCAGCCAGGGGAGGCAGTGCCGCCAACTCGTGGCGTGGTTTGGCGATCTGGCCCGCGAACCTGGCAAACGACGAGCCACGCTCGTGACCGACGCGGGCGTGGCCTCGGCATCGATGGTTGGAGAAGCCGGCGTTTCGCCTCGCATCGCCGCCGGGGTTCAACGCTTCGTCTTCGAGCCCGACGTAGCCGTTCTTGCCGCGCAGCTCGTGGGAGCGTTGGCAGAACGGCATGGCCTGGCCGCATTGGCCAGCGGCGCGAGCTATCTGACCGGCGAATCCGAGCCCGACGATCCACTCGTAAGCTGCTTCGAGGTTGAAGAGGTGTTGCCGCTCGATCTCAAGAAGCTGAAAAGCCACCTTGCCGAACGCAACGTGGGACACCTCGAGGTAAAGGTACGCGGCGTGGATCTCGATCCGGTCCAAGTCCGCAAGCGACTTGCTCCGCGAGGCTCGGCGGCCAAGACGCTTTTGCTCACGCGCGTCGGCGCTCGCCACGTGGCAATCGTGGCTCGCCGCGCCGGTTCAAGCAGCCCACGGTCCTGAACCGGCGCCAGCGAGCGAACGGGGCTCGAACTAGTAGTCCTCGATGAAAGCTCGTTGCTTGCCAATGGTTTTCATCGGAGATTCTCTTCCTATATTATCCGAGCGGTTGCTGTGTGCCTTGTCCCCAGGATTTTTTTGAAAGCTGGGGGAGAAGGCTGCCCGATCTCCGTTAACACAAGCCGTAAGGCCCCGAGTTGCTACGCGATGGGAAAGTTCGTGGTCACGGCTTTGGCAATCAGAATATAAACCGGAATGCCGATCGTGACGTTGTAAGAAAATGTCAGGCCCAGCGAAGCGGCCAAGGGCAACGTGGGACTTGCCTCGGGAATGGCGAGCCGCTGAACCGCGGGCACCGCGATATAGGACGCGGCGCCGCACAGCACGGCAAACAGCACATAGGTGCCAAGCTCAAACTGCGTTCCCAGCACCAGGGCATAGAGATGCGCCACGCCGATGCCAAACGCCGCAAACAGGTTCGGGGCGAGCAGGCCGAACAAGATGAACCGCCAGCCGGCATGCTTGAGATCTTGCAAGCGTTTGGAAGCGGTGATGCCCATCTCCAGCAGGAACAAGCAGAGAATGCCTTGGAATAGCGTGACGAACAGCGAGTCGTCCGGCGCGGTCACGGTGGGGCCTTGCAGCCGGCTGATGAAACCAATGGCGATGCCGCCAAACAGCAAGTAGATGCCGGGGTTTAAGAACACCTCGTGCAGCAGTTCCCAACTGATGCCGCCCTTGGAAGCGGGATGCCCCGACTCGGGACGTTCGCCCTCGATCTTTTCGAGCGCCATCTTGGCTTCGAATTCGAGGTGTTCCGCGTCCGAGTCGCTTGGTCCGCGGCTGCGCTGCGTGTCGAGCTCATCGTCCAGGACCGTCTCGACGTCGACCTCGGAATACGATTCGGAATAACCTCCATAGCCGTCCGAATGGCCGTTCGCGTTGCCCACGGTTACCATCGCATGGCTTGCGCGGCGAGCAACGGTGCGCGTCGTGGCGGCGGCCTTGTATCCGGCTTCGTCCCAGGCGTTGCCCTCGGCGTCGAGCCCTTGGCGGCGCAACCGAGAAACCAGCAGCAGCGCCACCAGGCAGCCGGGAATCTCCATCACGGCGAGCATCACCGGCATATACGCGTCGAAAGCGATGCCCGCCGCGGTGAGGACACCCACGCAGGTGACAAACGTGCCCGCCGAGTCCGAGCCGTAATAACCGGCCACTGTCGCGGCGTCGATTTTCCGCAAACTCGTGCATCGACGAAGCATCTGGTAGGCGATCACGCCGACGATGAGATTCGTGACGAACCCGACCGCCATGAACCCCAGGGCCTCGCTCAGCGAGCTGACCGGCAGACTCGCGAGCTCTTCGCCACCGTGCCAGCCGATGGCGATCAGCAGGTACATCGTCAGACCTTGATAGATCACGTAGGGGAACTCGAAGGAGACCCGCAGCACGGGCACCAAGAATCCCAGGTAGAAGAACAGCAGGAGAGGCTTGAAAAGGTTGTGCGAAACGTTGTGCAAGAACTCGTTGAGTAAGGCGGACATTGCGGCTCCTTCGTGTTTCGTGACAGATCGTGTTCGGCTGTTGCGCGGGCGTGGTTTGCGCGGAAAAAAAATGCGACGGCTCGCGCGGCACGCCCCGCGCATCTCGCGTTCAGTTGCGTTCCCAAATGCCACCGGCGGGCCGAGAGGCGAATCGAGAACGAGGGAGCCGATTGCCCGGCGCTGGCTGCGGCTGCGGCGTTCTCCAACAAGCTCCGCCGAGAGCGATGGCAAGATAAAACAGCCCCACGATCGCGACTCCCTGCGCGGCGTGAAGGGCCGACTCGGTAAAGCTGCACAGCGCGAGCGCGCCCGCGGCTGCCAGGCTCCCTAGCCCGGTGGCGGCCGACAGGCGAAACGCGTCACTCTGCCGCGTCCAAAACTGTTTTCCGTGGGCTTCGATCACGCTTGGAGTCTCCCTGAAGCAAAAGTCAGATTCGTTCACATGCCGCGTGGGCAATGTGCAAAATTTGCAACTGACGTGCCTGCTTCCGCGAACTGACACTCTTGTAATGCGCTCTGGCCGTGGCACGCGTTACGCATTACGAAGACGAAGCAAGAACGAAGGCAAACGCCTTCGCGCGGCGAATGGCGTCTTTTGAGATCCTCAAATCGTGGAAACCATGAATCACGAGAAGTACGCAAAACGCCACGAAATCATGCCGCTCGCGCCCGGTGAGCAGCGATTGACCTGCTGTGCAGAATCGGGCCGTCGTGGCACGTCGACTGAACAAGAGGCATGAGCAGAATTTGTGCGCACGACTCGCCACGCTGACTAAAAAATGTTCACGGACAAGGCAGCGCCTGCCGGAAAGGACGGCAACCGAGAAATGAACGAAATGAAACTTTCGCAAGGTTCACGCCCGGCACAACCACAGCACCACCGGTTGCCGTACATCTAATAAGCGCCGCGATGCGACATCGTATTGCAGTGTGCTCCTACCGATCGCCCCCGCCCACACACCATACAAAGTGCTAACATGCCACGCCTGATCGTTGTCGATGAAGAGGCCGAACTTCTGGCCGCCTGCCGTGCGTACCTAAAACTGCCAGATCTTGAAATCGCTTCCTGCACGGGCGTCAACGATGTCCTGCAAGCCGTGCAAGGCCAGCGAGTCGACGTCGCCCTGGTCGACCTGAGCCCGCCCAACCTGGCGGGACTTGAAGTCTATGAACTGCTGCGTCGGGCGTTGCCCGACGTGCCGGTGATCGTCACTTCGGCGACGTTCAACACGCAGACCGCGATCGAGGCCATGAAACGCGGCGCGTTCGACTATCTTGTCAAGCCGCTCGACAGGGAACGTTTGCAAAGCATCGTCCGCAGAGCACTCGAGCTGATGCAGCTTAGCCTCAACACGGCCAGCAACGTGACGCTTTCGACGGGCGCGGTCGAGGCGGCGGGCGAACCGATGGTGGGGCAATCGCCGCTCATGCAAGAAGTTTACAAGGCGATCGGCCGCGTCGCCTCGCAGGACATCAACGTGCTGGTGCTCGGCGAGAGCGGCACCGGCAAGGAACTAGTCGCCCGCGCGATCCATCATTACAGCCGGCGGAGCGAACGGCCGTTTGTGGCCATCAATTGCGCCGCGATTCCCGAGGCCCTGCTGGAAAGCGAACTCTTCGGCTACGAGAAGGGCGCATTCACCGGCGCCGAACAGCGCCGGACAGGCAAGTTCGAATACGCGCACGGCGGTACCGTGTTTCTCGATGAGATCGCCGATATGTCGCCCGCCACGCAGGCCAAGGTTCTGCGTTTGATTCAACAACAGCAGTTCGAACGCGTGGGCGGCACCGAAACGGTTTCGACGGACGTGCGCGTGATCGCCGCGACAAATCGGAATCTGACCGAGATGGTCGCCTCTGGAGCATTTCGCCAGGATCTGTTTTATCGGATCAACGGCTTTACGATCGAACTACCCCCGCTACGCAAGCGTCCGGGCGACGTGGCCCTGCTCACGGATCATTTCATTCAACGCTTCAATCGTGAAATGGGGCGCAGCGTCCGCGCGGTTGCGCCCGAGGCGTTGCACTGGCTGCAAATGAACGTCTGGCCGGGCAATGTGCGCGAGCTGCAAAGCACGATCAAGTACGCCATGATCAAAGCGACCGGCGACGTACTGACGCTGGGCTGTTTTCCGGCGAACCCGTTGTCCGAGGCGCGCTGCCCCGAGGATAACGAACGGCCGGAGGAAATGTCGTCTATCGAAAAGCTCACGCGCGACCTGTTGCGCAAGGAGCCCGGCATGGCCTACCGCAAGATTTCAGCGCTGATCGATGAGGTCATCGTTCACGAGGCGCTGGCCTACTCGCACGGCAATCAATTGCAAGCCGCGGCGCTGCTTGGCATCTCGCGGACGACGCTCCGCGCCAAGCTCCGCAGCATGGGGTTAACCGTGCAGAAGCATATCGCGATGGAACACGAGACCGAATAGCGAGCGAGGCCTATCGTTTGGCGTCGGCCTTGCGCTCGGCGGTCTGCTCAGCAGTATCGGGACTGGCGGCATCGGATTCCGCGTCCTTGAGGTTCGCCTTGGCTTGGCCCGGGCCGAGAAGCGTTTCGGTGAACCGCGTGACGTAATGCATGCTGCTCGCGGGGCCATTGAAGCCGACGATGTGCTTGTCCAGCTCGAGCTCCTGAGCCACGACACGACCGGCATCGAGGCTGAACTTTACCCAGCCGCTCGACATGCGCTGGACGAGTTGTGCTTCGATCGAGGGATCGCTGATCGGGGTGAGGACCTGCGAGTCGACGGCGATGTGCGCGACGCCATCCGTGACGCTTTCGAGTGTGAACTTCTGACGCGTCTGCACCTTCTTGTGCGAACCGTCTTGCAAGGTGACGTCCACTTCGATCGGCGTCGACCAGCTTTCGCCGATCGCGATCGGTTCGCTGGGGAGCGGCATCGTGATCTGCGTCGAGACGTTCATCGCCCCCTTGTGGGCGATTTCCCGGTTCAGGATCGCGCCTCGCGGGTCCATGGTGACGACCGACAACGGCACCCCGACGCTGTTGGCAACTTCTTCGTAGCCGGGCGGCGGTGTCTCGTCGGTCTGGCTGTTGTAGCGAATCTCTTGCCGGCCGGTGGCCTTTTGCCACATTTCGATATTGTCGACCAGATGCGTGAACGTGGCCGCGCCGTGGTCGTCGACGCTTTCGATCTTCCACAGCTTGGTCGAACAGCTTCGGGTTTCGGCGGTCTGCGTGGTGCCCTGGATCGTGGTGCGCACGTTGGCCCGATGAACGACTTCGGTCATCACCACCTCGCCGGGCGCGAACTTGTAGCGCAATTCGTACTTGGCAGCGTCATCAGCCGCGAGCGACGGGACCGCGAGAGCCATGGCCGCAAGAGCGAGCACCATTCCGGCAAACGCCGGCGGGAGGGGTCGGTTCATCACTTCCATCCTTGTCGGTGAAGAGCGTGGTTGGTGATTGGTTCTAGGCGGCTGTGGTGGCCGGGCGTCTCTCGCCGCGGCCGCCAAATCACTTGCTTTCCCTCTTTCCGGCCAGCCGCCCGCCCCAGCCAAGCTTCTCTCGCAAGGTGCGGTAATAGGTATGGCCGGGCAAGGCAACCAACTTGAAGCAAGCCGCCGAGCGTTCAATGCGCACGCGGTCGCCCGCCTGCAAGGTCGCGAGCATTCGCCCGTCGGTCACCAGCGAGGTACCCGGATGCGGTTCTCGCACCTCTAGCTCATACACGCGTTCGGCCGAATCGACGACGGGTCGATTGGTGAGCGTGTGAGGGCTGATCGGCGAGATGACGAAGGCCTGCAAGTCCTGCCGCAGGATTGGCCCGCCCGCCGAAAGGCTATGCGCGGTTGAACCGACCGGGGTGCTCACAATCAAGCCATCGCAACTATAGGTAGTCACCAATTCCGAGTCAACGTAAAGATCGATGTCGAGAATCGCGAACGGCGGGCCTGCCAGCACAGCCACTTCGTTGAGCCCTAGCCACTCGGCAACGACCTCTTTGCCGCGCCGCACCAGGCACTCGTACATCACGTGTTCGCGGACAGGCAGCGCCTCGCCGCCAAGCTGGGCGGTCGAGATGATTGGCAACTGGGCAAGAAACTCGTCTGGCGAAAGATCGGCCAGAAAACCCAGTTTTCCCAGATTCACCCCCAACACCGGCCGCTGGCAACGTCCCATTTGATGGGCCGAACGCAGCATCGACCCATCGCCGCCCAGCACCACGGCCAGGTCGAACTCCAATTGCGACAGATCCTCGTTGGAACCGAGGTCGCGCACCAACACGTGCGTGTACTGACCGATAAGCGGCGCAAGCCGGGCGGCTTCGGCCGCCAATTGCGGGCTCTCCATGACGGCCAAGAGCAACAGCGTGGGCCGGCGTGCGGCGGATTGCTCGGTGCTGACGTCGCGGGCGTTCATGCCAAAATCATAGGTCACGGGGCAGGGGGGAGGATAGAGGAAGATCGTACACGCGCAGCGGTTCGTCCGCCGGGAACATCTTCTTCACCCACGCGACATCGAACGAAGATCTGGGGGATTCCCCGCTTTACGCTGGGGGTGTTGCCCATCCGTGCTGAGATTGGTCTAGTAAACAAGAGAAACTCGTGGCGACGTCTCCAACCGAGCCACGATAGCGCCGCTCCCTGCGTTCGTTGAAAACTACCTGCCGCATTGCAAGTTCGAATCCCGCCTCGGAGATCTCTGATGATTGTGCGTGTATCGCTCTTGGCGCTCGGCGTCACCAGTCTCGCAATAGCCGCGACCGCCGACGCCGCTTCTCCCGAGAAAGACTGGCCCACGTTTCGCGGTCCCGAGCGCAGCGCGACTTCGCCCGATACCGGCCTGCTCACCCAGTGGCCCGAGACGGGGCCCGAGCTGATCTGGCAAACGGCCGGCGCCGGGCGCGGTTACTCGAGCCTGGCGATCGCGGACGGCAGGATCTACACGCTGGGCGACGCGCCCTCGACGGCCGGGGATGAAGATGAGTACCTGGTGTGCTTCGACCAGCAAAGTGGCAAGCCGGCGTGGAAGATGAAGACCGGCGCTCCCTGGACGGATGGAAAGCCCACGTGGCAAAGCTCGCGCAGCACGCCCACGGTCGATGGCGACCGCGTTTATGTCGTAACTCCGTTTGGCGTGCTGGTGTGCGCGAAGACCGACGGCAGCGAACTGTGGCGGCGCGATCTCATGAAGGAATTCGAGGGCAACAAGGCCGACGGCTGGGGATACAGCGAGTCGGTGCTCATCGACGGCAACAACGTGATCTGTACGCCGGGAGGCCCGAAACACACCATGGCCGCCCTCGACAAGCGCACCGGCGAGACCCGTTGGACCACCGCTCGCGAAGGCGACCGCGGCGCGGGACACGCCTCGATCGTGGTCAGCACCGTCAGCGGCACGCGGGTCTACGTTCAATCGACCGGCAGCGGCGCCATGGGTGTGCGGGCCAGCGACGGCAAGCTGCTGTGGACGTTCGACATCGATCAGACCACGGCCGTGATTCCCACGCCTATCGTGCGCGGAGACCTGGTGTTTTTCGTCGCCGGCTACGGACGTGGCGGAGCCCTGCTCAAGCAGGTGCCTGACGGCGCCGATGCGATCAAGATCGAAACGATCTATCCGCTGAAACCCGACCTGGGCAATAAGCATGGCGGCGTGGTGCTGGTTGGCGACTACCTATACGGCGATTCCGAAGATCGAGGCATTCCCTACTGCGCCGATCTGATGACGGGCGACGTGAAATGGAAGTCGCGCGGCTCGGGGCGAGACTCGGCCTCGATGGTCGCGGCCGACGGGCATCTCTACATCCATCACGCCGATGGCACGATGACACTCGCCAAAGCCTCGCCGGACGAGTTCCAGGAAGTCGGCGCCTTCAAGCTGCCCGGCAGCGGCGAACGTCCGAGCTGGTCGCATCCGGTGGTGCTCGACGGCAAACTTTACGTCCGCGAGGGAGATGTGATTCTGTGCTACAACCTGCGAGGGTAGCGGCAAACCAGATCGACGGCTCCCCCCCGCTTAAGGCATGGTTCTCGCAAGAAGCGCCGGGTTAGAGCGTTGGCCCGATATTCCAGGGCACAAACTCCTCCTGGCCGATGCCGTGCCGTTCGCTCTTGGTTTGTTTGCCGCTGGCAACCGCGATGATCTCTGCGAAGATTTCTCGGCCCACGGCGTCCACGCTCGTGCCGGCCAGAATCGTGCCTGCGTCCAGGTCCATATCGTCGATCATTCGCTCGTACATCGGCGTGTTCGTGGCCACCTTGATCGACGGCGTGGGCTTGCAGCCAAAACAACTTCCGCGCCCCGTCGTGAAGACCATCACCTGCGCGCCGCCAGCAACGATGCCGGTCACGCTCACGGGGTCCAGCCCAGGCGTGTCCATGACCACGAAGCCCGGCGCGGTGACCTGCTCGGCATATTGATAAACTTCATTCATCGCGGTGCCGCCGGCCTTGGCGATCGCGCCAAGCGACTTTTCATAGATTGTCGTCAGGCCGCCTTCCTTGTTGCCGGGCGAGGGGTTGTTGTCCGGCGTGCAACCAAACAAGCCGGTGTACCACTCCCACCAGCGAATGCGGTCGATCAGTTTCTGGGCGATTTGGGGCGTGCGCGCGCGGCGCGTCAGCAGTTGTTCCGCGCCGTAGATTTCGGTCGTCTCGCCCAGGATGACGGTGCCTCCGGCGGCCACGAGCAGGTCGCTCGCCACGCCGAGCGCCGGGTTGGCCGTGATGCCCGAGTTGCCGTCGGAGCCGCCGCAGTTGGTTCCCAGGATCAAGTCGGACAGAGGCGTCGCTTCGCGCCGCACGTCGTTTGCGCGGGGAAGCATCTCGGCCACGAGCCGGCACGCCGCTTCAATGGTCTTGGCCGTGCCGCCAACGTCCTGCATGCTGAGCACGGGCGGCCGCTTGGCGCTACCGCCGTTTCCGCCGATCTGCACCAGCTTCTGATCGTCGAGCAGATGGCCAAGCGTGGCCGTCTCGCAACCGAGGCCGATCAGCACGTAGCCACCGATGTTTGGATGCCGGGCGATGCCGCCCATGACCCGGTTGAGCGTAGCGTGACCTTCGCCGCCGAACTGCATTCCGCAGCCGCCACCATGCGTGAACGCCACGACACCATCGATGTTTGGATAGCACTTGAGCGCTTCGGCCGGAAAGCGCGCGGCAACCGCTTTGCTCACGGTGGCCGAGCAGTTGACCGTCGAGATCACGGCAATGTAGTTCCGCGTGCCCGGCTTTCTGTCGGGACGGTGATATCCCTGGAATGTAAGGTTCGACAGCGGCGCTGGGTCCGGGGGAACTTCGGTCGAGGCCGCGTAATCGCGAGCAAACTCACCGGCCGTCAGATTGTGCGTGTGAATCCAATCGCCGGGAACAACATCGCTCGTGACAAATCCGATGATCTGGCCATACTTGACCACCGTTTGTCCGGCCACGAGCGGCACGAGGGCGATCTTGTGCCCGAGCCGCACTGCCTGGCGCAATTCGACGCGAAAGCCGCCGGCCTCGATCGGGGCGCCTGACGGCAAGTCGCGAGTCGCCACGCAAACGTTGTCGGCCGGGTGGAGAAAGATCACGTCCACAGAAGAAAACGAAGGCATGGCGCGCGGACTCGAATCGAAGCGAATAGTTCGTTGCTGCGATTCAGGATAGTGCCACTGCCGGAAAGACGCAATTTGGGCACGCGTGCACGTCCGAAAACTTGCGGGGCGAAACGCGGCTCAGCCACCTGCCACTCACCGTGGGCAGGCTCCGCGAGGCTAGCCACGCCGGATAGGCACTACTACTGACAAGCGTTACTGCCGCCGGAGACGTTGGAGACGTTACTGCCGCCGGGGAGCGCAGAGACGTTATTGCCGCGGGGCCGGAGGCGTCAGGTCGGCGGAAGCTGAGTAGTTAGGCGGCGGAGCGCTGGCTTCGAACGACAGGCTATTCAGAAAATTGCGCGCGGCGATGTACTGATTCGTCTCGTACTCGCGAATGAGCGACTTGAGCGTTTCGAGCATCGCGTTGATGGTCGACGCGATCTGGGCATGCGTTTGCGGACCGATCGCTCCGTGCACAAGCGCGCGGTCGGCGAACAACTCATCGAGCTTCTGTCGATCGGCGGCGTACACCTCGTTCAACAAACCCGGCGGCCAAGTAATGCGCCCCGTCACGGGATCGAGTTCGTTCGGCGAGAGCCGCTGGGGTGTACCGGCTTGGGCCAGCCGTACCCAGGTTTCGGAATTGCCGGGCGGCCGCCGCTGCGAATCGCGATAGGCCTGATTGATGCGACGTTTCTCGAAGAAGGTCTCGGTCCACTGCTTGCTGTTCTCGATCCGGCGGCGTTCCGCTTCGGTCATGTTGATCGCGGCGGCCGAGGTATCGAGATTGAACTGGCCCTGCGAACGAATGGCGTTGCCGAGACCGGTGTAATAACTGCCCGCGGCAGTTGAACCGACGCCCCAATCGCCCATCCCCCAACCACCCCAACCACCGAATCCGCCGCCCCAACCACCGCCGCCACCATAGTACGGCGGGCTGAACGAACCGGGCTGATAGGTTTCCGAGGCTCGTTGGACGGTGCCTTGTTGGCCAGCCGCCGGCGCGGTGAGCAGGACACCGGTAAGCAGCGATCCGATTGCAAACCTAACGGTAAGAAACATCGGCTTGCAATTCATCGAAAAATCTCCTCGGACGCTGTTAGGTCGTCGACGTTCTAAAGGGCACAATCCACCAGACCCGCAATTCTTCGGCGGTGGACAATAAACCATAAGTGTATTCTAGGCGCGCGCAGCCATCGCGGCACGCCCCGGCAACCTATAAAACTTGTATACATCGCCAACTGGTGAGGTACAATAGTTGCTGACTGCACGGACTCGTGGCCCCCCTATTTTCAGGGCGTTTTTCGAGTTCGCCGCAACCGGCTTTCGAGCGTGTATTCTCTCTAACGATTGATTCAGGCAACCGCCAGCTATCTACCCATCGGGCAATGCAAACCATCGGGCAATGCAAACCATCGGGCAATGCAAACCGGCCCTTCGCGCGCGATTGCAACCGGTTTGAACGGTTCTGTGGCAAATTGCCTTAGGCGCTCTGCCTTTTAATGACTTAAACGACATCTTTCCTATTTAAGAACCATCCATCAGGCATGCCATGCGAAGTCTTTTAGGGTTTGATGTACGGATTGTGACGTCGGTATTGGCAGGCCTGATCGTGAGCGGCGCGCTTGGAATTGGAAGCACTGCGTTGGCGGCCGACGCCGATTCCGTGGACAAGCTGATTGCGGTCCTCAAGACCGGTGACGAAAAAGCGCGCGTCGCGGCGATCGACGCCCTGGGAAGCCTGGGCGCTCGCGCTGCACAAGCCACGGAAGCGCTGGCCGCGCAACTTAGCGATTCGTCGGCAACGGTTCGCGCGCACGCGGCATTCTCGCTGATGGAAATTGGTCCTGAAGCTTCGGCGGCCGGCCCGGCTCTCGCCAAAGCGATGAGCGACTCGGACTTTCACGTGCGGCGGATGTCCGTCGCCGCGCTCGAACGCATTCATCCGGACCCCGAACTCGTTGTCGAAGCGTTAGGGAAGGCACTCTCCGACGCGGACCCTTCGGTGCGCATCGCGGCGTTGCACACGCTTACCGAATACAGCAACGCGGCCGTGCCGGTGCTTGGCCGCGCCTTGGAATCTGAAGATACCCGCTACTGGGCAGCACTGGCCCTGGGCGAACTTGGTCCCGGCGCGAAAGACGCCGTGCCCGCCCTGGCCAAGGCGCTTGAAGATAAACGTTCGGACGTGCGGCGCGAGCTGTTGATTGCATTGGCGCGCGTCGGCGCGGACGCGGCGCCGGCGGTTCCGCAGATTGTCCCCTTGCTGGAAGATCCCGCCGAAACCGTGGCGCATGCGGCGGGCTTCGCGCTGGGCAGCATCGGCCCGGCGGCGGCAAGCGCGGTCGAGGCCTTGCAAAAAGCCAAGGCCGAAAGAGACCCGCTGGAAGCTTGCGTGAACGCCTGGGCAATCGCCCGCATTCAGCCGGACAACGAGCAAGCTCGGTCCCATGCCATCGAGCTGTTGCTCGACATCGTGAAAGACAAGAACCCGCGCGTGCAGAGTGCGGCGATCCGGGGCCTGATGGATCTCAAGACGCCGCCCAAGCAACTGGTGCCGGCCTTGGCCTATGTCGTACTCAATGGCGAAGAGCCAGCCGTGGGCGAAGCCCTGGCGGGACTCGCCGTCTTGGGAGACGCGGCGGCCGACGTGCTGGACGATGCGCTCGCGCGGCCCGCAGCCCGCGGCCGGGCCGCGATGTTGATTACCTATCTGGGCGAGAAGGCCAAAGCGACGGTGCCGGCGCTCATCGGCGCGCTTTCCGACGAGAATCCCGACGTGCGGCGCGAGGTCATGTTCGCCCTGGCCGCGATCGGTGCTGAATCCGCGCCGGCCACCCAGGTTCTCGAAAAAGAACTCAACGATCCAAACGCGACGAATCGCGTCGTCGCCGCGTATGCTCTGGGCAAAATTGGCCCGAACGCCAAAGCGGCCCTGCCAAGCTTGCAGGAGGAACTGCGTAACGAAGATCCGCTGCTGCGGGTAGCCAGCGCGTTCGCCTTGGTAAACATTGCGCCACAGAGCGAGCCTCTCGTGCGGACGGCGATTCCCGTCTTGGTGCAAGGGCTGCAAAGCCCTATCGCCGCGGCGAGGCGCGGCTCGGCCGAGGCGTTGGGCCTGATCGGCAAACCAGCGCGTCAGGCAGCCGAAGCGGCGCTGAAAATCGCGGCAAAAGACCCGGACGAAACCGTGCGTGCCGCGGCTCTGGCAGCCCTCGAACAGATGGGCGTGATCGTGGACGCGCCGGTCGTCGCGCCGGTCGAAAGCTCGCGTGGCCTGCAACCCGTTCCTCAACCACGACAGAAGTAACGCCGGTCACGTTTGTATAAGGCGGCAAATCCGCCCAACGTCGTGCGTCACCAAATGGCCGGCGGCAACACAGTCCGGCAGCAACACCATCCGGCGGCGAACACTCGCCGCGCGGGCCATCGGCAATATGCCCAATTTGGCGTGTGCCATCGCCCACGCTTGTTCGTCGCTTATACTTAACAGGTGGCGCGCAAGCGAGGCATTCTGCGGTGGAGCAGCGTTGATGGCGACAGGTAGCCAAACGGCGACGAGCGGCGCCCAGCCAGTGGATCTTTCCAGCGGCTCCGCCCAGTTCGTCGAATACGAAGCGTTCATCGAGACGCAACTGCGTAAGACGCGCAGCCAGGTGCGGGGGGTCGACATTGCCGCCGCCGTGATGTCGCTCGCGACCGCCACGCTCGGTTACTTCCTTGGGATCGTAGTCATCGATCACTGGCTGATCGGCGGCGGACTGGGAATCTGGGGGCGGACGCTGCTGCTTGCGATTTACCTGGGGGGCGCACTGTGGTGGACGCTCACGCAAATCGCGCCGCTGCTGTTCCGCAAGATCAACCCGCTGTACGCAGCCCAGACGATCGAGCGCAGCCGGCCGACACTCAAGAACGCGCTTGTCAATTTCCTGTTCTTTCGCTCGGCTCCTGACACGGTCCATCAGCGCGTGCTGGAGCAAATCGAGCAGCAAGCGGCGACCAGCCTGGTCGGCGTCGAGGTCGAGTCCGCGGTCGATCGCTCGCGTCTGGTGCGCATCGGCTATGTGCTTGTGGCACTGGTGGCGCTCGGTGCGCTGTATGCGATTATCTCTCCCAAGAATCCGTTCAAGACGGTAAGCCGGATACTGGCGCCCTGGGCCGACATCGCGCCGCCCACCAGCACCACGATCGACGAGCTCGAACCGGGCGATACCCAAGCGTTCCGCGGCCAGCAAATCACCGTCAAAGCGCGCGTGCAAGGAATCGCCGACGGGCAGCAAGTGCTGCTCTACTACACGACCGCGGACCGGCAAATTGTCGATCGGGCGGTAGAGATGTTTCGCCCGGCCAACGACTATCGCTACGCCGCCGTGCTCCCGGCCAGCGATGCGGCGTTGCAACAATCGCTCACCTATCGCCTGGAAGCCGGTGACGCGCGCACGCGAGACTATCGCATCGAGGTGGCCGCCGCGCCGACGATCGTCGTGCAGGCGGTCGAGTACAAATACCCGGCG
This sequence comes from uncultured Planctomycetaceae bacterium, assembly GCA_964598535.1. Classification (GTDB taxonomy): domain Bacteria; phylum Planctomycetota; class Planctomycetia; order Pirellulales; family PALSA-1355; genus JALHMI01. Next base: position 29,135 of record CAZRCI010000026.1, on the reverse strand, counting down.
TATACGGGACTCCTCGGCCAGCGAGTCGAGCGTCAAGGCGATCTGAAAGCCCTCGAAGGCACCGAGGTGACGCTCGAAGGGCTCGCGAATCAGCCGATTGGCAAAGCGTTTGTCGACTTCGGCGCCAACGGCTCGCTCGACCTTGCCATGCGTGCCGAGAATACAACCGCGCGTACCAGCTTTCGACTGGGCCTCACCGCGGATCGCCAGAAGCCCGAGCACGAGGTCTACCAACTCACGTTCAAGAACACCGAGGGGCAGGAAAATCCGCAGCCGGTGAAACACCGGATTGAAGTCGTTCCGGATCTCTCGCCGGAAATTCAGTTCGTCCAGCCCGCACGCGAGGAGATCGAAGTTGCCGCCGACGGCGTGGTCGAGTTGGAACTCGTGGCCAATGACCCGGACTTCGCGCTCGCGGAGGTCCGGCTCGTGACGCGCCACGGAGACCGGCAACTCGACGACAAGAAGCTGCTCGGCGAACCGTGGCGCGGACAGTACCTTCAGAAACATCGCTTTTCGCCAGCGGCCCACAAGCTTGTGGCGGGCGACGTGGTGGAATACCACGCCGTGGCGATCGACAACAAGTCGCCGCGGCCCAATCGCACCGAAACCGCGCGTCGGCGCATTCGCGTGACGCCCGCCTTGGGGCGAAGCGAGGACGATCCGGCCGCAAAGCACGACGACACGGGCCGGCCTCAGGCGGGCGCGCAACCACCAACGCAGCCAACCGATCAGGCAAGTCAGCCGCCCCAACCGCAGCAACAAGGCGTGTCGGGCAAAGAATCGCAAGCCGGCGCATCCGCCGATGAGTCGACGCCGCAGGATGGGGGAAACAGCGCGACTCGCGATGAATCATCCGCCAATAATCCCAGCGGAGAACCGCCGGATGGCACGTCCTCGAATTCCCCCAATCCAACTGCCGGCGAACAGCAGCAACCAGGATCCGAACAAGCGGCGAAGCAAAGTTCGGGCGACAACTCCACACAGGGGGATTCGTCCGCCGGCGGGGCCGAACAAAGCGGCCAGTCCGAATCGCAACAATCCGGAGGCCAAACCGGCAATCAAGGCTCGGGTGGCCAGCAAGGCGCTGCGCAGCAACAGTCGTCGGGCGATCGCGCATCTCGTGGCGGCGCATCGCGCGGCACGCAGCAACAACAGCCCCCCACCCAGCAAGAAGGTGCCTCGTCCGGCGAAGGACAGGAAGGCGCCGGACAATCCGGCACGGGGCAAAAATCCGGCGGGGGCTCAAGCACCCCAAACCAGACTCCGGTCGCCAGCGACGGCACGAATGACGGCGATGCGATCGAGCGAATTTTGAAACATCGCGATCAACAGAACGCAAACGCCCAAGCTACGTCTGGGGAGAAATCGAACGGTCGGGAACAAGCAGGGCAGGGCGGAGACGCCAACCAAGGCGACCAATCTGGCACCGCCGGACAACAAGCTAAAGACAACCGGTCGGATTCCTCCGCCCAACCGAGCGACAAAACGTCCGACTCCAGCCAACAGCGACCGAGCCATTCCGCAAAGTCCGATTCCGCTTCGGGGCAAAGCGGCGATCCACGCACGAACGATTCGCCGCAGCAAGGACCGCCTTCGTCGAGCCAATCCGAGGGCGCGCAGCCCAGCGTCATACCTCCAGGACAACAACCCGAGCGAGCCGCCAATCAGGACCAAGCGGCGAGTGGCCTATCCGGCAAGTCGGAATCGGGCGGCGATCCGAGCAACGCCTCGCCCAGTGGAGCCCGGCCATCGGAGAAGTCCGATAGCACGAGCCAACAGAGCGGCAAGAACGCCGCCAACGAGAATGCAAGCGGCGAGCAATCTAGCGACCAGCAGAGCACGTCGGCCTCTGGCGCTCCAGGCGATAATGCAGACGGCGCTCGCGACAGCGATTCCAATAAGGACGGCACATCGCAAAACGCCAACTCCCGCGACGGAAAAGACGGAAAACAAGAGAACGGCGAGGCCGGGACTGGCGGTACATCGCCCGCCGATGGCGGCTCGCCCAAACCTAAGGCGAGTCCGGCCCACGATGGAGCGCAGCAAGCCGGCGGCAAAAGTTCTGGCGAGAAGCCCTCGAGCGACGAATCGTCGGCATCGTCGGGGCAGCCAGCTTCCGACGCGACGAGCGATGCACGTCGCGATCGCTCCGCCAGCGGCAAGCCCGACGGCTCGCCCCCCGGCACATCCACGGATGGCGAGCAAACAGACCGTCGAACAGACAATGCCGGGACTGGCGAAACGGGCGACCGCGCGCGTGGCAGCCAGCAAGCTCCGAGTCCGGGCGGCGATCCGCAGCCGGGTGGCAACCAGGCGCCAGGCGTCTCGCCGAACGAGTCAGCTTCCGGCGATCCGGCCGACGATCAAAACAGCGGTGAGGCGAACTTCATCCCGAACGGTCAAAGCGGCATCACCCAGCACAAGGCCGTGGACAACCGGGGCCAGCCTTGGCAGCCGGGCGCCGACCGGGCGGCGGACGCCAATCTCGACTACACGCGCAAAGCGACCGAATTCGCGCTCGAGCACTTGAAAGACCAACTCGCTCGTGGCGGCAATGACGACGCGTTGCTTGAAGAGCTCGGCTGGACGCGCGAAGAAGCCGACGCATTTCTCCGGCGTTGGGAAACGCTGCGCAGTCAGGCACAAGCTCCCGGCACGTCCGGCGAGACCGGCCGGCGAGAACTCAACGAAACGCTGCGCAGCCTCGGCTTACAGCCGCGCGGAAGCGCAATCCAATCTGGCACAGGACCGGGCGACCGCGCGGGCGGATTGCAAGAATCTCGTCGCACGACGCCGCCCCCAGAATACTCCGAGGCCTTCAAAGCCTATACTCAAGGAACTGCCCGCGGCGGAAAATAACGTCCCTGCGGTTTTTTTAGTCCCTGCCCCCCCCGGAGGCAACGTCGACGGCCAATCCCCGTGGACCTTCCATCCCAATCAAGAATGCTCGAGCGAACTAGCCGATACCTGACGGCATTTCATCCCAAGCATCTGCCCCACCGTTTTGCCGACGTGATTATCATCGGCGGCGGCCTGGCCGGCCTGCGAGCGGCGCTCGCGGTGCCCGAGTCGCAATCGGTGCTGGTCATCACCAAGGGCAGCCTGCGGCAATCGAACAGCAACTACGCCCAGGGCGGGATCGCCGGCGTGCTCGATCCTGAAGACCGCTTCGAAGACCACATCGCCGACACGCTCAAGGCCGGTGGCAATTTGTGCGACCCGGCGGTGGTGGAATTCGTCGTCCGCGAGGCCCCGGCGCGCATCAATGAATTGATCGAGTGGGGCACGAACTTCGATCAGGTCGCCGGCGAGCTGGCGCTGGGGCGCGAAGGTGGCCACAGCCATCACCGCATCGTTCACGCGCTCGGCGACGCCACGGGCAAAGAAGTCATGCGGGCGGTGATCGACCACACGCTCTCCCGGCCGAACGTGGATGTCTGGGAAAACGCCTTTACCCTCGATCTGCTGACCTATGAAGAACGTTGCCGCGGCGCGCTCGTTTGGAGCGAAACAGCCGGGCAAACGCTCGTCTGGGGTAAGCAAACGATTCTTTGCACCGGCGGCACGGGTCAAATCTATCGCGAAACCACGAACCCCGAGGTGGCCACCGGCGACGGCCTGGCCATCGCCTATCGGGCGGGCGCCGAGCTGCGCGACATGGAGTTCATGCAGTTTCATCCCACGGTGCTTTACATTGCCGGCAGCAGCCGGAGCCTGATCACCGAGGCGATGCGGGGCGAGGGCGCGCGGCTGGTGGATCGCAGCGGCTATCGCTTCATGCCGGAGTACGACGAGCGTGGCGAGCTCGCGCCGCGCGACGTCGTGAGCCGGGCCATCGTCACGCAAATGGAACGCACCCGGCATCCGAACGTCTACCTGGACGTGACGCATCTCGATCCGGCCTTGGTCCGGTCGCGATTTCCCGGCATCGCGGCCACCTGCGCGGAATTCGCCCTCGACATTACGCGCGATTGGATCCCCGTTCGCCCCGGCGCGCACTACATGATCGGCGGCGTGACCGTCGATCTTGCCGGGCGCACCACGCTGCCCGGGCTCTGGGCCGCGGGCGAATGCACCTCGAGCGGCCTGCACGGCGCGAACCGCCTGGCCTCGAACAGCTTGCTCGAAGGGCTCGTGTTTGGAGCCTATGCGGGTGAGAACGCGGCATTGGAAGCGGCCGCCCTGCCGGATGATTTTCGCGCCGCGCCGCTCTCGAACCCGCGGCTGGCGGACGGAGTCGATCCGTTGGATCTGGCCGACATCCGCAACTCGCTCAAGAGCGTCGTGTGGCGAGGCGCGGGCGTGCGACGCAGCCTGGAGTCGTTGGTCGAGGCGGCCGAAAACGTCGACCGCTGGTGCGAGTACGTGCTTGCCCGCCAGTTTCAGGACGTCCACGGCTGGGAACTACAAAACATGCTCACGGTGGCCCGGATCGTGATCGAAGCGGCAACCCTTCGCGAAGAAACCCGGGGGGTTCATTTTCGCACCGATTTCCCGGAAACGGACGATGGGCAGTGGCGGCGGCGGATCGCCTTTCGTCGCGTCGAACGCTAAACGAGCCTTGGGCGGCGCCGGCCAGAAGGCGCAAAACTCGCAGCCTCACTCGGCAAGGGCGGCTCCCCCGCTGGAATCCGTGCGACTCGGTTATTCGATTCGCGATCGAGGGATAAAAAATTCTGGTTCCTCGATCCATCCTCTTGCCGGCAGCGTAGTCTGGACAGGGAAGCTACGTTCGTAGTACCTTCTAGAGCGCTTTGGCAAGCCGTCGCCGCCCCCAATTTGGAGGGGCCGCCGGAATTTGCCCGCCCTCACCGCTCGATTTGTTGCGGGGCATGGGTTTCCGTTTTGGCGGCAAGCGGCTCGGTTCGTTTTCCAAGACTGTGTACGTCGGAGTGAATTAACTGATGAGCGAACAGCCTTCGAACAGTAACGGGCCGGCCATGATCGAGGCCGCGGGACTGGCCAAATACTATGGCGATTTCGCCGCCATCGAAGACGTTTCTTTCAGCATTCCCCAGGGTCAGGTGGTGGCCTTTCTCGGCCCCAACGGCGCCGGCAAGAGCACCACGATGAAGCTCCTCACAGGCTACCTGGCTCCCAGCCGAGGCATCGCCCGAATTGCCGGTCACGATATGACCATCGACCGGCTGGCCGGTTCGGCGCGGCTGGGCTATCTGCCCGAAAACGGCCCGCTATATCCGGACATGACGCCGCGAACTCTGCTGGAATTTTTCGCCGACGCGCGGGGAATGACGGCCCAACGCAAACGGCAGCGGATCGACGCCGTGGTGCAGCTTTGCGACCTGAGCTCGGTGATCGGCAAGGCCATCGGCAAGCTCTCCAAGGGCTACCGTCAGCGTGTGGGCATGGCGCAGGCGCTGCTCCATGAGCCCGATGTGCTGATCCTGGACGAACCGACGGCGGGCCTTGACCCGAATCAGATTCGCGACGTGCGGAACACGATCCGCACGCTGGGGCAGAACAAAACGATCTTGCTCTCGACCCACATTCTGCAAGAGGTCGAAGCGATCGCCAGCCGGGTGATCTTCATCAACGAAGGGCGGCTGGTCTACGATGGCCCCGTGGGCGGCCTGACCGAGTCGGGCGTTTCACTGGACCAGCGGTTCCACGAACTAACGGCACACTAAACCAACCCTGGCGAAATTCCGGTCGCGCCCGGCGCAAGCTCCGCGACAGACCGACTTTTTGCCAACGACGAAATATTCCCCCACCAGGAACCAAGCGGAACAACTAGCTATGAATTTGCACGTGATCGGCGCCATCTTCCGCCGGAACTTCATCAGCTATTTCAGTAATCCGACGGGTTACGTCTTCATCTGTGTGTTCGTGCTGCTGAGCTCGTTCGCCGCCTTCTGGCCCAACGAGTTCTTCAACGCGAACCTGGCGAACCTCAACCAATTGAACAAGTACCTGCCGTACATCCTGCTGGTATTCATTCCGGCGATTACAATGAGCGTGTGGTCGGAAGAACGCCGGCAGGGAACCGACGAGCTGCTGCTCACGATTCCGGCCGCGGACTTCGACGTCGTGCTCGGAAAGTACCTCGCGGCGGTGGCGATTTACAGCGTCTCGCTGGCATTCTCGCTGGTTTCCAATTGGCTCGTGCTATTGAGCCTTGGCTGGCCCGACGGCGGCTTGCTGATGGGGACCTATTTCGGCTACTGGATCGTTGGCCTGGCGATGCTTTCGATCGGCATGGTCGCGTCGTTCTTGACGAGCAATCTCACGGTCGGCTTCATCCTGGGCGCGCTGTTCAACGCCCCGCTGGCGTTTGCCGAATCGATTCCCGATTGGCCCGTCTTGCGGCCGCTCAAGCAATTCAGCATCAGCGAGCAGTTTGGCGATTTCGCCAGCGGCGTGATCAGCTTTGCCAGCGTGGGCTACTTCTTCGCGATCGTGGCCGTCATGCTGTATCTGTCCGTGGTGCTCATCGGACGCCGGCATTGGCGTGGCGGCGCCGAGGGCAACAAGACCATACTGCACTATCTGACGAGGTTCGGAGCGCTGGCCCTAGTGGTCGTGTGTCTGAACATCTTCCTCACGCGCCACGATTCGCTTCGCGCCGACGTGACGACCGAGGGCCTGAATTCACTCTCGCCGGAAACACGCGAGCTGATTAAAAACCTCAAGCCCGAACATCCGGTGGTGATCGAATACTTCGTCAGCCCGACGGTGCCGGAAACCTATGTACAGACGCGGCTGAACCTGCTCTCGACGCTGCGCGAAATCCAGGCCCTCGGCGGCGACAAGATTCGCGTGGTCGGGCACGAGGTCGAACCCTTTAGCGAAGAAGCCACGATCGCCGAACAGCAGTTCGGGATCGTTCCGGTGCCGGTCGAAGGCCGCGCCCGCGGCACCTTCACTCGCGATGAGATCTTCATGGGGCTGGCAATCATCAGCGGCCTGGACAAAATCGTGCTGCCGTTCCTCGACCGGGGCATTCCCGTCGAGTACGAACTCGTGCGTTCGATTGCCACGGTGAGCCAGGAAGCCCGCAAGAAGGTAGGTGTTCTGCAAACGGACGCCCAACTCTATGCGACGTTCGACATGCAAACGATGTCGCCGGGTCAGAACCAGCAAATCATCCAGGAGCTCGAAAAACAGTACGAGGTGGTGCAGGTTGACGCGACCAACCCGATTACCGAGAAGTACGACGTGCTGCTGGCGGTGCAGCCCTCGTCGCTGGGGCCCGAACAGATGAAGAACTTCATCGCGGCGGTGAAGAGCGGCCAGCGAACGGCGATCTTCGAAGATCCGTTTCCGCTCCTGAACCCCGCGATTCCCGGGACCGCGGCGCCGCGCATGCCTCCCGGCTCGAACAATCCGTTCATGCAGCAGCAACAGCCGCCGCAACCGAAGGGCGACATTCGTGAATTGTGGAATCTGCTGGGCGTTGATTTCGATGGGGACATCGTCATCTGGCAGGACTACAACCCGTTTCCCAAACTGCCGAACTTGCCGCACGAGTGGGTCTTCATCGACACCGGCTCGGGCGCCACGGAGCCGTTCAATCTCGATAGCCCCATCACGCAGGACTTGCAGCAGGTGCTCATGCTGTTTCCCGGCAGCATTCGCGGCTTGAACACCTCGACGATGAAGTTCGAGCGTTTGCTCAACACCAACAGCCGGACCGGCACCATTCGGGCCGACCAGATCATGCAGCGGAGCTTCATGGGCCCGCCGCAGATGAACCCCGACATTCCGCTGCTGGAGAAGCGCACCGGCGACGTGTACATCCTGGCTGCGCAGATTCGCGGCAAGGCGCCCAAGGACGATATCTCGACCGACGAGGCGTTGCAGAACCTGCCCGGTGGGCATCCGCCGATCAATGTGCCGATGTCCGATCAGGAAGCGCAGGTCGAGACCCCTTCGGCCGAGGAGACAAAGGCCGAGGCCCCGGCATCGGACGCGGGTGAAAAGTCCGTCGAAAAAACCAACGCCGAGAGCGACGCCAAGCCGCAGGCCACGGACGACGAGATCAACGTGGTCGTGGTGGCGGATATCGACTGCCTGTTTGGAGAGTTTTTCCGGCTGCGTTCGCGCGGCACCGACCCGAGCGACGAGATCGAATTTCAGTTCGACAACGTGCCGTTCGTGCTGAATGTGCTCGACGTGCTGGCCGAGGACAGCCGCTTTGTGGAGATCCGCACGCGTCGTCCGCTGCATCGCTCGCTGGAAAAGCTGCGCGACCGCACGGCCACCGCGTATGACAAGGCGTCCAAGGCCCGGGAAGACTTCCAGAAGAAGTTCGAAGACGCCCAATTCAAGGCGCAGAAGGAATTCGAATCGAAGATCGACAAGCTTCGCAATCGCGAAGGCGTGAATCAACAACAGGCGGCGATTGACATCCTGGCCGCTCAACAGCAGGGACAACGCGAACTGGACGTCAAGCTCGAAACGCTGCGTAAGGAGCGCGACGACGCTCTGAAAAGCGCCCAGCGCCAGCTCGACCGCGAGGTTCACGCCGAACAGGATGAAGCCAAGCTGTGGGCCATTTTGTTGCCTCCGATCCCGCCGCTGATTATCGGTTTGATCGTGTTTTTCAATCGCCGTGCTCGCGAGCGCGAAGGCGTCTCGCGCGCCCGGCTGCGTTAATCCCGAAAAACCCTCGTTCAATTCGCCGGCCGGCCCTAAGCGCCGCGGCGTTTGTTATCAGGACTGTAAGCCATGCAAGACAAAGAAACCAAGAAGACGCTGATCTACGTGCTGGTGGCCGGCATGGCCCTGCTCGTGGCCTGGGAGCCTTGGCGTCCCTCGCCTGCGAACACCAGCGTGCCCGAGCGCGTGGGCACGAAGCTATTCCCGGATTTCAACGATCCGTTGTCCGCCAAGAGCCTGGAAGTCATGACCTTTAACGAGTCGGACGCCACGTTGCGGGACTTCAAGGTTGCGCAGCAAAACGGCGTGTGGTCGATTCCCTCGCATAATAACTATCCGGCCGACGCCAAAGAGCACATGGCCAAGGCGGCGATCGCGCTGATGGACCTGAAAATCCTCAACGTCGTGAGCGATCGGCCCGGCGATCAAAAGATCTACGGCGTGATCACTCCCGATCCGCAAAAGCTGAAAGTCGGCGAGACCGGCGTCGGTACTCGCGTGACGGTGCGCAACGGAGCCGACAAAGTCCTGGCCGACCTAGTCATCGGCAAGCCGGTCAAAGATTCGCCCAACCTGCGCTATGTGCGCGAAGCCGGCCGCGATGCGATTTACTCCGTGGCCGTGACCACCAACGAGTTTTCGACAAAGTTTGGCGACTGGATCGAAAAAGATCTGCTGCAACTGAACGCGTTCGACGTGCGCGAGGTGGGAATCAACGACTATTCCACCCGCTCGGGCATCACGCGCGAGGGAGATTTCGGCCTCGCGCTGAACAAGCGGAGCGAGATCGATCTGGCCTACGACGACGCCCAGAACGCATGGTCGCTCGTCGAGATGAAGGAGTTCAGCCCCGACGGCCAGGCAACGACGGTCACCTTGACCGAAAACGAGGAACTCGACGCGGACAAGCTCAACGCCCTCAAGACCGCGCTCGATGACCTGAAAATCATCGATGTCGAGCGGAAGCCAAGCGGTTTGAGCCAGGATCTCAAAGCGACCGAAGAATTTGCCAAGAATCGCGAGGCATTCCTCTCGCTGCAACAGCGAGGCTTCGTGCCAGCGGCCGCGCCGGGCGAGCCGGTGCAGATCTATTCCTCCGAGGGCGAAGTCACGGCCGCCACGAAAGACGGCGTGAAATATATCCTGCGGTTTGGCAACCTCGCCGAATCGCGCGAGGGCGAGAAGCCGGCTGAAGGTGACTCGGCCGATGAGAAAAAGCCCGGCGACGAGGATGAACATTCCGGTCCCAGCCGCTACCTGTTTGTCACCGCGCAGTTCGACGAAAGCATGATTCCCAAGCCGGAGTTGCAGCCGCTGCCAGGCGAAGAGTCTGCCGAAGAGAAGCCCTCCACAGAGAAGGCGGCCGAAGAACAACCAGCCGCCGAGGAGCCGGCGGCGGCAGAGACGCCCAGCGAGCCCGCGGCGGAGGAAGAATCCGTTCCGGAAGAAAAGACCGCCGGCCAGGAATCTGGCGACAGTCAGACGGCGGAGAACCCTGCGAATGAAGGCGAAGCCACGCCGGCCGACACCGAGCAGCCCACCGAAGAAAAGGCGCCCACAGCCAGTGAAGCCGAGCGGTTGGCCATTGAGAAGGAAAACAAGCGTCGTCAGGATGAATACGATTCGAAGGTGAAGTCGGGGCAAGAGAAGGTCAAGCAGCTCAACGAGCGTTTTGCCGACTGGTACTACATCATTTCAGACGACACCTACAAGAAGATTCACCTGTCGCGCAAGGACATAGTCAAAGCCAAGGCGATCGACACGACCGACGTCGGCAACCTCAAGGACTTGAACCAGGGCCTGGGCACGCCGGCCGTGCCGTGAGGCGCGCCCCGTAAGCTCCGCGGCCTGAAACGAACAGCGCCAACGAACAGCGCCCCAGCCCGGGGGGGGGAATACGATCCCAGGGCCGGGACGTTTTGCTTGCGCGAGTTTTCCTCCGCGCGCCTTTCAGACGCCGCGTCCGGAGCCCAGCGAGCGCAACAACTCCAGGGTAAAAATGCCCGTGTCGTGGCCGTCGGAGAACTCGATGTTGTAGGCGTAGTTGCCCACGGGGTTCATTGCCCGAATCTTAAGCGGCTGGGCCTCGGCCAGCGAGATGACTTGCAGACCTCCAACTGGCTGGGGCGGTGCTTTCCGTTGTTCGCGGCAGCTGGCGCAGGGGCATGCGTTGCGCAGTTCGCCAAACGGAATTTCGCATACCGCGCCGTCGCTCCAGGCGATGGCGAGTTTATTGCCGTCGCGCACTTCCAGCTTTGTCGGTCGAGGCTCGGTCATTTCTCGGTCAGTCATGGCGCGGTGGAACCTCTCCTGGGATGAGCGCGTCTGCCAGCAACCGCAAGCGGTTGAAAATCAATCTGCCGCGAAGCGAGTTGTACCGTGCAAGGCTCGCCGCCGACAAGCGGCCACGCGCGAGAATGCACGTGGCCACGAGCGGGGGTTACTACTCGTGGCCACGCATCAGGCTGGCATTCTGGTGTATATCAGGGCTCGCTACGTCGTGTGCCCATTACCGGCGTGAACCAGCGGCACGTCGACCACGTGTTGCGAGACGAACCACACCTGCATTTCGCCCAGACGAATGACGTCGCTCACCAGCACGTCGTTCGTACCGTCATCGCCGCTATCGGCGGCCTGCTTGGCCATGCTGCGGGCTTCGAGCAAGATGATCTCATGGGCTTGAAGCAGCCGAGAGATCTGCACCGGAGCTTCTTCGCGGCCCTTGGGCGGGCGTGGAATCGAGGTGGTTTCGGCCACGTCGGGCGCCATGGCGATCGCCACGCCGCCGAGCGTTTGAATCCGTTCGGCAATCGTATCGATCAAGGCCGTCTGCTCGCCGGCATGCTTGTCGAACAACTCGTGCAACTGGAGGAACGTGGGCCCCGTGACCTGCCAGTGGTGCTTTTTGTACATGTCTCGGAGCGTGATCGAATCGGCAAGCACCTGGTTCAGGTTTTCGCAACTCGTGCGGCGTTCTTTTTCGCCCAGCGCGAGCGGCATTTGAACCACGTGGCCGTACTGTTGGATTTCGTGAGCCTTTTGGCCGATGATGGGCGTGGCGCGGCTCGCATCTTTTGTCGTCGGCATGAATTTCTCCTTACGATTTTGTCATCGAACTCGAATTGCGGATCGCATTCACCGCAGGGCTTAAAGACTGGCTTATTAGGCCACACTTTCAGGATGCAAATGCTGCGCCGCGATTTCACGGCCTTTACTCTTGCGCAATTATAGGGCGGGAGTCCAATTCTCAAAGAAAATCGTCCGTAGCGACCACGAATGACACGTGCGCTTCGAGCGCCGACACGGCTGGGGGCGAGCGCTAGCCGTCCGCAGAATGTTCCAACCAGGCTAGCAAGCTGCTGAAAACAAAGTCCGTCGTGACCTTTTTCAGCCTCGCGCCTCCGTGCAATCCTATCAGGCCGCGGAGTTTTTCCGCCGCCTGCTAGTGCAGCGTCAACCCGATTTATTCCGGATGACGCGAAACGGCGTCAAGCGCACAAGCGGTTTGGCGCAAATAAGTATACAGAGCACTAGACATCATCCTCGGTGATATCTTCCGCGTAACCGGGTGGAAAGGGATTCTCAACGTTCGCCGACCCCAGCTTCGTTGAAAGCCGATCAGCGCCTCGGGGCCGATCGGCCTCGCCGGTCGGGGGCGTTTGCTTCGGCGCATCTGTCGCGTCGTGAGGCGCGGCGGCCTCCGCACCGTCATCGAGCATGCCAAACTGACGCAACCAGAACCGCACTTCGACGTCGCTGATCGGTCCCACGGGCTTACCGGCGGGACGTTTCGAGCGGGCTCGCTCGATTCGCGAACGGACAACCTGGCCATACCACACGTCGCTGTCGATCGCTTTCGCCCGACGGCGGCGCGCGGCGCGATGCAATCGGTGGTCGCTGGAGACCACGGTCAATCGGCGCGGCGCGCTCTCCTCTTCGATCAACTCCTCGATCAGCGTATCGGCATCCGTGCCGCGCGGAGCAAAGCGAACCGTGACGCCTCGATGCACGAACGTTCGCGGCAGCCCGGGCGGGGCCTCCCGGGCGTCGAACACGATCGTCGTTCGCGTGAGCTGCCGCTCGGCGAGCGACTCGGCCAGGAAATTCAAGAGCGCATTGCGCGAGCGTTCCAGCGAGCCGGGTCCCATGCCGCGTCCGAGAATGCCGCTCGCGTGTAACAGATTGTAGCCGTCGATGAGCAGCGACATGAGACCCCATCGTGGCTGGAACGCCAGGGATTGAACCGCACCGCCTGCGCGGTACGCCAAGTCTACTGCGCTCGGGCCGGTTGGCGTCCCGCGGGACCGGTATTTTCTTGGGAGGCCTGATGCTTGACGCGTCCACCGACAATGACGGTATCCGCCCGGCCGCGAAGCTTCCAGCCGCCAAACGGCGTATTGGTGCTCTTGGATCGAAATGTTGCGGGATCGACGGTCCAAATCGCATCGGGATCAATGATCGTCACGTCGGCATCCGCCCCGATTGCCAAGGTGCCCTTGGGAATTCCCAGAATGCGGGCCGGGTTGATCGTCAGCTTGGCAATCGCCTGCGGCCAGTCGAGATGCCCCGGCTCGATAAGCCGCGTGACGACGAGCCCCAAGGCCGTCTCCAAACCGACAATGCCGAAGGGGGCCTGATCGAGCTCGCGGATCTTCTTCTCGCGCGCGTGCGGGGCGTGATCGGTGCAGATCACGTCGATCGTGCCGTCCACGAGCCCGGCGATGCAGGCCTCGACGTGCGACTGGCCACGAAGCGGCGGGCTCATTTTGAAATTCGAGTCGAACGAACGGAGGCACTCGTCCGAGAGCGTGAAGTGATGCGGGCAAACTTCCGTCGTGACGCGCACGCCGCGGCCTTTGGCGCGGCGGATCAGATCGATGCTGCCACTCGTCGAGACATGCATCATATGCACGCGGCCACCGGTGGCGTCCGCCAGCGCGATGTCGCGGGCAGTCATCACGTCTTCGGCCGAGGCCGGCATGCCGGGCAGGCCCAGGATCATCGACACGAGCCCTTCGTGCATGACGCCGCCGCGGGTCAGCTCGCGCACCTCGGCGTGGTTCAGAATTGGTTTGTCGAACATCTGGCAATATTCGAGTGCCCGGCGCATGAGCTCGGCGTCGTATACCGGGGCGCCATCGTCGCTGAACGCGACGGCGCCCGCCTGCACGAGCTGGCCGAGCTCGGCCAATTCCTTGCCCTCGCGGTTCTTGCTCACGCAGGCCACGACATACACATTGCACTGGTCCGCGCGGGCGGCCTGATGCTGGATAAACTCGACGGTGGCCTGGCTGTCGATGGGCGGCTCGGTATTCGGAATACAGGCGATCGACGTAAAGCCGCCCGCGATTGCGGCGCTCGCCCCGGTGAGGATGGTTTCGTCCTCCTCGCGGCCTGGCTCGCGGAGGTGGACGTGCATGTCGATGAGGCCGGGCGAAACGATCTTGCCCTGCGCGTCGATCGTGCGCACGTTGCCGGTGGCGATAGCGTCGTAGGCGGCCACGCGGCCATCTTCGATCAGGAGGTTGGTGATGCGGTCGATCCCCTGGCTGGGATCGATCACGCGGCCGCCTTCAATCAACAGCGAACTGGTTTTTGCCACGCGAAGTCCTCTTTCTGATTTAATCCGACGGGTTGCCTTGTGCGCCAAGCGTCAGCCACAGCGCCGCCATGCGAACCGCCAGACCGTTGGTGACCTGATCCAGGATGGCCGAGTGCGAGCCATCGGCGACGTCGGCGGTAACCTCGACGCCGCGATTGATCGGCCCCGGCGCGAGAATCAAAATATCGTCCTTCGCCTGCGCCAGCCGCTCGCGATTCATCGCGTAGAGCGAGGCGTATTCGCGGATCCCCGGAAATGGGCTGGTTGCTTGCCGCTCGAACTGGATGCGCAGCAGATTGAGGACGTCGCACCGGTGCAAGATCTTGTCGAGATCGTACGCCACTTCGACGCCGAGGTCTTCCCAGAGTTTCGAGACGAGCGTCGAAGGCCCACAAAGGATCACGTGAGCCCCGAGCTTCTTGAGCCCCCAGATATTGCTGCGGGCCGTGCGGCTATGAGCGATGTCTCCCACCAAGGCCACGGTGAGCCCCGCGATTCTGCCAAGCCGCTGACGAATCGTCAAAATGTCGAGCAAGCCTTGCGTGGGATGCTCATGCGAGCCATCCCCGGCATTGATCACCGACACATTGAGATTCTGCGCCAATAGCTGGGCCGTGCCCGGCGTGCGATGGCGAACCACCACGGCGTCGATCCCCATCGCTTCGATATTCTTGGCCGTGTCGATGAACGTCTCGCCCTTGGAGAGGCTCGACGTCGATGCGGCAAAGTCGATCGTATCCGCGCCCAGCCGGCGGGCGCTCAGCGCGAAGCTCGTTCGCGTCCGGGTCGAGTTCTCGAAGAACAAATTGGCGATCGTCCTGCCCGTCAGAATCGGTAACTTCTGCGTACAGCCCGAGGTTGCCTCTTTGAACTGGCTGGCCGTGTCAAGAAGAATGTTGAGTTCTTCGGCCGAGAGGCTCTCCAAATCCAAGAGATGCCGCCGGGGCCAGGCGGCCGGAACCGCCCCAATATCCCACACTTCGGTGCTCATGTGCGGTTACCTTCGTAGAATTTATCACGCGCTTGCAGAATTCTAACGCACGCCGGCGATGCTGAAAAGCAACGGCGCGGCGTCACAAAGTCCCGTCTCCGGAAGGATATGCGTACCAGGCGCCAGGCGTGGGAATTTATAATGGGGGCATGCCTGCCGATCCGCCCATTCGCGTACATCTCTCCTTCGCCGCGCCGCGTCTCCAGGAACGCGTAGCGGCAGCGCTGCGTGGCCCCGACTTCCAGCTCACGAATGCTGCCCGGGGGGCCACCCCCGAGCTTGCCATACAGGTGCTCGTCACCGACCTGCCTCCACACGAGCGGCCGCCGGACACTCCAGGGCAGGGAAGGGCCGTCGTTCTTGGTATCGGCAATCGCCAGCAAGTCGACGCGGAGCTTTCGCCCGATTTTACCGACCGCGAATTATCGCTGGCCGTGCGTCTGGCCGCTCGAATCGCCGAACTTCAAACCGAGCGTGAGGAACTGGCGGCCGCACATTCCGCCGAGCGCGCGCTGGCCGAAACCGATCCGCTCACGCGGCTGCTCAATCGCAGGGCCTGGGAACGGCGTGTTCCCGCACTCTTGGCCCACGCTCAGCGAAACGGCATTCCCGTGTGGTTGGCGCTCGTGGATCTGGACAAGTTCAAACAGATCAACGACCGCGAAGGGATGAACCGCGGCGACCAGGTTCTGGCGGCCTGCGCCGAGGCGTTAATAACGGCGCTGCGCCGCGAGGACCTCGTCGCACGGCTCGGCGGCGATGAGTTTGGAATACTTCTCCAGAATGTTCACGAAGAACAGGTCCTGGAGATTTCCCACCGCATGCTTACGAGTCTCATCGCCGCCGAAGGCGTCACGGCGAGCGTCGGGGTTGCGCGCGTCGACGGCATGAACGAGGCCGAGTCGCTACGCATCGCGGAAAAAGCCATGCGAGCCGCCAAACTGGCCGGTGGCAACCGGGCCATTACGGAAAAAAAGACCGGATAACCCGAGCGGCGTCAGGGCCGCTCCATGCCAAGAGGTTTCGAGGCTCGCTTATCGCCACGGGGCGCAACACGAGCAGCGAACCGCCAAACCCGACACAAAATGTCGGCCCTCTGTATATCGATGATCTCTACATCGACACGTCGGGCGTCAATCTTGTGAATCCGGTGCCAGAACCAAGCATGATCGCCCTGGCCGTTGTGGGTATGGCAGCGGTGGGCGCGTTCGGCCGTCGCCGGCGTTCGTGCTAGTAATCCTGACGCCAGCGCATGTTGAACAAGTGGGACATCGCCGCCAGCAAGCCACCGTTGAATAGCACGTAAAACAGCACGAACTTGCCCAGGAAGGCCCAGTCGGGCGGGACGTATTGGATGTCCACAATCCGGGCATCGATCGGCAAACGAAACGCCGTGAGGAACGGGCTCGCAAAGCTCAGGTCGCCAATCCAGCCCGTGGCCGACTCGCGAGGAAAGAACGTCTGCGCGAAAAACGTCACGGCCACCGGTAGCGTGAATAACACCCCGATGGCCAGGTACGTACTCATCAGGGCGATCGACGTTTTGCGGAACATCACCGAACAAAACAAGGCCGCGGTGGCCGTGGTAACGCACACCAAACCCACGATGACAAAATATCCGCCCACGGCCGGCAGGTTCGTCCAATAGGTGCTGACCATTACCGTTGCCAAGACCACCGGCCACATCAAAAACATCGTCAGCACGCTCGACACGCGGAGCCCGGCGAGCAACTTGGGCCAGAGGATTTGCCCTGGGGTCAGATTGGTCGTCAGCAGCAAGTCGAGCGTCTCTCGCTCGCGCTCGCTGGTCACGCTGCCGGCGGAAAACACCGGCCCGACGAGCATGTTGAACAGGATGACATACGACAAATACCACGGCGCCAGAAACGGCCAAATGTAGAGAAAAAACGCCATTAGCGGGATCGCCAAGAGCATGCTCACTTGAATCACCACGCGAAGCATGAGCGTGCCCTGGCTGAAGATCTCGCTTCGCATTTCCTTGTCGAAGACCGGGTTCGCGCCATCGGCCAGCAAGCTGGTTCGCTTCTTGGGCGCAAAGAGCCAGTCGGGAAACTGATCGCTCTGAATCACCAGCCCCACGGCTTCGCGGGCCTCGGTCTCCAAGTCGACGACTTCCTTGCCTTCGCTCCCCACGTCGGGCGGATGCAAGAGCCGGGCGGTGATGTTGCGAAACAGGCCGCCGCAAATTGCCAGACAAAGCACGGGGAGTACGAGCACCGCCAGCACCAGTCGCAATTGCCCCTGGCCCTCGAACAGCATCCACAACGAGACGCCCGCCAGCGCCAGCGGCAGAATGATCAGATAGGTCACGACCAGCGCCGCGGACGTACGGCGAAAGTAGCTGCTGGCCCAGAGGCTGATCATACCGAACGCGAGGACCGACAAGACGAGCCCGAGATACATCGCGAGCACTTCATACAGCGACACGCCGCCAAGCGGCAGACAAAGCATGACGATCGGCAGGGAAGCCACGATCAAGAGCAGCAGGTGGCAAAGCGAGGCGAGCAGCTTGCCCAGCACGATCGCGCCCGGCTTGAGTGGACTGGCCAACAGCATCTCGTAGCTTTTGCGCTCTTTCTCACCGGTGATCGAACCGGCGGCGAAGCTCGGCGCCATGAGCGAGGCGAGCAGATATTGGCCCAGGAAAACCAGGTTCACCAGCCGGCGAGCCGCCTCGGGATTCGTCGTCAGATCGAGTTGCCGTTCCTGGGGCCAGGCCAGCAGCACGACCAAACTCAACAGCCCCAAGTACACGAACAGCAGCAGGAACGCCCGCGTCATTCGCAGGTTGGTCACGAGTTCGCGCTGCAAGACGGGATTTTCGAGGAGGTACATGCGGTCGTCATCGAATGCGGACAATTCGGCCATCGGAAGGCCAGTGCTCGCCTTTCATCATATCGCGATAGCATCTATCGTGCTGGCAGGCGCGGCGGAAGTCTCTAAACTCGCCGTAGGCGCCAGCCAGCGCCGGCCAATCCAAACGGTTACCACGATTCCCGCAACTGCCACAGGACCGCGAATCGCTTCGAACGTCCAAAGATTGCCAACCGCCTCAGACCGAAGGCCCTCAGGCGGCAACGAACAGGGAACCGCACCACTGCAGGCTCCGCCACCCGCCGCATATTCCACTACTTCGCCCCGTCCGACGAAGAATTGGATTCGGGGCCTGGCACGGAATCGCTGAGCGGCACGGCCTCGGGCGTCTCCGGGGCGGTTGCCACGTCGCGAATCGTGAGATCGGCATAGACCACGCGATAGGTCTTCGCTCCCTCGGGCCGATACCAGAAAATCGGCGTGTCGGGCGTATCGCGTTTGACACCTTGGCCGGCGTAGTGGGCATCCGCGGACTTGGGCAATCGCTCGACGAAACTGAAGCCCCGACCGATTTTCGCGCCCAATTCCATGAACTTTTCCATGACCTGTTCGTCCGTCGCGTCTTTGCGGCTTCGAACCGACTTCACCATAAGCTGCTGGCTGGCTGCCGCGTCGATGCTGTCTGGAAACGTGCCATCACTGATCTCGCTGGCCAAACGGAATGTTTCGATCAGGTCTTGCTCCTTATAGGGCGAGGCGTCCATCTCGAACTCCTGAACCTTGTAATCCGCTGGCGGCGTCGTATCGAAAAGCGACTCGTCGAGATCGATATTCAGCTCGAAATCGGTCCAGGTTACTTCCATCCGGGGCGTGCCGCTCATCACGGTTTCGATTCGCAGGGGAAGCCCTGTCTCCGGATCACCCCAGATCGTCAGCATGGCGAAAGGCGTCTCCTCGCGAAAGCCAAGCGCGCGGCGGCCGTTGATTTCTTTCTCTCCAATGGGCTGAAACGCCTCGTCGGTCCGCGTTTTGTCGTCGAGCATCTTCCGGAGCCGGTCGAAGATATCGATCGAGCCTCGCATCTCGCCTCGCCCCACAAGATTGACGACAACCGCGGTTTTCTGCTCTGGCCTCATCGTCGTGATCTTGCCAACCTGCATATCAGAGACGGTAATCAGCTCCGGCAGGGTTTGACGAAAACGAGCCGGCGCCAAAAACAACGCCTCGGCTTTCATCCCGGGCTGGCCCGGCGACTCGACCTCCATTTTGAAGCGGGCCGACCTGGCGCTGACGAGGGAATTGGCGAACTCGTAGAACGCGGCCGACGCCTGCTTCTCGTCGTGCAACTGAATCCACCCCGTGAGAAACAGAGCAACGAACATACACGCGGCAGCGAAACGTACGACCGGTCGTCGCATGATCGATCTCCCTTGCTGGATTGCTTGACGCCAGTCCCCAAGTTCTTCTGGCCGTCTTTGGTGTTCCTCGTAAACGAGCAGCGCGCGGGCTCGCAGCGCTGCGCGGTGCGCCACCTGAGGCGCGTCGTCGATGTTCAAACGCCCGAGCACGGCAGTGAATTCGAGTTCCTGGCGATCAAGTTCCCACATGGCAATCACTCGGCCTCGAATAGCCCCAGGGTCGAAAGTCGTTCGCGAAGCGTTTTGAGTCCTCGCGAGAGCGTCGTCCGGACTGCACCGGGCGTGGCGTCCACGATGCTGGCAATCTCATCGTGCGACAGCCCGGCAAAAAACCGCAGGGCAATGATCGTTTGCACGCGTTCGTCGAGCGCGTGGATCTCCTCGCGCACCAGTTCCCAATCCGCGTCTTGCGGCACGCCGGAGGTCGCCATTTTGGACTGCACGCGACCATCGCGCGCGGCCGCCTCGAGCAGCGATTGGCGCGAGAGTGTTTGCCGCATTTGGGCATTCGCGGCGTTGGTCGCGATTCGGAACAGCCAGCGGCGGAAGTCGGTGCCACACCGACCGCTGAACGTCGGCAACCGCCTCGCCACGCTTAAAAAAACCTCCGAGGTAACGTCTTCCGCCGTGGCTCGATCGCTCAATCGCCGAACGCAATAAGTCAACACGCGCGGATAGTACCGGTCGTACAAGGCGGCAAATGCCTCGGCCTCGACCTTGGCCCGTTGGACTAAGTGATCTTCCGCAGCCGCGTCATACTGGCCGGCATCGTTGCTCATCACCCCATTCAATGCGCGAGGAGAGGAAACGTTACACAAAGAAAATCAGCCTACTATCGGCTGGCCTGCTTGAGCAAATCTCGCATCTCCGCGAGCGTCTGCAAATAGTCTTCCGCCGAGAGCCCATCGACGGTCGGCTCCGCCCGGCGGGTACGTCCATCCACGGCGCCGGCGGCGACAATCGCTTCCAACAGGCGTTGTTGGCCGGCAGGCGTCAACCACGGCTGCGAAAGCGACAGCCCGCGCAGCCGAGCGACCGCCAGCGCAAGTGCGTACGCGCCCCAGTTGCTCGTGCCGGCCAAGATGGTGATATTCGCGGCCACGCGACAAGCGATCTTGCCGGCTGATCCGGTGGCAATTGCCGCCACGAGGTCTTCCCACAAAAAGCAACCCAGGCCCAACTCATTCCCGCCGTCACCGATGGCGATCGTCCGGATCGGCAACTCGCGCTCGACAATCCGTTCAAAGAGCCGATGCGTGGGGGCCATATAGGCCTCGAGCGGCTCGCCCCGCATGTTGTAGCATCGGTCGCGGTCCGCCTCGGACACGGTAGACTCAAAGGTCTCAACCGGAATTGGCGTGTCGCGGCGCTGTGTCCGAAAGGATTGGAGCGTATGGCTTGGACCGGGACGCTCGATCGCGATCAGATGACTCCAATCCGCGCCGACGCCGCTTATAAATCCATCGAGCCAGGCTTCGCATTCGGCCCCGGACGCGGGACATGCCTGGATCGTTGTGGAATCGAGTCCCAGGCACTCGGCTCCCGCATGGAGAACCGGTAAGGCATACGCATCGGTCACGATCTTCACTGTCACGCCGAGCGATTGCAGTACCACGGCCAGACACAGCGTCCCCGGGGGGCCGTCTGTTTCAGCGACCACGCGATCTGTGAAAACGATTGGAAAACCCGTCGCAATCACCACGCTTCGAGCATGTTCGGCCAGATGGTGGCTCGCGGCGCAAAGCGCGCCGGCGTCGAGCGATTGGTCCGCGCGGCGGTAGCTGACCAAACCGCGACCGCCCGGATCACGGTGCGACAACGCTTCCAGCGCAGCCCAGGGCAACCGATCGTCGGTCGCCGGTGTCGGAGTGACTGAGTGGGGTCGTGGATTGCTCGACATGAGAGACGGAAGAGAGATGGATAGGACTCGAAGGCCGCGCGGCAAGTTGCTACGATGATACTCCTTCGAGCAGGGGCGCGCCCGCCGGGGCGTCCTCCGGGCGTTCGGCCCGGCCACAGATCTGACTTGGCCGAACGCCTGTGGTGTGAATGCGGAAGAATGTCGATTAGTACACAAACCAATTGACGCGGGTTAGAATCGCCAGGCCGGCCTACGCGAGTAGCCGGAATTGGCCGAGCAACCTGACCTGGCCGGGCAATCGGCATTGGCGATCCAAATCCGGCAGAAGTCGTCGGCCGGGTGCCAGGTGGCGCATCTTCTTGGCAGAACAAGGGGTGGGTTGACAGCAGCAGGGAAATTGAGTTACAAACTGAGATAGATCGTGAAAAATGTCACAATCCTGCCCATCTCCGCAGGACTGCCGGCATTTCCAGGGGGACATTTCTTACCAGGCACACGCATTTACATGCGCCCGGCCGGCTCGAAACGATCCCGCCTCGAACCGATCTTTTCGCGAAATATAAAGACAGCAGTCACGCCTCTAGGGTGTAGGGCATGGCCGAAAAGAAGAAGATGAGCGTGGCCGAGATTTTGGCCGCGGCGCGTAAGGCAGATGGCGGCGGGGCGGAAGCCCAAAAGCCAGCCAGCGAGGCCACTCCAGAACCGCAAGCAGCGTCGCCGGAGGCCGAGAAGCCCGCCGCGGCCAAGCCCAAACCGGCCGCGAAGCCGGGCGGTGGGCGGTTGAGCGTTGCTGACATGCTCGCTGCGGCACGGGCGGAAAAAGCGGCCGGCGCCGAGAAACCGGTCGCGGCCGCCGCGCCCAAGGCTGAAGCTCCGAAGCCCGCTCCGGCGAAGAAGGAGCCGGTGAAAAAAGAGGCAGCCGCCGCCGCTCCGGCCGAGCCCAAAGATACGAGCAGCATCCTTGCCGCCGCGCGCAGCGCCTCGAAGCCGGGTCCCATGACCAAGGCCGAAGCCGCGGCCAAGGCTCCCGCGGTCGAGAAGCCGGCCAAGCCAAAGCTTGTCGTGCCGCCGATGCCGGTGAAGCCCGACTATGCCAAACCCAAGCCCAAGTCGGCGGCCGACGCGGCCACCGATCGCCGCAGCTTCTTGACGACGGTGATGCTGGGCTCGTTCCTCGGCATCGGCTTCACGTCGCTGGCCACCACGTTCGGCCTCTGGACGCTGGGCGTCGCCCGCTACATGTTCCCGAACGTGCTGATGGAACCGCCCAGCCAGTTCAAGGTGGGCTTCCCCAGCAATTTCGCGCCGGGGCAGGTCGAGACGAAGTTCATCGCCCAGTATGGCGTGTGGATCGTGAATTTCGAATACAACGGGTCGCCCCAGATTTATGCGTTGCGTTCGGTGTGCACGCACTTGGGTTGCACGCCCAACTGGCTCGAGGGCGAGCAGAAGTTCAAGTGCCCCTGTCACGGCAGTGGATTCTACAAGGACGGTATCAACTTCGAGGGGCCCGCTCCGCGGCCTCTCGAACGTTTTGCCATTCGGGTCGCCGACGATGGCCAGTTGGAAGTCGACAAGAGCCGGCTCTTTCAAGAAGAACTCGGACAGTGGAACGACCCTGCCTCGTACGTCGCGGTGTAGTGCTGAGCGCGTGCGGCGCCGAGCGGCGGTGCTGCGCAGCGTTGGAACCCGCGACCGCGTGCGGTTCGGCGGCGGTCGGTTGCGACTCGGCGCCGGTTCGCTGTCGTGTTTCGCGTGAGAAAGAAGCCGCCGCCGCCCGGCATCCGGCCGGCGATGGATCGATTGTTTCGGCGATAGATGCAAGTTTCAAACGTCCGGTGCAGAACTGATTTTCCCTCCCATAAGGCGCGGTAGTAAACGATGTCCATTGGTGAAATGATCCGCGAGTCGCAGGTGTGGAAGAGCATCTTCCGCCACCCCATGCCGCAGGATCGCCGCAATCGCATTGTGGTGATGCTGACCAACTTCTTCCTGCACTTGCATCCCGTTTCGATCAAGAAGCAGGGCATCGCACTTAGCTATACCTGGTGCATGGGCGGCGTGACGTTCTTTCTGTTTCTGGTTGAGACCGTCACCGGCGTGCTCCTGATGTTCTACTACCGGCCCACGCTGGAATGGGCCTATAACGATATCCTGGCCCTGCGTGACGTCACCTCACTCGGCATCCTGCGCGAGGTGCATCGCTGGGGGGCCCATGCGATGGTGATCACGGTCTGGCTCCACATGTATCGCGTGTTCTTGACGGGGAGTTATAAACCTCCCCGCGAGTTCAACTGGGTCATCGGCGTCATCCTGCTGCTGTTAACGCTGCTGTTATCATTTACCGGTTACCTGCTTCCCTGGGATCAGCTCGCGATTTGGGCGATCACGGTGGGCTCGAACATGGCTCGGGCCACGCCCATTCTCGGTCACGAAGGCCCTGGCCAGCAGCTTCTGAACATTCAGGGCATCGATATGATCACCAACGCCTCGGACGCGCGCTTCGCCTTGTTGGGCGCTCGTTTCGTGGGCGAAGAGACCTTGAATCGATTTTATATTCTGCACTGCATCGCCATTCCGCTGGGCGTGGCGCTGCTCCTGGCGATCCATTTCTGGCGCGTGCGCAAGGATGGCGGCATCAGCGGTCCGCTGTAGCGGCGGATTTCGCGAGGCTTGTCGTAGCCAGTTGATCCTCGGGGCGACTCAACGAGCAAACAATTATGCACGGTGTATCGGAAGCCGATTTCCTACGTGGCATCTCGCCGTTTTTGGGTGGATACTATCTGTTCCTGGGGGTGGTCAACGCGGTTTTCGCCTACCACTTGTGGCACAACCTGCACCGCGTGCGCGAAGCGATCGTGTGGCTGGTCGTGTCGCTGTTCCTGGTGATCGTCGCCGCCACGTCCATGGGCGGCAGCCCGCCGGTTTTACCGCTGTCGCTCCGCAATTTCGCCAACTGGGCCACCGGCCCCGTGGTTTATAGCGTGGGCACGACGGTGCTGCTCGTGGCGGCCTATGTGTTTCGGACCTGGCTGGTCCGGCCGATGGTTGGCTGGACGATGCTGATGCTCTCGCTGGTTCTGCTTGGCTTCTCGATTGCCGAGCCGAATTTCGCCGCGATCGTCACCAAGCCGGACAACGTGCCGATCGTGGGTCTGGTGTTCCTGCTGGGTTACTTTACCTGGCTGGCGACGGCCAAAGCGGTCGAAAACGACCGCCGCGCGAAGGAAGGCCTGCCGCCGACCGAGAAGCTCGACGACGAGAAAGTGCTGGTCTGGCCCGACCTGGTCTATACCGAACTGATCTGCATGGTCGCCTTGACGGCGTTCCTCGTGATCTGGGCGATCGCTCTACAAGCTCCGCTGGAAGAGCCCGCTTCGAGCGTGAAGACTCCCAACCCGTCGAAGGCCCCGTGGTATTTCCTCGGTCTCCAGGAAATGCTTGTGTATTACGACCCGTGGATGGCGGGCGTGGTGCTGCCGAGCCTGGTGCTGGTTGGACTGGCCGCGATACCGTATCTCGACTTCAACAAGAAGGGAAACGGCTACTACACGATCGACCAGCGGAAATTCGCCTACTTGGTCTTTCAATTTGGCTTTCTTGAACTGTGGATCACGCTGATCATCCTGGGCACGTTCTTCCGCGGCCCGAACTGGAATATCTTCGGTCCGTTCGAGTACTGGGATCCGCACAAGGTTCTCGCGCTCAACAACGTCGATCTGTCGCAATATTTCTGGATCGATCTCATGCAGCAATCGCTGCCCAAGGCGCCGCCTGACGCGACGCTCGTACAGCAGTTGCTGACGATCCTGCTCCGCGAGTGGTTGGGCATTGTGTTGGTCCTGGGTTATTTCATCGCCCTGCCGCCGCTGATGGCGACTACGATTTTCCGCGGCTTTTTCGCCAAGATGGGCTTCGTCCGCTTCATGCTGATGGCGAATCTGCTGCTGTTCATGGCGGCCCTGCCGATCAAGATGGTGCTCCGCTGGACGGTGAACCTGAAGTACATCATTGCGATTCCGGAATTTTTCCTGAACTTCTAAGCATTCCCCTGCTTTTGACGCGCGACGGCGCGAGATAATCGACCATGCCAGCTAACGAATCAACTTGGCGCGACCAGAAGCTGTTGCACGTCATCTTTGGTGTCACGGCACTTGTGATGCTCGTCGGCACCATCTGGATGTTTGCCTCGGACCACCGCCGCGAATGGAAAACCTACCAGCAGAAGTTTCGCTCGATCGAAGCCTGGTCGGCCCAAGCCCGCTTGAGCCAGGCGGAAACCGAGCAATACGCTCAAGATGTCTCCGAAGCGCACGAGGCATTGGAAAAGGCCTTGCAAGAAATTCCGGCCGGCAGCCTTGTCGATCAGTTCAACGATCGCGTCCGGGCCGCGGCCGATGCGAACGGCTCGCAGGGCACGGTTAATCTGACCCCCGTCGACGACAGCTATAAAGCGCTGGTGGCGGCTCCGCCCGAGCAGCGGCCGCAGCTTCGCCAGACGTTCCGCGCGGCCCTGCAAAAGTACATCGACGATGCTCGGTTCGTGGAGAACGAAGCGACCTCGCTCAAGAAGTTCCGCGCCGCCGATCTCGACGTGGCGCGCAGCGAATTTGAACTGGGGGTCGGCAACGCGTTGCCCGCGAGCCAGCTCAATCCGTTGCAGGATCGCGTCAACGAGCTCCGCGAGAGCGTCGCCGCCGCCAACGACGAGATGCAAGACGCCGCCGCGTATCGCAAGGATCTCGAGCGTATCGTGGGCGAGATATTTGCCGAAGAGGCGGCCGCTGACAAACGCCTTGTCGAGCTGACCACGCAGCGCAAACAACTCGCCGATGCGCTCTATGAGCGCGAGAATAAGGTGATGAATGAAGTGATCGGCCTGCCGATCATCGACGCTTTCGCACCGAAGAAGCTGGATCAGATCTGGCTACCCAACCTGACGATCAACAACAATTTCCGTGACGTTCCACGCTTCGACCGCTGCACGAATTGCCACCAGGGAATCGACCGCACCGTGGCGGGCTCGGCCATTGAACCGGCCTATCCGGAAGAGCGGCTGCTGGAGATCGCACTCGAAACTCCCGCCGAACGGCCGGAAGCCCTCGACAATCGGCCGACCAGCGGTGACGAGCTGGCCACGTTCTACAGTGACCAGGTTCACGATATCTACGGAATTCGCCTTGCCCAGCGGGGCCTCGTCGATCCCGAAGAATCGGTCGTCAGCGTCGTCCGTCCCGAAACGGCCGGGGCCAGGGCTGGTTTGCAAGTGGGCGATGCCATTCTGGAAATCGGCGGTGCCCAACTGCTTACCCGAAATCAGATTTACAACTACCTGATCGAGTCCACGCAGTGGGGAAAACCGCTAAAGCTGACGGTCCGTCGCGGACTTCCGCATCCGTACGCCTCGCATCCGCGGCTCGACCTGTTTGTGGGTTCGCTCAGCCCGCACACGATGGCCGACATGGGCTGCACGATCTGTCACGATGGGCAGGGCAGCGCGACCGCGTTCAAGTGGGCCTCGCACGCTCCGAACGACCCGTTGCAAGCCGAGGAGTGGAAGCGCCAGTACGGCTGGTTCGACAATCATCACTGGATCTTTCCGATGTATCCCAACCGGTTCGCGGAAAGCCTGTGCTTGAAGTGCCATCACGACGTAGTCGAATTGCAGCCCAGCGAGCGGTTCCCCGAGCCGCCCGCGCCCAAGCTCGTCGAAGGCTTCAATCTGATTAAAGACGTGGGCTGCTTTGGCTGCCACGAGATCAACGGCTTCGACGGTCCCCATCGCCGCATTGGTCCGGACTTGCGTGCCGAACCCAACTATGCCCCCGCGGCTCAGGGCCTGCTGGCCACTGGCGAACTTTCGGAAGCGCAGCAGCAGTGGGCCAAGCAAGTGATTGCCGAGCCGGAACAAGCCGCGCCGCGGCATGCCCTGATGGCTTCGCTGAACAACGCCGAAGAATTGCCGGGCGATGCCTTGGTCACCAAGCGGTTGGTCAGCGTGCTGGCCGACGTCGAAACACCGGGCAATCTGCGTAAGGTCGGCCCCAGCCTGCGTCACGTGGGCAGCAAGCTCGACTTTGATTTCCTGTATTCGTGGATTCGCGAGCCGAAGGACTTCCGCCCCTCGACCAAAATGCCGCAGTTCTTTGGCCTGTGGGACGCGCTCGACCCGCACAGTCTGGAAGTCTCGAAGAAATTCGAGCCGGCCGAAATTCGCGGGATGACCGAATACCTGCTGACTGGCAGCCAACCGTTCCAGTTCATCGCGCCCGCCACGGGCGTCGAAGCGGCCTCGGCCGAACGCGGTAAGTTCGCCTTCGAGGTCCGCTGTCTGGCGTGCCACAAGCACGAGGATTTCCCGCAAGCCGCGATGACACAAGGCCCGGACCTCTCGCGCCTCGGTGCGAAGCTCGGGGGTGACCGGAATCAAAACGGTCCGCAATGGCTCTATACCTGGCTCAAGAATCCCAGCGCGTACCATCCGCGCACGGTGATGCCGAATATGATTCTGGATCCCGTACAGGGCGCGGACGGCCAGACCACCGATCCGGCGGCCGACATCGCGGCCTTTCTGCTCGAAAGCAAGGACTGGAAGCCCACAAACATTCCGGGCCGCGACCTGACCAAGGAAGAAGAAGCTTCGCTCGATGAGCTCGCGCTCGAGCACCTGCAGAACACCTTCTCCAAGCGCCAGGCTCAGGAGTACCTGAAGACGGGCATCCCCGAGCGGATGCGAGCCGATCTCAAAGGCGACGAAATCGAACTGGTGGGCGACATCACGGTCGAAAAGAAACTGCGTTACGTCGGCCGCCGTTCGATCAGCAAGTACGGCTGCTCGGGCTGTCACGACATCCCGAACTTTGAAGACGTGAAGCCGATCGGCACTGGCCTGGCCGACTGGGCCCGCAAGACGCCCGACAAGTTGGCTTTCGAGCAGATCGTGGAATACATGAAGCACGGTCACGGCCAGCCTGGCGCGTTGCACTTTGGCGACGCCTCGCACGGTGACGTTGGCCAACAGGACAAGGGCATCGAAGAAACTGAAACCGCTGGCGGGCACCACTCGTTCAACTTCTTGAATATGCCGCCCGAAGTCGGGTACTTCATGGAGAAGCTGGTGTCGCATCAGCGCGAGGGCTTCATCTGGCAAAAGCTTCGCGAACCGCGCAGCTACGACTTCGAAAAGGCGCAGAACAAGACGTATAACGAGCGGCTGCGCATGCCACAGTTCATGGCGCTCGACGACGCGCAGCGGGAGTCGATCATCACCTTCGTCCTGGGGCTCGTGGCGGAACCCCCGGCCCAGCAGTACATCTTCAAGGGTGACGAGCGCCGCCGAGCGATCATTGCGGGCAACGAAATCATCGAGAAGTACAACTGCACCGGCTGCCATACCCTGGAGATGGAGCGTTGGGAGTTGGCTTTCTCGCCCGACACCTTCGGCGAATCGGCCAATGTCGTGGACTTCAAGTTCCTCGAATCGCACTTTTCACCACAACAAATCGAAGCATCGCAGAAAATCAACGCGCGTGGCCTGCAGACGGCGACCATTGTCGGCATGCCCGCGATGAACGCCGAGGGCCACCCGATTCGCATCGACGAAGACGGCGCGCCGCTCGAGCCGGACGACACCGAAACGTCCGCCTCGTATGTGTTCACGCCCTGGGAAACGGTGCTGTTGGGAGGTAACGTTTGGCAGGAAGGCCTGCAAAACGTGATCATTCCGGAGTCGGCCATCAAGAAACGTTATGAGCCTGTCGGCGGGTATCTCGCGCGGTTGGCCTATCCGTCGGTGGTCGCCGAAGA